>DASYUI010000001.1:0-46810 GCA_036001425.1 Actinomycetota bacterium
GCTTGGCCCGGACCAGCCGCTGGGCCATGGTGGGTTCGGGCACCAGGAAGGCCCGGGCGATCTCCCCCGTGGACAGGCCTCCGAGGGTCCGGAGGGTCAGGGCCACCTGGGCCTCCGGAGCGAGGGCCGGGTGGCAGCACGTGAAGATCAGCCGCAGGCGGTCGTCGGGAATGGCGCCCTGTCGCACCGGCTCCTCCGCCGAACCCTCAATGGTTTCGAGCTGCCGGAGGGTCTCGGTCTTCTCCGCCAGCCGCCTGTCCCGCCGGAGCCGGTCGATGGCCTTGTTCCGCGCGGTGGTGGTGATCCACGCGCCGGGGTTCGCGGGGAGGCCGTCGCGGGCCCATCGCTCCAGGGCCACCGTGAAAGCCTCCTGCACGGCCTCCTCGGCCAGGTCGAAGTCGCCAAGCACGCGGATGAGGGTCGCGACCGCCCGCCCCGACTCCCCCCGGAACAGGCGGTCGACGACCCCCCGCGCCTTGGCCTCGGCTATGCCTCCGGCGGGTACTCGATGACGGGGCGAACCTCGACCGAGCCCATTGCCGCCCCCGGGATCTTGGCCGCCCACGCGATGGCCTCGTCCTCGTCCTTCGACTCGACGACGTAGAACCCGTTCAGCTGTTCCTTCGTCTCCGCGAACGGGCCGTCGGATTTCAGCGTCTTTCCGTCCCGGACCCGGATCGTCTTGGCCGTGGCGCTCGGCTGAACTCCTTCACCTGCAGCGAAGGCCCCCGCGCCGCGCATCTCGTCGGTCAGGTCCTGATAGGCCTGATAGAACTTCTGGGTATCCTCCGGGCGGGCCTGCGCCATCACGGCCTCATCTCCCCAGATCGTCAACAGGAACTTGGGCATCGCCCCTCCTTCCATCCGCGGCGCCGCTCGCCGCCTTCACCCTGTACGACGAACGGCTCGGCTCGGTTTCGACACCTAGTGCTGCGCCCCTGGGGCCACCGGGCGGACCATACAGCTCGTACATCTCGTCGAGGGCGTCCGGGGTGGCCTGGTCCCGGGCTCCCTCGGCCGTGTAGATGAGCAACGCGTACTTCATCGCGACCTCCTCCGCTGCTGGCGGCCCCGCGGCCGCCCTCACCCTACCGACGAACGGGCGCCGGGGAAATCGACGAGCAGAGCAAGCGATCGTCAGGGTTTCGGGAGCCGGGCCGGGGGTAGGTTCCTTGCCGTCACCAGCAAAGGAGGCGCATGGTCGACCGGTCCACCGCAGCTTCGAACGACTCATCATTCTCGTCCTCCCCGACGCGGATCGATGAACTGCTTGCCTCGGTCGATCAGCTGCGAAGGCTTCAACGCGTCACCGATGCAGCACTGGCGAACCTCACGGTCGACGAGCTCTTGGAGGAGCTCTTGATCCGTGTGAGGGAGGCGCTTTCAGCCGATACGGCGGCCATCCTGCTCCTCGACAGGGGGAGGGGCGAGCTCGTGGCTCGAGCGGCGAAGGGCCTCGAAGAAGAGGTGGAGCAGGGGGTCAGGATCCCGCTCGGCCGGGGGTTCGCCGGAACCATCGCGGCTTCAGGGCACCCCCTATCGATTTACGACGTCGATCACAGCAATGTCCTGAACCCCATCTTGAAGGAGAAGGGAATTCGTTCGCTCTGCGGCGTGCCCTTGGTGGTCCAGGGCGAAAGGCTGGGAGTTCTCCACGTGGGCACGCTCGTCCCTCGCAATTTCTCTTCCGAGGACGAGGCCCTCCTCCAGTTGGTGGGAGACCGGGTTGCACTCGCCCTTCACGCCGGAATGTATGAGCGGGAACGCGCTGTCGCCAGAACCCTTCAGCGCAGTCTGCTTCCGGAGATACTGCCCACGCCGCCCGGCTTCCGACTGGCTGCACGATATGTACCGGCCGGGGGAGGCGAAGTCGGCGGTGATTGGTACGACGCGTTCATGCTTCCGAACGGATCGATCGCGGTGGGGATCGGCGACGTCGTAGGTCGGGGCCTGGGCGCCGCCTCTACCATGGGGAAGCTCAGGAACGCGCTGCGGGCCTATGCATTGGATGTGGGGTCGCCGGGCGACGTTCTCGACCGGATGGATCGGCTTCTTCAACTCCTCGACCCTGAGCAGATGGCCACGGTCCTCTATGGGGTCATCGATCCGGTCGAGCTGACATTCCGGTTCGCCAGTGCCGCTCACATTCCGCCGATCCTCCGCGACGCGGACGGGTCCGTGCGCATCCGAACGACCGAGACCGACCCACCTCTCGGGGCGAGGCAAGGTGGAACCTTCACGGAAACGGTCGAGCAGTTGCGTCCCGGCACCACCCTCATCCTCTGTACCGACGGGCTGATCGAGCGCCGACGTGCATCTCTCGACGACGGACTGCGGCGTCTCTGCGAGGCCTCCGCCGTGGACGTCTCGCCGGAGAAACGGTGCGACCTGCTCATCGAAGAGCTCATGGACGACCATGAGCTGGACGACGACGTGGCGCTCTTGGTGGTCGAGGTCGCTCCAGACGGAGGGGAGGAACTGCAAACAACCTTTCGCGCAGATGCCAGGCAGCTCCTCGTCCTTCGGCGTCTCCTCCAGCGATGGCTTCGGGAGCGTGGTCTCGCGCCGGAGGTGGCCTACGACGTGATCGCGGCGACGGGAGAGGCTGCCGCCAACGCGATCCAGCATGCCTACGGCCCCACGGGCGGGATGATTCACGTCGGGGCCGAGGTGAGCGGAGACTCCATAAGCTTCACCGTCCGTGACCTCGGACGCTGGCGGTTCCCCCGGGATCCCGACCGGGGGCGGGGACTCGCGATGATGCAGGCGCTCGCCGATGAGGTCCGGATCTCTCGGTCCGAGACAGGAACCTCGGTCGAGCTCCGGTGGCGACTGGAGGGGAACGGTGATCGAGCCGGCTGACGTCCGCTTCGACGTGGTGGACGGTACAACGGTGGCCCATCTGAGCGGCGAGATCGATCTGTCTAACGCAGCCTTGATCAGGCGTTCTCTCGCGGAGTTCGTTTCGAACACAGAGCTCAAGCTGGTGGTCGACCTGTGCGAGGCAAGCTTTCTCGACAGTGCCGCAATCCGGGTCCTGTTCGACCTTTCCCGTCGGCTCGCCGAACATAAGCAGCAGCTGATCGTGGTCGTGCCGACGGAGTCGCTGATTCGCCGCTCCCTCGAGGTGAGTGGATTGGCGTCTACGGTACTCATGGTGGCAACGCTGGAAGAGGCCGCCGCCCAGCGCTAGGCCCGGGTCCGGGCCCGTGTCGGATGGCGAGCACCGGGATCCGGGCCCCTCTACCGGCGGTGCTCTTCACTAATAAGGTGGTCGAGGCGATCGTCGAACGGGACCCGCCGAAAAGGAGGCTGGCCATGGCATTCGTCCTTGGCGTGATCGTGTTCGTCGTGATCATCGGCGTGCTCGACGCGCGGCTTCCTTGGCCGGATCCGCGCTCGAAGGAGGAATGACTCCATGATCGCCGGACACTTTGGGTTGGTTGCTGGGGTCAAAGCCGGGGAGCGGCAGACTCCCCTGTGGGCCTTGATGCTGGCAACCTCGTGGCTGGACGTCCTCTTCGCTCCGCTCTTCGCGGCGGGGCTCGAGACTCTCGACACGGCGCCCGGCACGAGCGGGGGCTACGGCAGCGCCATCATCCACGCCGACTACACACACTGCCACAGGCCGAACCCGAGCCGGGGCAGACCGCCGATGTCCCCCGCGAGTGCCGGCGGCGTCGATCGCGGTCGATCTGGCCCTGGTCGCAGTCGGTTTCTATCTGTACTGGCGAGCCGCGGTGAGGACGACTCGAGCAGCCGGCGACCCGAGGACCTCCCGGGCCAATCTCCTGGGCGGCTCGGTGTTTGCAGCCGGCATCTCCGTCCTGGCCCTGGACGCCTTCACCGGCTAGCGGTGCCGCGATACCGGGCGAGCCGCGCGAGACCGTATGCTCTGATGATGGACGGCTCTTATCTCCGAGAGAGATCGTGAGCCCGAAGCCGACGAAGGGGTCGCTCCCCCGGCCGGACGCCGACACCAAGGAAGCGTTCCAATCCCTCCTGCCGGACGACCCGCGGATCGTCGTGCGACCCATGTTCGGCAACGTGGCGGCGTTCGTGAACGGGAACATGTTCACTGGAGTCTTCGGCCAGGACCTGTTCGTTCGACTGCCGGAGGAAGAGCGGGCCGAGCTCATCGCGGAAGGGGGCGCGGAGTTCGAGCCCATGCCGGGACGCGCGATGAAGGAGTACGTGTCGCTGCCCCGGGCTTGGAGGGGCGAGCCGGGTCGTTCTGGGGCCTGGATCGAACGCTCACTGTCCTGGGCCGGGAAGCTGCCACCCAAGGCGCCGAAGCGTCGGGGCTCGTAAGTCCAGTCAGGCCACCTTCGTCCAGGTTCGGAGGCCGGTCTCAGGTTCCCAGGTAGCGACTCGCTCCTCGCCTCCTCCGAAGACGACGTGCGCGGCGCGTTCGACCTCCAGGGAGAACAAGTGATAGGAGCCTTCCTTCGGGACCCAGTCGATCCGGGATCGGATCGCTTCCCGATAGGCCTGTCGGAGCGTGGGGTCCCGCACTTCGATCGCCCGACCGTAGAGCTTCACGTCGCCGTCGGTGCCCTCACGGTTGCAGGTAACGCTATGGACCGTAAGGCGAGGGTCTCGCATCAGGTCGAGTGCCTTGGGCGACCGCCACATCATCCCCAGGAACAGGTGACCCGCAGCGATATCCAGCTCGCAGGGACTGATCCGGGGTGACCCGTCCTTGCGCAGGGTTCCCAGCATCACCAGCTCGTCGCGCGCGAACCGCTCTCGCGCGACCATCTCGATCTCCGGGCACGCCTCGCTGAACTGCTCCCACCGCATGATTCACCTCCCGAGGAGACGCCTGACGGTTCGCTGCGTCCTCGCTCGGGTACCAGCTTAGGAGGAGAACCCGCCCCGAGCTACGCTTCACCGCGTCATGCGGATCCACGACGTCACGGCACCGCTGCGAGAGGACCTCCCCGTGTGGCCGGGGGAGGAGGGGCTCCGCCGCCGGCTGGTCAAGGACCAGGCTCGTGGCGACAGCTCAACCGTCTCGCACCTCTCCCTCGGCGCGCACACCGGAACGCACATCGACGCCCCGGTGCACTTCCTCGAGGGTGGCGGAGGCATCGACGCGCTTCCAGCTGAGGCGCTCGTGGGGCCGGCCGTTGTCGCCGGCCTGGAAGGCGTCCAGGGAAGGATCGCCGCGAGCGACCTGGAGGCCGCGGTTCCCGAAGGAGTGGAGCGATTGCTGCTCAAGACCCGGAACTCGGGGTGGAGCAAGTCTGACACGAGCTTCCGGGAGGACTTCGTGGCGCTCGATCCCTCCGCGGCTGAGTGGTGCGTGGCCAGGAGGGTGCGTCTCGTCGGCATCGACTATCTGTCGATCGAGCCGTTCGGGTCCGGGAGCCGGGGGCATCCGGTGCACCGGGCGCTGCTCGGGGCGGGCGTGGTGATCGTCGAGGGCCTCGACCTCGCGGCGGTCGAACCCGGGTCCTACCTGGTGGCCGCGCTTCCCCTCGCCGTCCCCGGGAGCGACGGCGCTCCCGCTCGGGTGGTACTGGTCGAGGACCTGGCCTGAGCGGGCCACTGGCCGGGGGGCGCGGGAAGCCCGCGCTACGTTACGCTTCGCGTTCACCATGACCGATGGATCGGCCTTCGCCGGTGGCATGCCGTGAGTGGGGACCAGGGAGCGCGGGGTCTGGACCGGATCCTGGAGCTCCAAGACCTCGACCTGGCCATCGACCGGCTTCAGGCCCGCCGCCGGGAGCTGGAGTCCGGCGAGGACATCCGGATCGCGCGAGAGCGCGTCGATGGTCTCGAGGAGCGGGTGGGGGAGACGCGACTCGCGCTGGGATCCATCGACCAGGAGCAGCGGCGACTGGAGACGGAGGTGGCCACCCTGGATGCGAAGATCGGCGCTGAGGAGCGCCGGCTCTACGACGGGAGCGTCGCAAATCCGAAGGAGCTCGAGTCGATCCAGCACGAGGTGCAAGCGCTCCACCGGCGAAAGTCGCTGATCGAGGACGACGTCCTGTCGCAGATGGAACGACGCGAGGAGGTCGGGTCCCGCCTTCCGCCGATGGAGGCCGAGCTGGCCGAGGCCCGGGACCGCCTGGCGGAGATCGGCGGTGACTCGGTGCGCGAGCTCGAGGACATCGGAAGAGCCCTGGCGGAACGGATCGCCGAACGGGCGGCGCTGGCGACCGCCTTCGACGAGGAGCTCCTGGAGCTGTACGAGGACCTCCGGGCTCAGAAGCGCGGCGTCGGGGCGGCCGCCCTCCTGGACGGGGTGTGCCAGGGCTGCCACCAGAAGCTCTCTCCCCTGGAGCTGGAGCGCATCAAGCGATCCGAGGGCATCCGGAGGTGCGAGTACTGCCGCCGCATCCTGGTCCTCGCCTGATCGTGAACGTCGACGGCGCCGCTCGGGGCAACCCGGGGCCGGCGGGCATCGGCGTGGCGGTAGCCGACGACGACGGGCGGCTCGTCGCGGAGCTCGGACAGGGGATCGGGCACGCCACCAACAACCAGGCCGAGTATCGAGCCGCCCTCATGGGCCTGCGACTCGCTGCCGAGAGAGGGGCAAGGGCCGTCCTGCTGCGCTCCGACAGTCGTCTGCTCGTGGAGCAGCTCGCCGGACGGTTTCGGGTGAAGGATCCCACCCTTCGGCGCCTTCACCAGGAAGTCCGCACCCTCATAGCGGCCTTTGACGAGGTGGCCGTGGAGCACGTCCCTCGGGAGGAGAACGCCGATGCCGATCGCCTGGCGAACAGGGGGATCGAGGAGTGGCTCGACACCGAGGAGGGGCGGTCGTACCGTCGCCCCGAGCCGCCACCTCGGTTGTTCGATGGTTGAGCCTCGGGCTCCGATCCGGACCGCTCCGCTGAAGGCTAGGCCCCCTGCGCGAACGCTTCGGCGGGGAATGCCAGCGTGATCGGTTCGCGGCCGTCGTGGAATCGCAACAACATCCCCTCGGGAATGGTGGTCAGCTCGACGTTCGGGAAGTCGAATGCTCCCTGGATCAGCCGGTCCGGTGGAAGGGCCCCGGAGAACGTGACCGTGGTTCCCAGTGGCCGGAGGGACTGCCCCGCGACCTGCAGCACCGACCGCTCGCGGTCGATCCGCACCGGATCCCCTCCGACATTGCGGACTCGTAGATTCACCACCGTCCCCGCCGTGAATCGATAGACGCTCACGGCTTCGACGACCAGTCCCTGGTCACGGGCGGAGACCGGAGGTTTCAGCACGGTGATGGAGTCGGTCATCGACCGCCCGTCCCGGACCACGTCGAGCACGGCCCAGGACCCCGGTCCCCCGTGCCGGGACAGGATGACCGGGCTCTGGAAGCTGCGGGGGATCGCGGACTCCTCGCCCTCCTCCGCCAGGAAGGTGAATCTGACATCGGCGTCGACGGCCGCCGCAGCCACCTCGTCCCGGATCTGGAGGATGCGCACCGCGCGAACCTCGAGGTTCCCGGTGGCTTGCTCCAGGTGCCGATTCTGAACCCCGAGCCAGTGGACCCAGTCCCGGAGCTCCGGACCGGTGACGAGGTCGCGCAGAGGTTCGACCGTGTCGCCGCTTCGAGCGTAGGCATCGAGGAACTCCAGGATGGTCTCCCGGATGGCCACGGTCTCCAGACCGGCCGTGCTCGCTTCCCCCGTGCCTTCGGGAGGGATCTGGAACTCCTCGGACTGTGAGGTGCAAGCCGCGAGGGTCAGGCTACCGAGGAGGAACACCAGAACGGAGCTCCGACGGGCCATCGGGGGATTATAGGGACGGCCTAGGTTCGTATACTTGAGGTGAGGAGCCGGCCGGGCGGCCGCGGTCCCCGCGAGGGATCGAGGAAAGTCCGGACTCCGTAGGGCAGGGTGCTGGGTAACGCCCAGGCGGGGTGACCCGCGGAAAGTGCAACAGAGAGCAGACCGCCTCCCGGCGGGTCGTACGGCCGCCGGGCGGTGAGGGTGAAACGGTGAGGTAAGAGCTCACCAGCGCGCCGGGTGACCGGCGCGGCTCGGCAAACCCCACCAGGAGCAAGGCCAAGCAGGGAGCGGGCCGGCGAAGCCGGCCGCGGGCGGCCCGTCCGATGCTCCCGGGTAGGCCGCATGGGCCTTCGGGCCCTGAGGGTCGCGGTGACGTGGCCCCCAGAGAGATGGCCGCCACCCGCACGAGCGGGCACAGAATCCGGCTTACAGGCCGGCTCCTCACCTCACCTTCTATTTCGCCTTGGAGCGAGGTGTGCGGGCCAGCGATCGGAGGAGGTTGTTGTTCCTCGTCCCGGCGACCCTGCTGGTCGTCGGGGGCGTCCTGGCCGCGGCCATCTCCTTCCGCGGATCGAGCTCGACGGCGGACGCCCTCGGCGTCTCCGGCCCGATGCCCGGGCTCGACCTCCCCGCCCTCCAGGGGGGCCGGGTCTCGCCCGACCTGTACCGCGGCAAGGTCGTGGTGGTGAACTTCTGGGCGTCGTGGTGCGGGCCGTGCCGCCGGGAACAGCCCGGGCTGGAGCGGTTGTGGCGGGAGTATCGGGACCGAGGGGTTCAGTTCATCGGGGTGGACTTCAACGACGACCAGGCCGCCGCCCTCGAGTACCTCAAGGAGTTCGGGGTGACGTATCCGAGCGTCTCGGACCCCACGGGGATCCTGGCGTTCCGGTTCGGGATGCTGGCTCCCCCCACGACCTTCCTCGTCGATCGCGAGGGGCAACTCCGCTACCATCTGCTCGGCGCCCAGGCGGAAGATGCGCTTCGGGCCTACATCGAGGAGCTTCTCGCAGAGCGATGATCACCACGCAGCGTGCCGCCGCCGCGCTCTGGATGTCGCTAGCCTTCCTGGCGGCGTGCCGGTCGGAGCCCGCCCCGCAAGCCTCGAGCCCCCCTCCGTCCGTGGCCCCCGCCGACCCGGAGGACGCCTTCGTCGATCTCGACGGATTCAGATATCGGAAGGTTCCCGACCGGGTCCGGCAGCAGATGGAGGACCAGCTGACCGCGGACCCGCAGGCCCAGCAGGTACTCGAGGGGTTCGATGCCCGCTTCGCGGTCGCCGGGAAGGACACGGCGGTCCTGGTGTTCGCTATGGCCGTGAGTCCCGAGGCCGCGACGAACCCTTTCTTCACGGAAGGCGTGTTCGTCGGGTTCGAGCAAGGGTTCGGGGGCAAGCTCTCCGAGGAGAAGATCGGCGGCCAGGAGGTTCGCGTCGGGACCCCACCGCAGGGAGGGGCCGCCGTCCTGTGGCAGCGCGGTGCCCTCATCGTGGGCGTTTTCGGCGACGACGCGGATGCCGTCCGCGACGTCACCACGCAGATCATCGAGGGGTTGGCTTCCTCGGCCTGACCCGGTCGGGCTAGCCTGCGGCCGTCCGGGCCTCCGCTCTTCGAAGCTGCTTGCCGGCGTGGTACGAGGAGCGCACCAGCGGGCCAGCCTCGACGTGCGCGAAGCCCATCTCCTCGCCAACCCGGGCGTGCTCGGCGAACTCCTCGGGGGTCACCCACCGGTCCACCGGCAGGTGGAACTTCGTCGGCTGGAGGTACTGGCCGAGCGTCATGAGGTCGACGTCGACCGCCCGGAGGTCGCGGAAGGCCTCGGCGACCTCCTCGGGGCGCTCGCCCATCCCCAGGATGAGGTTCGACTTGGTGACCTGCCCCGGCCGGAGCTCCTTGGCCAGCCGCAGTGCCTCCAGTGAACGGTCGTAATCGAACCCGGGTCTGATCCGGCGGTGCAGGCGTCGGACCGTCTCCAGATTGTGGGCGAACACGTCGGGTCCGGCATCGATCACCATGGCGATGGCGTCGCGGTGTCCTTTGAAGTCCGGCGGGAGGACCTCCACACCGCAACCGGGGACGTCTCGCCGGATCGCGCGGATCGTCTCGGTCCAGATGCGCGCTCCACCGTCGGGCAGGTCGTCCCGGGCGACCCCGGTGACGACGACGTAGCGGAGGCCCATGGCCCTGGCTGCGCTCGCCACCCGCTCGGGCTCCTCCCCATCGAGCACCAGGGGCTTGGCCGTCATCACGTCGCAGAAGCCGCACCGTCTGGTGCATCGGTCGCCGAGGATCAGGAAGGTGGCCTCCCGATCCTCCCAGCACTCGAAGATGTTGGGGCAGCCGGCTTCCTCGCACACGGTGTGGAGGTCCAGCGTCCGCATGATGCCCTTGAGCTCTTGATAGTTCGGGCCGAACGACGCCTTCACCTTCAGCCAGTCGGGCCGCGGGGTGTCCGGCCGGACGGTCTGGGCGCACCCGACCGAGTGGACGACGTGCGTGTCGGCGAGCTCGGGACCATGGGCGTGCCCGTTTCCGTGATCGTTCCCATTGGTCCCGACGATCGGCAGGTGGAGCCGCCGCCTGTGCGGGTTCTTGTCCTTGGCCGGCATCAGAACTCGGCCAGCTCCTTCATGGCCGCGTGGATCTTCTCCACGTCGGGCATGTAGAAGTGCTCGATGTTGGAGGCGAAGCCCATCGCGGGGATGTCCGGCCCGGCCACGCGCACCAGGGGTCCATCAAGGTCCAGCATCGCCTCCTCGGCGATGGTGGCCACGATCTCGGCCCCCGGCCCGTAGGTCCGGTTGTCCTCGTAAACCACCATGGCCTTCCCGGTCTTCTTGACCGACTCGAGGATGGTCTCCTTGTCCAGCGGGGCGATGGTCCGGACGTCGACGACCTCGACCGACACGCCGTCCTCGTCCTGGAGCTTCTGCGCGGCCTCGAGGCAGTGATGGAGCATCAACCCGTACGAGACGCAGGTGACGTCGTCGCCCTCCCGTTTCACGTCCGCCTTCCCGATCGGCACCTCGTAGTCCTCGTCCGGGACCTCCCCCTTGATCAGCCGGTACGTCTTCTTGTGCTCCAGGAACATCACCGGATCGGGGTCGCGGATGGCCGCCCGTAGCAATCCCTTGGCGTCGCGCGGGGTGGCTGGGATGACGACCTTCAGCCCGGGGACGTGGCCGTAGAAACCCTCGATCGACTGAGAGTGGTACAGGGCGCCGTGCACGCCGCCGCCCCACGGCGCGCGGATCACCATGGGCACGCCGAAGTCCCCGTTCGACCGGTACCGGATCCGCGCGGCCTCCGACACGATCTGGTCGAAGGCCGGATGGATGAAGTCGGCGAACTGGATCTCGGGGATGGGGATCAACCCATGGAGGGCCATCCCGATGGCCACGCCCACGATGGACGACTCCGCCAGCGGGGTATCGATCACCCGCTGCTCCCCGAACTCCTCCAGGAAGCCCTGGGTCACCCGGAACACACCTCCGCGGGCGCCTACATCCTCGCCCAGCACGACGACGCGGTCGTCGGCTTTCATCTCGTCGTGGAGGGTGTCGTGGATCGTCTGGACCATGTTCTTCTCGGCCATCAGGACCCTTTCTATCCGAGGGGACCGCTCGCTTTGCTGCTCGTGGCTTCGTCATCTCCGGGCGAGCTACTCCCCCCGGGACCCCCCTCCCCGGAACCCTCGGCGAACACGTGGCGTGTCGCCGATTCGGGCTCGGGGTCCGGCGCGTTCCACGCCTCGTCCACGGCGCGGTCCACCTCGGCCTTGAGCTCTTCCCGGACGCCTTCCAGCTTGGCGTCGTCCGTGATCCCCACGCTCTTCAGGTAGTTGCCGAACAGGAGGATGGGATCGTTCTTGCGAGCCTCCTCGACCTCCTCGCGGCTTCGGTAGGTGCGGTCGTCGTCGTCGGAGGTGTGAGGGTAGAAGCGGTAGCAGTTCGTCTCGATCAGGGTCGGGCCGGCGCCGCTCCGGGCCCGCTCCACTGCCTCCTTCATGGCCTCGTAGGAGGCGAGCACGTCGTTCCCGTCCACCGTCGCCCCCGGGAAGCCGTAGCCCTCCGCCCTGACGGACAGCTCTTCCACCGCGCATTGCTTCGAGAGGGGGACGGAGATGGCGTACTTGTTGTTCTCGCACACGAACACGGTGGGGAGCTTGTGGATCCCAGCGAAGTTGAGGGCCTCGTGCCAGTCGCCCTCGCTGGTGGCGCCGTCGCCGAACCACGAGGCCACCACGGAGTCCTCTCCCCGGTACTTCATGGCGTAGGCGATCCCCGAGGCGTGGGGGATCTGCGTCGCGATGGGGGAGGAGCCGGTGATGATCCCCAGGCGTCTCGACCCCCAGTGGGCCGGCATCTGGCGCCCACCCGAGGACGGGTCGTCGGCTTTCCCGAAGAGCCCCAGGAACACGTCCTTGGCGGTGAACCCCGCCACCAAGCAGACGGCCATGTCCCGGTAGTAAGGGACGTAGATGTCCTTGCCGCGGACCAACGGCCAGGCCGTCCCGACCTGGGCGGCCTCATGGCCGGAGACGGGGACCACGAACGGTGCACGGCCCTGGCGGTTCAGCCGGAACTGCTGCTCGTCGCACAGGCGGGCGGTGAGCATGGTCCGGTACATGGACAGGAGGTCGTCGTCGGTCAGGCCCAGACTCGAATGTCGGTCCTCGGCCTGCTTGACGCGTGTGGCCACCCTGCCACCTCCTTCGCGCGAAGTTCGAGGACGGGCCCGGAGACCCGCGTCTCGATACTAGCCTACCCTCCGCACGAGAAGCCTCGAGGCGGACGGGCCAGACGGGTGATAGCGAGGTGGAGGGGTGCGGGCGGTCTCGGTGAGTCGCTCAGGGAACCGGGCGCGGGGCTGGAAGCGCTGCGGTACGAGCCAGGTTGGTGGGGTGCATCGCCTTCGACCTGACGATCTTCGCGGCGCGCCACTCGTGGAGGAACGCGATGGGCATCCGCTTGGTCCCGAGGTAGTCCTCGGCGGGGACGGCGTCGGGCGGCGGGCTGTGGAGGAGACGGAGGTGCTGCGCGCGCTCGGACATCTCATGGGTGATTCTCGGAAAACCGGGCAAAGGGGTCCATAGCACCACGGAGGCATCTGACTGCTCCCGTTTCGGTCATCCGTGATGGTCAGGACGGACCACCCGACCTAGCCATTCTGAACGCGCTCCGTGGTCAAGGGCCCCTCAGGAAAGAGGGAGGCGCCGCCCCTGAGGGGGCGGCGCCTCGCCGCTCGAACGAAGGATCCTAGGTGACCACTCGCTCGCGGTCGATCACGATCACGCGCCGCCGGGCCCCGAAGAAGCCACCGATCAGGGCGAGCAGGCCCCCTGCCACGATCAGCCATGCCCCGACCCCGAAGTCCTGGATCCCGAGGTCGATATCGGCCACCCGGTAGAAGGTGATCGCCAGGAGGACCATTGCGGCCACCGCGAAGGCGCCGGAGAGGGACGTGAGCCACCCGGTCCGGAATGCCAAACCGACCACCGCGAGGATGCCCAGCACGATGATCACGAACCCCGCGGACGACCAGATGGTGGCCGCCTCGCCGGGGTCCGGGCTGAAGAAGATGCTCCAGTCGGCGTCGATGCCGCGGCTGGGAGAGAACTCCATCAGCCAATCCAGGAACGCGCCGTAGATCATCCCCCCCGCTCCCAGCAGGGTGAGGATCAGCCGGGCGGCCATTCCTCCCGGCCGTACCCTGGTGGTCTCCTCCTCGCGAACGGTCCGATACTCGCCCTCCTCGTAGACCGGCGCGGTGACGCCCGGCTCGTGCCCGGCGTGCGTCGGATATCCCGCTTCGTGGGTATGCGGAGGCGTGCCTGACTCGTGCACGTGGGGTCCGGCCGCCGTGTCGCTCACGCGGGGATCGGCCGTCGTGTCGCGGACCGGCTCGGTCCCCGGCTCGTTGGTGGGCCGTCGGGCCATATCGGTCCCTCCTTTCTCCGCTTCCCATGTTTCCCCACCTCAGGCCCGTTCACCCCTCCCGTCGATCCTCCCAGCCGGCTTCCGGCGTCGTTTCGGGTGGGGTCGCTTCAGGAGCCGGCTGTCCCGCTGACCGCTATCCGCTCGCCGGGGCCGGCTCGGAATCGGTGGCGAACGCCGCGACGAGCTCCCGCGGCGCGGGGTGCAGCATGGTGCCGAAGACCTTCTCGAACCGGTGGGCCACCACCGGCAGCGCTTGGCTCACGGTGATCTCCCGGCCGGCGAGCTCGGTGAGCGTGGTGACGCCCCGGTCCGGGATGCCGCACGGCACGATGGCGCCGAACCAGGCCACGTCGGTCGCGCAGTTCAGGGCGAAGCCGTGAAGGGTGATGTCGCGCTGGACCCGCACCCCGATCGCGCACACCTTGCGGTTCCCCGACCACACGCCCGTGTATCCTTCCGAGCGCTCGGCCTCCACGCCGAGGTCGGCGCACGCCCCGATGATCACCTCCTCCACCTTGCGCAGATAGGCGATGACGTCCGGTTCCGGCCCGAGGTGCACGATGGGGTAGCCGACGAGCTGCCCGGGGCCGTGGAACGTGACGCTGCCACCACGGTCGACGTGATGCACCTCAGCCCCCATCCGGGCGAGCGAGGGCTCATCGAAGAGCAGGTGCCGCGGATCCCATCGCTTGCCGGCGGTGAACACCGGCGGATGCTCCAGCAGGATCAGCGTGTCGGGGATCTCGCCTTCGGCGCGGCGATCCGCCAGGTCGTGCATGGTCCGATACGCGAGCCCATAGGGGACCCGCCCTGGGGCCAGGAGCCAGGCGCCGCCGGCCAGCAGGTCATCCCTCCAGGTACGCCTGGAGCTCGGGAGTGAAGTCCCACTCCTCCAGGTTCTGCTTGAGACGCCCCAGGAACTGGGCGGCGGTCGCCCCGTCGATCATCCGGTGGTCCCAGGACAGCGACAGGTAGACCATGTGCCGGATGGCGATGGCGTCGTCGATCACCACCGGGCGCTTCTCGATGGCGTCGAACGCCAGGATGGCCGTCTCTCCCGGGTTCATGATGGGGACGCTGATGATGGACCCGAACGGACCGGGGTTGGTGATGGTGAACGTGCCGCCGTGGACCTCGTCGGGCTTGAGCTTCTTCGACCGGGCCCGCATCCCCACGTCGTTGATCGCCCGGGCCAGCCCGACGAGGTTCATCTCCTCGGCTCCCTTCACCACCGGGACGATCAACCCGTCCTCGTAGGCCACCGCGACGCCCAAGTTCACGTACCGGTGGTAGGTGGCCGTGCCGGCCTCCAGGTCGAGCTTGGCATTCACGTCGGGGAAAGCCAGCAGCGCGTCACACACCGCGCGGGCCACGAACGGCATGTACGTGAGGTTGACGCCCTCCTCCTCCTTGAACCGCTCCTTGGCGCGGCTCCGAAGCCGGACGATGTTCTCCATGTTGACCTCGACCAGGTTCCACGCGCGGGCCGTAGTCTGGAGGGAGGCCACCATGTTCTCCGCGATCCGCTTGCGGACGTGGGAGATCTTGACCGTCTGCTCGGGCTCGCCGGCGGGGATCTGCGTGGTGCGCGCGGGAGCACCGCCCTCCTCGGGAACCGCTCGGAGGGCTGGCCGCTGAGCGGAATCCGACTCCATGAACGACATGATGTCCTTCTTGGTGATCCGGCCGCCGGTGCCGGTCCCCTCCACCTGGGAGAGCTCGATGTTGTGCTCTTCGGCCAGGCGCCGAACGAGTGGGGACAGGATGTGGCTGCGGGGGCCGGCGCCTCCGGGGGCGCTGACCGGGCGGCGCTCCTCCTCGCGGGCCGGTGGCCCGGCGGGTTGTGGCTTGGCCGGCGCTTCCTGGCGGGGGGGCGCCTGCGCCTCTGCCTCCTCTTCTTTCGCTTGGGATTTCTCTTGCTCCGCCGACTCGGCCTCGGCCTTCTGCGCCGAAGGTTCCTCCGGCTGGCCGGCGGCGGCATGCGACGGTTCGCCCTCCCTCTCACGGGCGGCCCCGGCCCCGTCCTCGTCGATCGTGGCCAGCTCGGTGCCGACCTTCACCGTCTCACCCTCCTGGACCAGGACGTCCTTGAGGGTGCCGGCGACCGGAGACGGGACCTCCGTGTCGACCTTGTCGGTGGAGATCTCGAACAGGGGCTCGTCGCGCTCGACCTTGTCGCCGGGTCCCTTCAGCCATTTGGTGATGGTTCCCTCGACGACCGTCTCGCCGAGCTGAGGCATGGTCACTGTGGCCACCTGGAACCTCCTGCTCCTACATCGAGTGCAGCGGCTTGCCGGCAAGGGCGAGATGCGCCTCGCCGATGGCTTCCGAAAGCGATGGGTGCGGGTGGATGAGGGCGGCCACCTCGGCGGGCGCGGCCTCCCAGTTGGTGATGAGCATGCCCTCGGCGATGAGGTCCGTGACGTGCGGCCCCACGAGGTGCACGCCGAGCACTGGCCCGCCTTTCTCCGCGACGAGCTTGCACAGACCGCCTTCGCCTACGATGTTGGCCTTCCCGATCCCCTGGAGGTTGAGCTTCTCCACCTCGACCTCGTGGCCTCGCTCTCGCGCCTGCGCCTCGGTCAGGCCGACCGAAGCTACCTCCGGCGCGCAGTACGTCACCCGGGGGATCCCCACGTAGTCGATCTCCGGCACGTCCAGGCCGGCGATGCGCTCCGCGACCGCGATCCCCTCGGCGAAGGCCACGTGGGCCAGTTGGAGAGGCGTGGCCGCGACGTCGCCCACCGCCCACACGTTCTCCGCCGAGGTGCGGAGCTGGCCGTTCACCTTGACGAACCCCCGATCCAGCTCGACGCCGGCGGCGTCGGCTCCCAGGCCTTCCGTGATCGGCCCCCGTCCCACCGCCACCAGGCAGATCTCGGCGTCGACCTTCTCGGTGGATCCACCGGCCTCGAAGGTCACCGTGACGCCCTCACCCCCCTCGGACACGTCGTGGACCTTGGCCCCGGCTCGCGTCTGGATACGTCGCTTGCGGAACGCTCGCTCGAGCTCCTTGGAGATGTCCTCGTCCTCCAGCGGAGCGATGCGGTCGAGCGCCTCGATGACCGTCACCTCGGCCCCGAAGGACCGGTACACGGACGCGAACTCGAGGCCCACGGCCCCAGCCCCGATGACCACCGCCGAGGATGGGATGCGGTCGAGCTCGAGGGCCTGGTCGCTGGTGATGATGCGCTCGGAGATCTCCATGCCGGGAAGGAGCTTGGGGAACGAGCCGGCGGCCACCACGACGTGCCGGGCCTCGATCGAACGTGAGCCTCCGTCCCCGTCGACTTCGACCTTGGTCGCCCCCACGAGACGCCCGGTCCCCTTGACCACTTCGATCTTGCGCGCTTTGATCAGCCCAGTGAGGCCGTTCACCAGTTTGTCCACGACCTTCTGCTTGAAGCTCTGAACCCCGCTCCAGTCGGGCTCACCCGAGGCTTTGATGCCCCAATCCTCAGAGCGGTTGATCTCGTCCATCACGGCGGCGGACTGAAGCAGGGCCTTGGTCGGGATGCACCCGCGAAGGAGGCACGTGCCGCCGAGGCGGTCGTCCCGCTCCACCAGAGCCACTCGCTTGTCGAGCTGGGCCGCACGCAGGCCGGCAGAATAGCCCCCCGTCCCCGCTCCCACCACGACCACGTCGAAGGAGTCGTTCGGCATGTCTCGTCCTCGCTGGTCATACTACCGCTGGCGGGGCGGAACCCGCGAAACGCGGGAGGGGACGGAGCAGCGGCTGAGGGGGAAGGAAGAGAACCGAAAGGAGTCACATGGAGCTGGGCTTGAAGCGAACGCCGTTGGAGGAGGACCACAAAGCTCTCGGGGCGAAGATGGGCGAGTTCGGGGGGTGGTTCATGCCCATCGAGTACCGCGGCGTGCTCGCGGAGCACACGGCGGTGCGCACGGCGGTGGGGATGTTCGACCTCACCCACCTGGGGAAGATCGACGTCGCCGGAGCGGGTGCGGCGGATTGGCTCCAATCGGTTCTCACGAACGACCTCTCCCGGGTAGAGACCGGGGCCGGCCAGTACAACCTGGTCCCGACCGAGCAGGGCGGCATCGTCGACGACCTCATCGCGTACCGCGTGGAGCCGGAGCGATGGCTGGTGGTGCCGAACGCGGCAAACACTGACGCCGTGCTGGGCATCCTGTCCGAGGAGACTCGACGGGATGTGGTGGTCGAGCATCGCCCGGATCTGTGCACCATCGCGGTACAGGGGCCGGGGTCGCCGGAGCTCATCGAGGCGATGTTCCCGGAGGCAGAGGGGCTCGTGTACATGCACTGCCGGGAGGGGTCCTACCGGGAGGTCCGGGTGGTCGTGGCGCGATCCGGCTACACGGGCGAGCGTGGCTACGAGCTATTCGTGCCGGACGCGATGGCCGCTCCGCTCTGGCGAGAGCTCATCGAGCGAGGCGAGTCGTTGGGACTCACCGCATGTGGGCTGGGCGCGCGGGACACCCTCCGCACCGAGATGGGCTACCCGCTGCACGGGAACGACATCTCCACCGAGCGAACCCCGCTCGAAGCAGGGTTGTCGTGGGCGGTCTCATTCGACAAGGGGGAGTTCCGCGGACGGGCCGCGCTCCTCCGCCAGAAGGAAGAGGGCATTCCCTCCCGGTTGCGCGGTCTGCGGATGACCGGCAAGCTCATCCCCCGGCCGCACTACCCCGTGTTCGCCGGCGACGAGCAGGTGGGGGAAACGACGAGCGGGACCTTCTCCCCAACACTGCGGGGGGGCATCGCCATGGCGTATGTGGCCCCGCCCGACCGCGTGGGGCCGGGCGATTCCGTGGAGGTCGACATCCGCGGGCGCCGAGGTCAGGCTGAAGTGGTCAAGCCGCCTTTCGTCGACAGAAGCCCGAAGTAGCGGGGCTGGTCGGGCCTTCCTAGTGCCGCTGGCCCACCTGGGCGACCCGAAGGAACTCCGACACGGTCGTGCCACCGAACGAGACCTGCATGAGGACGTCTCGTACGCGCTCGGTGGCCTGCGGCCCGTCGGGCATGACCACGACCGCGTAGTACAGGCCCGATTCCGGGATGCCGACCTCGCGGACGGGCCCCCATCCGGGCGCGGCCACGAACGACGCCCACCGCGTGGTGACCTCTCCGACGCGGCACGTTCCGGCAGCCATGGCCACGAAGTCACCGGCGGAGTACAGGCGGCGGTCGAACACGGGGCGGTGGTCCGCCAGGATGTGCCGTTCATGCGATTGGCAGGCCTGCAGGGCGAAGGGCCGCTCCAGGGCCGTGCCTCGGGCCGCGAGGTACCAGTAGTCGCTCGGTACATGGATGCTCGCCGCGTTCACCCAGTAGGCCTGGAGCCCGGGCTGGGGCTGGGGTCGCCTTGGCCACCCCGCTGCCTCCGGCGACGCCGAAGGATCGTTGTGGACGGATTCATCGATCGAGGCGGCCAGCCCCTGGCGTGAGGCGTGGGATGCGAGCGGCCGAACGTCCCAGTCGCGAGGAACGAGCGCGGCCACGCGTCCGGCCGCCACCTGTCGCAACGGGCCGGCCTGAGCAGCGGGCGCACGCACCGGGCCGGGTGTGGGCCCCAAGGCCAGGGACACGGCCACGAGCACCGCCACGAGCAAGCGTCCCCAGGACACGTCTCGGCGAGTGTAGCGCCCCGGGTCGTCCAAAGGCCATACGCCACGGGCGCTTCCTCCTCGTTTTGCTCGCTTGTGTGGAAGCGTGCAGAATGGCCCGAGAACCGAAGAGCGCCTCGAGGTGGCCCGGCGGGGACGGCATCCCGCCGGCTGAAAAGGGAAGCCGGTGCAAGTCCGGCACGGTCGCGCCACTGTGACCGGGGAGCGATCCCGAGGATGCCACTGGGGGATTGAAGGGGTCTGCCGAAACCCGCGGCGGGTCCCACCCCCGGGAAGGCTCGGGAGAGCGACGATCCGGGAGTCAGGAGACCTGCCTCGGGGCCCCGATGCCGTCCCTCGCGACAAGCGGGCGGGTCTCGACGCGAAGAGTCCCCCGGCCGAGGGCCGGGGGTCCGTTCGTTTGGGGCTCCTCCGGCCGCGTGGGATGGCGGAACGGCCGCGCGTTCGGCCGGGAAGGAGGAGCCATGCCCACGTGGTCACGGCCCGTCGCGGTCGCCCTCGCACTGGTGCTGACGGGGACGGCCTGCCGGGAAGCCCAGCGGGAGCCGCTCCGCTCGCCGCCCGCAGAGGCCGAATTCCCACTGACGCTCACCGACGACGAGGGCGTCGAGGTGACGATCGACTCCGAGCCCCAGAGGATCGTGACGTTCGCTCCCTCTCACACGGAGACGTTGTTCGCCCTGGGCCTGGGGGACCGGGTGGTCGGAGTGTCGGGCCCGTTCGACGACTTCCCGCCGGAAGCGGAGGGCATTGAGCCGGTGGCCGGGGCCGGGGGCACCGAGCCGAACGTGGAGAAAGTGGTGGCCTTGGAGCCCGACCTCCTCCTGACCGCGTTCATCGGCGGTGAATGGAAGAACCGGCTGCGGGAGCTCGGCACACCGGTGTTCACCACGCTGGCCGCGTCGTTCGACGACGCCCTGGAAGACATCGAGACGATCGGGCGGTTGACCGGCGCGAGCGAGGAGGCACACAAGGTCTCCGAGGGAATGGAAGCTGAGGTCCAGCAGATCACCGGACGTGCCCAGGAAGCGGGCCCCGTGACGTGCTTCCTCGAGCTCTCCGACCTATTCACCGTGGGTCCGGGGGCGCTCGAGTTCGATCTTCTGGAGAGGGCCGGCTGTGAGCCCGTCACCGCCGATGCCGCGCAGCCCTACCCGCAGTGGTCCGTGGAGCGGTTGGTGAGAGACGACCCGGATGTCTTCCTGGCATCGGAGTACGGGCAGCCGGCCGAGCAGGTGGCGGACCGGCCCGGGATCCGGAACCTTCGGGCGGTCCGGGAGGGACGCCTCTACCTGGTCGACGGAGACCTGATCTCCCGTCCGGGGCCACGGCTCGTCGACGGCATAGCAGAGCTGGCCGAGGCCCTTCACCCCGATCTCTTCTGAGGGACCCGTTGCGCCGACGAGGGACCATGATCGCCCTGGCCCTGCTGCTCCTCGGGGCCGTGCTGGTGGCCGTGGGGGTGGGGGCGGTGTGGATCCCCCCCACGACCACGGTGCGGCTGGTGGCGTGGAAAGTGGGGCTGGCTCAGCGGCCACCAGGGGTGGCCCCGTCCGTGGAGATCATCCTGTTCCAGCTCCGGATCCCCCGGGTCCTGCTCGCCGCGGTGGTCGGCTCGGCCCTGGCGGCTGCGGGGACGGTGTTCCAGGCGCTGTTCCGCAATCCCCTGGCCGATCCGGCCATCATCGGGGTGTCGTCGGGAGCGGCACTCGGAGCCATCGTGGCCATGCTGGTCACCGGGGGGGCGTTCGCCGGCGGCCTGGTGGTCCCGGCCGCCGCCTTCCTCGGTGCCCTGGTCGCCGGGCTGCTGGTCTACCGGCTGGCCCGGATCGGCCCGGCCGTCCAGGTCGCCACGCTGCTTCTGGCCGGCATCGCCGTGGCCGCGCTCATCTCCGCGATCATGGCCCTGGTGCTGACGTATTCGGGAGAGCGGATCCGCTCCATCTACTTCTGGCTGCTCGGCGGCCTGTCGGCCCGGGGCTGGGAGTCTCTGGCCGCGGCGGCCCCACTCGCGGCCGTCGGGGTGGCGGCCGCCCTGGGAATCGCCGGCAACCTCAACCTGGTTGCTTTGGGGGAGGAGCGGGCGGCGCAGCTGGGGCTCGAGGTCGAGCGGTTCAAACGGGTCGCCCTGGCCACCGGTGCGCTCCTGGCCGGAGCGGCGGTGGCCGTGGCAGGGGTCATCGGGTTCGTCGGGCTCATGACCCCACACCTCCTGCGGCTCGTCCTGGGGGCCGACCACCGGCGGCTCCTTCCGGCGTCGGTCCTGGGAGGGGCGCTGTTCATGGTGCTGGCCGACCTCGCCGCTAGGACCGTCCGGGCTCCAGAGGAGATCCCGGTTGGAGCGGTCACCGCACTCCTCGGCGGACCGTTCTTCCTTTATCTCTTGCGGCGGCAGCGCCGCGAGGCGGGGGCCGGTGTCTGATCTCGTTTCCATGGAGGCGGTCACCGCCGGGTACGACGGCCGGGCGGTCGTGCACCAGGTGAGTCTGTCCGTCCAGGCCGGTGAGGTCCTCGGCCTGATAGGCCCGAACGGTTCGGGGAAGACCACGCTGGTGCGGGTGGCGTCCCGGGCCCTGCGCCCCATGGCGGGCGCGGTTCGGGTGGCCGGAAGGGACCCCTACGCCATCCCCGCACGCCAGGCCGCCCGCCTGGTGGCCGTGGTTCCCCAGGAGCTCGCTCCGACCTTCTCGTTCACCGCGCTGGAGATCGTCCTCATGGGGCGCTCGCCATACCTCTCTCCCTGGGGCGGAGGCGGACCGGATGACCACCGCAAGGCCAGGGAGGCCATGGAGTCGGCCGCGGTCCACCACCTGGCGGACCGGCCCCTGGAGGAGCTCTCGGGCGGGGAAAAGCAGGGGGTCGTCCTGGCCCAGGCGCTGGCACAGGACGCTCCCGTGCTGCTCCTCGACGAGCCGACCACCCACCTCGACCTTCGCCACGTGGTGGGCATCCTCGAGAAGGTGCTGACGCTCGCCCGGGACGAGGGGAAGGCCGTGCTGGCCGTGTTCCACGACCTCAACCTAGCCTCGGGGTTCTGCGACCGACTGGTGGCCCTGGACCGAGGACGAGTGGTGGCCGAGGGCCCTCCCGAGGAGGTGGTGAGCCGAGGTCTTCTGCAAGACCTGTACGCGGTGGACGCCGAGGTCACCCCCCACTTCGCCACCGGACGACCCACCGTGCTCCTGGGCCCGCCGCTGTCTCCGGCCCGCCGAGGGGGGCTGCCGCGGGCCCACGTCGTCGGCGGGGCCGGGCGAGGGGCCCCGGCCATGCGCGGGCTCGCGGCGCGCGGCTACGAGGTCACCGCCGGCGCGCTCCATGCCCAGGACACCGACGCGGTGGTTGCTGAGCGGCTCAACCTGGAGCGCGTCGTGGTCCCACCCTTCTCCGAGGTCGACGAGGAGGCCCGTCGAGAGGTCCTGGCGCTGATGCGACGGGCGGTGGTGGTGGTGGTGTGCGACGCGCCCTACGGCCCGGGGAATGTGGGCAACCTGGTGGCCGCGGTGAAGGTGGCGGAGGAGGGGGGGTCGGTGTGCCTGCTGGAGCAGGTTCCGATGGAGGAACGGGACTTCACCGGAGGTGAGGGAGCCCGTCTGTGGCGGGTGCTGCGCGAGCGGGCCGCCGTGGCGCGGTCCTACGAGGAGCTGCTGGCTGCCGCTGCCCCGCCTGGCTGAGGTGGGTGACCCGGGTCGAGCGGTCGGAGGGCCCGGAGCTCACCTCGTCGCGGCCCGGGATCCTCCACCGCGGCCTCGGCCTCGTCCGTCTCGGCCTCGTCCGTCTCGGGGGCGGCCTGGTCTCTCTCGGGACCCGAGTCCTCTTCGTCTTCGTCGATCGAGTGAAACCCCTCCGGAGCCGGAAGTTCCTTCAGGCGTGACCGGGGAGCGGCCGGCTGCGAACGCATGGCCTCCGCTCCGGTGCCGCCCGGGGGGAGGGTGAATGCCACGCGGGTCCCACCCCCGGGGAGCGGCTCCGCCCACATGATGCCGCCGTGGAGGACCACCAGGTGACGGGCGAGGTTGAGGCCCATGCCCAGCCCGGCGCGCTCCTTCCTCAGGATGTCCTCGCCGGGAGTGAATGGCTGGCCAAAGGCCGCCCGCACGGTGTCGCGACGGAGGCCCCTCCCGCGGTCCGAGACGTGGACGGCGATGCCCTCGTCGCCCAAGCGCGCTCGCACCTTGACCGTCTCGCCGGGGGCAGAGTACCGGCAGGCGTTGTCCACGAGCTGACGGACCGCCTCCCGGAGCCGGTCCACGTCCACGGTCGCGGGGATCGGGTGGGGCACCGAGACCTCGACCGACACGTCCGGATACGTTGCGCCGGCCTGCTCCGCGCCTTCCTGCACGAGCTGGGCCAGGTCGTAGGGTTGGAGATCGAGCCGGAGGGTCCCTCGTTCCATCTCGGAGAGCGTCACCAGGTTGTCGACCATGGCGGTCAGCTTGTCCGCGGCTTCTTCCACGAGCCGCAGGAACTCTCCCTGATCTTCGGGGGAGGCCTCAGATCGGCGCATCACCGACACGAGGCCCTTGATCACGGTGAGGGGAGTGCGCAACTCGTGCGACACGTTGGCCAGGAGGTCGGCCTTGGCCCGAGAGAGCCCCTCGGTCTGCTGCGCGCTGTCGGCGAGCGAGCGCGACCACTCCTCTTTCATCCGGACCGTCTCGGCGAACCGATCGACGAGCTCCCGAGCGATCCCCGGGGCCAGCACGGCGCCGCCCTCGGCCACGCGATCGACGGTCCAGGAAACGTACTCGGGGTGCGGGTCGGGGCCAATCACCGCGTCCGCTCCGGCGGCGAGCACGTCGGCGGCCTCTTCCACGTTCTGCTCGGCGAGGATCACCACGACGTGCGGGGGGATCCCGAAGGCCTTTAGCCGGCGAACGACGTCCGCGGCGGGGCGCCCGGGCAGGCCGGTGCGGAACACCACGACCTCAGGGTGAGTTCGCTCCGCGAGCTCGACGGCGCGAAAGCCCTCCACCGCCAGCTCGACCTCGTGACCGGCCGAGCTGACGGCATGCGCGGTTTCATCGACCGTCTCGGGACGGTCGCACACGAGGACGGTCACAGGCATCACTACCCGTATCGGCACCCCGGAACGGGATTTGAGCAGCACTTGGACCGTGCGGGGGACCCCCGCCCGGCTGAGTCCTGCCCGGGGCCGAGGCCCCGAGAGCGATCGGCAGGGGGAAGCGGCTCGGGTGCGAATCAGGGCTGACTGCACTAGAGCCGGGTCGGATGCCACCGAAGCCGGTCGAAAGGGGCTACTCGATCCAGCCCTGACGGATGGCCTTGGCCACCGCCTGGGCCCGATCGTTGGCATCCAGCTTCTCGAAGATCCGCTCGAGGTGGGTCTTGACCGTGTGGGGCGAGATGCCCAGGGAGTCGGCGACCTCTTTGGTGGTGGAACCGTAGGCGACCTTCTGGAGGATCTCGATCTCCCGGCGGGAGAGGGGGGCCTCCGGCCGGCGGTCCACCAGCCGGACCTCCTCGATGAACGCCTGGGTCAGAGCGGGATGGATGACGGCCTTGCCCTGGAGAGCCAGGCGTGCGGCATTGACGAGCTCGTCGGCGCCCACGTCCTTGAGGAGGTAGCCGGAGACGCCGGCCTGGATGGCCTCGGAGATGCTGGCCCGGGACTCATCCACGGTGAACAGGATCACCTTGGTGTCGGGATACCTCTCCTTGATCTGCTTGGTGGCCTCGATCCCGTTCATCCCGGGCATCCGCACATCCATGAACGCGATATCGGGTTTGGATGTCTCCACCATCTCGATGGCCTCTTCGCCGCTGGCGGCCTCGCCCACGATCTCGACGTCGGCCGCGGTGCCCAGCGCGGCGCGGAGGCCGTCACGGGTCACTGGGTGGTCGTCGACGATCAGCACGCGCATCGTCGTCCCTCCGAAGGCTGAGTCCGAGCGAGAGTAGGATATCCTGAAACCCAGGACCCATGAGCGCAGAAGGCGGAACTTTTCCCGGAACGCCCAGAGCGGCCAGCCAGCCTGCGCCCGTCGCTGAGAGTCCGTCCTCCACGGGTCCTGCGGGGGACGGGGTCGAGGAACAAGACGGGCTGGAGACGCGGATCCTGGACGCCCTTCGGAACGTCGTCGACCCTGAGCTCGGGATCAACATCGTGGATCTCGGGCTCGTGTACGAGGTGGCGGTTCAGGGCGAGAAGGTTCACATCGAATACACCCTGACGACGATGGGTTGCCCCATCGGGCCCCTGATCGAGGCCCAGATGAAGCAATTCCTCGACCAGGTTCCCGGCATCACCGAGGTGGATGCCGAGATGGTCCTCACGCCGCCGTGGACCCCGGACAAGATGTCCGAGGAGGCCCAGGCGGCGCTGGGGATGATCTGAGCTCCGTGCGCGACCTGGGCCGGTTCGAGCAGGAGCTGTCAGCCAGGCCGGAGTCCCTCGCGGACCTGGGGCCTGACTACGCGGTCGAGGAAGACCCCGAGGCCCACAAGCTCCACGGTGAGTGGATCCGGGACATCACGCTCGGCGCCAACGACGGTCTGGTGTCGATCCTCACGCTCCTCGCGGGGGTGGCCGGAGCGGCCACCGGCGACGTCGTCCTGCTGGCGGGCATCGCCGGGCTGGTGGCCGGGGCCATCTCGATGGGGGTGGGGGCCTACGTCTCCGCCAAGGCGTACCGCGCCTTCTACCGGAAGGAGCTCGATCGGGAGATCCGAGAGATGCGCGAGATCCCCCACGTCGAGCGAGAGGAGATCCGGGAGATCTACAGTCGGAGAGGCTTTCAGGGCGAGCTTCTCGACCGGGTGGTGGAAACGATCACCAGCGATCCCCGGGTGTGGCTCAAGGTGATGATGACCGAGGAGCTCGGCCTTTCCGCGCAGTTCGCCCGGCCCCTGGGGGCGGCGGGCGTGGTGTTCGTGGCCTTCATCCTCGGAGGAGCCGTGCCGGTGATCCCGTTCGTGTTCCTGGAGGGGCTGGAAGCTCTGGGCGCCTCGATCGTCCTCACCACCGCGGCGCTGCTGGCGGCCGGCGCCATCCGGAGCCGGTTCACGGGAGAGCGGCCCCTCCGGGCGGGACTGGAACTGGTGGGGATGGCCGCGGTGGGGGTGGGCGTGGCCTACCTCATCGGACGCCTCGTTGGCCTGTCCGGCCTGGTGGGATGAGGGAAATCCGACTGGGTAGATAGACTTTTCGCCCACCCGGCGGGTAGACTGGTAGCGATGGTGACGAAACCAGACCTCAAGGAGCTCGAGCAGGGGTACCGGTTCGGCTGGCGGGACCCCTCGCACTCCGTGTTCACGCCCAAGCGGGGCCTGAACGAGCAGGTCGTCGAGGAGATCTCCGACCTGAAGGCCGAGCCGGCGTGGATGCGCAAGTTCCGGCTGAAGGCCCTGAAGCACTTCCAGGCCCGCCCGATGCCGTGGTGGGGCGCGGACCTGTCCGAGATCGACTTCCAGAATATCTACTACTTCATCCGGTCCACCGAGAAGCAGGCGAAGTCCTGGGAGGACCTCCCCGAGGACATCCGGGGAACCTGGGACAAGCTCGGGATCCCTGAGGCCGAGAAGAAGTTCCTCGGCGGTGTCTCCGCACAGTACGAAAGCGAAGTCGTGTACCACAAGATCAAGGACGAGCTCGACAAGATCGGGGTGGTCTTCACCGACATGGACTCCGGTCTGCGCGAGCACGAGGACCTCGTCAAGGAGTACTTCGGGACCATCATCCCGCCGAACGACAACAAGTTCGCCTCACTGAACTCGGCGGTGTGGTCCGGTGGATCGTTCGTGTACGTCCCCGAGGGCGTCCACGTGGACATCCCGCTCCAGGCGTACTTCCGGATCAACGCGGAGAACATGGGCCAGTTCGAGCGGACCCTGATCATCGCCGAGCCCGGGTCGTACGTGCACTACGTGGAGGGGTGCTCGGCCCCGATCTACACCTCCGACTCGCTGCACTCCGCGGTGGTGGAGATCATCGCCAAGCCCGGGGCGCGGGTGCGGTACACGACCATCCAGAACTGGTCGGCCAACGTCTACAACCTGGTGACCAAGCGGGCCGCGGCCTACGAGGACGCCATCGTGGAGTGGATCGACGGCAACATCGGCTCCAAGGTCACGATGAAGTACCCCTCGATCTATCTCCTTGGCAAGGGCGCCCGGGGCGAGGTCCTGTCGGTGGCCTTCGCCGGCAAGGGCCAGCACCAGGACGCCGGAGGGAAGGCCATCCACGCCGCTCCGTACACGTCCTCGGTCATCAACTCGAAGTCGGTGTCGAAGGACGGCGGGCGAACGGGATACCGTGGCCTGGTCCGGGTGGAGCCCGGCGCCGACCACGCCAAGTCCATGGTCCGGTGCGACGCGCTCATCCTCGACGAGCACTCGCGCTCCGACACCTACCCGTACGTGGAGGTGGAGGAGGAGACCGCACAGCTCGGGCACGAGGCCAGCGTGGCCCGGATTGGCGAGGACCAGCTGTTCTACCTTCAGAGCCGAGGTCTGACCGAGGCCGAGGCCACCGCGATGATCGTCAACGGGTTCATCGAGCCCATCACCCGCGAGCTCCCCATGGAGTACGCCGTGGAGCTGAACCGCCTGATCGAGCTCCAGATGGAAGGCGCCATCGGGTAACGCCGCTACGGCGGCGCGCCCAACACGGACCCGTCCGGTCGCCTGAACATCGGCCGTCCGTCCACCAGATCCAACCGGAACCCGTCCCGGGCGTGAATCATTCGGTGGTGCCGCCGGCACAGCAGGATCAGGTTCGGGACCGCAGTCGGCCCTCCGTCCGCCCAGTGAACGACGTGGTGAGCGTCGCACCATGTGTGCGGCCGGTCACAGCCCAGGAAGCGGCAGTGCCGGTCGCGCACGATCACCGCGCGGCGCATGGCGGGCGAGATCACGGGCGTCTGCCGCCCGACATCGAGCGGCTCGGACCGACCGGCCATCACGATCCGCCGGATGGCCGCGTCGCACAGCACTCTCCGGCTGACCGAAGGGTCCACCGGCCCCACGTGATCAAGCTCGCTGGGAGAGCCCTCGCCGTCGCGCACCGCTTCCACTTCCACCGTCAGGTTCACGTGCGGCCGGTCGCCGGCAACGGTCGGTCGATCCGCGAGGTCGAGCCACTGGCGGCAAACCTCGCCCAGGGTGTCGGCCCGCCGCTGCGCCGGGGTGCGGTCGTCGCCCTCGGGTCCCGACCTGGACTCCGCATCCAGCACCGCGTGGAGCGCAGTCAGGAGGGTCTCGCCGGTCTCGGGGTCGAGCGTTCCGTCCAGCCGCACCATCCCCAGGAACGTCACGGAGGCGTGCAGCCTGCGCTGCTCGCGGAGCTTCTCCTCGCCGCTCAGGGCGGCTTCCCGCTCCACGGCATGGCGCCAGTAGGCTGCCACCCGACGAAGGTCGTGAATCGAATGGATGCACGCCGCCTCGACCAGCTGTCGCTCGCTGTTCCGGAACGCGTCCGGGTCGGCCTCCCGTGCCGCGACCAGCACGCGCACCGCCGACATCGACAGCTGGCCCTCGTCGAGGGCCCGTTGCGTCTCGGGCATGTGCTCGAGCGCCCGGGCGGTTCGAACTAACCTGATCCCTGGCCGTTCCCCAGGCCATCTTGAACATGCTTGCTAGCCAGGAGCGGCCGACAGGTGCCCGTCGCGTGTGTACAGTCCCCGCCGCTCGATCTCCACCAGCCGGCGCAGCCGCTCGGCGTCGATGAGCTCCGCCGCCCGCTGGAGCTCGGCGAAGTCCTCTTCGATGCGGCCGTCCGGCATATCCGCCAGGTTCTCGGTCCGCAGCATCTCGACCGCGGATCGGAGTTCGCTCACGATTCCCTCTCCCCGAACATATGTTCGGATACTACCAGTGTGGTCTGACAAAGACGATCGGCCTCGACCAGCTGCTCATCAGATGGAGGGCGCCATCGGGTAACGTCAGGCCGGCCATGCTGCGGGTTCGATTCTTTAGGGTTCGTCCCGACAAGATCGATCGCTTGCGCGGGTGGATGGAGGAGCTGTCGCAGCGGCGTGAGGAGGTCCTGGAGACGTTCGCCCAGGAGACCGTCCGTCACGAGGCCGCGTGGCTGATGGAAACCGTGGAGGGGACCATCCTCGTCTACGCCATCGAGGCCGAGGATCTGGACCAGGCCCAACGGGCCGTCGAAGAGAACCCGCTCCCCATCGACCTAGAGCACCGAGCGGTGATGGACGAGGTGATCGAGGTGCCCATGGAGCTCGAACAACTGCTCGACGAGCAAGCGTAGGCATTCAGTACCGGATCTCGAGGGCGAAGCGAAGGGCACGATCCAGCCGCACGAGTTTGGCTACTCCCAGGGAACCGACCGGCTGAGGGTCGAATGCGATCTTGGGGACGGTCCAAAGCGTGTCACACGACGCCACGCAGTCCTCGAGCAGTCCTTCCTCGGGACCGAGCTGAACCTCCGAGCTGATGCCACGTATGGTCGTCGTAACGGGGACCGTCAACACGGCCCTCAAGACGAGGATAGCGACGTCCCTGGTGAGTATCACAACAGGGCGTCGCCCGGCGGGCGGCCCCAGGTCCGCCCAGTAAATATCGCCCCGATTCACTCGCGTGGAGGGGGACCCAGATCCAGCTCGGAAGCGAGGGTCCGACCCGCCTCGACGACCCAGGCCTCCTGTGGGAGGCGGACATACGCCTCGACCAAACGCCGAACTGCCTCCGCTTCGCTGCCTCCATCGAGTAGCGCGCGGACCCCGCGGCGGATCAGCTCGCTGCGGCTGACTCCCTCGCGCCGGGCGGTCCGATCCAACTGGGCCACCAACTCCTCATCGAGCTGAACGATGACCTGCTTCCTCGCCATGGCCCGAGGGTAACACACATATGAGACATCATATGGTCAGGCGGCCAGAAATCCGACCTGGACGGTAGATTTTGACCCGGATACACTGGGGGAGCGGGCCCGGAGACTTCGTGGCCTGCCCTTTTCCATGGGAGCGGCATGACGGAGGCCCTGACCAAGACCGGTTTCGACCAGGAGGCGCTGGCTGCCCTTCCTCCGGCCAGCCCCTTCGTGGAGGGGCTCCGGAAGCGGGGCCTGGACGACTTCCGGGCCCTGCCCATCCCCTCGCAGGAGACCGAGGAGTGGCGATACACGGACCTCTCCGACTTCGAGTTCGACTTCACGCCGTTCGCCCCGGGGGCCCGGGCGGAGACCCTCGACGACGTGCCGGAGGAGATCCTCGCCGCGGTGGGCCACGTGGGAGACCGGTCGGGGCTCCAGATCCAGCACGACTCGACTGTGGCAATGACTCACCTGGAGCCGGAGCTGGCCGCCAGGGGTGTGCTGCTGACCTCACTCGACGGGGCGCTGGAGGAGCATCCCGAGTTGGTCGAGGAGCGGCTCCACGCGCTGGTCCCCGGTGACCGCACCAAGTTCACCGCGCTTCACGCGGCCTTCCGCGCGGGAGGCACGTTCGTGTACGTCCCCCGCGACGTCCACGTGGACCTCCCCCTCCAGACGATCACCTACGTCGGGGCGGACGGCCTCGCGGTCTTTCCCCACACGATGATCCTGCTCGACCAGGGCGCCGAGCTCACATTCATCGATCGGTACGTGTCGCCACCGCTCTCGCGAGCGTTCTCCGATACCGTCGCGGAGCTGTACCTGGGCCCGAACTCCCGATTGCGCTACGTGGCCCTGCAGGACTGGGGTGAGGGGATGACCCACCTGTCCGTGCAGCGGGCCCTGGTGGACCGGGACGCCCAGCTTCGGTCGCTGGAAGTGGCCTTCGGGGGAAGCCTGGCCCGGGCCGAGGTCGAGAGCGTCCTCGAGGGCGACGGCGGGTCGAGCGAGATGCTGGGTGTGTACTTCGGTGACGCCGACCAGCACATCGACCACCGGTCGATCCAGGACCACGTGGGCGACCGGACGTCCAGCGACCTCCTGTACAAGGGGGCGCTCAAGGATCGCTCCCGCGCTATCTACACCGGCACCGTGATCATCGAGAAGGGTGCGCACCTGTGCGATGCGTACCAGACCAACCGCAACATCCTGCTCTCGGAGCACGCCAGGGCGCACTCGGTGCCGAACCTCGAGATCCTCACCAACGACCCCACGCGGTGTGGCCACGCCGCGAGCGTGGGCCCAGTGGACGAGAACGAGCTGTTCTATCTGCAGACCCGGGGGATCTCGCGGGAGGAGGCGGTGCGGCTGATCGTCACCGGCTTCTTCCGGGAGGTTCTGGACCGCGTGGAGATCGAGGAGATCAGGACGACGCTCGAACAGGCAATCGAGGCCGAGGTGGAGAACGCGTGATGGCCCTGGTGAGCGTGGCGAAGACCGCCGAGATCCCGGAAGGGGAGGCCCGCCGGTTCACCGTGAACGGACAGGAGATCGCCGTGGCCAACCTCGGCGACGGCGAGTTCCGGGCCCTCGGAGCGATCTGCTCACACGCCCAGGCGTTCCTCGACGAGGGCGAGGTCGACGCAGACATGGAGACGATCGAGTGCCCCCGACACGGCTCGACGTTCGACCTGGAGACGGGGAAGCCCAGATCGCTCCCGGCCACGAGCCCTGTGCCCGCCTACCGAGCGAAGGTGGAAGACGACGAGGTGAAGGTGGAGATCGATGAGTGAGCGAAACGGAACGGCGACCCTGGAGATCAAGGACCTCCGGGTGTCGGTGGACAAGCGCCAGATCCTCGAGGGGGTGGATCTCACCGTCCGGCAGGGCGAGGTCCACGCCCTCATGGGCCCGAACGGATCCGGCAAGTCGACGCTGGCCGCTGTGATCATGGGCCGTCCCGGCTACCGGGTCACCGGCGGGGACGTCTTTCTGAACGGAGAGAGCGTCCTCAAGCTCAGCCCGGACAAGCGGGCCCGGCTCGGGCTGTTCCTGGCGTTCCAGTACCCGGTGGAGGTTCCCGGGGTCTCGGTGGTGAACTTCCTGCGGTCCGCGTACAACTCGGTGAAGAATCCCCAGGGCGACGAGACGAAGAAGTTGTCCGCGCTGGCGTTCCGCAAGATCCTCAAGGAGAAGATGGGTCTGGTCGGCGTGGACGACGACATGGTCCGCAGATACGTGAACCAGGGCTTCTCCGGCGGGGAGAAGAAGAAGATGGAGGTGCTTCAGTTGGCCGTGCTCGAGCCGCAGGTCGCCGTGCTCGACGAGACGGACTCGGGCCTGGACATCGATGCCCTGAAGGCGGTGGCCGGCGGGATCGAGCAGCTGCGCGGCCCCGACCTCGGCCTCCTGCTCATCACCCACTACCAGCGGATCCTCGACTACGTGGAACCCGATCACGTGCACGTGCTGATGGGCGGACGGATCGTCCGCTCGGGCGGGCCCGAGCTGGCGAAGGAGCTCGAGAAGAAGGGATACGAGGGTCTCCGGGCGGAGCTGGGGATCGAGGCCGCCGGGGACGAGGCCGAGGGCGACGGGAGCCCCGGCGATGGAGGAGCGTAGGATGAGCGGAGCGAGCCAGGAGCGAATCGCGATGGACCCCCGGGAGATCCGGAAGGACTTCCCCATCCTCTCCCGTCCGATGGCCGGGAAGCCCCTCGTCTACCTCGACAGCGCGAACACCTCCCAGAAGCCTCGGCAGGTCATCGACACCATCACGGAGTTCTACGAGGCGCACAACGCCAACATCCACCGGGCGGTCTACGAGCTCGGCGAGGAGGCGACCGCCGCCTACGAGGGGGCGCGGGCGAAGCTCGCGGGGTTCCTCGGCGCGCCGGACGAGCGCACCATCGTCTTCAACCGGGGGACCACGGAGTCCATCAACCTAGTGGCCCACGCGTGGGGCCGGAAGTCTCTCCACGAGGGCGACGAAATCGTCCTCACGGAGATGGAACACCATTCGAACATCGTGCCGTGGCAGCTGGCCGCGGAGGACACCGGCGCCGTGCTCCGGTGGGTTCCCATCACCGACGACGGCCGTCTCGAGATCGACGCGATCCGCTCGGTGATCACCGATCGCACGAAGCTCGTGTGCGTGACCGGGCAATCGAACGTGCTGGGGACCCTGCCCCCGCTGCGCGAGATCGCCGAGCTCGCCCACGAAGCGGGGGCTCTCGTGCTGGTGGATGGAGCGCAGTTCGTGTCGCACAATCCGGTGAACGTCGGCGAGCTCGACGTGGACTTCCTCACCATCTCGGGACACAAGATGCTCGGTCCCACGGCGTCCGGCGGCCTGTACGCGCGACTGGAGCTGCTGGAAGAGATGGGCCCGTTCCTCGGTGGCGGGGAGATGATCAGCGAGGTCCACAGGGACCATTCCACGTACAAGGAGCCGCCGTGGAAGTTCGAGGCCGGAACCATGAACATCGCCCAGTCGGTGGGCCTCGGGGCGGCCGTCGACTACCTCACCGACATCGGGATGAAGAACGTGCGCGAACACGAGCGGGAGCTGACCGTCTACGCCCTCCAGCGGTTGTCGGAGGCGGGGGTCCAGATCTTCGGACCGATGGACGCCGACCTCCGGGGCGGAGCGATCTCGTTCTGGTTCAAGGACATCCACCCCCACGACCTGGCCCAGGTACTGGGGAGCGAGGGTGTCGCTGTCCGGGCATCACATCACTGCGCCCAGGTCCTCATGCGACGCCTCGGAGTGCCGGCGACCACGCGAGCCTCCTTCCACGTGTATTCGCTTCCGGAGGAGGTCGACGCGCTCGTGGCCGCGCTCAAGGTGGCGGAGGGGGTCTTCGCCTAGTGGCCGCCCTGGACGAGCTGTACAAGGAAGTCATCCTCGACCACTACAAGAATCCCCGGAACAAGCGGGGGATGGACTCCGCCACGGTGTCTCGACGCAAGAACAACCCCCTGTGCGGCGACGAGATCGAGGTCCACGCCCTGCTCGACGACGGTGTGGTGAAGGAGATCAGCTTCGAAGGACAGGGCTGCTCGATCTCCCAGGCCTCCGCGTCCATGTTGACCGAATCCATCCAGGGGAAGCCCGTGGACGAGGCGAGCGCCCTGGTCGCCGACTTCCGGGGGATGATGGAGGGCCGGGTGGAACCGGACGAGGACTCGTTCGGCGACCTCGTGGCCCTCAAGGGAGTGGCCAAGTACCCCGTGCGCATCAAGTGTGCCGTGCTGGCCTGGGACATCCTCCAGGAAGCCCTGGGCGACGCCGGAGGCGGCGGAGGCGCCTGAGGAAGCGCCATGGGCGCCGCGCTCCGGCGAGCATCGCCTCACGATGATCGGGATGCTGCCCGGCTCATCCTCGCCGCCGCACCGAGCCTGGCGGTCATCCTGCACGACCGAGTCGCGGCGCAGCGCGCCGCGGCGGCCGCCTTCCGCACCGAGCGGAGCGTGTTCGGCTATCGGTTCGCCCTCCTGGCCGACGGGGACGCCGGGACGGTCGGCCTCGTGGTCGCGTATCCGGGGAGGCTGCACGCCTCACTCAAGCTCGGCACCGGCGTAGCCCTGGCTCGGGCCGCCGGGGCCCGACACGTCGGAGACCTCGTTCGCCGCGGGCGGATCCTGGACCGGCTCCTCCCTTCGGTCCGGAGCGACTGCCTGTACGTGAGCGTGCTGGCCGTCGACCCGGACCACCGCCGGCAGCGGATCGGTACGGCGCTGATGGAGCGGGTCCTGGCGGGGGCCGAACGGCTGGGCCTCGCCGTGGCCCTTGACGTCGGGGTGGAGGATGAGCCGGCCCGCCGGCTATATGAAGTGATGGGCTTCCGGCTGAGAGAGGTGCGGAGGACGACCTCGCTGGACCGGCGGCTCCTCCCCACCAAGGGGCTGGCCCGGATGGAGCGCAGAGCATGACGGGGTCCATCAAGACGGGAACAGAGGCGCCGATCGGAACGTTGGAAGCGGTGACGGGCACCCGCCCGGACATCTCAGACACGAGAGGAGCGTCATGACTGCCAAGGCCACGTTCGCCGGCGGCTGCTTCTGGCAGGTCGAGGCGGATTTCAGGAACGTCGAGGGGGTCACGGCCACCCGCGCTGGCTACACGGGGGGCGAGGTGAACAACCCCACGTACGAGCAGGTGTGCACCGATCGCACGGGCCACGCCGAGGCGGTGGAGGTGGAGTTCGACCCCCAGCAGGTCTCGTACGAGCAGCTGCTGTCCGTGTTCTTCAGCAGCCACGACCCCACCCAGCTCAACAGGCAGGGCCCCGACATCGGAACGCAGTATCGTAGCGCGATCTTCGTCCACGACGACGAGCAGGAGCGCGCCGCGAAGGAGTTCGTAGAGGCGATCCGCCCGAAGTACCGTCGAGCGGTCGTCACGGAGATCGTCCCGGTCGCCGACTTCTGGCCGGCCGAGGAGTACCACCAGCGTTATCTGGAGAAGCGCGGCCTGGCCTCCTGCACGATCCCGCTGCGAGAGACGGTCGACCGAGCCTGACCGAGCTCTAGGGACTCGTCCGGAGGCTCCCCAGGACGGTCTCGCCCAGCTGCACGTCGCCGCCGAGGAGCAGCACCCCGTCGTAGAGGCACAGGTCCGCGTCGGTGCGGCCCGCTGCCACCTCGGCGAAGGCGGGCCCCCGACCGGAGATGATCGCGTCGGGCCTCTTCGTCTCGGGCGGAACGTATCGAGCCGCGAGACCCTGGTGCCAGCGTCCCTCGCCGACTCCATCCAGGTCGATGCTCACGCTTCGGCCCGGGAACGAGAGGCCCTGCAGGGACAGGGCGTAGGGGATGAGTCGGATGGCCAGGTCGTTCACGCAGTAGATGGGGGGATGCTCCATGCGCGGCGGCAGCAGGCCTCCCGTCAGGATGTCCGACCCGTGCACCCACCACTCCGCCACCCGGAGCTGGATGAAGTAGCCGATCCGAAGGTCGGCGCCGAACCACGGCATTCTGCGCTCGTGCCAATCCTCGGCGGTGGTCTTGGATGCCCGTGCCAGGAGGAGGTCCGCGGCCCGGCCCCACTCGAGGGCAACGGAGATCACCCTCGCTTCGGCCCGGCGGCGAACCGCCCACCCGTTGAAGCCGTCGAGCGTGACCTCGTCGCCGTTCACGGTCTTGGCGAACTCCTCGATCTCGGTTGCGGTCTCCCCGCCGAGGAGCGCGGCGGCGGCCACCTCGGCCGCGGCCAGATGCGCGAGGACGTCGCGAACCCGCCAGCCCTCGCAGGGGCTCTCGTTGTCCCAGGCGTCGGGGGCGGTGTACTGCACCGTGCGGCCGAGCGCTTCGCGCTCGGCCCGGGCCACGCCGAGGAGCCACATCCTCTCGAGGGTCATCGAGCCTCCCTGTCTCTCCGGGGGGACCGCTCGCTTCCCGCTCAACGCTTCGCCTACCCTGGGGCGAGCTACTCCCCCCGGACCCCTCTGGGTCCGGGCAGCCAGACTCGGGCGGCCAGATTCTACCGGCTCGGTCGCGAGGTCCCGGGGACGGTACGCTCCGCCCCGTGCGGGTCGTGATCGCGCCGGACAAGTTCAAGGGAACCCTGGACGCGTCGGAGGTCGCCCGAGCGCTGGCCGAGGGGTGGCGTCGTGGCGACCGGACGGCCGACATCGCCGAGGTCCCCGTGGCGGACGGAGGTGACGGAACCCTCGAGGCGCTGGTCGATGGCCTAGGCGGAGAGGTCCGTCGGGCCACGGTGGCAGGACCGCTCGGCGAAGCGGTCGAAGCGCCGTACGGGCTGGTCCCCACGCCGGGCGGGCTCATGGGCGTGGTGGAGATGGCCCGGGCTTCCGGGCTGGCCCTGGTCGACGAGAGCCGCCGGGATCCCCTACGGGCGTCCACCCGCGGTACCGGCGAGCTGATCCTGGCTGCCTGCGAGCACGGCCCCGCCCGGGTGATGGTGTGCATCGGGGGAAGCGCCACCAACGACGCCGGCGCGGGGATGGCCCAGGCGCTCGGGATCGATCTCCTGGATGAGCGAGGCGGTCATCTGTCCTCGGGCGGGGCGGCGCTCGACCGGCTCGCCCGCATCGACATGTCCCGGCTTCCCCGATCGGTTCGGGAGGTGGAGTTCGTGGTTGCTTCCGACGTGGACAACCCGCTCACCGGCCCCCATGGGGCCTCCGCGGTCTACGGGCCGCAGAAGGGAGCGGGCCCGGAGGACGTGGCCACCCTCGACCGGGCCCTCGGACACTTCGCCGCCGTGGTTCATCGGGACCTCGGGATCGACGTCCGCGATCTGCCCGGAGCGGGCGCCGCCGGAGGGCTCGGGGCGGGACTGGTGGCGTTCCTGGGGGCGAAGCTCCGGCCGGGCTTCGATCTCGTGGCCGAGGCGGTCGGTCTCCCATCGAGGGTCGAGTCGTGCGACGTGGTCGTCACGGGCGAGGGCCGGTACGATAGCCAATCCGAACGGGGGAAGGCCCCGGCGGGCGTGCTGCGCATGGCCCGCGAGGCCCGGGTGCGGTCGGCGTTGGTGGCCGGGCAGATCGAGGAGGGGGCTCCGCCCGACGCCGACGTCGTGTACTCGCTGGCGGAGCGGGCCGGCCTGGCCGAGGCCATGGCCCGCCCTCGGAAGCTGCTGGAGGAGGCGGGGGAGGAGGTCGCCCGCCAGTTCGTCCGAGGGCAGGGAGAGTAGCGGGTGGCCAGGTCGACGGCGGTGGAGCGGTTCCAGCGGGAGGCGCTGGACCGTGGCCTCTCGATCGAGGTCCACGAGTTCCCCCAAGGGACCAGGACCGCGGAAGCGGCGGCCCGTGCGGTCGGGTGCGAGGTTGCGCAGATCGTGAAATCGCTGGTGTTCATGGCCGGTGGGGAACCCTTCGTCGCGCTCACCTCCGGTGCCAACCGGGCGGACACGGCGCGGCTGGCCGCGGCGCTGGAGGTGGCGGAGGTCCGTCGGGCCAGCCCGGATGAGGTCCGGGAGGCCACCGGCTTCGCCATCGGGGGCACTCCGCCCTTTGGCTACCCGCGGCCTGTCCGTATGCTCCTGGACCGGGATCTGCTGGGCTACGACCTGCTGTGGGCGGCCGCCGGGACCCCCCAGGCGGTGTTCCCCATCTCGCCGGACGACCTCCTCCGGGCCTCCGGTGCCAAGCCGGCCGATTTCAGGGAGACGTGAACGGGGGAGAGCCTGGGCGGCATTCGGGCTCTCAACCGGCGACGGAGTCGGACCGATCGGTATAATGAGCCCGATGATCACGCTCACCGAATCCGCCGCGGGCAAGGTCCAGGAGCTCCTCCTGCAGGAGGGGCAGCCGGACGTCGTCCTCAGGGTCGCGGTCCAGCCGGGCGGCTGCTCCGGGCTCCGGTACGCGATGTACCTCGACGACTCGGTCGGGGACGGCGACGTGACCTCCGAGCAGCACGGCGTCCGCGTGGTGGTGGACAAGATGAGCGCGCCCTACCTCAAGGAGGCCAAGGTCGACTTCGTGGACTCCCTGGAGGCCAGCGGCTTCACCATCGACAACCCGGTGGCCACCGGGACCTGCTCCTGCGGCCACTCCTTCCACTAGCCCCGACGCACCACCTGAGCGATTCCTAATCTCCTGCCGCGTTGACGGTTTCGCGCACCCTCTGGTACCGTTGCTCTTGCATCAGGAGGGTCCCGGCGCGCCGGGACCGGCAACCTGGGACGGACACCCAAGGTGCCTCCCGCTCCGGCGGGGATGCGGCCCCGAAGGGCGAAGGCTCGATCGGGGCAACGAAGTGTCCGGCTGAGGTCCGCCCTCCTGACGCGAGGTCGGACCTTCTTGCTGTGGGGGTTGTATGCAGGCATCGTCAGGATCGTGAGGAGCTGAGGGATGGAACTCCCTGTCTCCTCGTACCAGCACGGAATCTTTCCACGGTCTGAGTCGGTGGTGGAGGCCACCCGGGACTTGGATCGAGGCCGGACCACTCCCGACCGCGTGGAGGAGGCGTTCCGCCGGGACCGAGACGATTACCTTGACCTCCAGCGGAAAGCGGGCCTGGACCTGCTCTCCGATGGGCTCCTCCGGTGGCAGGACCTGTTCCGCCCCCTGGTGGATTCGTCGGAGGGGCTGGACGCCCAGGTGATGGTGCGCTGGTTCGACAACAACTCGTTCTTCCGGGCTCCGGCCGTCCGCGCCAAGCCCATACTGCGGGACTCGACACCGTGGTTCGAGGAGAACGGATTTCCCGAACCGAGGGTGGCGACGCTGCCGTCCCCCTATCTATTTTCGCGTGCCGCCCAGTCGGACCAGGACCGGGACGATCTGATGATGGACGTGGCGCGGGACGTGCTCGCACCCGCCGCGAGCCGGCTGGTGGCGTCAGGTTCTACCCTCGTCCACTTGGAAGAGCCCTGGCTGCCGTATTTCGGCATCGAGGACTCCTCGTGGGATGCGTTCGAGCAGGCTCTCGGACCGATCCGTGAAGCCACGGAGGACTCGGTGCTCGTCTTGCACCTGTACTACGGGGAGGCGGCCCCCTATGTGGATCGCCTGCGCCGGTTGCCGGTGGATGCTGTGGGAATCGACTTCACCGAGACGGACCTCGAGGCCCTCCCGTCTCCGTTGGGGACCGGGTTGGTGGCGGGGGTCCTCGACGGCAGGCGGTCCGTGGTCGAGGGTGCGGAGGAGGTGGCCGGCTTCGTGCTCGGGATGGTGGAGCGCCTCCGGCCCACGAGCCTCCACCTCTCCTCGGGCAGCGATCTGGAGCTCTTGGGAGAGCAGGTGGCGAGGAAGAAGGTCGAGGTGCTCGGAGAGACCGCCAGGCGCGTCAGGGAGCAGCTGTCGTGACCGATCAAGCGCTGGAGCAACTGGGGACCTCCATGCTCACCACGCCCCTGCTCACTCACGAGCTGGGCTCGCTGGCGAAGCCCAACTGGCGGGTCCGAGGCGCGGCCGGGCAGCCCCTGGATGAGGGGGACATCGAGGAGGCTCGCGCCTGGGGGGAGCGGCTGGGAGTCGAGGGATACGAGGAGCTCCTCGCCCTGCTCCGGCGGGCACCTCTCGACTCACGGGGCAAGGACGCGGTGAAGAAGTGGTCCAGCCGCTACGCCGTCCGGTTCCTCGAGTCCGTCGGACTGGACGTCGTGTACGACGGTGAGCAGCAACGCTCGGAGATGTACGCCTGGGCAATCGCCCACGCCGACGGGTTCGAATGGCGAGGAAGTGTCCGGGCCTTCGACAACAAGTACTACTCCAAGGCCGCCGTCACCGGCCCGGTCTCCCTTCGGGTCCCGTATCACAACGAGGAGTTCTCGTTCGTGCGCGAACTGGCCCGGGCGGAGCTCAAGGTCCCTATCACCGGGGCGTACACCATCGCGGACTGGTCCTTCGACGAGCATTACTTCACCGAAACCAGGCTGGGCGATGGAGGCTGGAGAGGGCGGCGACGGGAAGCCCGGCGCCCCTTCATCCTCGACGTGGCCCGGAACCTCATCCGTCCGAACCTGGAAGCCCTCATCGGGCTGGGTGCCCCCTGGCTCCAGATCGACGAGCCTGGCGGCTCGACGGATCCGGCCGAGCTGGATCTGTTCGTGGAATCGTTCAACACGAGCGTCGATGGCCTCGGGGCCGTGTTCTCCACCCACCTCTGCTTCTCCGACTACGACCTCTTCTTCCCGGCGATCGAGGGGATGCACGGGTGCCGCCAGTTCGCCGTGGGATTCGCCAACTACGACTCCCGGGACCCGGGCGTATCCGAGGAGAGCCGCCCCGGCTTCAAGACCCTCCCCAAGTTCCGGGACCTGCCCTACCGGCCCGTCCTCGGAGTGGGGGTCCTGGACATCCATACCGACTTCGTCGAGCCCCCGGAGCTGGTCCGTGATCGAGTCCTGTACGCGGTGGAGGTGTTCGGCGACCCCGCACGCATCCACGTGATCCCCGATTGCGGGCTGCGCACTCGGTCGTGGGACGTGGCGTACCGGAAGCTCGAGAGCCTGGTGACCGGAGTCCAGCTGGCGAAGAAGAGCCTGGGACTGTAGGGAGGACATCATGGACTGGCGGCTCGAAGTGGTGCAGGTGCCCGTGTCTGACGTGGACCGCGCGAAGGCCTTCTACACCCAGAAGGTTGGCTTCCATGCGGATCACGACCACAGAGTTACGGATGAGATCCGCTTCGTCCAGCTGACACCTCCCGGGTCGGCGTGCTCGATCGCCCTGGGGACCGGACTTGGTGGGGACATGCGGCCGGGCGGGGTCCACGGCCTTCAGCTGGTGGTCTCGGACATCCACGCCGCGCGTGCGGAGCTCGTCGACCGCGGGGTCGAGGTCAGCGAGGTTCAGGACTTCGACTGGGGCTCGTTCGTCTTCTTCAGTGATCCGGACGGCAACGGCTGGGCCGTGCAGCAAATCCCCGCAAGTACCGCCAACGGGTCCGGCTGAACCCTCCCACCTTCTACGGAGTCACCCGAGTGCGATGTCTCTCTCTCGGCAGCGGCACGCGCGGGTGTCGGCTTCATTCGGCGAAGAACTCTTCCAACACGGGAGCGAGGACCGCCGGGTCCACGTTGTGCCCCTGCCCTTCCAGGATGCGGCTCCGCGCATCGGGAAGGGCGTCCGCGAGCGCCCGCGCCGTTTCGCGCATCCACTCGAAGTCCTCCCCGCAGGCGATCACGAGCGTGGGCGTCTTGACCGAGCCCGCACGATCGGTCGGCAAGGAGTAGTCGCCCATGATGGTGGCGTCGTAGGCGAGTGTGTGCGCCAAAGCCTCCTGGGCATCCCAGAAGGGCTGGGTTCGTGCTTGGGAAACGAACTCTGGCGGGAGGCCGACCACCTTGGCCATGAAATACTCGACCGCGTCGCCTCGCCGACCCGCCGAGACGAGCTCGGTGTACGTCGTCGCGGCGTCCGCCGGCGGTCGGCGACTGGGCTCAAGGACGTACGGCGGCTCCCAAAGGGCCAGCCTCGTGATGGGGAGCCCGTTCGCCGCGGCCTCGAGGGCCAGGACCGCACCGGAGGACGTTCCGTACAAGAATGCCGATCCACCGGCCGCGTTGATGACAGCATCGATGTCCTCGACCTCGCGCTCGACCGCGTACGGAGCGGTGTCCCCACTGTCTCCTCGACCCCGACGGTCGTAATTGAACACCGTGAAATGGGGCGCCAGGAGCGCCGCCAAAGGCGCGTTCGACATGCGATCGACGGATCCGCCGCACACCAGGACGATCGGCGGTCCGTCACCCAACCGATCGAACGCGATGATGGTGCCGTCCTCGGAACGCACGCTCTCCACGGGATCTCCCCCCTCTCGTCTGCGGACCGCTGCTCGAGCGCTCCGTCATCGTCCGTGTCCCTCGCGACCCTCGATCGTCGGCGGGATGTTCTGATTGAGTCGGAACAGGTTGGTCGGGTCGTACCGGCCCTTGATTGCCGCGAGCCGGTCCCAGGTCGACCCCGCGTAGGCCTGGCGGATCCGCGCTTCGCCCTCGTCTCCGAGGAAGCCGACGTACGCGCCGGCGTCACTCTGTCGCAGGGTCGCGGCGAAGTCCGTGACCCAGGCCTCGCGCACGGCCCGGTCCGCGGGCCCGTCGTAGAACGCGGCGACGTTCACCATGATCCGCGACTGGCGATGGGCGAACGCGGTGGCGTCGGCGGGCACGCGGGCCATCGCCCCGCCGAGCACCCGGAGCTGCGCGACCCGCATCGTCGCGTCCGACGTCTGGAGGTACTTCATGATCGTCTGGGCCACGTCGCGGTCGATCGTGTCCACGAACATCGTGCGCCCCACCGCGGTCGGGTGGTAGTCCTCTTCCTCCGGGAGGTAGATCTCCGGGTAGGGCATCGCCTTGATCATGTCGGCGATCGGCGTGGCGAGCGCCCGGAACGGCGCGACGGCACGCTCGCCGGCCTCGCCGCCACCCGCGTGGGCAAGGATAGCGAAGATGACGAGCCGGCCCTAGTGCTCCTCGGGAACGAACGGCATCGGCGGCGCCGGCATGACGTTGGCGATGGTGGACAGATCCTCCGGGGCCGCGTCCGCCTCGGCGATGAACGACGCGATGGTGTCGGGCGTGGCCGGTAGGATCAGCATCCCTCCCACGATCGTTCCGACCTCGTGCAGCCGGAGCTGGAACCGGGTGGCGACACCGAAGTTGCCCCCGCCGCCGCGGATCGCCCAGAAGAGGTCCGGATGGGTCTCGGCGTCCACGCGGAGCAGCTGGCCGCCCGCGGTCACGAGGTCCGCGGCGAGCAGGTCGTCGATCGTCAGGCCATGCTTGCGGACGAGGAATCCCACGCCGCCGCCCAAGGTGATCCCCCCGATCCCCACCGATCCGGAGTCGCCGAACCCGGTGGCCAGGCCGTGGGCCCCCGCCACCGTCGAGTACTCGCCGGCGGTCAACCCCGGCTCGGCCCACGCGGTGCGTCCCTCGACATCGATGTCGAGCGCCCGCATGTCCGACAGGTCGAGCACGATCCCTCCCTCCGAGACGCTGTGACCGGGGACGCTATGGCCGCCGCTTCGGACGGCGAGCTCCAGCCCGGTCTCACGCGCGAACGAGATGACGCGCGAGACGTCGCTCTCGTTCGCGACCCGGACGATGACCGCCGGCCGTTTGTCGATCCCGCCGTAGAAGACCCTGCGCGCTTCGTCGTAAGCGGCGTCGTCAGGCGCGATCACCCGCCCCTTGAGGTCGGAGCGGAGTTGGGGGATGGCGGGGTGGGATCGGTCCGTATCCATCGCAGATATCTCCTCATGAGTACACGCCGGTGGCGTCCAGGGCAATGTCGTCTGCGGTGCCGCTCAGGGCCACTCGGTCGGACTCGGGCGCCGGTTGATCTTCGATCCATTCCCGCCGTCCGGTCCGGGGTGCGGCAACCTTCTCGTTCTCGAGCGGCATCATCAACCTCCTGGTTGTCGACCTCTCATATTGGACAGGCCGCGGCTCGAAAACTCATCGGTCCCGCCCGCAGGGATCCGTTCCCAGCCTCCTCTGTTGGGACCTCGTGTAGGATCGTCCGGTTGGGACCAGAGCGGAGAGGAGCGCCCCGGAAATGACCGAGGCGGCAACAGACGACGTGGCCCGGAGCACGACGACGCGCGGGTCCGGGGAGCTGGAGCGCCTGCTGGAACAGCATCGGGTCGAGCTGACCTCGTATTGCTACCGGATGCTGGGATCGACGTTCGAGGCGGAAGACGCGGTCCAGGAGACCCTGCTCCGGGCGTGGCGGAGCTTCGATCGTTTCGAGGGCCGAGCGGCGCTGCGGTCATGGCTCTATCGGATCGCGACCAACGTATGCCTCGACATGCTAAACGGCAGGGAGCGTCGCGCCCGCCCCATGGATCTCGGGCCCGCGAGAACGGCCGATGCACCCCTTGGCGAGACGCTTCCGGAGGCCACCTGGATCCAGCCGATCCCCGACAGCCGTGTCCTGTCGGAGGATGGCGACCCGGCCGAGCTCGCCGAGCACCGCGAGACGATCCGTCTCGCTTTCGTCGCCGCGCTCCAGCACCTCCCGCCCCGGCAGCGAGCGGTGCTCATTCTCAGAGAGGTCCTGCGGTGGAAAGCCACCGAGGTCGCGGAGCTCCTGGACACCACCGTTGCCTCGGTCAATAGCGCGCTCCAACGGGCCCGCTCCTCGCTCGCTTCGAGAGAGGTCACCGCCACGGATCCGCCGATGGATGAGGCGCAGCGGAAGCTCCTGGCCCGTTACGTGGACGCCTTCGAGCGGTACGATCTCGACTCTCTTACCTCGCTACTGCACGATGACGCCACGTGGTCGATGCCGCCCTATGAGTTGTGGCTCCAGACTCATGACGACATCCGCCGGTGGTGCCTGGGGCCCGGCATCGGCTGTCGCGGGTCGCGGTTGATCCCGATAACGGCCAACGGTTCGCCGGCGTTCGGGCAGTACAAGCCGAGCGCTTCGGGCGGCTACGAGCCGTGGTCGCTCCAGGTCCTCGAGGTATCAGCCGGTCGGATCAGCGGGATCAGCTTCTTCCTGGACACGGAGACGCTGTTTCCACTCTTCGGCCTGCCCCCTCGGCTCGAGGGGTAATCCCGGGCCCGAAGCGTCTACTCCTCTGCCTTGGTGAGACCGATCATGTGTCCGTGGGGGTCCTGGAAGAGCGCGATCGTGGTCCCTGGGGCGACCTCATCCGGAGCCATCAAGGTCTTGCCGCCTCTGCTCTCGATCTCCTTCAGCGTCGCCTCGGGATCCGGGACCTGCACATAGAACGTGACGTGTCCAGGCATGTTTGGGTCAGGGGTCGCGCGCCAATCCCACCGCCGATCCCGGCATCTTCCGGGGTGACGACCCCATAACGCAGATCGTTGTCCGCGTTGATGCTCCAGCCAAAGGTTTCCGCATAGAACTTCTGCAGTTCTTCCACATTCCCGTTCGTCACCACTTCGAAGTGCGCCACTCGTCGTCCCGGCATACCTCCTCCTCTCATCACCGCCGCCGAGCGCGTCCCGGTCGGCGAATCTCGCAGTTTAGATCGCCGAGGAGACAACGATTCATCGCTCGCTCAACGGCATAACGTCGGTCAGTCCCATCCAGGACAGGAGGCCAGTGAGCTCGTCACACGCGTGGCGGAGCCGGACCTCGAGGCCGAGCCGTCGAGCGGTGAGTTGCAGCCGGACCAACGCATCGATCGTGACGGCGTCCGGGTCGCCCAGCGCGCCCACGTCGCAGACGACCCCAAGGGAGGCGCCCTCCAGTAACAGGCGGACGCGCTCGCAGAGCCACGGGACGTCGGCGCGAGCCATCGGATCGCTGATGACCAGGACGATCGTGTTGGGCTCCGGAGGTGGCTCCAGCCCACGCGCGGGTGACGTCGGTGGCTCCTCGGGAGCGGCCAACTGCTTGACCTCCTTTCACTGTCTGCCTCACACAGACTGTTCGGGTGGGCGAAACTCATCGGACAACACCGATGAGTTTCGCTTCGCTCGGTAGTCCAATGCCGTGAAGCCGACGAAGGGAGGACGGAATGAGGAAGGTGATCGTGAGCGAGTTCCTGACGCTGGATGGGGTCATGCAAGCGCCGGGAGGCTCTGACGAGGACCGGCGTGGCGGGTTCGAGCATGGCGGCTGGCAGATGCCGTACTTCGACGAGGTCGCGGGGAATGCCGTCTCCGAGGGGATGGGCGCGTCGGGCGGTTTCCTGCTGGGGCGAAGGACCTACGAGATCTTCGCGGCGTACTGGCCGTCGGCGCCTGCCGATAACCCGTTCGCTGCCACGATCAACAGCCTCCCCAAGTTCGTCGCCTCGACGACCCTCCAAGAGCCGCTCGAGTGGAACAACTCGACGCTGCTCAAGGGGGACGTGGCCGAAGAGGTGGCCAAGCTGAAGGAGCAGCCCGGGAAGGACCTTCAGGTCATCGGCAGCGGCGATCTCGTCCAGACGCTGATGCAGCACAACCTCGTGGACGAATATGGGCTCATGATCCACCCGGTCGTTCTGGGGACCGGAGAGCATCTCTTCAAGGAGGGGATCCCGAGGACTCCGCTGAGACTGGTCGACAGCAAGACGACCAGCACGGGTGTCCTGATCCTTACCTACCGGCCTGAGGGAAAGGAAGCCGAGGGATAGATCGAGGGGTGGGAAGGGTCTTCTCGACAACTGCGGCCCGGCGCGGGGGGTACGATGGTGGTGATGGGCCCGGAGCCACCGCTACCGCCGCAGCCTCCACAGCCGCAGCCCCCCGTGCCGCCGGTCCCACCCGAACCTCCCGAGCCGCCGCAACCGCCCGGTCCACCCGAACCACCTCCGCCTCCGCAACCGCCACCGCCGCCCCAACCGCCCCAGCCGCCCGGGCCCCCACAA
>DASYUI010000002.1:0-67480 GCA_036001425.1 Actinomycetota bacterium
CGCGCCGGCAGCAACGCCAGCGCCGCCCGGACCGCCCCCAGGACCAGGGCGGCCCCGACCGCGGCGACCGCCCACCAGACCACCGCGACCGGCTCCACGGCACCGGGGGCCAGCGAGCTCCCGCCGGCAACGAGAACCGCCGCCACCATGGCGGTGGCCCCTGCGGCCGCCCACCGGCACAGCGCCGCCGCCACCGCAGAGCCCGCCGGACGGCGCAGGGTTCCGCGTCCCTGGCGCAGGGGCGGGAGCCTGTACCCTCCCGCGACCAGAACCACGACCACCGCGATGACCAGGCCGGCGGTGACCGCCGGGGGTCCCACCGCGATGCCCGGGCCGAGCACCTGCTGCGCCCCCCGCACGGCCTCGAGGTCGAACGCGTTCCAGCGCAGGAGCCCGGCGCCGAGGGCCAGGACGAAGGCGGGTTCGGCCAGCAAGGCGTCCCTCCGGGCCCGCACCGCCGCGTCCGGCGCGCCGGGAGCCAGTGATGTGGCCACGTGCCCGCCCACCACGGCCAGCACCAGCGCCGGATAGACCAGGGCGAGGCCTCCCGGGAGGGACCCCATCGCCGCGGCGGCGGCGAGCCCGGCGCCGGTGAGCGCGGTGGCGGTCCCGACGAGCTCGAGGGCCGAGGCTCGGTCCCGCCGCCGCACCAGCCGACGGAGGTCGCGCCACAGGTCCCTGGCGGGACGGAACCAAGGGCGGGCCCGCCCGGTGAAGTGAAGGACCAGCGTCCCTCCGAGCTCGGCCACCAGGCCGAGGAGAAGGGCGAGGGGAACGCCGAGGGCGCTCACCCTGCGATCACGGGTGCTCGGTCCCCGGCACTCAGACCGCGTCGCGGCCGACGAAGACTTCCGAGAGGTGGTTCCACGAGCACCCGGTGCAGACCTCGACCACGTAGCACTTCGCGTCGTGGCACCGCGCGGCGAGATCCACTCCCTGGTCCACGGTCCACACCCGGCCGTTGTCCCGCTTGAGCTCGTCGGCGAACACGTAGGCCAGTACCCGAAGCCGGCTCACGTCACATACCGGGCAGTGCCGGGGGATCTCCTTCCCCACGTAGCGGGCGGCCCGCATCAGCTCGGGGTGGGCGTCGCAGATGTCGAGCCGGGAGAGCAGGCCCCGCCGGAAGTCGCGCAGGACTGCCCGCTTGGCGAGCGTGTAGTCGACGACGCCCAGAAACAGCCCCTTCTTCGTCCTGGCCATGGCCATGGTGGGGTCATTCTACTCGGGACGAGTGGGACCTCCGGCGCGATGTCAACGCCACCGGATCCCGAAAACGAGGGGTTGACGAATCACGGAGTGGGTGTAATCTTGTAATTACTATGCTACCCGGATACCTGGAGAGCGACGAGGAACTGCGCGGCTGGTTCGCCGGCCGCATCCCCGACGGCTGGTTCACCGGGCCGCCGGACGTCACATCCGACCGCGAGGAGATCTTCGTGGTCGGGACCCTGGCCGAGCCGGAGGTCGCCGAGGGCGCCACCAAGGAGGAACGGGCGGCGGCGGTCGCATCGAGGATCGAGGCGTTCCGGGAGGAGACGCGGGAGCGGCGCATCCGCATCGCCCTCCAAGCGGAGCGCCGCTTCCGTCGCAAGGTCTCGTGGGGAGTGGTGTGCGGGGACGACGAGCAACCCTTCACCACCCTCTCCGTCCCCGCGATGACCCGGCTTCGGATGTCGGAACGTGCGGTGCTCGACACGCTGGTCGCCGCGGGGGTGGCCCGGAGCCGCAGTCACGCCCTCGCTTGGTGCGTTCGGCTGGTAGCCTCGAAGCAGGAGGACTGGCTGAAGAACCTCCGGGAGGCCTTCTCCGAGGTGGACCGGGTCCGCTCGGAGGGCCCCAAGTTCGGCCAGGCGTAGAGAATGGCGGCCCCACAGTTCGTTGACGCGATCTTGAACGGTGCCCCCCTCGACGGGCAGCCGCCGGTCCTCACCGAGGACGACGCGGCCCTCGACGCGTACTCCGCCGTCGTCACCAGGGTCGCCGAGCTCCTGATCCCGTCGGTGGCCAGCCTCCGGGTCCGCCGCCGCCTCCCGGGCGGACGGGCCGAGGGGGCCGGCTCCGCGGTGGTGATCACCCCCGACGGCTTCTTGCTGACGTCGGCCCACGTGGTCGCCGGATCAACCTCAGGGAACGCCTCGTTCGTGGACGGGCGAGAGGCCAAGTTCGAGGTCGTGGGGACCGACCCTCTCTCCGACCTCGCGGTCATCCGGGTGGGCACCGGCGACCTCGTCCCCGCGACCCTCGGGGACGCCGACCGCTTGCGGGTGGGCCAGCTGGTGGTGGCGGTGGGGAACCCGCTCGGCTTCTCCGGCTCCGTCACCGCCGGAGTGGTGAGCGCCCTGGGCCGAGCCCTCCCGACGAGACAGGGTTCGGCCAGCCGGATCGTGGAGAACGTCATCCAGACCGACGCCGCCCTGAACCCGGGGAACTCCGGCGGCGCGCTATCGGACGGTCGCGGCCGGGTCGTCGGTGTCAGCACCGCCGTGGCGGGCATCGGGCTCGGCCTGGCGGTGCCGATCAACTCGACCTCCCGCAAGATCGTGGCCACGCTGATGACCGAGGGACGGTTCCGCCGGGCGTACCTGGGGATCGCCGGCGGGCCTCGCCCGCTGCCGCCCCGGATGGCTCGCGAGGTGGAGCGACAGTCCGGCGTGGAGATCGTGGAGGTGGTGCCGGGAAGCCCGGCGGCCACCGCGGGCATGCGCCCCGAGGACCTCATCCTCGACGTGGACGGGATGGCCGTGGAGAGCGCCCGGGACCTCCAGCGCCTGATGGCGGCGGAGCGGATCGGGAAGCCGGTGCCGGTGCGGGTGTTCCGCGACGGCACCATCCACGAGCTCGTGGCCACGCCGAGGGAGCTCCAGGGTTAGGCTCGAGGCGTGAAGCTCGGGATCGGGCTCCCGAACACGCTCGCTCACGACATCGACCGGACGCTCTTCTTGTCATGGGCCCGAATGGCCGACGAGGCCGGGTTCCACACGCTGGGAACCATCGACAAGCCGAACTACGACTCGTGGGACCCGCTGACCACGCTCGCCGCGGCCGCCCCGGTGACCGAGCGGGCCCGGCTGGCCACCACCATCCTCCAGCTCCCCAACCGCAACGAGGTCCTCGTGGCCAAGCAAGCGGCGGTGATCGACCAGGTCTCGGGCGGCCGACTGGACCTCGGTGTGGCCGTGGGCGGCCGGGAGGACGACTACGAGATCTTCGAGGCGCACTTCCGGGGCAAGGGGCGGAAGTTCGCCCGACAGATCGAGCGCATCCGGGAGATCTGGACGAACGCCCGGTCCTCGGACCACGACCACGGTGTCCTGGGGCCGGCGCCGGTCCAGGATCCCGGGCCGCCGATCTGGGTCGGCGCGGCGAGCGAACCAGCCGTGAAGCGGGCCCTCGACCTCGGCGACGCGTTCATCTTCGGGACAGCGGGGGCAGCGCGCATGGCTCAAATGACACCGATGCTCCGAGAGGAAGCGGCGAAGCGAGGAAAGCCCAACTACACGGTCGCCGGCCTGGCGTACGTGGGCGTGGGCGACGATCCCGCGAAGGCCCTGGAGGAAGCGGCTCACCACGTGGTGCGGTACTACGGCCGGCTGTGGGGTGAGCCCGGGGACCTCATCCATCACGGTCCCGGCCCGGCCATCGCCGAGGACGTCTCGAAGTACGCGGAGTCGGGGATCGACCTCCTGATCCTGTTCCCGGAGATCCCGGACCTGTCGCAGGTCGAGCGGCTGGCCGAGGACGTTCTCCCGGCGTATCTGTGACCGGGGGCGTTTCCCTACTTGTACGGCGAGGCCTGACTCAGGAGCGAGAAGCGAAGCGCCACGAACTCTGACGTTCTCAGGCGCGCGACCCAGATCCAGTCCATCATCGCCTCAGTGGAAGCCGACTCGATCCGCATCTGAAAGTCACCCTTTCGCCCGACAAAGTAATCGGTACGGTACCTGCCTTCCGTCACGACCCAGCCCATCTGCCGTATGGTCCGCACATATTCGCGGACGGGATCTCGGACATCGCTGGGGGGCTTGAGCACGTAGAGCCAGGTAAGCCAGCGCGGTTCCACGATGAGGTGCTGGAATGGCTCACTCTCGGCCCGGGCAACTCTCCATCCGGGGGGTACCGGTGCTGCCGCCGGAGGCTGGTTGGACTTCACTATGGACTCCTGGCGGGGAGTGACGCTCACGGAGGCCAACCCAACGGCACCAAGGAAGAGGGCGGGAGACGCAACTACTCCTATTCCGAGAGCGAGCCATCGCCGAGAGGGCGACCGGAGAACGAAGGATCCCACCGAAGCGGCGACGAGGATCACGGCTTCGAGAACGAGGAGCCCACGCGTGGCACCGCTGTCAAACTCCCGGCACATTCCACGGCCGCACTCGTGTAACCAGATGAGGAACATCGAAGTGAACAACCAGTAGCCCATCCAGGCGATGACCGGCGCTTGGACGACCCCGCTTGGCGAGCGTCCTCGACGGGCAGCAACGCCACCGATCACGGCGCTGGCGATGCCACCCCCGACCATACCCCATAAGGCGCCCAGGCCCACGAATGCAGTCCCGGAGTCCTCAAGATGTCCGATGCGCTCCCAGATCCACGCGCCGACGAAGAAGCCCGCGACTATTCCGGCGAACACCGCGAGGACGAGGACGGCGCACCCGATGAGGAACGTCCGGGCCCTGTGCGTCCGGGAGACGTCAGGAACGAGATCAGGCCTAATTCTCATGCCGCTCAGCTGAGCAAGCGAGCCACCAAAGCATAGGCGCCTGCACCCTCGGGCGCAACGCATCGCTTCGCCGGGTAGCCAGTCGTTGGAGCCCGTTGGCATAGAGTGAGCGACATGGACCTCCAGTTCGGGACGACGGTCATCCCCACCGTTGGCGGACGGACCGATCCGGTCGAGGACGCGCTGCACGCCGAGGAGCTCGGGTTCGACCTCGTGACGTGCTGGGACCACCTCCACGGCGACACACCGTCGTTCGAGACGTGGACCCTGCTCACGTGGATCGCCTCCCGCACCGAGCGCATCCGCATCGGCACCAACGTGCTGGGCCTCCCCTACCGCCACCCCACCGTCATCGCGAAGACGGCCGAGACGCTGCACCGGCTGTCCGGCGGCCGGCTCGTCCTGGGCCTGGGGGCCGGCGGGAACAACGCGGAGTTCCGGGCGTGGGGCCTCGACGCGCGCACCCCGAGCGAGAAGGTGGAGGCCACGCAGGAGGCCATCGAGCTGATCCGGGCGATGTGGACGCAAGGCGAGGTGATGTACGAGGGGTTCCACTTCCGGACGGATCACGCCCAGATGGAGCCGAAGCCGGAGACGCCCATCCCCATCTGGGTGGGCGCCTACGGGCCGCGGATGATCGAGCTCATCGGGAAAGTCGCCGACGGCTGGATCCCGTCCATGACGTACGCCCCGCCCGATCGCGCGGTGCAGATGCGGGAGCGACTGCGCAGAGCCGCGGAAGGCGCGGGCCGAGACCCGGACGACATCACCTGCGCGTACAACGTCGTCGTCTTGGTGCAGGAGGGTGCGCAGGACCCGAGCGGAAGGGTGCTCGCAGGGTCACCCGACGAGGTGGCCCGGCGGCTGTCCGAGATCGCCAAGCGGGGCTTCACGTTCTTGAACCTGTGGCCTCGCGGCGACCGCATCGGGGGCCGCGAGCGTCTGGCGAAAGAGGTCTTGCCCGCGGTCCGGGACATGGTCGCCTAGCTCGCATCCCGCGTCGAACCGGCCGAGTGCCCCGCGGGGTCCTCGACCACGGCCCGTGCGGTCGCCGGGACCGTCCGGGTGACGCCGAGCCCGGCGAGGACGACTTTCACCTCCACGACGACCACCGCTTCCAGTCCGCCTTCCGGGCACCTGCAGGCTACAAGCCTGGCTCCGTTCCGCTCCGCATACTCGGCGGCTGCGTTCGCCGGGCCGCCTGCGGACGGAAGGACCTGCTCCTGGGCCGCGGCGAGCGCGGCGGCGTCCGCCGCGGCTTGCGCGCGCGCCTTCGCTGCGGACGCCCCAGCGACATCGACGATGAACGATCCGAGGATCACCGAGAAGCCCATTGCGGCAACGAGAACGAGCGAGACACTTCCCCGTTCCTGGTTCAATCGGTCTCCTGTCGCATGGTCACCGTGGATTGAAGAGCGACCTCTTCGGGGAAGAGCCATTCCACGAACGGGACCACCACCTGAGATCGGTATCGAACGCTCACCGTCACCGGAACCCCCACACCTCCCCGCCGCTGTACCGACACGACCGTGCGTTCGCTCGAGAGACCGGAGCGCAATACGGCGTCCCTGACCCGGTCCTCGTCACTGGACACGGCGGCCTCGCGGGCGCCTTCCCTGGCCGCGTTGGCCACGGCCAGGGACTCCTTGGCCAGAAGCCCGACCTGTACGAGGGCGAGGGCTGCGAACAGCGCCAGCGGAAGAACAAGCGCCAGCTCGACCGTGGCGCTTCCCGTGTGACGCGACCGAATGCAGCTCATTCCTCGGCTCGGTCAATCGCAGATTGGCCGAGCGACTCTCACTCCGCGCTTCCCACGATCCGGTCGATGACCCGATCGAAGAAGGCGGGAAGTTTTCCCGACGACCTCGCCCAGGCCAGGAGGACGAGAGCGATGGCCGCGGCAGCGAGCATCACGAGCGCGTACTCGGCCGTGCTCTGTCCATCCTCTCGGCCGAAGGCTTCCGTCGAATCCCGAGGTCGGAGCCAAGACCACCCCTGCCTCGGAAGGTGGGACCACCACCACTGTAGGTACGCAAGGATCCTGACTATCGCGTCTCCTATCAATTCAGCCTCCGATCACGGGATGCCCCGCGTGGCCACGACGACCGCGGGGATCACTGCTGCGAGCACAAATGCGGGAAGGATGAGGAACACCAACGGGAAGAGCATCAATACCGGCGCCCGGCGGGCCCGTTCCTCCGCAAGGGCCCTCCGCTCGTCACGGACGTCCCGCGCCAGCCGCCGAAGTTGATCGGCCAGGGGAGCGCCGAGGCGTTGCCCCCGCTCCAGGGCCATCGCGAGGCGGCGCACCTCTCGGAGTTCGAGCCGGTCGGCCAGGCCCCGCAGGGCCGATCTCCATGAGCCACCCAGGCTCACCTCTTTCCTTGCCCGGTCCAAAGGCTGCCGCAGTGGGCCTCGAATAGATTCGGCCGCGCGTTCCAGGGCAGCCGAGGGGGAAAGGCCTGCCGTCACGCATACGGACAGCAGATCGAGGAGGTTCGGGACATCGTTAGCGACCCGGCGCCTGAGGGCGGCGGCCCGGCGAACCAGCAGAAACTCGGGCAGACCGAAACCCCCCCAGGCGAGGGCCGCGGCAGCACAGCCTGCGGCCACCTCCCCCATGGGCCATGCGGTCAGCCCGATCAGTCCCCCGGTGGCGAACAGGATCACCTTGGCTCCCATGACTCGGTCGGCCTGTGCGCCCTGGACCGCCGCGGCGTGAAGGCGCGCGTCGAGCGGGCGGCGGATCCGCGGAAGGGCGACCCGCCTGCCGATCCACACCAGCGGGTCTTGACTCGGCAACCCCTCGCTCGCGGTTCCCCCCAGCCGCCACCGGATCACCCGATCCGTCCGCCGCACCGATCCGGCGAGGAGCAAGAGGGCGGCCGTGGCATAGGCCGCGGAGATGAGCCAGGTCACGGGGCGTCTTCCGTCCGAACGATGCGGCTGATCCAGGCGAATCCCATGAGCTCGCAAACCAGCCCCGCCATGAGAAGCCCTGCTCCGGGGAGAGATCTGTAGAACGCGCCGAGGCCGTCGCCGCTCGTTCCGGAGAGGAGGCCGACGAAGGCGATGGGTAGAACGGCGAGGACGGCCCCGGACGCGCGTCCCTGGGCGGTGAGGGCGCGAACTTGTCGACGGGTATCGGTTCGTTGGCTCACGACGCCGGTCACCTCGTCGAGGAGTGCCGGCAGGTCACCACCGGTTCGGCGGTGCACCGTAAGCAGGGTCACCAAGAGCGCCGCATCGGGGGAGTCGACCTGCCGAGCAAACAGCTTGAGGGCGGTATCGATCGGCTGCCCCACACGGAGCCGGGCCACGAGAGCGGCCAGCTCATCGCGTAGGGGTGGATCGGATCCGGCGTGCGCTTCTTCGATCGCTCGACGGACCGACAGGCCGGCCCGGACCGACGCCGAAAGCGTGGCCATCACCTCTCGTAGTTGCTGGTCGACAAGATCGCGTGCTCTTCGCCGGCTCCGTGATCGCGCCCCCCGCAGCACTATCTCGGCGGCCACGACCCCGGCGAGCCCACCAACGGGGCCGGCGAGCCAGAAGCCGACCGCGGCTCCGGTCGACGCCGTCGTGACTGGATTCAGCAGAGCGACAAAGAGACTGCGTCCCGCTTTGAGACCGATGCGCCCCGCCTCTCCGCCCGTCCCGGCCCGAAGACGCGCCTCGATTCGTTCGCGATTGGCCGTGGTCACCGCGCGGGCCAAGACGAGGCAGGTCATCGAGACGCCGATGCCGGCCGAGACCACGTCGGCGGCCATCATCCGGGGTCACCTCCGACCAAAGACGGGGAGGGTACACCTTCGCGCTCGGGTTCACGCGGCCGAAACAGCGTCGGATCGATCCACTCCCCTGCCCCACGAACGGCGGCCACCACCCTCGGGACGTGCCCGGTCGCCTCGAGCGAACCGAAGTCCCCGCGCCTGCGGAAGACGAATACGTCTCGCAGCACGACCCGGCCCTCGGCGCACCCTTCGACGGAGGTGACTCGGGACAGGAACCGCCGGCCGTCGGGCTGTCGGGCCGTGTGCACCACGAGATGGATCGTCGTCGCGATCTGCTCCCGCACGTGTGATACGGGGAGGTCGACGTCGGACATCAGCGCCATCGTCTCGAGTCGGCCCATCAGCTCGTACGGCGAGTTCGCGTGGGCCGTGGACATGGAGCCCTCGTGCCCGGTGTTCATGGCCTGAAGCATGTCCAGTGCTTCTCCGCCCCGGACCTCCCCGACGACGATCCGGTCGGGTCGCATCCGAAGGGCCGTTCGGACCAGGTCGCGAACCGTAACCGCTCCTCGTCCCTCCACGTTGGGAGGACGGGCTTCGAGCCGGATCACATGGGGCTGCGCCAGTCGCAGCTCAGCCGCGTCCTCGATGGTGACGATGCGCTCGGTCTCAGGGATCGATGCGGACAACACGCCGAGCAGGGTCGTCTTACCTGAGGCGGCGCCGCCGGAGACGAGGAGATTCGCTCGCCCACGAACGCAAGTCCCGAGGAACTCGAGAGCCTGCCGGGACGCCGTACCGAGCCGTACCAGATCGTCGAGACGCAGTGGGTTGATCCCGAACTTGCGGACGGTGACCACGGGTCCGCAGAGCGAAAGGGGCGGGATGACGGCATGGAACCGGGAACCGTCGGGCAACCGGGCGTCGACGTACGGGCAGGACTCGTCGACGCGTAGCCCGAGCGGTCCGACCACCCGCTCGATCAGGTGGTACACGCCGTCCTCCCCCTCAAACACGGCGTGCTGGACCTTCTCGAGCCGCCCCCTTCGCTCCACGTAGACGTCGTCGGCCCCGTTCACCATGACCTCGCTGACCTCCGGGTCTTTCAGCAGGAACTCGATGGGCCCGAGGCCGACGACTTCATCGGACACTTCGTTGATGAGCGCGGTCAGATCGCGCACCGGAAGCACCACACGATGCTCGCCGAGGATCTTCAGAGCCTCCTCGCGCACATGCAGCCTTCGCTCAGCTGCGGAGGACGATCCGAGCATCGTCGCGTCCACCCGTTCGCGGACCCGCGACGCGACAAGGCCCTTGAGTCGCCTCCACGACCCAGCCGGGTGCGCTCGGACGTGCGACACGTTCACCGCCCCTCGCCGGCGGAAACGCTCGCGGGCTGTGAATCGTCCCGGCCCGCGACCTGGCCCACCTCTGCGATATGACGAGCCAGCCCCGCGAGGCAGCGGCCGACGTGACCCGATCGTCCAGCCACGAGCTCACCGCGGTTCATCGCCCGAGGGATCGCCCGGTCATGCTTGAGGACTGCCAGAGGCCTTAGGCCGAAGACCCGCTCGACATCGTCAGGAATGACCTCCCCCGGGGCGGCCCGGTTCACGATCAGCCTGCACCGTGCCGTGAGCCCGAGTCCGGCCAGGTACGTGAGCGATCGGTGGGCCGCTCGGAACGACAGGACGTCGAGGGATACGACCAGCAACACCTCGTCGGCGAGCTCCAACGCTCCTCGGCAGGCCTCGTCGAGGGCTCGGGGAAGGTGCAGGATGACGACGTCGCGCTCCGTCCTGAGCAGATCGACCACCGTGGCCGCGTAGTCGGGAGGCAGGGCCGCCGCCAGCGAGGGCTCCGGCGGACCCAACAGGACTCTGAATCCCGTGGGATGCGTGTACAGCACACGGCCAAGGTGATCCTGGGTCAGCTCGTCGAGTACCGGGACGAGGTCTGCCACTGTGGCGATCTCCGACGCGGGTGGGACCCCGATCGCACAGGTCACGTCGGCGAAGAAGGGATCGAGATCCACCAGGACCGTGGACGCTCCTCGCGCTGCACTGGCGGCGGCGAGGTTCGTCGCCAGGAAGGTAACGCCCGCGCCTCCCCTCGGCCCGTAGACGGCGACCACCCTTCCGGGGGTTCCAGGCGCCGGCTCGACAGCCCTGGCGGCACTCCGCGCGTCGCGAGCCAGCGCTTCCCGCTCCTCGGGCCACAGGTAGAAGCCGCGGGCTCCCGACTCCAGCGCAGCGCGAAGCGCCCCCGTGGTTTCCTTCTCCGCCACCACCAGGATCGCCGAATGACCGTCCAGACCCTCCAAGGAGCCGATGATGCCGGGGGAGACGACGGCCGCATCGGGGCGCGCCTCACGAGCGCGCCCGACCAGGCTCTCGCCGTCCGGGGCGGCCCCGGCGACGCTTATCGTCGGGAGCCGGTCGAGAAAGTGCAGGACTTCCTCCTGCAGCGCCTGATCCTCGATCCCCAGGACCACCGTCGCCTGTCGCACGACCCCTCCCTTCGCCACCGGACGCTCGAACCACTCGTTCTTCAGGGGAAGCTCGGGGGGAAACCTTGCGGGGAGGCTCCGCGGGGTCTACCCGCGGGCGAGCCCGAACGTTAGGACCGTGAAGGCACGCGCGCATCGCCATATCGGGGGTTTCTCCGGGGGATTCCAGTCCCCTAACCGGGGAACCGAGCATCGGCCGAAGCGGGCCGGCACTGCGAGCCGTATCCCTGGGCGATGAATGCGCTCCGGGCCGGCTTCAGTCGACCAGCTCGATGCCCAGCCGATCGAGGCGTTCCCGGTGCCTTTCGAGGAGGTCGAGGAGGGCCCGCTTCTCCCCCTCCTCCCCGCCGAGGAGCCCGCGGAGGGTTCCCGTGGCGACGACGGCCCGCCGGGTCTGGGTCAGGGCCTCCCCCACGATCCGCCGCGCGTACGCGGCCACCCGGTCCCGCTCCGAGGGGTCGTCCTCCAGCAACCGGGTGAGCTCGTCGAGGGCGTAGGTCTCCTGCTCGTCCCGCTCGAGGAGGGTCCGGCGGACGATCTCCGCCGACACCGGGTCGAGGGCTGGCAGCAGGACGTCGGCGAAGTCGCGCACCAGGGCGTCCCCCATGTAGTGCCAGGCCTGGGCCTCCAGCCAGTCCCGGGGCTCGGTGTCCTCGAAGAACGCGTCGAAGAAGGGGGCGAACGCGGCCTCGCGCTCGGGGCTCCCGAGCTCCCGGGCCCGGGCCTCGAGGAGCGCGGCGTTGTCCCGCTCCAGGGCGGCCACGTGCCGCTGCTGCTTGCGGGCCCGGCCGCTGGGCGCCCGGGCCACGTTCTCCTCGGCCCGGCGCAGCGCCGCCCGCTCCCCGTAGGAGAGCGCGGCCAGCAGGTCCCCGATCGCCTCGCCGACGTTCACCAACAGGGATTTTACGGGCCGGACGAGGGAATCCGGCGTTCGTGTCAGACCCCCCCGCTACCCTGCTGTTCATCATGGGAGCGGTGATCGATCTCGGCGCGTGGCGGCAGGAGCGCGAGCCGGAGGCCCGTCTCCAGCGGGCCCTCGACGGCCTGGACGATGCCCTGGCCGCAAGGGGCGAGGAACCGCCGGAGTGGCTCCGGACCGAGATGCTGGCCGCCCTGGGGAGCCGGCACCTGGGGATGATCGAGGAGGCGGCCGGACGGCTGGAGCGGGCCGCGGAGCGCCTGGTGCGTGAGGAGCGGCGGCGGGCGCGACGCCGCTGAGTCGGAGCGCAAGACGAAGGGGGCAGCTACCAAGCGCTCTTCGCTCTGCTCCGCTCGGACTCGCCACCTGAGGCGGCGGCCCGAGCTTGCCTCCCGCGGCAGACCGAGCGTGGGTTCTGCCCCCTTCGGAGGCACCCGAAGATGCCTCTTCCCGATTCTATGCCCGTTGGCCGGCCGGTTGGCAAGCGCTCGGGAGCGTAGAAGGCGCCGGTCGAGCTGCCCCGACGGGAGCGATTCTTCAGGCGGCCCGGCGGCCGGCGAGGCGGGCCAGGCGGGGACGGAGGTACACCCAGCCGAACACCGCCGCGACCACCGCCGCGGCGGCCATGGCCGTGACCGACGGCGTCGGACGGCCGACCGGGATCCGCTGGCGCATCCGCACCGGCCGACGGAAGTCGCGGATCTGCCAGCCGCGCTTGACCGCGACCTTGCGGAGCTCCCGGTCCGGGTTGACCGCGACCGGGTGACCGACGGCCTCGAGCATGGGAAGGTCGGTTGCGGAATCGGAGTACGCATACGACTCGGCGAGATCGATGCCGGTGCTCTCGGCGAGCTCGCGGAGAGCCTCGGGCTTTCCCGGCCCATAGCAGTAGAACTCGAGCTGGCCCGTGTACTTTCCGTCGACGATCTCGGCTCGGGTGGCCACAACACCGTCGGCGCCGAGCCGCTCGGCCAGCGGCCGGACGATCTCCTCCGGCGAGGAGGACACCACGTACACCTTCCTGCCGAGGGCGCGGTGGAGGGCCATGAGGTCGAGGGCCTCCTGGTAGATGTAGGGATCGACGACCTCCTCGATGGCCTCCCGCACGAGGTCCTCGACCTGCTGGCGATCCCACCCCTTGGTCAGCGCCAGCAGCCCGTCCTTGACCCGGTCCATCCGTTTCTCATCCGCGCCGAGCAGGATGTACACCATCTGCGCGTAGGCACCTCGCAGGAGCTGTGACCGGGTCACCAGGCCGGCCCGGTACATGGGGCGACCCAGCGCGAGCGAGCTCGACTTCGAGATGATCGTCTTGTCGAGGTCGAAGAAGGCTGCTTCCACGAAGTCATGGTACGGCACGGCCGGGGCCTGTCCCCGAGAGGAGCCAGGGAATGGAGTCGACTCAGGATGCCTCGCGCATGGAGAGTGGGGCGGGCCGAGCGGGACGAGGTCGAGGGGGAGAGGCTACTCCTCCATCCCCGCCGGGCTTTCGGAGAGGAGCTTCCGGACGTCGGAGAGCCGGTACCGCCGGTGGCCACCGAGGGTTCGGATGAAACCCAGCCGGCGCCCCTTGGCCCACCGGGTCACGGTCTTGGGGTGGACACCGAACAGCGCCGCCACCTCCGCGGGGGTGAGCCACTGCTCCGGGTCGGGTGTGGGGCCGCCGGTGGCTGCCCCATCGTCCCTGTCCTTTTGGGGCATATCCCCGCGAAAATACCGATTTTCGGAGTCGAGTTCCACCGGCGGCCTCTGACCATGGGATTCGCCTCCGATTAAGGAAGTCCCACCTTCCCGATAGCGATTCGCATCGGGCTCGCGGTTGATCAATCGTCTCGAGCCGCGGAGTCTCGCGCTTCCCCTATCCTTGTCGAGGAGGCGTCAGGGCGCCTGGTGGGCCCCCCGGTCTTCAAAACCGGTGTGCCGGCGAAAGCTGGCAGGCGGGTTCGATTCCCGTCCGCCTCCGCTCATGCGTGGAGGCAACGCTGCTACTGGCGTGCCCGATCCACTCGGCCGTACCTCTGCGCGTGCCCACCTGCGTGAAATGCGGTCGGGGGAATCCGGAGGATGCCCGGTTCTGCAACTCCTGTGGGTCTGCACTGACCCCCGCGATCCGCGATCGCGAGGTGCGAAAGACCGTCACCGTGGTCTTCTCCGACGTGACCGGGTCGACCTCTCTGGGAGAGCATTTGGATCCGGAGTCGATGCGCAAGGTGATGGGCCGCTACTTCGAGGAAATGCGATCCGACCTCGAGCGTCACGGCGGGACGGTCGAGATGTTCATAGGCGACGCGGTGATGGCGGTCTTCGGCATCCCTCGGCTGCACGAGGACGACGCGCTCCGGGCGGTCCGAGCGGTGAGTGAGATGCGGGAGTCGCTCGCGGCCCTCAACAAGGAGCTCGAACGAGACCACGGGGTGACCATCGGGGTTCGGACAGGGGTGAACACGGGGGAAGTGGTGGCCGGAGATCCCTCGGCCGGCCAGACGCTCGTGACGGGGACGCGGTGAACGTGGCAGCCCGCCTCGAGCAGGCAGCAGCACCGGGAGAGATCCTGATCGGAGAAGAGACCTTCCGACTCGTCCGGGACGCTGTGGTCGCGGAACCCGTGGAGCCGCTCGGCGTGAAGGGGAAGCTGGAACCGGTCTCCGCCCTCCGTCTCGTCTCGGTCACTCCTGGGGTTGCCGGCGTGGCCCGAAGGCTCGACTCGCCCCTAGTGGGGCGGGCGAACGAGCTCGCCCTTCTCCGCCAGGCCTTCGACGGTGCCGTCCGCGGGGGGGCCTGCTACTTGTTCACGATCCTCGGGCCCGCGGGCGCCGGGAAGTCGCGCCTGGTTGAGGAGCTCTGCGGACAGGTCGGCCTCGCCGCCACGGTCCTGCATGGCCGTTGCCTCCCCTATGGGGAGGGGATCACCTTCTGGCCGGTGGCCGAGGCGGTTCGAGAGGCCGCGGACCTCTCCGCGATAGATCCGCCCTCTGCCGTCCTTGCCAAGCTGGAGGCACACCTCCCGGACGAGGCCGACCGGGCGGAGATCGCCCGCAGGGTCGCGCTGGCTGTCAGCGGTGAGGGCGAGGCCGCCACCGCCGTGGAGGAGACTCTGTGGGCCCTGCGGAAGCTGTTCGAGGCCATCGCCCGCCGACGGCCGCTGATCCTGGTGTTCGACGACCTCCAGTGGGCGGAGCCGACCTTCCTCGACCTGGTGGACCACGTGGCCGAATGGAGCCGGGACGCCCCGATCCTGCTGGTGTGTCTGGCCCGGCCGGAATTGCTGGAGATCCGACCGGGGTGGGGCGGGGGCAAGCTCCACGCTACTGCAGTGGCGCTGGATCCACTGAGCAAGCCCGAGTCCCTGGAGCTGGTGGCCAACCTGCTCGGAGGGGGCGATCTCGCCTCCGACGTGCGCGATCGGATCCTCCAAGCCGCGGAGGGAAATCCCCTGTTCGTCGAGACACTCGCGATGCTGGTGGACGAGGGCCTGCTGCGCCGGGAGGAGGGGCGATGGCTCCCGGCAGCCGACCTCTCCGAGGTTGCCGTGCCTCCCACCATCCAAGCGCTACTGCAGGCCCGCCTCGATCGGCTGTCCGAGGAGGAACGGGCGGTCCTCGGTCGGGCAGCGGTAGTCGGCAAGGTGTTCTACCGAGGCGCCATGGAGGCCCTCTATTCGACAGAAGCCCCGCACGGGGTCCGGACCCAGCTGATGTCGCTCGTGCGCAAGGACCTGATCCGCCCAGAGCGTTCGGACCTCCCGGGTGAGGAAGCCTTCCGCTTCCACCACATCTTGCTCCGCGATACGGCCTATCAGGCCTTGCCGAAGGAGACCCGGTCGGACCTCCACCGGCTATTCGCAGCCTGGCTCGGTGAGGTCCTAGACCCCACCGCCGCCGAAGCCGACGAGTTGGTCGGCTACCATCTCGAGCAGGCCTACCGCCTGCGCGCCGAGCTCGGACCCCCTGACGACCGCGCCCGCGAGCTTGGGACGGAAGCCTCGATTCGGCTCGCCGCCGCCGGCAGGAAGACGAGCCTCAGGTTCGACATGCCCGCGGCGGTCAGCCTGCTGAGCCGGGCGGTCACGCTCTCGGATGAAGGCGACCCCGGCCGAAGCGCACTTCTGTACGAGCTGGCCGGCGCGCTGGAGGAGATCGGGGAGCTCCGGCGAGCCGACAAGGCCTACGCCGAGGCGGTGGACGCGGCGAGCCGAGCAGGCGATAGCCGGACCGAGGCGTACGCCATCCTCAGCCGGGCCAACAACCTCATGCAGCTCGCGCCGGAGGGCGCGGCCGAGCGGATGCGGGCCGAGGCCGAGCGGCTCATCCCGGTGTTCGAGGCCCAGGGCGATGAGCGCGGCCTGACCATCGCCTTCCATACTCGGGGCCAGGCCCACTGGATGCATCTGCAAGACGAGCCCGCCGGAGAGGACCTGCTCCTCGCCGCGGATCACGCGGCGGCAGCCGGCGACAGGAGGCTCGAGCTCCAGAGCCTGCTGTGGGCCGGGGGCACCCTGGTGTTCGGACCCACCCCCGCGAGTCGGGGGCTCGAGTTGCTCGACGAGATCGGCGCTCGAGGTGGGGGGGAGCGGTACCTGGAGGCCGGCATCCTCAAGGCCCGAGCTCACCTGCTCGCGATGCTCGGCCGCATCGAGGAGGCCCGGCCCCTTCCCCGGGCAGGAGAGGAGATCAGCCTCGAGCTCGGCCTCCGCTTTGACGCGGCGTCGATGGGCGAAGCCGCAGGGGAGATCGAGATGCTGGCCGGCGACCCCGCGGCTGCGGAGGAGCACTACCGTCGCGGGATCGACTTCCTCGAGTCGATCGGGGACCTTGGGCACCTCTCCACTTGGTTCGGCTACCTGGCGCGCGCGACGTATGAGCTCGGCCGCCTCGAGGAGGCGGAAGGGTTCAGCGAGCGGTGCGAGCAAACGTCCGCGAGCGACGACATCATCAACCACTGGCTATGGCGGGGCGTGCGGGCCACGGTCCACGCCCGCCGGGGCCGGTTCGACCAGGCCGAGCGCCTGGCCCGGGAGGGCATCATGGCGCTCGAGCCCACCGACAACATCAATTGGCAGGCGTACGCACGGGCCGACCTCGGCGAAGTCCTTGCTCTCGCCGGCCGTTCCGCGGAGACCGCGAGGGTCATGGAGCAGGCGCTCGCGCTGTACGAACGGAAGGAGAACCTAGTCGAGGCAGCCCGAATCCGGGCCAAGCTCTCGTCGCCTGGTTGACCACGGAGCCGACGAGCCGAACGCCCTGCCCGTACCGATGCGTTGAGTCGTGCGGGTGTGCTCCTGGCCAGAGAGGGAGACACGACCCACGCTACCCAGATCCTCCTGTGCTCGCTCAACCATCCCGGCCTTCCTCCGGCGTACCGCATGGTGGCTCAGCCGAATCTCGACGCCCTCGAGGCCCAGCTGCCTCCCGATGACTTCGCCGCCGCCAAGCAATCTGCGGCGACGGCCGAAGTCGAGGAGCTCGTCGCGGCAGTGCGGCACGATCTCGCCAGCTAGGCCGCGCGCCTGCTCGGTCCCCCGGTTGTCGGCCCCGACCACGGCCTGGATCTGGGCAGCGAGCCCGTCGATCCACGCCTTTGATTCACGGACAGACCTGCCAGTTCGCCTCCACGGCGCCGGGCCAGGCGCGTGCGCGAACAAAAGTCGCCCCTCAGTGCTCGCCTCGCTTGCAAACACGTTGCAAACGTCCAGGACATGACCAGACGGCACAGGGCAGCACCAAAAGGCACGAAGAGGCCCGCTGACGTGGACTGGATAGCATCAGGCAACACTAGATCACACTCGGCAACACGACCGTCACCGAACTTCAAACCGAAGGGGCCCGCGGTACCCTCGACGCCATCCGGAGGGGTCTGGGCGCCTGGTGCCGCCGACGACAAGCCGCTGCGGGTCGATGCCGACGAGCCCGAGGCTCGCGCTCCGAGAGGCCGATCGCCTCGTCGGTCACGCGCTCCCCCGCCACAGCGCGGGCAGCGCGCGGCAGCTCGCCTCAAGGCGAGCCATCCGGTCTGCGAACGGGGGAAACGGAATCGCGAGAGCTTCGTCGTGGTGGCGGGCCAGCCGGAACGAGCCGGCGCCGAGACCCACGTCGAGCCGGCGGCCGCTGGTGGGTTGGGCCACCGCGAGCCGCTCGGCGAGGAGGAACAGGTGGCGAAGGCAGACGTTCAGGACCCGGACGGCTTCGCCGCGATGGCTGCTCGGACGGAGCGGATCACCGTCCACCATCGCGCAAGCTCCTCGAACGACCATCCCCACTGCCCGGGCTTCACGCCGATCCGCATCATGCAGGAGCGTACCAGCAGGGCCGCCAGGTGAGTCGGGACTTTGCGGGACGCCGACTGCCGTCGATGGAGCTAACACGCGGCGACTCCATGGCCTACCCTTCCCTCCGTCGGCCCAGCGAGGAAGGAGGCGCGAACGATGGCTCGAGGTGTGCGGCGGATCGCCCCCGAGAAGCGGACCGAGGGCGTGGGGACGCCAGGGATGATCAGGGAAGAGGCCGTGGCCACCGACAGGATGTGGGCGGGCCTGGTTAGGACTGGGGCCGGCATGGTCTCCGGGTGGCACCACCACGGCGACTACGAATCGACGATCTACGTGCTCTCTGGAGCCCTGCGAATGGAGTTCGGGCTGGGCGGTAGCGAATTGCTCGAGGCGGGCCCGGGGGACTTCTTGTACGTGGCCCCGGAGGCGATCCACCGGGAGAGCAACCCAACGGACCAGGAGTCACAGATCGTGGTGGTGCGGTCAGGGTCCGGCGAGCCGGTCATCAACGTGGAGGGGCCGGAAGTAGCGTAGGGTGCCGGTCTATTCGACTCTCGTCACGATGGGGCCGCCGGGGCCATGCTGATGGCTTCATCAATGTGTGCGCCTGCTGCAAACTCGCCGCAAACGGACGCATCAACACCGGGCGGCTCCAGATGAACCAGACAACACAAGGGTTCGCCAAAGCCGTACTCCGCAGCACCAGCTGGACTGGGGGCACGGGTCACCACGAACGTCGACGAACTTCAAAACCGGTGTGCCGGCGAAAGCTGGCAGGCGGGCTCGATTCCCGTCCGCCTCCGCTCTTACATCGATGTAATTCAGCCCCAGGAGAGGACGGACCTGCGAGGTGCCCATGACCCATGACCAGTGATCGGGGCTATTCGTCTCCCGGGCTCTGCTGCAGAATCCACCCGTTGCCGTCGGGGTCGTTGAAGAAGGCGTAAGCGTTCCAGCCGCTTGGTTCGCCCGTCACAGCGCGGTAAACGGACCCGCTCTCTTCATGGACTACCTCCATGACTTCACTGACTTCCACGCCCTTCTCGATGAGTTTGGCCCGCGCCGCGTTGATGTCAGGAACAACGATCTGTAGCCCATTCACGGATCCTGGTTCCATGTCTCGAGACCCCGGCCGCCCCGCCGCCATGCCGGTCAGCAGCGCGATCGAGCATCCAGAGCCAGGAGGTGTCAGCTGGACCATGCGGACATGGTTGCCGAATTGACTGTCGAAGTCCTCGTTGAATCCGACCTGGTCTCTGTAGAAGACCTTCGCTCGGTCCACGTCTGAGACTGGCACGAACACGAGCTCGAGGCGCCACTCCACGAACCGATCCTAGTGGGGCCCATCACCGACGTCATTCGAAGAAGTGGGAAGTCATCCTCGCGTAGCGGGACCCCGCGGGGACATGCTCGACATCAGAGGGCCCGGAGACTGGAACTTCTCCCGATCAGGCGCCGGCATGAGGTCCCTGCTCGTGCCTGGCGCACCTGGAATTCACCATTAGGACGGCGGGCAGAATCGCGGAGTCGTCGGTCGGTGGAGAGCGAGTGAGCTCGGTGCCCTGACAGGCACGCTTCTATAGCGTGTTCACGAAGCTCGTCCCCAGGCACGCGGGCTCACCCAAATCCTCTCCCCGGCGGTGCCGGTGTTCGTACGCTGTGACCTCCGCCTCCGCTAACGAGAAATTGAGGAGTTCTTGGAGAGGAGCGGAGGGCGGCTGGATTCGACCTGCGACGAATGGATTATGAGTGCGGTTCCCGGCCCCTAACTTCGTTACGTTCAAGGATGACTACCGGGATCTGTCGCGGCGTTTTCTTCTCATAGTCGGCGAATCCCGGCATGACTTGCTTCTGGCGAGCCCATATCCTCTCGCGCTCTTCTCCCTCGGCGACGCGCGCCCTGACGGGAGCGACCTCCGTTCCGATTTCGATGGTGGCATCGGGATTGGCCAGGAGGTTGTGAAACCAGTCCGGGTTTGTTGGTGCGCCTCCTTTGGAGGCGAAGATCGCCCACGCGCCATCGCCGAGACCCTGACAGGCGACCGGGTTGACTCGCTCGATCCCACTCTTGGCACCGCGATGATGCAGGAGCAGCAGGGAATGGCCTTCAAATGGCCCCCCAACTCGTCCCTCGTTGGCTCTGAATTCCTCGATGATCTTGTCGTTCCAGTTGGCCATGTCTAGGGGAACGCTCAATCAAGCTTCTTCATTCCGGGGGACTTAGGACCCTACCCCTCGTACCCGACGAACGCAGCTCCACCCACATTAGGTTTCCAGGGCCTGCATGGGTTCGTACGCCTATCGGTCCGAACCGGGAATTGGTGTGGGCACGTCGGCTGGGTGGACGGCTCCGACTAAGGGACGACGGCGGCGGATGAGCGTAGTGTGGGGGAAGTCCAACTCATGAAAGTCGCGGAGAGAGGCGGGGATCGATGAAGGCGAGGACCAGGAGCGCCGCACTGCCGGCTGGGCCGGTCCACCCCATCCAGACCTACGGGAAGGATCGCACCTGCCTCGTCTGCCAGACGCGACTGTCGCGCTATAACGAGAGCGGTCGGTGCGGGGCGCACCGTGGCTGGGGAGACGGGCCCCGCCGTCGCGACGAGCCTGGGCGATAACCACTTCCAGCAGAACCAGCCGGGAAGGAGTCACCGTGGCGAACAAAGACAAGGGCGGCAGCAAGAGCAGCAAGAAAGATGCCCAGAAGAACCTGAAGGAGAAGCGCAAAGCCAAGAAGCAGAAGAAGGCCGGCAAGTAAAACGGTCCGCTCGACCTGTATACTGTTTGTGAGGGTTCAGTATCGCGGGTCAAACTTCGAGCAGTTCCCTCGCCGGCGATCCAGCCGGAAAGGCTGCCGCTGAACGAAAAGCAGGTTCGGCTCGGCCAAGGAAGGAGGGAATTGCACATGACCACCGGAACCGTGAAGTGGTTCTCCGCCGAGAAGGGCTTCGGCTTCATCACCCCGGACGACGGTGGCCCCGACGTGTTCGTGCACTTCAGCGCGATCCAGGGCGAGGGCTACCGGAATCTGGACGAGAACATCAAGGTCGAATTCGACCTCACTCAGGGACAGAAGGGGCCGCAGGCCTCGAACGTCCGTCCCAGCGTGACCCAGAACGCGTAAGTGGCCTGGGCGAGAGAGAGCGCGCCAGTCGGCGCGCTCTCCCCGCCCTCCGAAGCTGTGCGGCGGATGGGAGAGCGATGGGAACTGCCTCGGACGTTTACCGAACGGAGCGAGGAACGGTGTGGCGCATCATCCACTCGGCTGAGGGTGGCCTGCACGTCGAGCTTCTGAAGAACGAGGAGTGGGTTCGCGGTCCGATCGGGATGGCCGGCCTCCGCCTGTCACCGTCGACCACGCAGCTCACCGCGGCCGCCGTCCGCGAGCTTCCGGCCTGACTCATCCGATCGATCGAATGAGCGCCCGCAAGTTGCGTCTTCGATCCTGACGCCTCGCGGATAACGGCTCTTTCCGGGCTTCCCTACTCCCCATCAGGGAGTCGGATGTGGAGCCGGACCGTGGTGCCGGCCGGGGCTGCAACCCCATGCCCGTCGATGAACGAAAGCTCGGTCAGATCGAGGACGACCTTTCCCTCCGACCGGGAATCGACGGCCTTGCGGAGCACGTCCGACAGCGCGGCCCACGTGGCCACGTCGACATCCCCCGAGACGGACATTTCCTCCCCATCGGAGCCATCCTACGCCCGGAGATGCCGCCCCCAGCGTCGATCAGCCCCGTACGAAGAGGGGGGACCCACAGAGCTGGTCCGTGTTCTCCAGGCGATCGGTGGGGACGGGGGCCTGGTCCGTCATGACCACCTCGAGCGACGTTCCGTCCACCCGGAACACCGTGGTGTGGACGTCGTAGAGACCGGGGTCCTCCCCTGTCCTCAGGGCCGTGGCCGCCACCAGGAAGTGCTCCCCCTCCTGCTGGAAGCACGCCCCCCAGTGGATGTGGGTGACCGACCCGTACGCCGCGAAAACCGCCGGCCCGGGAGGGAACCCGTACTCCTGGTGCCATGGGTCGCCCGGGGGCTCGACGGTGAAGCGGATCAGCGCTTGATCCCCTGAGGCCCGGCCCGGGTCGAACCGGTAGAGCTCGTAGAAGGCGGCAGGGCCGCCCGGGGCGATGGCGATGGCCACTTCCTCTTTGCCGTCACCGTCGACGTCGGGCGCCCCGAAGGCCTTGCACCCCGTGACCGGTGTCTCGCACTCCGGGAGGTCCTGCGGCTCGAGGGCGACGGCATCCGGCGTCCCGGCCGAGATCACCACTCGGGCCTGGTAGTGGACTCCTTCCGGTATCGGGTCGCACGCGGTCTCGGAGGGCCAGTACACGATCACCTCATCGAGCACCGCGTCGCCGTTCACGTCGGCTTCCAGGGTGCTGGCGTCGCACTCCGTGAAGGTCGGGCTGAACGTCCCCCCGGGCGACGGTCCAATCACGTTCGGACTCCTGTCACCGAGAGGGGTCTCTTCCCGGGAACCGAACACCTTCACGAGGCCGTACAGCCCGGCCATGCTCCCGACCACCACCCAGACGGCAAGGATGCCCACCCGCGCCCGGCGAACCACGCGGCGACGCGCCTTCCGCCGGGAGACCTCGTCCGCCACACCCCTCAGGTCCACCGGGCGGGCCAGGCCTTTCAACTCCCGCCCGATCCGCTCATCGATCCCCGACATCGCCCACCTCCAGCTGGTCCGCGTCCTCCCCGAGAGCTCCGGCCAGGGACCGCCTCGCCCGGTGGAGTGCACTCTTCACCGTGCCTTCCGGGACCCGGAGGACGCCGGCGATCTCCGTCACGTCGAGATCGAGGAAGTAACGGAACACGGCGACCTCGCGTTGTCGCCGCGGCAGCGCCGCCAGTGCACGCTCAACGTCCGCCCGCCGCTCCACCTGGGCCGTGCCCGAGGGTGCCTCGGGCCGGGCGGCCAGACGGCGCCGGGCCCGGGCCTCAGCCATCGCTCGGCGGAACCGGTCGCGAAGCAGGTTCCTGGCCACGGTGGCGACCCAGCCCGCGACGGATCCGATGTACTGGCCCCGCTCCGACCGCTCCCAGGCCCGTGCCAGCGCCTCTTGCACAGCGTCCTCCGCAGCGGGGAAGCTCCCGCACACGAGAGCCATCGCGTTCACCAGCCGCGGGTAGTCCGTGTCCAGGAAGCGCCTGATCTCCGCCTCGTTCAGCCCTTACCTCCCGCGACGCTTCTCCCTCTGGACGAAGAAGAACGCTCCAGGGTTCGCCTCCGAGGGCGATTCAGCCGGACGCCGGTGAGCGACGGGGGCGAGGCCGCACCTGTCGTTTCTTCGCCTCGTCGAGGGCCGCCCGTAGGCGGGAAACAGGGCCGGTGAGGCTCAACGCGCTCGCGAGCGCATCGAGCCGCCCGTCATCCCGCTCGCCCCTCACGGTCTCCACATCGAGATCGGTGCGGATGGGCACCACCTCCCGCATCGCGGCCAGATAGTCAGCCGCCTCGCGGATCCGGGACTTGAGGTGCCGCCCCCCGCGCAGGGGTCCGGGCCGGGACCGCTCGGCCCGGGCGTCCTCCTCCATGTCCTCGAGGGTGGAATAGGTCGCCACCAGGGCCCGGGCCATCACCTCGCCGACACCCCGGATCCCCGGAAGGCCGTCCGAGGGATCGCCCCGAAGGGTCGCGAAGTCCGCGTAGCGGCTCGGGTGAACGCCGTACCGGATCTCGACGCCTGCCTCGTCCAGGACGTCGAGCTGTGAAACCCCCCGTCTGGTGAACAGGACCCGGACCCCTGGATCGCGAACCAGCTGGATCAGGTCACGATCTCCGGTGACGATGTCCAGACGGTCGCCCCCCCGGGCCTGGGCACACAGCGATCCGATGGCGTCCTCCGCCTCCCACCCCACAGCCTCGGCGTGGGTCATGCCCGTGGCGACGATGATCTCCCGGAGGGCGGGGAACTGCTCCGGGAGCCCTTCCGGGTCCGGAAGGCGCTGCGCCTTGTATCCCGCGTACACCGCCACCCGGGGCGCGGGCCTCCAGTGGTGGTCGAAGCAGTGCACGACCTCGTCGGGCCGCCGATCCTGGATCAGCCGGGCGCACATGTCCAGGTACCCGTGGAGGGCGTTGACCGGATGGCCGTGCCGGTCCGCGATCGAGGCCGGCAAGGCGAAGAAGGCCCGATACATCAGGCTGGACGTGTCGAGCAGCAGCCGTCTGGTCATGCGCGTCCCGTATCGAGCGCCGCCGCCATCAGCTAGCCGGCCTGACTGATCTCAAAGAGGTGGCCATCGGGATCGTGGAAGAACGCTCGCACCTCGAAACCGCGGTCCACCGGCGGGGTAACGAATTCGGCACCGCGCGCCGACAGCGTGTCGTACGCCTCCCGGCAATCGGGCACCCGGAAGATCAGTTCCGCGCTCACGCGATCAGGGTCGTCGGGTGGGGCGAAGGTCACGGTCGGCTTGTCTTCGGTCGGGCCTCCGCCCGTGACCAGGAGCAGCCAATTCCCCAGCAGCTGAAAGACGCACGAGGTCCCGCCGTATTCGCGGTACAGGGTCGCCCCGAGCACGTTCGTGTACCAGTCACGCGATCGCTCCATGTCGGAGACGACGAGCAGCCGAGTCAACTCCATGTCCTCGGTTGGGAACGTCCCCACCGGTCCACCTCCCCTCCCGTCCTGGATCGTGCTCCCGTCATCAGGGACGATAATGGAGTCATGGCGGAGATCACGAAGACCGAGCAGGAGTGGCGCAAGGAGCTCACGCCTGAGCAGTTCCGCGTGCTTCGCGAGCAAGGGACGGAGCGCGCGTTCAGCCACGAGTACGCCATGACGAAAGACCACGGCGTCTTCCGGTGTGCGGGATGCGGTGCCGAGCTCTTTCGATCCGACGCGAAGTTCGACTCCGGCACGGGCTGGCCGAGCTTCACCGAGCCGGCCATGGCGGAGGCCGTGGACCTCCGGACCGACGTCTCCCTCGGTATGGTCCGAACCGAGGTCGTGTGCCGCCGGTGCGGCGGCCACCTGGGGCACGTGTTCGACGACGGTCCGGCCCCGACCGGGCTGCGCTATTGCATCAACGGCGTCTGTCTGGTGCTCGACCGGGAGGAGTGAGCCACCGCCCCGACCCGGGTCCACGGGGGCCGTCTCGGCTCTGGCCGTGAGCGATGCAGCGTGGCGATGGAGGAACGTGCCCCTCCCCGAAGCGCATCTGGCGCTCATGGGGGCGGGGATCGTGCTTGGGTTCTTCTTCCCGTGGAGGCTATTCCCCACGCCGTGGCTAGGACCGGTCCTTGGAGGGCCACTGGTGGTGGCGGGGGTGACTCTCGCGGCGTGGGCCGTGAGGGCCGCGGGCGAGGTCGATCTAGACAGATCCGACAGCCTGGTCGCTCGGGGACCGTACGCGTTCAGCCGGAATCCCATGTATCTGGCGTGGACCATCCTCTATCTCGGGATCGCCTTCGTTCTGAGCTCTGGCTGGCTGATGGCCCTCCTTCCTGCGGTGATCCTCCTGACCCACCTGGTGATCCTGCGAGAGGAGGCGCACATGGATGCCCGCCTCGGCGAGGTGTATCGCGAGTACAGGGCCCGCGTACGGCGCTACCTCTAGCCCTCTCCCTCCCGCGGCCGGTTGGCTCTCATGGGAGGAGAACCGGGCGTGAAGCCGGAGCTCTCGGCCCCGAGAGCGCTCAGGGATGCGTTCCTCCGCGCTCGCACATACCATGCGAACCTCGGAGACTCCATGGACCTGCGCCCCCTATCAAAGGCCGACCTGCACCGGCACCTCGAAGGGGCCATCCGCCTGTCCACCATCATCGACATCTACCGGGAGGCAGGGGAGCCCCTCCCGGCCGATACCCCCGACGAGCTGGCTTCCGCGGCGCAGGTCCTCCAGCCCATGGACAGCCTGGAGGAAGTCCTGTCCTTCTTCCGCATCGCCCAGGGAGCGCTCCGAAGCTACGTGGACATCGAGCGGATCACGTACGAGGCCGTGGACGACCTGGCCTCGGACAACGTCCGCTTGGCCGAGCTGCGGTTCTCCCCCGACTTCATGTCCCGCCCGGCCGGCCTCGACTGGGACGGCGTCATGGAGGCCGTCCTCGCCGGGCTGGAGCGTGCCCGATCCGAACACGAGGTCGCGGTGGGGCTCATCGCCATCGTCAGCCGGTCCTACGGGATGGAGTCGGCCCGACGCACGGTGGAGTTCGCCGTGCGGCATCGTGAGCACTTGGTGGGATTCGACCTCGCCGACGACGAGCTCGCCTGGCCCGCCGGGCGGTTCGTCGAGGTGCTGGAACCGCTTCGCCATACCGGCCTCCCGCTCACGGCCCACTACGGTGAATCCGGCGGCCCCGAGTATCCGAAGGAGGCTATCGAGCGGCTGGGCGTTCGCCGGCTGGGCCATGGTGTGAGCGTGGGACGAAGCGCGGAGGTCACAGTGCTGGCCATCGAGCGTGGCGTGGCGCTCGAGATGTGCCCGACGTCCAACGTGCGGACCCGCGCCGTGCCGAGCATCGAGGAGCATCCGGCCCGGAGGCTGCTTCACCAGGGGGCCCTGGTCACCATCAACACGGACGACCCCGGTCTGTTTGGGATCGATCTCACCCACGAATTCGACGTCGCCCGAAACAACCTGGGGTTCGAGGAGAGCGACTTCCGCGCGGTGACGGAGAATGCCATCGCGGCGAGCTTCCTCCCCGAGAGCGTCAAGGCCGAGGTCCGCCGGCGGCACTTCGGCTGGCTGACGGATGGGTGAGGCTCGTGACGACCCGAAGAAAGTCAGGCCGGCAGCGGACCGTGGAAGCGGACGGCGCCTATGCCATCTGCGAGCGCCGCACCCGATGGCGGATCCCCCGTTGCGGTGCTCGGGCCGGTCAGCTCCGCTGGGACGGCTTGACGATGCTGAACGTCCCGCCCTGCGGGTCGGCGACCACGGCGAACTTGCCGAAGGGGCTGTCGGTCGGGGGGACCGAGATCTTTCCGCTCAGCTCCTCGATCCTCTTGGCCGCCGCATCGGCGTCCTCGACCGCGAAGTAGACCATCCAGTGAGCGGGGATCTCCTGAGGCCAGTTCTCGTCCATGGCGAACATGCCGCCCACGTCCAACTCATCGAGCCTGAACGTCGTGTACCGGAACCCGTCGAAGTCCTGCTCCACGGCCTGCCACGGGAGCAGCGTCGTGTAGAACTCTCTGGCCTTGTTGGTGTCCCGAGTGCTCAGCTCGTTCCAGGTCATGCTCCCGGGCTCGTCGAGCAGCTCGGCACCTCCCATGGTCTTGGGCTGCCAGAACCCGATCCCGGCCCCGGTGGGGTCGAATAGGAAGGCGATCCTCCCCGTGTCCATGACGTCCGCGGGCGCCATCGCCACGCTGGCGCCCAGCTCGGCGCCGTGCGCGGCGATCTTGTCCACGTCGTCGACGTACACGTAGGGGACCCACATCGGCGGGACCCCCGCCTGCTGCTGCTCAGGCGGCTGTGTCCCCATCCCGGCCACCTGCCGCCCGTCCTTGCGGAACAAGAAGTAGGTCCCGCCCTCACCTGTGGGCACCGGTTCGGCCTCCCACCCGAACAGCTCGCTGTAGAACCTACGACCCGCCTCCGGGTCGGGAAGCTGAAGGTCGGTCCAAGAGATCTTTCCGTGCGGGTGTTCCATGGCTCCTCCCCTCGAACAGTGGGGTCATGCCCACCCTAGCAGGGATCAGAAATCCGCCCTACCGAGGCAACCCCGCCGTCGGGCATGATGGCCTGGTGACCCTGCTCGGATCCCTCATCTACCTCTACGTCGGCTCCGACGACGTGCCGAGCGACGTGGCCTTCTACCGCGACCACCTCGGAGCGGAGGTCGTCTGGCACCATCGCGCGATGGGGACGGAGGTGGCCGCGGTCCGCCTGGGCGAGGGGCCGTTGGTGCTGCTCGCCGACCACCGGGAGGCTCCGAGCATCCTGCCGATCTGGAGCGTCGAAGATATCGACGCCGCGCAGGAAGCGCTGGAGCGATCGGGATGGAGCGGTCCGGCGGATCGGGTCGAAGTTCCCGACGGCCCGTGCCTCTTGCTCCGCGACTCCAGTGGGAACCAGATCGGGTTGCTCCAACAGGTCCGCCCGGGCGTGATGGATCACCGCTGACCCGGCACGACCGGCTCCTATCCCGACTACCCGCCGACCAGTGGCACCCCACTGGGTGAGCGCAATCCTCGTACCGCCCGCGACCGAACGTTCCGGCTTATGCTCGCGAGCGATGGGAACTGGGAAGTCACTGTCCGTCACCTGCGTCGACTACCACACCGCGGGCGAGCCGTTCCGGATCGTCAGCGGCGGAGTGCCCCCGCTCCGCGGGAAGACCATCCTCGACCGGCGGTCGTACGCGGCGGAGCACCTCGACGACTTCCGCCGGCTCCTGGTCCAGGAACCGCGGGGCCACGCCGACATGTACGGCTGTTTCGTGACCGAGCCCGAGGACGATGGCGCCGACCTCGGCGTGGTGTTCTTCCACAACGACGGCTACAGCACGGCGTGCGGACACGGCACGATCGCCCTGGCGACCTGGGCCATCGAGTCGGGACTCGTCGCCGCGGAGGGCGGCGAGATACCGGTGGTCGTGGACGTGCCAAGCGGCAGAGTCCGAGCTATCTGCGGCGTTGTGGACGATCGCGTGACCTGGGTCCGCTTTCGGAACGTCCCCGCGTTCGTTCAGGATCGCCCCGTCGCGCTGGACACGTCCTCTGGCCCGGTCACAGCCGAGGTCTCGTACGGCGGGGCCTACTACGCGTCGGTTCGCGCTTCCGATGTCGGGCTCGGGGTGGAGCCGCCCAATGTGAACGCCTTCATCGCCCTCGGCCGCGAGATCAAGCGACTCCTGAACGAGGGCGAGGCCGCCGCCCACCCGGAAGATGCGCGACTGAGTGGCGTCTACGGCGTGATGTTCTTCGAGGACATCGCCGACGACACGGTGCCCCTCCGCCAGCGCAGCGTGACGGTCTTCGCCGACGGCGAGGTCGACCGGTCGCCCTGCGGAAGCGGGACGTCGGCCCGCCTGGCCCTCCTTCACCGCGACGGCCGACTTCGTACGGGACAGCGGATGGCGCACGAGAGCATCATCGGCACGGAGTTCACGGCCGCGGTCGTGGAGGAGACGGAGGCGTACGGGCAGCCGGCGGTCGTCACGGAGATCGAAGGTCGGGCCCACCGGACCGGCTATCACCAGTTCGTCCTCGAGGCCGGCGACGATCTGGGGACGGGGTTCCTCTTGCGCTGATTGCTTGTTCTGCCCGCGACCTCCTCCTATCATCGGCTCGACCGGAGGAGAGGGGGCACATGAATCCCAGGCAGTTCCTCATCATCGGTGGAGCCGTGCTCGTGCTCGTCGGGATCCTCGGGTTCGTCGGGGTGATCGGCCCGACGCTGAGCGACAGTATCTTCGGCGACCCGTGGTGGTTCGACAACGGCGAGAACTGGGCGCACACCTTGCTCGGGGTCGCTGGCATCGCCGCGGCGTTCGTGCTGCCGGCGGGGGCACAGCGAGGGCTGGTCCTTCTGCTCGGGGCGGTCGGGATCTTCTTCGCCGTCTACAACATCTTCACGGAGGAGTTCCTGGGCACGAACCTTGAGCGGCCGGCGGACACCCTGCTGCACCTCGCTGTTGGGGCGTGGGCCCTCTTCGCGGGTGTGGCCGGGCGGCGAGCCGCGACGGGCATGCGGGCCTGACGAGCCCAGCGAAGCCTTTCGTGGGGACGGGAGACGTTGGAGCACTCGCGACCGTAGGCCGCGTTCGCTGTGTAGGCTGACCTCGCCCGCCGGCGCTGATCCACCAGATGTCGGGCGGCGAATACCCATGAGCCGTGAATACAACGCACGTCCTGCCCGCCCGCGCCGCGATGGCCGCTGGACCCCCCCACCCGCCGGCCGCCCAGGAGGAGGATCGCGTCCTGATGGGCGCCGCTGACCTGAGCGACCTCCGGGATCGAGAGCTCCTGCGGCGGATCAGCCGTGGGGACGAGGAGGCCTTCCGCAGCTTGTTCGGCCGGTACGCCCCCACGGCGCGAGCGCTCGCCCTAAGGATCCTCCGGCAGCGGTTCCTCGCCGACGAGACGGTGCAGGAGGCATTCCTTTCCGTGTGGCGAAACCCGGACCGGTACGACGCCAGCCGTGGGTCGGTCAGGGCGTGGCTCATGTCAGCGGTGCACCACCGGGCCGTCGACCTGGTCCGCCGAGAGGAGGCCCACCGCCGCCGCTCCGACAGCGCGGTGGCGGACCTCCCAGCGGAGGACCCGGCGGAGCAGGCCGTCGAAGCGGTCGGCGTTCCGGAGGAGCGGGCTGCCGTCCGGGCTGCGCTTGCGGAACTTCCGGCCGAGCAGCGGGAGGTCATCGAGCTCATGTACTTCGAGGGACTCTCGCAATCGAAGGTGGCGGAGCGGACCGGGATCCCGTTGGGGACGGTCAAGTCCCGCGCCGTCCTGGCCATGCGGCGGATGCGCGCGTCACTGGGAGCGTTGGAGCGATGACGGATCACGACCAGATCGAGGAGCTGCTGGCCCTGGAGGCACTGAGCGCCCTCGAGAGCGAGGACGCGGAGACCCTGGCGCGGGCCCTCGAAGACCACGGCCCGGACTGCCCGGAGTGCGCTGGGCTCCGGCGGGAGCTCGGGGACGTCGCGGGACGGCTGGCGTTTGCGCTCGATCCGGTCGCCGTGAGGGATGAGATCCGGGAGGACATCCTCAGAGCAGGACCCGAGAGGCAGCTTCGCCGGGCCCTCATTCTGCGACCGAGGCTCGTGGCTGCCGCAGCGGCCGTCCTGGTGGCCGTGGGCGCGTTGGGGGGGTTCCTACTGGCCCCCCGTCAGCAGCCGGACGTGGCGGCGCTCGCCGAGTTCCTGTCCCGACAGGACGTCCGGGTGGTCCGGTTCGAAGGAGCTGCCGGCCACGTCGCCGCGGCCGTGGCTCCGCGGGAGGGCTTCCTGTTCGCATCCGACCTGCCCCCCATCCCGGCCGGTCGCGTGTACGAGCTCTGGATGATCCGGGGAGAGACCCCCGTGCGAGGGCTGTGCGTCGAACCGCGCGACGGGACGGTCGTGGCGCGCTTCGAGGGCGCCGTCGGCGCAAGCGACGTCCTGGCGGTGACGGTCGAGTCGGAATCCTGCCCCACCAGCCCCACCACCGAGCCGATCTTCGTCGCCACGCTCCAGGTCTAGGCAGCCCCGGCTCCGGATCGAACATCCGAAGAATCCCCACCACCGCCCGCACTCGGCAGTGCGAAGTGATCCAACCGAGGAGATCTCGCGAATACGCGTTGGTCGTCGCGGAAGGGGGGGTGGTGGAGGCCCCCGCGGAGCGTCCGCGCGGGACCCACGGCGGCCCCACGACATGCCCGCACCGAACGATAGGAGGTGCTCCTTGACCCTGAAGCGTTTTCGCTCAGCCGCGGTCGCCGCGGTATCGGCGATCCTCGGCGTGGCCGCCTATACGGGGCTCGCCCCGGTTCCCGGAGGCACGGCGAGCCACCGGGAGGCGCCACTCATCTCACTCGACCCGGCGGCGGACATCACCGACTTCTTCATGTTCCGCAGCTACGAACCCGGGAAGGACGACAAGGTCGTCATGATCATGAACGTCTTCCCGGGCGGCGAGCCGAGCTCCGGGCCCAACTACCTCACCTTCGACCAGAACGTGCTCTACGCGTTCTACGTCGACAACGACATGGACGGAAAGGCCAACGATGTTCGGTTCGAGTTCCGGTTCAAGAGCGAGGTGCGGGGGCTCGTCGACCAGTTCGACCTCTTCGTCTCCTACCTTGGCTGTGGTCCTCGCGACCTTCCCTGTGCCACCCCGCTTCCTCCCATCACCGCCTTGGATGGGCCGGGTTCGGAGGGCCTGGGCCTGCGCCAGAAGTACACCGTGGCCATGGTTCGCAACGGCCACCGGGAGCAGCTGGGCGAGGGCCTGATCGCCGTCCCGTCCAACGTCGGGCCCAGCACCACGCCCACCTATGACTCGCTGGCCGATCAGGGCGTCTACACGCTGGACAGCGGCATCCGAACCTTCGCCGGTCAGCGCAGCGACCCCTTCTACATCGACCTCGGGGCGGTCTTCGACACCCTGAACCTTCGGAGGCTTCCGCCTCTCCTGACTCCCGCGGAAGATGCCAACGACGACGTCAATCCGTTCGGCATCGACTCGATCGGCACGTTCAACGTGCAGACGATCGCTCTGGAGGTCCCCGCGAGCCTGCTCACCGTGGACGGTATGGGGCCGGACGAGACCGAGAGCTCGAAGCTCGGGAGCTACGCGGCCACCAGCCGGCCGAAGGTCACGGTGTTGCGTGTTCCGAAGTCCGAGGACGACGACCGAGGTGACGTTGAATCCGGGAAATGGGTCCAGGTTCAGCGCCTGGCCAACCCCCTGATCAACGAGACGATCATCGGCACCGAGGACAAGGACTTCTGGAACGCGCTCAGACCGCAGAAAGAGGAAGCGTTCCTCGACTACTACCTCAACCCGCGCCTGGCGCTGGCTCTCCAGTTGATCTTCGGTGTTCCCGCGGAGACGACTGGCCGCCAGGATCTCGTCGACCTGCTCTTGAAGTACCAGGCGGCCGACGAACAGCTCTCCGAGCTGCTGCGCCTGGACATCAGCGTGGCGCCCACGGCCCTCGCGGCCCAGCGCCGGATGACCGTCCTGGCGACGCCGGCGGACCCGGCCGGCTGGCCCAACGGGCGTCGCCCTCGGGATGACGTCCTCGACATCGCCGTGCGCGTCGTCGGCGGGCCGAATTACGTCGCCGCTCGGGCAGGGGATGGCGTCAACAGGAACTTCCGGCCGTTGTCCGGCGAGTTCCCGTTCCTGGCGACGCCGCAGAACGGGCGGGATCGGGTCCACGAGAACCCGGCTCCGTAACCGGTCGCGGAGGGGCTCGGTTCCCCGGCCGAGCCCCTCCGCCTCCACCGGAGGGACGGGAATGGGAGCAGCGCTCAAGATCGGCGGAGCAGGGATGGTCGCCGCGGCCGTGTTCGTCGTCGGCGCGGTGCGTCCAGTGACGCCGATCCGTCGGGACGCGGTGCCCTCCCTGACGTCGGGCCTGTCCGCCCGTGCCGGCGCGGGGTCCACCGCGGCGAGGATCGCGTCCCTTCAGGATGGCCTTCGGGCGCAGCCCTCGGACTGGCGCGCCGCGGCCGCGCTGGGGCTCGCATACGTTAACCAGGCCCGGATCACGGCGGATCCGCGGTCGTACCCTCGGGCCGAGGAGGTACTCCGTCTTTCCCTCAGCCTTCGGCGGGAGAACGTCGAAGCGCTGGCGGGCATGGGTTTCCTGGCCCTGGCTCGCCACGACTTCAGGGCGGCCCTGGCGTGGGGCCGGCGGGTCGTCTCAACGAATCCCCACGGCGTGGCCGGGTACGGGGTCCTGGGCGACGCCCTCGTGGAGCTGGGGCGGTACCGGGAGGGGTTCCGGGCGTTCCAGCGCATGGCGGACATCCACCCCGGCCTCCTGGCGTACGCCCGAGCCTCCTACGCCAGGGAGCTCCAGGGAGACGTTCCCGGTGCCATCGGCCTGATGCGCATGGCGGAGGAGGCCGCCGGCTCACCGGAGGACGCCGCCTGGGCGGACTTCGAGCTGGGCGAGTTGTTCTGGTCGATCGGGCGCCTCCAGGAGGCGGAAGCGTCCTACCGGCGAGCAATCGGTCGCGCGCCTTTGTTCGTCGCGCCTCTGGCCGGGCTCGCTCGGGTCAGCTGGGCCCGCGGACGGCTGAACGAAGCGATCCGCCGATACCGGCGCGTGGTGGCCCGGTTCCCGGCACCGGAACACGTCGCAGCCCTCGGCGACCTCTACGCGCTGACCGGGCGGCATGCGCTCGCGGAGGATCAGTTTGCGCTGGTCAGCGCGGAGCAGGCTCTGTTCCAGGCCAACGGCGTCAACGTGGACCTGGAGCTGGCTCTGTTCGACGCGGACCACGGTCGCCCGCGCGAGGCGCTGCGATCGGCTCGGGGGGCGTGGGCCGATCGCAAGAGCATCCACGCGGCCGACGCTCTGGCGTGGGCCCTGTACCGAAACGGCAGGAGCCGCGAGGCCGCCCTCTTCGCGAGGAGAGCCCTCGCCCTGGGGACCCGGAACGCGCTGTTCCACTTCCACGCGGCGATGATCGAGGTGCGCCTGGGACACGAGGACCGCGCCCGGGCTCTCCTCTCGGAGGCACTGCGAACGAACCCCAACTTCTCGATCATCCACTCGCCTGAAGCCCGACGCGCGATCGCGGGGCTGGAGGCGCCGGCATGATCGCTCTCCGCCGCTTGCTCGCCCTCGGCGCTGCCGTTTCAGCTCTCATCCTCTCGCCGGCGGCCGCGCACGCGCATCCGCTTGGGAACTTCACGGTCAACGTGTACGACGGCCTCGTCCTGTCACCGGGCCGGATCCGTGTGCTCCACGTGGTGGACATGGCCGAGATCCCGACCTTCCAAGAGCTCCGACGGCTCCCGGGGAACGGCGAACCGAGCGACGCGGAGCTCGCCGCGTGGGCCGCGGGAGCGGCTCGCCGGGCGATCCAGCAGCTCTCCCTCACGGTAGCGAGTCGCCCCGTCGCCCTTCGTCTCGAGGACGCGGCGGCCGAGCTGCGACCAGGGCAGGGCGGCCTGCCCACGCTCCGGCTCGAGACCACGTTCGTGGGCGATCTCCCCGCCGCGGGCACCGTGGCGTTCCGCGATGGAACGTATTCCGGCCGGATCGGATGGCGTGAGATGACAGCCATCGGCACGGGTGGCACTGCGCTGCGCCGTGCATCCGTCCCCTCGGTGAGCGCGAGCAACGCCCTCCGCGCCTACCCGAATGATCTCCGCTCGAGCCCGCCGCACGTGGTCCGGGCAGCTGTGTCGTTCGGACCGGTCGGGGCCGGGTACTCGGAGATGGGAGCCGACCCCGTCACGACGGCGACCGCAGAACGGACCGGTGTGTCGGGCGGTGGCTTTGCCGATCTGGCGACCCGCCCGCTGACCCCCGCGGCGGTGACGATGGGCCTCGTCCTCGCCCTGGGGTTCGGCGCGCTCCATGCCATGGGGCCGGGGCATGGCAAGACGATCATGGCCGCGTACCTCGTCGGTTCGGGTGGGGCGATCCGACAGGTCGTGGGTGTGGCCGCGGCGGTAGCGGGGATGCACACCGCGTCCGTCCTGGCGCTCGGGGCGGTCATCCTCTCGGCGGAGCGGGCGTTCCCGGCGGAGCGGATCTACCCATGGCTCGGTCTCGTCTCCGGAGGGCTGGCGATGGCACTCGGCGCCACGCTGCTGGCGACCCGCCTCCGGGGACGGACGGCCCATCACGACCACGATCACTCGGGTGGGGTGAGCCGGCCGCTCTCCCGTCGAGGGCTGGCCGTCCTGGCGGCCTCTGGAGGGCTTCTCCCCTCACCCACGGCGATCATCGTCCTGCTCGCCTCGATCGCCCTCGGCCGGGCAGGATTCGGCATGGCCCTGGTGGGCGCGTTCAGCCTCGGCCTCGCGGCATCGCTGGCGCTGGTCGGGGTGCTCGCGGTGCGGGCCCGAATGCACCTGGCGCCCCGCCTCGGGCGATTGACCCGGCTGCTCCCGCTGGGAAGCGCGTCTGCGATCGCCGCCTTCGGTGCGTTGTTGATGGTCCGTGCCGCCGCGCAGCTCTGACCCCCTTCTATCCGGGGGGACCGCTCGCTGTCCCGCTCTGGGCTTCGGCATCTCCGGGTGAGCTACTCCCCCCGGACCCCCCTTCTCCCCGGGGGGACCGCTCGCCGTCCCGCTCTGGGCTTCGGCATCTCGGGGCGTTCTACCCCCCCGGCGTTGACACCGTTCGAGCGACTGGCCTAGGTTCGGCGCGGACGCCTTCCCGGAGGTCCCGCTGACCGACGCCAGCACGCCACGAACCGCAGGGGCGAGGCGGCCCGAGCGGGCGAGCCTGTTCGTGACCTGTCTCGTCGACTTGCTCCACCCAGAGGTCGGGCTGGCCACCGTGGCTCTCCTCGAACGCTACGGCGTCGCCGTGGACTTCCCCGACGGCCAGACCTGCTGCGGGCAACCGGCGTTCAACTCCGGGTTTGAGGCGGAGGCGAGGTCGGTGGGCCGTGGCCTGCTGGACGCGTTCCCCGGCCCCGACCCGGTGGTCGCTCCATCGGGATCGTGCACGGCCATGGTTCGCACCTACTTCCCTCACCTGTTCCGGGGAACGCCGGACGAAGAGCGCGCTCGGGACCTGGCCGGTCGGACCTTCGAGCTGTCCGAGTTCCTGGTGGATGTCCTCGGCGTCAGCCGCGCCGAGGGCCGGTGGCCCGGACGGGTTACCTTCCACGACTCCTGCCATGGCCTGCGGGAGCTCGGCCTGTCGGGCCAGGGTCGCCAGCTCCTCGGTGGGGTGGAGGACCTCGAGCTCGTGGAGATGGACCGACCCGAGGCGTGCTGCGGCTTCGGCGGGACCTTCTCGGTTCGCCTGCCCGACCTGGCCACGGCCATGGCCGACGACAAGGTCGTCCAGGCCGAGGCCACCAAGGCCGACGCGCTCGTCGCTGGAGACACCGGCTGCCTCATGCACCTGGCCGGACGGCTCTCTCGAAGGAGAAGCCCGGTCCAAGCCGTGCACCTGGCCACCGTCCTGGCCGAAGCGCAGGGACTGCTCACGAGACCGAAACAGAGGCGTCGGTGACCGACGCCATCCTCGATGCTCACGGACGTGGGCGGTTCGAGGATCGGGCGGCCGTTGAGCTGGCAAAGCCCAGGCTTGCTCGAGCGATCGGTCGCGCCGTCGATACGGTGCAGGAGCGGCGCGACGCGGCGTTCGCCGGGTACGACCTGGAGGCGATGCGTAGGGCCGGCGAGGGCATCCGGGCGCACACCGTGGCCCGGCTCGACGAGTATCTCGACCGCTTCGCCGACCATGCCGAAGCCCGCGGTACGAACGTCTTCTTCGCCGAGACCGCCGCCGAGGCCGCCGGGTACGTGCGAGAGGTGTTGGAGCACCGAGGCGTTCGGGTCGTCGTGAAGGGGAAGTCCATGATCTCCGAGGAGATCGGGCTCAACCACACGCTCGAGGCCGCAGGGATGGAGGTCGTGGAGACGGACCTCGGCGAGTACATCGTTCAGCTGGCGGGCGAGGCTCCCTCGCACATCATCATGCCGGCCATGCACAAGGCCCGGGCGGAGGTCGCCGAGACGCTCCGTCCCGTCGCCGGCGAGGTCCTCCCGGACGACCCTCCAGTGCTCACCGCGTTCGCCCGGCGGGTCCTCCGCGAGCGGTTCCTGGCCGCCGGCGCCGGCATCACCGGAGCGAATTTCGGCGTGGCCGACAGCGGGACCGTCGTACTGGTGACCAACGAAGGCAATGGGCGGATGTGCAGCACGCTGCCGCCGGTGCATGTCGCGTTGATGGGCATGGAGCGCGTGGTCCCTTCCATGCGAGAGCTGTCGGTGCTCCTCCCGCTGCTCACCGGGAGCGGCACCGGCCAGCGCGTCTCCACCTACGTTTCGTTCCTGGGTGGACCGCGACGGGCCGGCGAGCTCGACGGTCCCGAGGAGGTGCACGTGGTCGTGGTGGACAACGGGCGGGCGGCCATCCTGCCCACCGAGTTCCGTTCCGCTCTCCACTGCATCCGCTGTGGTGCGTGCCAGAACGTGTGCCCGGTGTTCCGTCAGGTCGGAGGCCACGCCTACGGGGGTACCTACGGCGGGCCCATCGGCGCGGTGCTCACGCCGCTGCTCGCGGGGTTCGAACGGGCCGGCGACCTCCCGCATGCTTCTTCCCTGTGCGCGGCGTGCACAGACGTCTGCCCCGTGCGCATCCCGCTCCACGACCATCTGCTGGCGCTGCGGCGGGAGGTGGTCCGGGCGCAGGCACCACGCGGCGAGCGGCTGGCCTTCGGGCTGTGGGCGGCGGCCTGGAAGACGCCGAGACGTTTCCTGTGGTTCGCTCGGGCGAGTCGGGTCCTCCAGGCCCCCTTGGCGCTGGGACGCCGGCAGATCCGCACCGCACCCTTCCCGCTGTCGCGGTGGACGCGCGGCCGTGACCTTCCGAGAGTGGCTCGACGCACCTTCCGCGAGCGGTGGCGAGCCGCGCACCGGGTGCGCTGATGGAGCGAGAGACGTTCCTGGCGAGGGTTCGCCGCGGGCTGTCCGGGGTGGAGGCTCCACCCTTGCCGGGGGAACTTCCCGTCACGCCGGCCTCTGACGACGGGCGTCCGCTTCCCCAACGATTCTCGGAGGAGCTGCGCGCGGTCGGCGGCGTGGTCGAGCTGGTGTCCCGGGCCGACCTGGCGGGGGCGGTGGCCGCCGCCGCGGAGAGTGTGGAGGTCGCCACGGCGGTGATCGGACCCGATGTGGAACGCTTTGCCGAGCCGGTTCGGGAGGGACTGCGCCGGGCCGGCGTCGAGATCCTGCAGCCGGAGGGACCGGAGGCCTGGCGCGAGGCCGGTGTCCGGGCCGACCTGGGGGTGACCGGCGCCCTCGCCGGGGTGGCCTCCTCCGGGTCGATCCTCGCCTCGGCCGGACCGGCCTCCTCCCGCCTGGCGAGCCTGCTCCCACCGAACCACCTCGTGGTGCTCCCGGCCGAGCGGCTCGTCCCCGGCTTCGAGGAACTGTTCGCCGAACTTCCGGGTAACGTCGAGGGAGCGTCCTCGAGCGTCCTGATCACGGGGCCATCGCGGACCGCGGACATCGAGATGGTGCTGGTGCGGGGGGTCCATGGCCCGCGGCACGTACACGTCCTCCTGGTAGAGGAACCGCGCCGATCATCCACTAGAAGGGGACGGCCCGCGAAACGAGCCGGCCCTCCAGGAGCCTCCAGCCTCAGACCGTGATCAGGGCCGTCCCGGTCAGCTCCTTGAAGACGAAGTTGAGGAAGAAGAACCCGAAGAACAGGAAGTTCAACACCAGCCCGCACGATGCCACGCACCTCGTCGGCCGTGTCAGCAAGCACGACGACCCGAGGAATCACTCGGTATTGGAGAAGACCGTCCGACTCGTAGGTCTCCAGGGCGTGGCGGTTCGTGATGACGCGGTCGGAAGCGTAGATGTGGGTGAGTGTTTCGACGAACCGCTCCATGACGGTTCCTTCGGCCCAACCTAGCACAGACCGTCAGCTGCAGAGACTCCGGTTAGCCCCCGTGCTCGTGCGGTTCGCGAAGCGACACATGAAGCTCAACGACGAGACACGAGTAGCAGATGCCGCCGGCTGGGCAGTCCGCGCGGTCGCAGCACGAACAGTAGTCGAGCCGCTTCTCGCACCCCGAGCAGATCAGCATCGTGACGGGCTCCATTTTCGGTTCACTCTCCTCGACCCCCTAGCCCTGCTCGTGCTCCGCCCCGAATTGCTGGTGGAGACGATGGGCAGCCGCCTCCGCGTCCTTCCTCAGAAGCATGCCCACGAGCACCCCATCGGAGGTGGTGACGGGTGAGCTGTCGAGGTCGTGCCGGGACATGAACCGAGCCATCTCCTCGACGTGGACGTGCGGGCGGAAGGTGCTCGGTCCCGGCCGCATCACGTCCTCCACTACCTCATCGTCGCGCGCTTCCCCCAGCTCCTCCGCCCGAAGGAGCCCCAGCACGATCCGCTCGTCGTTCACTACCACACACTCTTCCCACCCGGCCTCGTGGACCCGCTCCCGCACCTTTCCGACCCGCTCATCCAGGCGGCATGTGGGAACGTCCGAGCGGGCTATGTCCGCGGCCCGCGGCAGCCCGGCGATCTCGCCTTCACGGGGCAATCCGGCCGCGAGCCAGTCCTGCTTGCCGGCGACGTAGTCGTACACCTCAGTGAACCCGAGGCTCTCGAGCCGCCACGCGGCCCGTGGGCTCATGTCTCAGGCCGAGTCCCAGCAATAGACGATGACCGGACGAGAAGGGTCCAGCCGATGGGGAGCCTCGCCGTCGATGCTCCGAAGCGGAATGTTCACGGCCCCCGGGAGGTGCTCCTCCTCGTACTCCTCGCGTGGAAGGACCTCCACGAGCTGTCCCCCATCATCGAGGAGGCGCTGCACCTCCCGACGACCGATCTCCTTCGGCATCCCCCGTCCTTACCTGGGAGGATTTCCTGCTACCCGCGTCGTTCCCACCAGGGCCTGCCCGCCGGCCGCTCTGATGGCAGTTCCGAAGCCGGCCTGGGCGTCGGCGACGGCGGTGGCGGCGCCATGGGCGCCGGGCCGGCGGCCGGCATGGCCGGTCGCCCACCCGCCGGTTGCGCTCCGGCCCTCCGCGCCGCGGTCTTCCTCCTCGCGGTGGTCTTCTTCCGTCCGGTGGTCTTGCGCGCGGTGGTCTTCCTTCGGGCCGTGGTCTTCTTCCGGGCCGTGGTCTTCTTCCGGCCAGCGGTCTTCCGCGCCGCGGTCTTCTTCCGGCCAGTGGTCTTCCGCGCCGCGGTCTTCCTCCGCGCGGTGGTCTTCTTCCGTCCGGTGGTCTTGCGCGCGGTGATCTTCCTTCGGGCCGCGGTCTTCTTCCGCGTGGTGGTCTTCCTTCGGCCGGCGGTCTTCCGCGCCGCGGTCTTCTTCCGCCCGGTGGTCTTGCGCGCGGCGGTCTTCCTTCGGGCCGTGGTCCGCTTCCGCGTGGTGGTCTTCCTCGCCGCGGTCTTCTTTCTGGCCGTGGTCTTCTTGCGAGCGGCCGGTTTCCTCGCCGCGGACTTCTTCCGCGTCGTCCTCCTTCTCGCCGGTGGCATCCTTCCCCCTCCTTCCCCACTCCGACACTCAGGTGAAACTCATAGAACCATCGGGCTCCGCTCGCAAGTCCGAAATCGAGATTCTCTCGGCCATCATCTTGCCGGTTCGGAGCGTTGACAGATCTGGGACTAGGCTGTGTCAGTGACGGATCGCCTGCTCGAAGCCGCCCGGGCCAAGCAGGAAGTGCGCGAACGCATGTGGTCCCTTCTGGAGCAAGAAGGCGTCGCTCGGTTTCCGGGGGCTCGGGGGCGGATCCCCAACTTCGCCGGGGCCGAGGCCGCGGCGGAGCGTCTGGCCGGGCTGCCCGAATGGCGGAGGGCAGCCGTGATCAAGGCGAATCCCGACGCCCCGCAGCTGTCTGTCCGGGCCCGGGCCCGGGCCCTCGAGGACGGCAAACGCCTCTGCATGGCGGTTCCACGGCTCCGCGCGGAGAACCCTTTCCTCCGCATCGACCCCGACCGTCTGTCCCGCCCATCGCGTCGAGCGGCCTCGATCAAGGGTGCGGCCAAGTCGGGGCGTCCCGTCGCGGTCGGGGACATGGAACCGATCGATATGGTCGTGTGCGGAAGCGTGGCCGTCGGCCGGAACGGCGTGCGGGTCGGCAAGGGAGGGGGATGTTCGGATCTCGAGCTCGGTCTCCTGGCCGAGGCGGGACTAGTCCATCAAGAGACGGTGTTCATCACCACCGTTCACCCACTGCAGGTCCTCGAGGAGGAGCTACCCGAGACGGGGCATGACTTCCGAGTGCATCGAATCGTGACTCCGCAGGACGTCATCCGGACGGGAGCTCGTCGATCCCCGGCAGGCATCCTCTGGGATCACCTGGACGAGGAGAAGATCGCCGCGGTCCCGGCGCTGGCCGGGTTGGCGGAGCAGCGCCTGTCATGACCGCCCTCGTCCTGTCCCTCGGAACGGCCTGGACCTAGTCCTTGCCGCCTCCGAGTCCTGGGGTGGCCCCATCCTGGCCTGACGATGCCTGCCCGGATCCGTTGCCGCCCGATCGGCCGGATCCCGAACCGCCCGTGGTGCCCCCTCGGTCGGCGTCCCGTTCGGGTGAGCCCTTCTCGGACGGGACCTTGCGGTCCCTGCGGTGACCGGTGCTCTTCTTTCCGTTCTGTCGCTTCGCCGGCCCGCTGTTTCCGCGCCGGCCCCGATCGGTGGGGTTGCCCCCACGCCCATCAGTCTGGCCACCGGTCTGGTGCGCGACGGGCTGGATGGGGCGTACACCGGCAAGGGCCCGGGCGGAGTCCCTGAAGGCGCGGCCCAGATCCTCGCAAGCCTCCGCAGGACCGCCGGACACCCGGCCGGCCGGTACGGCGTCGGTCACGGCCCCACACGATCCCTCGAAGAGGTCGGCCAAGCTCTCGACCTGACGGGAGAGGACCGACTCGACCTGCGAACGGAGAGCCTCCCCCTGGATGGTTCCCCGAACCTCGTCGAGGCCGGCGACGGACGAGGCCGTGTGCAGGCGCAGGTTCTCCGTGACCGTTCCCACGAACGCGAGGCGTTCCTCGGCGAAGAGCGGGCGCAGCTCCCACAGCCGCTTGGTGGCGAACTCCAGATGCAGCTGCACCTCTCGGGCCGGATCCCCGTTGGCTAGGAGCCGGGCCTCCTCAACACCGAGCTTGAGTGAATACAGCGAGTCGCCGGGAGCGGAGTTCTCCGCGAGGACGATGGCCGTCGGTCCCATCACCAAGGCCAGAACGAGCAGGGCCACCCCCGCGCCGGCGATGTAACCGCGAACCAGGCGATGGCGGCGGGCGCCGACCCGCCGGGACCGGCCCACCGGCGCCAGGCCCACCAGGCGAGCGGCGAGGTCCCCGCCGGCCCGGCGATCCACCGCAACGGCATTCCCTTCCTTCCGCTTGGCGAACTCCTTCATCTCCGTGGCGATATCCACGAGGGCCCGGTGATCGTGCACCTCCCGGCCCAGGTTGGTGGCCACGCCGATCGACAGCGTCAGCAGAGGGATCCGGCGCCTCCGTCCCTGGCGGTCCACGATCTCGATGTAGCCCCGGGCGGCGTCCTCCCGCTCGTACAGGTGCTCGACGCGCGTCTCGAAGCCGGTGATGACGTCCTGGACGAACATCTCCGCGATGTCGGGGTGGGTTAGCACGATGAAGTCGTCGCCGCCGACGTGTCCGAGGAAGGTATCTGGTCTGTCCTCGGCGGCGCTCCACAGCACCTCCGCCAGAGCCTCGATGGCCTCGTCGCCGCGCAGGAACCCGTAATGGTCGTTGTACGCCTTGAACTGGTCCAGGTCGATGTAGAGCAGGGCCACCTCCTCCCCGGCGGCAACCCGCATCTGCAGCTCACGTTGGATCTGGAGGTTGCCGGGGAGACCGGTGAGGGGTGACGCCGAGCGGACCTGCTCCAGTCGCCGAAGGACCAGGTTTACTCGGGAGACCAGCTCCACCGGATCGAACGGTTTGACGATGAAGTCGTCCGCTCCCGCGGCGAGCCCGATGTTCCGATCCGCCGGAAGGGACCGGCCGGTGAGCAGGATCACGCTCGGGTCGCCGAATCGCCAGTCCGACCGCAGCCGGCGGCACACCTCGTACCCGTCGACGCCAGGGATCACGATGTCGAGGAGTACCAGCGCGGGCCGGTACTCCAACGCGAGCGCGAGCGCAGTCTCGCCGTCGCGTGCCGTGACGACGGCGTGACCCTGAGACCTGAGGTTCACCTCGATGAACTTCAGGATGTCTTCGTCATCGTCTGCGACGAGGATGATCGGCCGCCCGGTGTGGGGAGCCTCGGGCGCGGCTCCGACACCGGGCCGCTTAGCGGATGTCGATGCTCTCATGGCCCGCACGGTCCCCCGGTCCTCGCTTCGGTTATCGGCATTCTGGGGGACGGCTCTAGAGCCGGTTGGCTAGGTACTTGTGCGGAAACCGGGTCGGCAGAGGGAAGGATGTCCCGGATGCGGTCATCTGCCCTTTCGGCGGGCCGTGAGGCGGCTCCGGGACCTCCTCGCCTCCTCCTCCTTCATCGTCCGGGCGGCTTCCTCCCAACCCACACCGCCGCGCTCGGGAAAGAGATCCCTCTGCCGCTCGTAGACGCAGAGGAACAGGTCGCCCTCGTGGGCACGTGGGTACAGACCCTCGTTCCTGATGGCCTGGAGCGCCGGCGCGTACACCCGGTCGTACCAATCGGCGGCGATCTCCTCGGACGGGAGGACCTCACCTCGTTCCTGCATCAGGTGGTAGCCGTGGATCTTCACCAGCTCCAGGAGCTCCACATATCCCTGGGGGCGGCTGAACTCGATCCGGGCCTCCGGGCGAGCCCGCTCGAGGCCGCTCTCTTCCATGAACATCCGCTGTTGCTCGAGCATGATGAGCCGGGCGATGTCGGCGTCAGGCGGAAGCGGCCATCGGGTCCGCAGCCGGGTGACCTCCGCGTCGATGAAGTCGATCCCCTGTTGCCGGGCGACGGCCACACGATGGTGCCCGTCGACCACGAAGTACCGGCCGTCGAGCTCGTAGACCTGGATCGGAGGGAACCCCCCGTCTCCGAAGGCACGCTCGACGCGACGCCACCGCTCCCCGACCTCCCGGCGGCGGGGCAGGAAGTCGCGGTCGAAGTCCCGGGTCCGCCCGACGGTGCCCACGATGTCCTTGACCGGGATGGGACGAATCCCCACGTAGCTCTGCTGGAACAGGCGTAGGCGCCGAGTTACCTCGTCGAGCGGGAGCAGATCCCGGTCGGTCCCTGACTTCCGCTGAACGAACCGGGCCAGCCGCCGGAAGCGGTCGCGACGGCGGGCCTTGTCGAACGTCGACCGGTTCGGAACCATCATGGAGCTTCCTCTGCCCTCCTCCTCAGTCCGCTGCCTTCGGCAGCGTTTTCGGCCAGGGGGAATGCAGCAGCCTCATTCCGCTCGGCTTCGCCTCGCGGGGCTGCTGGGCACCCCACGGATCTCGCTCGCTTCACTCGCTGCGATCCGCGGGGACCCCGCCACTTTCCCCCTGGACCCCCTCGACCTCCAGCACTCGGTACGGCACCACGTTGACCACTCTCGTCTCATTCAACCAGCGGTCCGGCCGCGGTGTTCCGTGCGGATGGACATGTCCGTGGAGCAGCAGGCGCGGCCGAAGCCTCCTCACGAGGGCATGGAATGCTGCGAAGCCCACGTGGGCCGGGTCGTCCGGTTCGTCCCCGAGCCCCTTGGGCGGGGAGTGGGTGACCAGGACGTCGACTGCTCGCCGCCGCAGCGGCCTGCGCAGGCGGGCCCGTGCCTGGAGCCGCAGGGCTCGCCGCCGCATCTGGCCCTGTGTGTATCGGTTCGGGCCATCCGTGTAGTTGATCGATCCGCCCAGGCCGGCGACCAGGAGCCCCGCCGCTTCCGCAACTCGCCCGTCGACGTTCACGCAGCCCTCGGGTCCCGGGGGCGGCGCCAAGCTTCTCACCACCAGGCGACCGGAAGCGTCCCCGGAGCCGATCAGGAGGCCCGGCTGGAACTCCTCTCGCTCCTCGGCAAGCCTGATCGAGAGGTCGGGGTCGTGGTTCCCGGGGACGTAGAGCAGCGGGACGGACAATACGGTCACGATGTACTCGAGGTAGTCGAACGGCAGGTCGCCGCAGGACACGACCAGGTCGGGCTGCAGCCTGCCCAGGGTCCGGCCGTACAGCATCTCCTCGACCTCGTCGGAGACGGCCAGGATCCTGGTCATACTCCATCCAAGAGTACCCGTGCTGCTTTCCTGCGACTGACGCGCCCACCGTTGAATGAGTGAACAAGGGTTAAGTTTCGCGCCACTCCTCCCGATACTTCCTCCTGGAGCCCGGTGAGGCCGGACGGGAGCGGCTCGGCAGGACTCGCTCCCCGGTGCTTCCGTTGCCGTCCGGCCCCGCCGGGTCCCGCAGTTCGTTTGTACGTCCGGAGACGCCGGCCCGAGAAGCGGGCGCGGCCCCAGAAGGTTCGAAGGGGGGCCTTCGATGTTCGGGAACAGTCCCCGGCTCCGCCGGAGCTTCGTGGGTTACAGCAAGAAGGACGTCCTGCACACGCTGGACGAGCAGGAGACCATGGTCAGGCAGGCCCAGCAGTCCGCGGAGGCTGCCCGCGCCGCGGCCGCCCGCCTCGAGACGGAGATCGGGCAGCTCCGGGAAGACGCGGAGACCAGAGGCCGGGAGGCCCAGGTTCTGCAGGCCCAGGTCCAGCAGGCCGCCACCGACGCCCAGGAGCACCGTCAGCTCGCAGAGCGGTATCGGGCCGAGGCGAATCAGTACCGCGCGGAGGCCGACCGCCTCCGAGGCGAGGCCGAGAGGGAACGGGCTGAGGCCGAGCGCGCTCGCCAGGAGGCCGAGGCCGCTCAGGCGCCCGACCGACTGGCCGAGCTGCTCAACGAAGAGCTTGCCCAGGTATTGGCCGCGGCGAAGGAGTCGGCCCAGCGCATCGTTCAGCGAGCCGAGGAATCCGGCCGCGGGCGTGAGGCTCGCGCGGAAGAGGTGTGGGAAGAGGTGCAGGCCGAGCTCGATCGGTTCACCACCTGGTGGGAGCGGGTCGAGCCCGTGATCCGTGAGGTCCAGAAGCGGATCGAGGAAGCGCGGCACCGCGCCGACGAGGTGGCCGACCGTATCCGGCAGGCGCTGGGCCCAACCCTCCAGGCGATGATCGACGTCGACACGGACCTCGGTCGCCTCCAGGACTCGGCGATGCCGCCCCAGATCAAGCCGCCCAGCGGTGCCCAGGACGACGAGGACGAGCCCGCCCCGTATGAGGCGGCCGTGAACGGAGGGGACCCATCCGCAAACGGCGAGGACCCTTCCTCGGTCGTCCAGGTCGACGAGCCGGTCGGCTCGGAGCGCCGGTCCGAGGGTCAGTACGACCCGGAATACTGGGGATAGGCTCCAGCAAGCCAGGTCGGCGCGCGGCTCCTGACGTCCAGGGCTTTCCCGCACAGTTTTCGGAGGCGCACACTGACGTCATGGCGCGGGGTCTGGGGACCCGCGGGGAGACCTGGCCACGACATCAGGGTGGACGAGGACGAGGACGTGATCTGGGTGACGATCTCTTAGGGGGGCTGGAGGGCGCTCTAGGAATAGTACTCGACGATCAGCCGCTCGTTGACCTCGACAGGCAACGGGATCTCATGGCGCTCTGGCCACCGCGTGAGCGTCCCGCCGAGCCCGTCCCCCTCGCGTTCGAGGTAGGGCGGTGGCTCCGGGGTGATCTCCAGGGCCTCGCGCACCGAGATCAGATTGCGACCCTTGTCGTCGAGCTCGATGTTGTCCCCGGGACGAGCCGCGGCGCTAGGGACATCGATCCGGCGACCGTTCAGCTTCACGTGGCCGTGGGACACCAGCTGGCGGGCGGCTCGCATCGACAGCGCGAACCCCAGCCTGAGCGCCAGGGCGTCCACCCTGGTCTCGAGCAGCTTCAGCAGCTCGGCACCGGTGACACCCTTCCTCCGGGTCGCGCGCTCGAAGTACCGGCGGAACTGCCGCTCACCGATGCCGTAGATCGCTCGGAGCTTCTGCTTCTCGAGCAGCCGGAGCTGGTACTCGGTCAGGCGCCGGCGCCCGCGCCCGTGCTGGCCGGGCGGGTACGGCCTTCGTCCAGACGGGCAGTTGGGACGGCCGCAAACCGCGGCGCCCACCCGTCGGCAGATCCGGTGGCGTGGTCCGACCTTCAGCATCTCAGGGTTCCGCCGCCGAACAGGCAGCGGACTTTGAGGATACACGCTCCGAGTGTCCCGCGACAGCGCGGGTGCAGCAGCGCAAGGACCGGCCAGGCTGGCCCGAGGGCGAAGCCCGGGCCAGAGGCGACCTAGATCAGGCGGACCGCCAGCCCGTGCGGATCGGCTCGCTCCACGCTCCCGACCACGTGGGAGATGGGAGCCCGGGCATGGAGCGTTCCGGCCATCCCGTTCCGCTCCACCCGGATCACCCCCACCCCGGGAGTGCTCCCCACCGCGTTGTTCACACCAGGAGCGTTCCCGGTGAGCGGGTTTGGGCCGCGCAGGGTTACGAAGACCCGGCCCCCGCTGGGCGCGATCCCCATGAGGTCTGGAGCCGGATCGTCGCTCACCTCGCCGGCCAAAGAGAACTCGTTCACCACCGAGTCGGTGGCGGTATCGACCACCACGATCCGGTTGGCTGCCCGGTCGGCGGCCCACAGGAACCGCCCCTGCTTGGTCAGCGTGGCGCCGTGGGAGTCGACGAAGCCCCTGGCGTCATGGCTGAAGACGAGGACGGGAGCCGGAGTGTTCGGCGGGTTGGGGCTGGTAGAGAAGCCCGACATTGGGAAGGTGTACAGGTCGGACTCGAGCGGATTGGCTGGGGTCCCACCGCCCGAGTTCACGTACATCTTCCCTCCCGATTCCAGGCCACCGCACCCGTTCGGGTGAACAGTGATTCGGTCGTACTCCGCGACGATGGCCATCGGCGTGGCCGTGCTGTCCACGACGAACAACCCACCACCCCGGAGGGTGACGAAGGTGAACTGGCTCGTGGCGTCGATGACTGGGCAGATCGGGGCGTTGTCGGGGCGGAGGATGGGATCCTCGCAGAGGAAGCCGTTCGGGGTGATACAGGTCGCCAGGTTGAGTGTGGCCGCGGCGTCCAGAGTGAAGGTCCCGGTCGCATAGTCGGTGGTGATCCTCTGGAGGAGCTTGCCGTTCTGGTTGGCGACCACGACATAGCTTTCGTCATCCGAGGGGAACGCCGCGTGCGCCTGGGCGCCCACGTCGATGCACTCGACGGGGGTCCGGCTGGCCGCGTCCATGAACAGCACGTGGCCCGTAGCGACGAACGCGATCACGGCGTGGGACTGAGCTGCATTGAACATCTGCATGTGCGGCCTTCGCGGGGCGGTTCCCGTCCGCGCCAGGCACAGGTCACGGGCGGCACCACCCAGATCGATGACCTCTGGGGTGGCCGTGGCCGCGTCCCGGCCGGAGAGACTGTCTCCGGGATAGATGTAGAGCGTGCCCCCGCCGTCCGCAGTCGTGTCCGACTGGTCGATGGCCCAGACCTCGAAGGCGGCCTCATCGGCGGCTGCGGGGCCCTGAGCTGACAAGCCGGCAGCCACCAGAAGCGAGACCAGGAATCCATGGAGAGCCTTGCGCACCATCGTTCCTCCCCGGTCCGTGAGGGCCGCGAGGCTACTCTTCGGCCTATGGCTTGTAAAGGTCCATCCTCCGTAGCGCCCTCCGTCCCTTTTCGGACTGGGAGGTGCCTTGAGGCGGAGCCGAACCCCGCGCTAGGCTCGCTCGCACTGTGGAGGAGACGCGCCACAAGACGCTCATCCTGATCCTCGCCCGGGAGCTCGCCACCAACCTGGCCACACCGGTGTTCGTGGTCGACCCCGAGGGCACGCTGGTCTTCTACAACGAGGCCGCCGAGGGCATCCTCGGTGAGCCGTTCGGCGTCGTTGGTGAGCTCACCAGGGACCAGTGGGTCGCCATGTTCCCGCCCGAGGCTCCCGACGGAACACCCCTCTCCCTCGAGCAGCTTCCGCTGATCCGCGCGCTCGGAGATCACACCCCCGTGCACGACCACATCCGGATCAAGGGACGGGACGGGATCGTTCGGGATATCGCCGTGACCGCTTTTCCCCTCCTCGTCGGAGGAGAGGAGTTCGCGGGAGCGGTGGCCATCTTCTGGGAGCACTCGCCTGCTGAAAGCCCCCCGGGACCCGCCGGCGCCGGGCCGGGCGGGGACGAAGTGGACTGAGCCGTGCACATCCGGGTGTGGGGCTGTCGCGGGTCGCTGGCGTCACCCGGCCCCGAGACCATCCGGTACGGGGGAAACACATCCTGCGTCGAGGTTCGGCTCGACGACGACACACTCATCATCCTCGACGCGGGGACGGGGATCCGCCCGCTGGGACTATCCCTCCTGTCGGACCCGCCGCCGACGGTGCACCTGTTCCTCAGCCATCTCCACCTCGACCACCTGGAAGGATTGGGCTTCTTTCTTCCCGTATGGCAACCGGGGGCGGACCTTCACATCTGGGGCCCGCCCTCCCCCGTGCGAACCCTGGAGCAGCGGGTGGCCCAGTACTTCTCCCCGCCCCTGTTCCCCGTGCACCTCAGCGAGATCCCGGCCCACCCAAAGTTCCACGACGCACCCGAATCAGAGGTACGCATCGGGAGCGGAACCGTCCTGTCGGAGCCCATCGCCCACCGCGGGCCGACCGTCGGCTGGCGGATCTCGGAGAACGGCCGATCCTTCGCCTACCTCACCGACCACGAGCCGGCGCAAGGAGTGGACCTGGGTTCGATGAGCCCGGAATGGATCTCCGGCTATCAGGTGGCCCGGGAGGCCGATGTCCTCTTCCACGATGCGCAGTACACGGCCGAGGAGTACCTGGAGCGGCAGGGATGGGGGCACTCCAGCGTGGACGACATGGTCGCCTTCGCCCTGGCCTGCGGCGTGAGGCGACCGGTGATGTTCCATCACGACCCCCTGCACACCGACGAAAACCTAGAAGCGATGCGGGCACACGCCCGGGCCCTGTGGGAGGGCGACGGCGGCCCGGGCGAGGGGCCGGATCTCGCCCATGAGGGGATGGAGCTCGACCTGAGCTAACCCGCTCTCTCGAGCCCGAGTCGCGCCCGCGCGCCGCGCCTACACCCGCGCCCCGTAGATGTTCTGGTCCAGCCCTCCCTGGTCGAGGCAGGTGTTGCCGATGGTCGGAGACGAGTAGGAGGGGGCGTCGATATCGTTTGGCACGTACGTGCACGGTTGGTAGACGTCGAACTCATCCCCATCGTCGTCGTCACCGACCTCTCGCGGATCGTCACCGCGCACGAGGTCCCGCGAGTCCGTCCACACCACGTGCACCGCCCCGGGGACCGCGGAGACGTACAGGTAGTCTCCCCAGAACCCGACCCTGCGGGAGCCATGCGTCTCCCAGCCGAAGTTGCTTCCGTGGCTGGAAACCTGGGTCTCGGTCCAGCTCACGCCTCCCGACGAGCGGGCGATGAAGGCGTTCACTCCGTCCCCCGAGTTCACACCGTCGGCGTCGTTGCCCGGCGGACGGTCGGGCGAGTAGGCGTCGTCCGCCCGGGAGTCGTAGAAGATCGCCGTCAGGATTCCTCCGGCCGAGGCCACGTCCGGAAACCACTGGTGCCCCCGGGGCTCCGAGTCGATCGTCGTGGGAGCGGTCGGCCAGCTCACTCCGTCGGGGGAGTTGCGGACGAAGATCTTCGCCTGGCCGCCGGCCCTCTCGGCCGCGTACACGACGTGGACGCCGGTCGCATCTGCGGCCACGGCCGACGAGCTGAAGAACCGCGAGTACGTGAACCCCGTGGGGCAGGCGAAAGGACCGTCCCCGCAGTCGTAGAACCCATTCCCGGAGAACTGATTCGAGTCGAACGACTGGATGGTGGCCACGTGGGCGGGGGCTCCGAACGACACGCCTCCGTTGGTCGACTTGAGCAGCCAGATGTCCCAGGTGGGGCGGGACGAGGACGGGTAGGTGAGATACGTGAGATACACCGCTCCGTTCGGCCCCACCGCCAGGTCGGCGAAGGAGGCGGTCCCGTGCTCCTTCGGGGTGACCTTGTACGGGCGGGAGAAGCTCAGTCCGTGGTCGGTGGACCGTGAGAAGAGCACCGCGTTGGTCGGGGCGAAGCCGTCGTACTGCGACCAGGCCACGTAGACGTTGCCCGATGTCGCGGGGCCGCTCGTCTGATCCACGGTCAAGTTGATCTTGTCCTGGAAGAGGCCGGTCAGGAACAGCCCCGAAGGCGTCCCGTCCTTGACCAGGACGGTTCGGTCGTACGCCGCTCCGTGGTTCAGGTATCGGGCCACGTACACCCCGCCGTTCACCGGGCTCGATCGGTTGAAGCAGATGAACGCGTAGAACAGACGCCCGGAGGTATCGAAAGACTGGGACGGGTCTCCCGCCGCCGCGCACTTGCCGTGAAGCGGTGAGGCCCGTCCGGCGGCGGACGAGTCGTTGGGGTATCCGGGAAGGAGGCTGAGCGACCAGGTCCGGCCGGCGTTCGTCGAGCGGTAGTACCCCGCCCACACCTCGCCGTTCACGATGGCCGCGCAGTAGTCGTTGGCGCCGGCAACGACGATGTCCGTGTTCGCCGGATCCACGGCCACGGTGGGCTCGTTCTGCTGCCTGCGACCGGTGCTGCAGCGAGCCATCGTCGTATCCGTGCCGCCGTCGGAACGGCGGTACGCCCCGGCATGGTCGTCCGCGGTGATGAGCCTGTCTCCCGAGGGCGGGGCCGCCGATCCAGGGGACGAGAGGACCGTCAAGAAGAGAACGAGGGGCAAGCCAAGGAGCCGAAACTTCATCGGGACCTCCTCCTCTTGGGGAACAGTGGCTCGACCGTACCGCTCTGAACGGGACCAGCACAAGGCGGCCGGGCCGGCCGTAGCGGGCCCCGACCAGGCGAGAGCGGTATCGTGCCGGATCCGCTTCTGCATCGCGGACCAGGAGCGCGCGGAGCGCGAAGCTTCATGACGGCGCCCCGCCTTCCCGCAAGATAGAGTCCGGCGGATGACTCTCCCCATCCGCCCGCCGCTCGAGCCGATGCTGGCTCGGTCGGAAGAGGAGATCCCCAAGGGCGACGGGTGGCGGTACGAACCGAAGTGGGACGGCTTCCGCGCCATCGCGTTCCGGGATGGCGCCCACATGACCATCGGGAGCCGGGGGGGCAAGACCCTCGAACGCTACTTCCCTGAGCTCGTGGCGGCCCTGGCTGAGGCGCTGCCCCGGCGCTGCGTCGTCGATGGGGAGATCGTGGTGGCCTGGGATGGCGTGCTCGACTTCGAGGTGCTCCAGCAGCGCATCCATCCCGCCGACTCGCGTGTCCGGAAGCTGGCCAAGGAGACGCCCTCCTCCTATGTCGCCTTCGACCTCCTCGCGGAGGGGTCCCGCGACCTCCGAGCAGAGCCGCTCTTCAGGCGGTGGGACCGACTCACCAGGATCCTCGAGCCCAAGCCGACCGGGCGAACCATGCGGGCCATCTTGGCCCCCCATACCCGCGTGGTCCTCACGCCCCAAACCACGCACGCTCTGGAGGCCACTCGGTGGTTCGACGAGCTGGAGGAGGCCGGGCTGGACGGCGTGATCGCCAAGCGCGACGACCTCACCTACCAACCGGGCAAGCGGGTGATGGTGAAGGTGAAACACCAGCGGACCATCGACTGCGTGGTCGGCGGGTACCGGATCCACAAGTCCGGCCGGGGGGTTGGCTCACTCCTGCTGGGGCTCTACGACGAGAACGGCATCCTCCACCAGGTGGGGGCCTCCGGAGCGTTCTCGATGGCGGACCGCCTGGCCATGCTGGACATGTTGCGTCCCCTGGAGGGGGGCCAGGCATTCGAGGGCGGGGCGACGCTCGGCGGCCCCAGCCGGTGGCGGGCACAGGAGAAGGACTGGATCCCGGTGGAGCCGGCCCTCGTCTGCGAGGTCGCGTACGACCATTTCCAGGGGGGACGCCGGTTCCGTCACCTCGCGCAGTTCCTGCGGTGGCGACCGGACCGGAAGCCCCGGTCCTGCACCTTCGACCAGGTCTCTGAACGCCGGGGCTAGCGCCGGGCGATCAGTCTCCCAGGGAGTAGGTGTCACCCTCGCTCGTGCGGTCCAGTCTGGGGGTTCGCTCGCTGCCCACCCCGGACCCCGCCATGGTTCCCGGGCTGGCTGCCCGCAAACCCCCGCGGTCACCCGAGGAAGATCTCCGTGACCCATACTCGGCCTCCGGATCGCACCACTCCCACCCCAATCTTCGTGAACGCTCGGCTCAGGATGTTTCGCCGGTGGGGCCGGCTGTCCATGAGCGCCCGGTGAACTGACCGGACCGTCCCCCCCACGCCGACGTTCTCACCGATCGCATCCCACTCCCACGACGAGAGAAGGCACGACAGGCAGGAGTGATGGAAGATCCACCCTTCCTCGGCCATCCGCGCGCTATGGCGGTGCGCCTTCCGAGAGAGGGATTGGCTGAGCAGGAGCCGGGGACGGTCCCGCCTCTCCCGAGCCTGATTGACGAGGAGGAAGAGGCTCTCCTCCGAGCTCGTGGTGGCTTGCGCGGGCGAGGCGGCGGGCCCTCCTGCAATGAGGAGCGCGGCCACCATCGCCACCACGGCGGTGCGGGCGGAGCGGGAACGCGACGCATCCACGGCGGCCTCCCTTGTCGGAGGGGGCCACCGAAGCTAGCGGGGGGTCCTGGAACCCGGTAGTCGTCTTTTCCTCTCCGGTGGACCGGGCACTGGCGAGCGCGCGACAGACCAGAGAGCCACGGCTGGTGCGGGAGGTCTGGAAGCCTAGCTCAGCCGGGGGTCGGCCGGGTGGGTCAGCCGTCCAAGCGCCGGGCCACCCGGGTCAGATCACGAACGAAGAGCCGGTGCTGCTCCCGGCGCTCCTCGTCCGGCGCCCTGATCACGGCGGAAGGATGGACCGTGGCCGTGATCTCCGGGCCCAGGTCGGACGGGAAGAAATCCCCGCGTTGCCTGGTGATCCGGAACCCCCGGCCGAGGAGGGCCTGTGCCGCCGTCGCCCCCAGGGCCACGATGAGGGCCGGCTTCACCACGGCGACCTCGGCTTCCAGCCAGGGGCGGCAGGCGGCGATCTCCTCTGCGTTCGGTGTCTTGTGGATCCGCCGCTTCCCCCGAGGAGTGAACTTGAAGTGCTTGACCACGTTGGTCACGTACACCGTCTCCCTGTCGATACCGGCCTCCTCGAGAGCCCGGTCGAGCTCCCGCCCGGCCGGCCCCACGAACGGCGTGCCGCGGCGGTCCTCCTGGTCACCTGGCTGCTCGCCGACCAACATGACCTCGGCCCGAGTGAGCCCCTCCCCGAACACGGTCTGGGTGGCGTTCCGGTAGAGACCGCACCCCCGGCACCCCGCGGCGGCCTCCCGGAGGCCGGCCAGCGACGGGCGGGCCGGGATGAGCGATCGGGCGTCGGTAGGGTCCTCCGTCTTGGGCACCACCCACCTCCCCCGGACGGGCCCAACTTCCACCCTACCCGCCCGACAGGGTTCCGCTTTCGGCCGCCCCGGTCCTCGCTCCCCCCCGCCGCACGGAGAAGGGCAGGACACCGGCCCCTCCGTCCCCGGTGCTCTCGCGCCCCCCCGAACGTAGTGCTGGCGCACTAGAACAGTTCGGGAGGAATCCGGACGCTTCGGGACATAGGACTACCAGGGGCTAGTCAGTCCGAGGGGGGGCGGAAATCCCCTGACCGGGCTATCCGCTCGGCCGTCCAGCCGACCGATTCCTCTATCGACAAGCGAGGGAAGCAACCCGCGAGCGGTCGGAGGGACGACCAGCTCCCCTCGGAAGGAAGGAAGATCATGACAGCATCGAGCTTCGGCTTCGGCGAGCGGAAGCACGAGCGGGTGCGCGAACCGAAGAGTGCGCGCATCGGCTCGAGGCTCGCGCTCACGGCCCTGGTGCTCGGACTCCTCGGCACGATCGCCGGGGTCGGCACGTGGTCGGCATTCAGTGCGACGACCGATAACTCCGCCAACTCCTTCGCCTCCGGCACCGTTGTCATCGGGGACGACGACAGCGGTTCGGCAATGTTGTCGCTCTCGAACGCCAAGCCCGGTGACTCCGACGCCGCGTGCATCGTGGTGGACTACACCGGAAGCCTGCCCGCCTCCGTCAAGCTGTACGGCTCGACCGGTGGCACGGGACTCGACCAGTACCTGGACCTGACGGTCATTAGGGGGACCAAGTCGAGCGGCTTCGACTCGTGCGGCGACTTCAACCCCGATGGGGCGGACTACATCGGCTCGGGCGCAGGTGTCATCTACAGCGGCACGCTTCAAGGATACCCCGGCGGCTACGGCGGAGGCATCGACGACGCGCCCGGTACTGTGGAGACCTGGACGACCGGTGAGAACCACGCGTACAAACTCGTGGTCTCGGTCCAGAACAACGGGGCCGCACAGGGCCTCACTGCGAGCCAGGTCTTTACCTGGGAGGCAAGGAACAACTGACGTGACGGTCGTCGCCCTCCCGACCGTCCGAGGGTCGGCGCGGCGCTGGATCGGGAACGCCGCGCTGACCCTTCTTATCGCGGGCGCCGTCGTCCTGCTCTCGGTGGGGGTCGGCGCCGCGCTGGGATTCCGCGCTCTGATCGTTCGGAGCGGGAGCATGGCTCCCGCCATCGAGAGCGGGGACATCGTGGTCACCAGGCTCGTCCGGCCCGATGCTGTCGAGCCCGGCGACGTCGTCTCGTTCCGGGACAGCTCACGCCAGGGTGAGCTCGTGACCCATCGAGTTGTCGAGGTCCGCCGGGAGGGAGATCGCATTTCCTTCGTCACTCGGGGCGACGCGAACACGGGAGAGGAGCGCTGGTCGATCGATTCGCGCGGGACCATCGGGGCCACAGTCTTCCGCGTGCCGGGCGGCGGGCACGTGTTGGCTTGGCTCAGGATGCCGTCCGTTCGGACGGCGCTCCTGGTGAGCTCGGCACTGGCCCTCGCGGTGCTTGCCCTCCGTCGCATCTGGAGCGGATGAGAGGGAATCGTGCGCCGCCCGCGTCGCTTGCTTATCGCCACACTCGTGGCCATCGTTGCGTTGGGGGTCCTCCTCCCTTCCATCGCGGAGGCAGCCGTCGCCGTGGCGGCACCACCGAAATCCATCTGCTTGGGAAAGAAGATCCGCGTGGGTGTCCGCCGGCGCTTGCCGGGAAAGCGCTGGTTCACCATCAACATCCTCGACCCCTCCAATCGGAAGGTGTGGTCGAAGACCGGCACCGCCACATCCAGGTGGCGGTATTGGAAGTTCCGGCCCGGGCGGCTCGGGACGTTCAAGACCGTCTACAAGCGGCCCGGCCGGGACAGGACCTTCCGGACAAAGGTCGTGCCGTGCACCACGAGCTCGGTCCTCCTCGACGACGATTACGGCTCGGCCATGCTCAGATTGTCGAACGCCAGCCCCGGTGACACCGACGAGGGGTGCCTGCGAGTGACCTACGGGGGGAGCTACGCGCCCACCGTGCGCTTGTACGGCTCCACCAGCGGGACCGGCCTCGACGAGTTCCTGGATCTCACAGTGGTGCGAGGGACGCTCCCGGGGAGCTCTGCGTCGTGCGCCGCTTTCAGCCCGGACTCCACCGCCTACATCGGCGCCGGCCCTGGGGTCATCTTCCAGGATTCCCTCGAGGAGTTCCCCGACGGCTACGAGGAGGGACTGGTGGATCCGGTCCAGGGATCCGAGGAGACGTGGACCAATGGTGAGTCCCACGCCTACAGGTTCGTCGTCACCGTTGCCGACGAGAACGAGGCCCAGGGCCTGACCGCCGGCCAGAGGTTCGTCTGGGAGGCGAGAGCGTGATCCTGCGGCGAGATGCGTTGATGGGCATCGTGGCCGCCCTGGCGGTCTTGACGGCGAGCTGGGCCACCGGCGCGACCTTGGCGGCCTTCTCCGACACCACGAACAACCCCGGGAACAGCTTCTCCGCGGCCGCGTCGTTCTGCTCGAACCCAGGGACTCAGACCCTGATCGCCGACGCGGACGCCTACGTCGACGAGAACGCGGCCCTGAGCAACTACGGCGCTTCCTCGTCGCTCCACGTCCAGTCCCGAGCAGGTGGGCGCAACCGCAGGACCCTGGTCCACTTCCCCGCCCCCGCCGGACTGTTCTGCACGGTTACCTCCGCCACCCTCCGCCTGTGGGCTACCAGCGCCGACGGAGGGCGGACCCTCCAGGTCTACGAGCTGGCTACGGTCTGGACCGAGGGCACCGTGACGTGGGCCACACAGCCCCTCGCCATCGGGACGCCGTCGACCGTGATCTCCGCCGCGGGGTGGGTCCAGTTCGACGTCACCGCCCAGGCACAGAGCCTGTTCGGCAGCCTGAACACGGGCCTGCTCGTGAAGGACAGCATGGAGGATCAGAATCCTCCCCGAACTCAGCAGTTTTCCAGCAGGGAAGCGGGAGCTTACCCACCCGAGCTGACCATCACACAGGCCTGAGGCGAGCCGGTAGGCTCTCCGGCGTGGCTGAGGCAGCAGCCATCGGAGGCGTCCTCCTCGACCTCGACGGGGCACTCGTCGTGTCCTGGCAGCCCCTTCGGGGAGCGGTGGAAGCCCTCCTCGCGCTCCGGGATCGGCAGATCCCGTTCGCCCTGGTGACCAACACGACGACGCTGAGTCGGCGAAGCCTCGCCCAGCGGCTCGGTGAGGCCGGGATCGAGGTGGAGCCGGGTCGGGTCGTCACCGCCGCGACCGCCACCGCGGCGTACCTGCGGAGCCATCATCCGGGAGCCAAGTGCTTCCTCCTGGCCACGGGCGACGTGGCCGAGGATCTCGATGGGATCGACCTGGTCGAGGAGGCGGCCGACGTCGTCGTGGTGGCGGGCGCCGAGGACGCCATGACGTACGACGCCATGAACCGGGCCTTCCGGATGCTTCGAGAGGGCGCTGCGCTGGTGGCCATGCACCGCAACGTGTGGTGGATGACCTCAGAGGGCCCGAAGCTCGACGCGGGGCCGTACGTGACGGCCCTGGAGGAAGCGGCCGGGGTCCGTGCGGTCGTGGTGGGGAAGCCATCGACCGAGATCTTCCGCGAGTCGGTGGCCCTCCTCGGAGTCGAGCCCGAGCGGGCGGTGATGGTGGGGGACGATCTGGAGGCCGACGTGCTTCCCGCGCAGGCGATCGGGCTGACCGGGGTCCTGGTCCGGACGGGAAAGTTCCGGCAGGAGACGTTGCAGGCGGCTCGGCGCCGGCCCGACCACGTCATCGACTCGGTGGCCGACCTGCCGGAGCTGCTGGACCGGCTGGGCTAGCGGTCGCTATCCGGCCGCTTCCCAGGCCGCGACCTTGGGGTGGTCCTTGTCGACCGGGCCCACCTGGGCAGCCCCGCCGGGGGACACGTAGCCGGCGATCTCCTCGGTGAAGAACTCCGCGTTGATCGCGGTGAACTCCTTCCATTCCGACGGGACGTCGTCCTCGGCGAAGATGGCGGTCACCGGGCACACCGGCTCGCAGGCCGCGCAGTCCACACACTCGTCGGGCTGGATGTACAGCATCCGGCCGCCCTCGTAGATGCAGTCCACCGGGCACTCGTCGACGCAGGCCAGGTCCTTCACGTCGATGCAGGGTTCCGCGATCACGTACGTCATCTCGGGCTCCCCCTTTTCCCTGTTTCCACCGTGCTGACCTTGTGAATGACAGTCTACCCCGGACGGGGCCGCCATGAAGCAAGTCCCCGCTCCGGTAGGGTGGCCCCGTGAGATCGGGGCCCGGCACGCTGGAGATCCATCCCGTCACCCCGGAGCGCTGGGAAGACCTCGTCGAGCTCTTCGGCGATCGGGGGGCGTACGCCAACTGCTGGTGCATGTGGTGGCGGGTGAGCGGCGTCGATTTCGATCGGGGGATCCGGAACCGAGGAACGGGCAATCGTCGTGCCATCAGGAGCCTCGTGGCGGAGGCCCGTGTCCCCGGGCTCCTGGCGTATCGGGACGGCCGGCCGGTGGGCTGGGTCTCCCTCGCTCCCCGGGAGGAGTTCGGGCGCCTCCAGCGGTCCCCTACCCTGAAACCGGTGGACGAGCGGCCCGTATGGTCGATCGTGTGCTTCTTCATGGATCGGGCAGAGCGCGGGAAAAAGGTTGGCACGGCACTGCTCGACGCCGCGGTCCGGTACGCGTCCGAGCGCGGCGCGACCCTCGTTGAGGGGTACCCGGTCGATCCGACCGCCCGCGCGATCAGCAACGCGGACGCCTACACAGGCGTCGTGTCGATGTTCCTACGGGCGGGGTTCCAAGAGGTCGCCCGGCGGGGGAGCCGGCCGATCATGCGGAGGAGGCTGCGGCCGCGCCGCTGATTCAGTGCTCCACCTCATCCCCATCCCCCGCAGGGGTCGGTGCCGCGGCCAGCACGGTACCCATGATCGAGGACAGGGGCTCCAGCACCGGGACCGGGTACACGACAACGAGATCGGCGCCCGCCTCGCGCCACGCCGCGAGCCGCGACAGACCGTCGTTCCGAGCCCCCCAGACGCACAGGGCCCGCGCCAGCGCCTCCCCACCGCGCGGGTCCCCGCCCGCGGCTGCCCGTGCTTGGTCCCCGAGCCCCATCATGTCGAGCTGCCGCGCATAGTTCGGGAGCGTCGCGTACTCGGCAGCCGCCGGTGCCAGTGCGTCCAGGGCGTGGCTCTCCTCGGGACCCAGGCTGGCTCGAACGTAGACGGCCACGGTGAGCTCGGCAGGGTCCCTGCCGGAGCGCTCGGCGCCCCGCTTCAGCTCGTCCCGTGCCTTCGCCACCCGCTCGGGCGTGCACCAGTTCAGGAGGACCCCGTCGCCGACCTCGCCCGCCAGCTCGACCATCCGCGGACCCAGGGCGGCCAGCCATATGGGCGGGGGAGCCGTCCCGGACTCGAAGCCCAGCCGGAACCGCTCCACGGCGAAGGGACCGCCCGAGCTGACGACCTCTCCGCGAAGGGCAGCCCGCACCTGGCGAACGAACTCCCGAACGAGGTCCAGGGCTCCCGACCTCGCGCGTCCGGACCCGAGCCCCAGGACGAACCGTCCTCCGCTGGCCTCGTGCACGGTGGCCGCTCCCATGGCCGCCAGCGTGGGAGGGCGCGACGTGACGGGCAGCACGCCCGGGCCCAAGCGGATCCGGGCGGTCGCCGCGGCGAACCCCGCCAGTGTGGCGAAGGCCTCGCGGCCCTGGGTCTCGGGGACCAGCGCGATCTCGTAGCCGACCTCCTCGGCCGTCTCCACGACCTGCAAGAGGTCGTGCCATGGGAGGGCCTCGCGCAACGCCACCCCCGTCCGGCCGGATGCCGGCTCGCCTGGCTTCTCGCGCTCCATCCCCCTCCTCTTCCTCCCCCTGTCATGTTGAATCTTCCCCGCGTCCATGACCACGATCAGGTTCCGCACTCCCGACGGCGTGCTCTTGGAGGGAGACCTCCGGGAGGCCGACGGCCCGGCCAGGGGCACTGCGGTCATCTGCCACGCCCACCCTTCGTTCGGAGGGAGCAAGGACCATCCCGTCCTGTGGGCGATCCGGAACGACCTGGCCGCACGGCGCGGGCTTCACGTCCTGGCTTTCAACTTCCGAGGCACGATGGGCTCGGAGGGATCACACGGCGGCGGCATCCTGGAGCTCGCCGACGTCGACGCGGCCGTCACCCGAATCCGTGAGGAGGCGGAGGGACCCACCGTTGTGGCCGGATGGTCGTTTGGGGCGAGCGTGGCGCTCCGGCACGCCGTTAACGACGCCCGGGTCGCCGCCCTCGCCCTGGTGGCCCTGCCGGTCGGGCCCGGCGCGGTGACCGACCTCCCTCCTCCGCCGCCGGAGGACCTCGAGCGACTGACCGCCCCGGTGCTCTTCGTGGTCGGTTCGTTGGACCGGCTCACGTCCGTAAACGACCTCCAGGCCCTCGTCGACCGGACCCCTCGCGCCGAGCTGCTGATCCTTCCGGGAACCGGCCACTACTTCGAGCGACGAGAAGCCGAGCTGGCCGCGGCCGTCGGAGAGTTCCTGGAGCCGGTGCTGCGGAGGGAGGGCGGCGGCCCTCGGCGTCAGTAACGAGGGCGCCGGCTGGGGTGCCGTTCCCCGTACCACTCACGACGGAACCTCCGGACGCGATAGCGGATCATGAGGTACCCGGCCACCGCGAGGAGCGCAACGAACAGGAACAGGCCCAGGGCCACGCCGGCGGCGATCTCCAAGACCTGCCACAGGACACCGGCCGCAGCCGCCGCGATCAGCAGGATGATGAGAAGCAGGAGCACCATCCGATTCTCCCCCGGCCGGGAGGATGCTGCACCTCCGAACGGAGCGTTTCCGTCCCCCCGGCGAAGAGCACAATCGAAGACGTGAGGGTCCTCGTGGGCACGAGCGGGTGGCAGTACCGCGACTGGCGCGGACGGTTCTACCCGGAGGACCTGACTCAGCGGAAATGGCTCCCCTATTTCTCCGAACGGTTCCCCACGGTCGAGGTGAACAACACGTTCTACAACCTGCCCAAGGAGGAGACGTTTGTGGCGTGGCGTGAAGGATCCGCCGCCGGATTCCTCATCGGCGTCAAGGCCAGCCGGTACATCACCCACATCAAGCGCCTCCGGGAGCCCCGCGACCCGGTGGAGCTGCTCTGGTCGCGGTGCCGGCTGCTGGGGCGGAAGCTGGGTCCCGTGCTTTTCCAGCTCCCACCGAACTTCGCTGCCGACCTCGAGCGGCTGGAGGCCCTTCTCGGCGTCCTGCCCGAGCGGATGCGAGCCGCCTTCGAGTTCCGTCACCCGTCGTGGGAGGACGAGAAGGTCCACCACCTCCTGGACGGGGCGGGATGCGCCCTGGTCCTGGCCGACCGCCCGGACGCGCGCGTCCCCGCCACGGTCACCGGTGGCTGGTCCTACGTGCGGTTCCACCAGGGAAGCCGGACGGGGCCGGACTACCCGCGGGACAAGCTTCGCCGGTGGGCCGGGAAGATCGCCGGCCTGGACGCTGACGATGTGTATCTCTACTTCAACAACGACGCCGGCGGGGCGGCCATCCGCGATGCCCGGACACTCACCGAGCTCCTGGCCGACCGCGGCGTCGACGTTCGCGGACCGCGACCGGACGAGGGCGGGCAGGACGCCGGATGAGAGCGTTCGTCACCGGCGCGACGGGGTTCATCGGCGGACACCTGGTCCGGAAGCTCCGGGCGCGCGGCGACGACGTCGTCGCTCTGGTGCGCTCGCCCCTCCGAGCCGCGACGCTCGGAGCGATGGGGGTGGAGCTCGCGGAGGGCAGCCTGACCGAGGCGAGCGCGGTCAGGCGCGCCGCGGACGGATGCGACGCGGCCTTCCACGTGGCCGGTGTCTATCGGGTGGGGATCCGTCAGAGAGACCGCCTGCCGATGTTCGAGGCCAACGTGCGGGGGACCGAGGTGGCCCTCGATGCCGCTGTCGACGGAGGCGTTCCACGGATCGTGTACGTCTCCACCTGCAACGTGTTCGGCAACACGCGCGGTCGAATCGTAGACGAGAGCTACGAGCGGCCGTCGGCGGAAGGGTTCCTCTCCTACTACGACGAGACGAAATACCTCGCCCATCGCGCCGCGGTCGATCGGGTCCGGCGTGGCGCTCCGATCGTGATCGTCGAACCGGGCGGGGTCTACGGGCCGGAGGACCATTCGGAGATCGGGTGGATGATCGAGCAGCTGCGCGCGGGGCGCTTGTGGTTCCGCTTGTTCCCCGATCTTGGGATGAACTTCGTATACGTGGACGACGTCGCCGAGGGCATCGTCTTGGCGAATGATCGAGGGGCCCTCGGGGATTCGTACGTCCTTGGCGGGGAGATCGCCAGGATGGGCGACCTCCTCGATCGAGCGGCGGCCATCATCGGGCGCCGGCCGCCGCGACTGGTTATTCCCCCCGCCCTGATCAGGATGAGCGCCCCCCTCGGACCGCTGGCCGCACGGCTCATCGGCACGCCGCCCAACATCGCGGAGGCCGCGCGAGCCGCCCACGGAGTGACGTACTGGGCCACCGACGCGAAGGCCCGGCGGGAGCTCGCGTATGCACCGCGCTCCCTGGACGTCGGCCTTCGGCAGACCCTCTCCGGGTAAGGGAGAACCTCAGCCGGCGCCCTGGGCGATGTGACCGCTCGCCTGCGTGGCCCCGTCGGCCCGGTCGCCGGGAAGGAACGCGCGAAAGGAGGCGCCGCCGCCCGCACGGCGCGCCGGAGACGCGGTTGAGCATCGGGGATCCGGGCCGCCACGCAAACCTCGGATCTGACAGCGGGCCGGCACCGACTACAGCGGGATGTGCGAGACGACCATGATCCGGGGCTCGGTCATCTCCTCCATGGCGTACCGGAGCCCCTCTCGACCGTAACCGGAGTCCTTGGTCCCGCCGTAGGGCATCTGATCGGCCCGGAACGCGGAGACGTCGTTCAGGATCAGGCCCCCGACCCGGATCTCGCGATGGGCCAGGAAGGCCCGCTCGACGTCCCGGGTGAAGATGCCGGCCTGCAGCCCGTACGGGGTCGCATTGACCTCCTCGAGGGCTTCGTCGAACGTCTCGTACCGGCTGACGGTGGTCACCGGCCCGAAGATCTCCTCCTTGCACACCTTCATGTTCCGCCGCACGTTCGCCAGCACCGTCGGTGTGAAGAAGGGATCCTTCCGCTCCCCACCCACGAGCACCTCGGCCCCCTGGGAGACGGCCTCGTCCACCCACTCGGCGATCCGCTCGAGGGACCCCTGGTCGATCACGGGGCCCACGTCGGTGTCGGGATCCATCGGGTCGCCGACCTTCAGCGACTCGACCTGTTTCACGAGCCGGGTGATGAAGTCCTCGTACACGGGGGCGTGGACGAGGATCCGCTGGACGGCGATGCACGACTGTCCGGCCTGGTAGTAGCCGCCGTAGGCGATCCGCGCAGCGGCGTGGTCGAGATCCGCGTCTGAGTGGACGATCACCCCGGCGTTCCCGCCGAGCTCCAGCGTCACGTGCTTCCGGGGGTCTAGGGACTTGAGCTTCCATCCTACCGGGCTCGATCCCGTGAACGAGATCTTCTTGAACCGGGGATCCGTGGCCAGGCGCTCGGCCCTGGAGCTGGCGACCGGCAGGACCGAGAGCATCCCCTTCGGCAGTGCCGTCTCGGAGAAGAGCTCCCCCAGGACGAGCGCGCCGATGGGTGTGGCCGTGGCCGGCTTGAGGACGATGGGGGCCCCAACCCCGAGGGCCGGAGCCATCTTGTGTGCAACCAGGTTCACCGGGAAGTTGAATGGCGATATCCCCAGCACCGGCCCGTACGGGAATCGACGGACCAGCCCCAGCCGGCTCCCCAGGGCGGGGTCGGTGTCCAGCCTGATGAGCTCCCCCTGCGACGAACGCACGAGCTCCGAGGCCCATCGAAAGGTGGAGACAGCCCGGTTGGCTTCCACCGTGGCCCACTTGAGAGGCTTGCCACCTTCCCGAGCGATGTGCCGGGCAATCTCGTCGGCGCGCGCTTTGATGCGCGTCGAGATGTGGAGCAGCGCCTCCGCCCTGGCATGGACCGGGAGGACGCGCGACTCCTTCTCGAACGTCTTGTCGGCCGCGTCGACCGCCTCTTCGACGTCCGCATCCGTCGGTATGCCGACCTCCGCGACCACCGAGCCGTCGTAGGGACTCTTCACCTCGAACCGCTCGTCGCCGGTGCGCCACTCCCCGGCTACCAGGAAGGGTCTCGCCTCAGGCACCGCGGCCACCTCAGTCATTCCCCCTCAATCGATCGCCGCCATCACGTGCTTCAGCTCGGTGTAGTGCTCGAGAGAGTAGATGCTCATGTCCTTGCCGTACCCGCTCTGCTTGTAGCCTCCATGTGGCATCTCCGGCGTGAGGGGGATGTGGGTGTTGATCCACACCGTTCCGAACCGGAGCTTCCGGGAGGCGTTCAGGGCCCGCCCGATGTCGCGGGTCCACACCGAGGCGGCGAGCCCGTAGTCCACGTCGTTGGCCCAGGCGATGGCCTGGTCGTCGTTCTCGAACCGCTGGACCGTGACCACCGGGCCGAACACCTCGCTCTTCACGATCTCGAAGTCCTGCCCCACGTCCGCGATTACGGTCGGGCGGTAGAAGAACCCCCTGTCCCCGATCCGCTCCCCCCCGGTGAGGACCTTGGCGCCCTCCTCCCGGGCCCGCTCGACGAACCCCGTCACCCGATCGAGCTGTTGCTCCGCCACCACGGGCCCCATCTCGGTGTCGTCGCTCGAGGGATCCCCGACCTTGAGCGATTCCACCGCCGGCACGAGCTCAGACAGAAGGTTGTCGTAGATGGCCGGCCCGGCCAGGACCCGGCACGCCGCGGTGCAGTCCTGCCCGGAGTTGAAGTACCCCGCGATCTTGATCCACTCCACCGAGGACTGGAGATTGGCGTCGTCGAACACCACCACGGGTGCCTTGCCGCCCAGCTCCAGGTGCACGCGCTTGAGGGAGTCCGCCGCGGCCCGGGCCACCTCCTTCCCCGTGGTGACCTCACCGGTCAGCGAAACCATGGCCACACCGGGATGCTTCACGATGGCCTGGCCGGTGGGGATCCCGTCCCCGGTCACCACGTTGAAGACACCGGGCGGGAAGATGTCGGCGGCGAGCTCCGCCGCGCGAAGGAGCGAGAGAGGCGTCCACTCCGACGGCTTGACCACGACGGCGTTCCCCGCGGCCAGCGCCGGACCGAACTTCCAGATGGCCATCCACAGGGGGTAGTTCCACGGAGCGATGAGGCCGACCACGCCGATCGGCTCGCGCCGGAGCATGCTCGTGTAGAGCGTGCCGTCGGACTTGAAGTACTCCCCGACTGGGAGGCCGGTCATGGTCCGGGCTGCGCCGGCAAAGAACCGCAGGTGGTCCACCATGACCGGCATCTCGTCGGTCATCACCGAGGAGAACGGCTTCCCGACGTTCTGGGACTCGATCCGTCCGATCGCCTCGGCGTTCTGCTCGATGGCGTCGGCCCACTTGAGGAGCATTCCCGCCCGCTCACCGGGCGTGGTATCGAACCACACCTCGTCGAAGGCTTTCTGCGCGGCCCTCACCGCCCGGTCCACGTCCTCCTCAGAGCCCCTGGGGGTCTCGGCGATGGTCTCCCCCGTGGCGGGATTGACCACCGGGAGGGACTCCTCCGTGGCACCATCCACCCACTCCCCCCCGATGAACATCTGCCGGCGCTGCGTCGCGGTAGCCATGACGGTTCCTCCTCGCGGTGCTCCTCGTGGCAAGCCTATCCAAAACGTCCAACGGGCCGGCGTCGCCGGAAGGGCCAAGGGGGAAGACGCCCCTGGACGGTTGGGACAACCCGGGGCGTGAACGTTCGAATCATCCCGCCGGAGCGATGTCATGTCTCGGGACATCGTGCACAGGTGTTTCGGGACATCGTTCCACGTTCAGGCCTTCCCTTGGCGCCGATAGTCGCGGGTCGAATCGAGCGTCAGCTGACGCGCCTGGAGATCTGAGACCAGCGCCCGGGTTCGGCCAGGAACAGGCGAAAGCGTAGACTCGGGCTGCCATGCTCCCCAGTCGGCCATGGGTGCTCGGTCTCGGTTACGCGGGGGCAGTCTTCGCCGCCCTTCACGCCCACGTGTTCCGGATCGGGCTCACCTGCCTTGTGCGAGCGCACCAAAGGGCCGACGATGAGAGGCGGCGGTGTCCAGGCAGGTGGGAGAAGTGCTCAAATCCTACATCCTGATCCAGAGCCAGGTGGGTTCGTCGGGCGAGGTGGCCCGGGACGTGGCCCAGATCAAGGGAGTGACCTCCGCCGAGGCGGTGACCGGTCCTTACGACGTGATCGCCCTCGTCGAGGCCCGCAACCTCGACGAGCTCGGACGGCTGGTGGTGGGCAAGGTACAGGCGATTCAGGGCGTTACACGCACTCTGACCTGTCCCGTGGCCCGCCTCTAGCCGGAGAAGACGAAGGCCCTGCGAGCCCGGCCCTACCCTTGCCGGGCTGAGCCAGCCGACCGCCCTCGTCGTCCCCTCAGGAGGCCGACGAACCGACGCCCCGGGCGCGGGCGGTGAGGAGGGCATACTGGATGAGGCCACGCGCCCGCAGACGCTCGACCTGACGGAGTCCCACCTGGGCGCCCCAGACCTGGGCCCGCGGGAGGCCCCGCGGCGACGCGAGCCGGCTCCGCCCCAGCCGGACCGCCGGGTCGATCGTTCGGGCGGCGCACAGCTCGACGCGGACGTCGACGAACCCCGCCGCCTCCGCGAGCCCGGCGATGCGCCCGGCGCTCGCGAGCTGCCGGGTCCGCATCCCCCATATCCGCAGCAGCAGGAGCCCGGCCGCGGCGTCCCCAAGCGTGCTGGGCCGCCGCTCGACGGTCACGTCCG
>DASYUI010000003.1:0-61251 GCA_036001425.1 Actinomycetota bacterium
GAGCGCCAGGTTCATGGAGAGCCCTCCGACGACCCTCCACCATCGGCTGATCGACACCTCTGCCCCCATGGCCCGTTGCGCAGCCGCTTCCATACTCATCCCTCCTGTCTCAGGGGGGCGGCGCCCCCGGTCCTCCTCACACAGGAAACAGACCTATGGCACAGTCTCGAGCCCTCCCGACGTGGATGTCGTTGTGCCCAGAGGCCGATCCGGCCGGCACCGGATGTAATGAGGAACGTCACCGGATGCGATCCACGAACCCCCGTCACGACCAAGGATGCTCCAGCCCCCACGCCGTCAGACGACCGCGGATGCTCCACCTCCACCCCCGCCAGGGATTCTGTCCTCCCGACAGGCATGGAGTCAAGTGAGAGTCTTCCGCCCGGACCGCTCCGACCAGGGGGGTAGACCAGACAATTCGATCCCCCCCACCGGCCTCGCATCCAACGCTAGACTGCCCCGCCGCGGCAGGGGTTACGGCGACCCCGAGCGGTCGGTCCCCACCTCCAGGCGGCACATTCCCTAGAATGAGACGACCCGGGTCGAGTGGAACTCCCGCCAGCGGAACGCCGGCGGCCCGACCGAAGGACGGGGATGGAGAAGGCCTTCCTCAGGACCGATGCCGGACGGATGGCCTTCGTTGAGCGGGGGGAGGGCCACCGGATCCTGCTGATCCACGGCATCCCCACCTCGTCCTTCTTGTGGCGAAACGTGATCCCGCCGCTCGCTGAGGCCTTCAAGGTCTACGCCGTCGACCTGTTGGGCTACGGAGACTCGGACAAGCCCGAGGGCGCCGACCTGTCGATCGTGGCCCAGGCGAACTACCTGAGGGCCTTCATGCGAGAGGTTGGCTGGGATCGAGGGGCCGTGGCCGGCCATGACATCGGCGGCGGGATCGCCCAGCTCCTCGCCCTGGAGAGCCCCCAAGCGATCACCAACCTGGTCCTGCTCGACACGATCGCTTACGATTCTTGGCCCGTCTCCGAGATCGAGCGGCTGAAGGATCCAGCGTGGGACGAGATCCTGGCGACCCGGGACCTCTCCTCGGGCTTCGCCAAGTCCTTCAAGCGCGGGATGGTGCGCGAGGAGCGCGTCGACGACCAGCTCGTCGCTGAGTACGTCAGACCCTTCGAGGGCGTCGAGGGGAGGCGGGCGTACCTGCGATGCGCACGGGCGCTCCGGACCGAAGACCTCGCGTCCGTCATGGATCGGGTGGAGCTCCTCGACGTCCCCACCCTGATCATCTGGGGTGAGGGGGACGACTTCCAGAAGGTGGAGTACGGGAGGCGGTTGGCGGCGGCAATGCCCAGGGCTCGGCTGGTGGTTCTGGAGGAGGCGGGGCACTTCGTGCCGGAGGACCGGCCGGAGGAGGTCGCCCGGCTGATCAGGGAGTTCGTCCGGGCCGATCCCTAGCCGGATCCCCGGGCGGCCTCCAGCTCCGCCTCCAGGGCGGCCAGGCGCTCCTTCAGCGCCTTCTCCTCCTGCCACCGTTCCGTCACATCGCGGATGACCGCCGCCACTCCCCGGAGGTCGTCCTGAGGGTCTCGGACCAGGGCCACCGTGAACTCCAGGGAGATCCGATCGCCGCCCTTCGTGACGCCCGGCACCTTGAGCATCTCCCCGCCCAGACTGCTCGTGCCGGTCTCCATGGCGTGCCGGTAGCCCTTCCAGTGCCGCTCCCGCAGCTTCTCCGGGACGATCAGGTCCAGCGTCTGCCCGATGGCCTCCTCGGCCGAGTAGCCGAAAGTCGCCTGGGCGCCGGCGTTCCACAAGCGGATGACGCCCTCGCGGTCCGCGAAGACGACGGCGTCCGGGGTCCCCTCCACGATCCGCCGATAGAGCCAGTCCATCACCGACTTCCCCTCGGGGCTGGGCGAAACCGGCCCCGGCCGGGCACTATACTTCATGCCGCCGTCCCTCCCGAAGGAGTCCTCATGGCCAGGGCCGTCGCCCCCGGCGTCATCGAGATCGACACACGTCTTGGCGGGTGGGAGCGGGTCACGGCCGCGTACCTGATGGAGGGACCCCAGCCCCTCCTCATCGAGACCGGCAGCCAGACCTCGGCCGGGACGCTCGTCGAAGAGCTGAAGGCTCTCGGCATCGGGCCGGACGACCTGGCGGGCGTGGCCGTGTCGCACATCCACCTGGACCACGCCGGGGGGGTGGGCGACGTGGCCAAGGCGTTCCCCCAGGCTACGGTCTACGTGCACGAGAAGGGAGCCCGACACCTGGCAGACCCTACCCGCCTCGTGGATTCGGCCGCCCGAGTGTACGGGGCCCTCCTGGACTCCTTGTACGGTCGACTGGACCCCACCCCGCCGGACCGGATCCATGTCCTGGCCGACGGTGAGGCCGTGCGCGTCGGGCCCGGCCGGGCGCTCACAACGATTCACTCACCGGGGCACGCCAAGCACCACCTGGCGCTGCACGACCCGGAGACGGGGATCATCTTCGTGGGTGATGCGGCCGGCGTGCGGCTGCCCGACGCCGGGGTGCTGCGGCCCGCCATGCCTCCGCCCGACTTCGACCTGGACCTGGCTCTGAGCTCCTTGCGGAAGTTCGCCGAACGGTCCCCCTCCTCCCTGGCCCTGGCGCACTACGGCCTGGTCGAGGAGCCCCAAGCATTCTTGGACGAGGCTGCGGACGCCCTGAGGAGGTGGGCCGAGGTCGCCGAGGCTGCCTGGCGGGAGGGCCGGGACATCCAGGCCGCCCTGGAGGAGCGGTTCGCCTCCGAGGAGGCGGCGGCCGACGAGGCCGGGCGGAAGAAGCTGGATACCCTCAACGGCTTCCAGTCCAACGCCTCGGGCCTCCAGCGGTGGCTGGAGCTCCGGAACCGGGAGGAGGCCACCTAGGCCCCCTCCGGTCGTCCCGGGCACCCTTGCGGAAGCTGTCGTGCCTCAGGCGAACTGGGCCTCCTCCGTGGAACCCTCCAGCGCCAGGGTGGAGGCCAGGTTCCCGGAGATGGCCTGCATGACCTGATCGAAGTACCCCGTCCCCACCTCCTGCTGGTGCTTGACAGCGGTGTACCCGTCCTTGGCCAGCTCGAACTCGTGCTCCTGGACCCGGACGTACGCCGGCATGCCCTCGGCGGCGTAACCCCGGGCCAGCTCGTAGAGGGCCGAGTTCATGGTGTGGAACCCGGCCACCGTGACGAACTGGAACCGGTACCCCAGCGTGGCCAGGTTCTCCTGGAAGGACGCGATGGCCTTGTCGTCGAGGCTCTTCTTCCAGTTGAACGAGGGGGAGCAGTTGTAGGCGAGCATCTTCTCGGGAAACTCCGCGTGGATGGCCCGGGCGAACTCCTTCGCCTCGCCGAGGTCGGGCGTGGAGGTCTCGAACCATAGGAGGTCGGCATAGGGCGCCGTGGCCAGGCCCCGTTTGACGCACGCGTCCAGGCCGGGCCGGATTCGGAAGTACCCCTCGGCGGTGCGCTCGCCGGTGATGAACTCTTGGTCCTCCGGGTCAGCATCGGCGGTGATCAAGGTGGCCGACAGAGCATCGGTTCGGGCGATCGTCAGGGTGGGGACCCCCATGACGTCGGCCGCCAGCCGTGCCGCCACCAGGAGGCGGATGAACTGGGCCGTGGGGATGAGGACCTTCCCCCCCAGGTGCCCGCATTTCTTTTCCGCGGAGAGCTGGTCCTCGAAGTGGACCGCCGCCGCCCCGGCTTCGACGTACCCCTTCATCAACTCGAAGGCGTTCAGCGGGCCGCCGAACCCGGCCTCGGCGTCGGCCACGACGGGCACCATCCAATCGATGTCGTCCCGGCCGTCCGCCCACTGAACCTGGTCGGCACGCATCAGGGCGTTGTTGATCCGCCGGACGAGTGCGGGGCCGCTGTCCACAGGGTAAAGGCTCTGGTCGGGATAGGTCTCACCGGCCAGATTGGCATCGGCGGCCACCTGCCATCCGCTGACGTAGATCGCGCGGAGGCCCGCCCGGACCATCTGCACGGCCTGGCCTCCCGTAAGGGCACCCAGGGCAGCCACGTGGCGGTCTCCCTGGAGCAGCTCCCACAGGCGCTCGGCCCCCTGCCGGGCCAGGGTGTGGTCCCGGCTGAACGACCCCCGGAGACGGACCACGTCCTCGGCGGTGTACGGGCGTTGGATGCCTCGCCAGCGGTCGCGCGTGGCCCACGTGCCGCCCAGCCAGGTGGCCTGATCGTGGATCCGAGTGTCGAGCGCCATTTCGACCCCCTTTTGTTGCCCTGTAGCTCGTATAGTTACCCCGTGGGATAAAATAGCGCAGCCTTGTTCGGGGGAAACAATGGACGAAGTTACCGATGCCGGACAGTTTTCGGAAGATTCACACGTAGATCTCCTGGTATTTGGACGGAGGCTGCGCCATCTCCGAAGGGCCAGGGGGCTCACCCTGCGGGAGTTGGGCGCCCGGGTAGGGAAGCACCCCCCCTACCTGTCCCAGGTGGAGAATGGCCGCCGGGAGCCCAGTCTCTCGCTGGTCGGGGCCCTGGCCCGCGCCCTCGGGACCTCCCGTTCCGAGCTCCTGGCCCCGTCGCCCCCCACCCGCCGGGCCGAGCTGGAGATCGCCCTGGAGCGGGCCCAGCGGGACCCCCTGTGGCGGGGTGAGCTGGAGCTCCCGCCTCTGGCCGTCTCCGCCGGGACCCAGACACCCGTCCTCGAGGCCCTGGTGCACCTGTTCGACGAGGTGAATCGGCGGGGGCAGGTGCGGGCGGAGACTCCGGAGGGAGCCCGCCGGGCGAACGTGGCCCTCCGGGAGGAGATGCAGGGGCGGGACAACTATTTTCCGGAGATCGAGGGAGCGGCGGCCGAGGCGCTCCAGGCCGTGGGGTACCGTGGGGAGGGTCCCCTCTCGCAGCGGCTCCTCGCGGACCTCGCTCGCCACCTCGGGTTCACGCTCCACCCGGTTCGGGACCTCCCGGGATCGGTCCGGTCCGTCACCGATCTTCGCCATCGTCGAATCTACGTGGGGCAGCGGGACCGGGTCGCCGCTCGACTGGCCCGGCCGATGGTGGTCCAGACGCTCGGCCACTTCCTCCTGGGCCACCGCGATCCGGCGGACTTTGGCGAGTTCCTCCGCCAGCGCGTGGAGGCCAACTACTTCGCCGGGGCCGTGCTCGTCCCGGAACAGGCGGCCGTTCCTCTCCTGGCCGAGGCCAAGCGGCGGCGGGATCTCTCCGTCCAGGATCTCGAGGAGCGCTTCTACGTCTCCCATGAGATGGCCGCTCACCGCTTCACCAATCTGGCCACCCACCACCTCGGCATCCCCGTCCACTTCCTGCGGACGGATGCTCAAGGGGTGATCTGGAAGGCATACGAGAACGACGGCGCCCCCTTGCCCAAGGATCCGCAGGGCGCCATCGAGGGCCAACTCCTGTGCCGCTACTGGGGACCCCGCCGGGCCTTCGGCTCGGAGCAGGCGTTCTCCGTGCACAACCAGTACACGGACACCCCCGCCGGGACGTTCTGGGACTCCACCTACGTCGAGGTGGAGCGGGAACCTCATCACGCCATCGGCTTGGGGACGCGGTATGAGGAGGCCCGGTACTTCCGGGGGAGCGACACGAGAGTCCGAACCACTTCGAGGTGCCCAGAGGGTCCCTGCTGCCGCCGGCCGCCCGCCGATCTGGCGACCCGCTGGGACGGCCAGGCCTGGCCATCGCCCCGTCCGCAAAGCCACGTCCTCGCCGCCCTCCCGGCGGGAACCTTCCCCGGGGTCGACCTGTTCGAGGTCTACGAGTTCCTGGAGGCCCACGCTCCCCGGGGCGAGCGGCTAGGGGGAGCCGACTCGGGTGCCACCGGGGTGGATCGATGAAGGCCGGGCGAACCGCGGCCGAACAGTTCGGCAGGATGGCCCTGACATACGCGCGGCGAGAACTCGGTCGCTATCCGTCCGAGCTGGTCGAGCTGGCCCGCCCTTCTCCGGGTGACCGCTACCTCGACGTGGGGACCGGGCCCGGGACCCTGGCCCGCCTCCTGAGCCCGCGGGTTAGTCTCACGGTCGGGACCGACCTCACAGGAGAGATGTTGAGGTTGTATGTCGAGGCGGTGCCCACGGCTCGGGCAGTCCAGGCCGACGCGCTCAGCCTTCCATTCGCCGAGGCCTCGTTCTCCCTGGTGACCAACGGAAGCGTCCTTCACCACTTGGACGATCCCGAGCGGTCCCTGGCCGAGGTTGCCCGGGTGCTGTCACCCGGGGGACGGTTCCTGCTGATCGATATGGCGGGCCCCGAGGATCCCGAGCGCCGGTCCGCCCGCGACAAGGTCGAGCGGGTCCGGGATCCCTCCCACGTCGGGATCCTCCCGCCCTCCAGGGTCCGGGCCATGCTGGAGAAGACGGGCTTCGAGCTCCGGGAGGAAGAGCGCCAGGCGGAGGAGAAGAGCGACGAGGACTGGGTTCGCCTCGCCGGTGGGGACCTCCGGTCCGTGCGCCAGGCGCTCGCGGCGCATGAATCCCTCAAGGCTGGCTTCGTGGCGCTGTGGCGTCATGGAGAGGGGTTCGTCTTCCGGCGGGAACGTGCGTATTACCTGGCCGTCAAGCGAACTTAGGATCCACTCGTTTCCTCTGCGGGCGGCTAGGTCCGCTTGTGCAGCCCGAAGACGTTGCCCTCAGGGTCGTGGACGTCAGGCAGGTGCTTGACCCCCGTGCACAAGGAGAGCGACGCGACGGTCCGGGTGCTGGTGGGGGAGGGATCTCCCGTTCGTCTGGGGACGCCCGCGCTCGTCCTGGACATCGAGCTGTCGGCAGGCGGAGAGGTCACCACACCCGTCCCCCCGGAGTTCCAGGGCTTCGCCTACGTGCTGGAAGGCGAGGCGGCGTTCGGGGCCAACCGGCGCCGGGCGAAGCCTCCCCAGCTCGTCCTCCTCGGTCGCGGTGATGAGTTCAGGGTCACCGATGCCTCCCCCGGCACTCGGTTCCTGCTCATGGCGGGGCAGCCGTACGGGGAGGCTCCCCGTGTTCAACGGGCCGTACGTGGACTAGACCCGAGCTCGTTGACGGACGGAACACAGGCCCGGCCCGAGGGGTTCATCGGGCGTGGCGGGCGTACGCTCGTCCGGTCAGCCGGCAGGGAGGCGAGAGCGATGGAAGACGGGAGAGTCATTGGTCGGATCAACGACCTTGCTGACGAGGAGCACGGGCTCTGGCTGAGGGAAGCGCGCGGTGAGGCCAGTGTCGGGGACCGCGAGCGCCTGAAGCAGATCTCTGTGATGCTGGACCAGTGCTGGGACCTGCTGCATCAGCGGCGGGCCTTGCGATCGGCCGGCGAGGATCCGAATCAAGCGCGAGTTCGCGACGAGGGAACCGTGGAGGGGTACCTGGCCTGAGCCCGCCGATCTCGAACGGGGGAGAGAACCGTGGGCGCGATCGCGGTTGTGGCGGGAGCCTTCCTCATCATCCTGATCCTGTGGGAGGCGTTCGAAGCCATCGTTCTTCCCCGCCGAGTATCCCGGCGGCTGAGGCTGACGCGGATCTTCTACAGGGCCATGTGGCGAGGATGGTCGGCTATCGGCCGGCGCCGCCGACCGGGCAGCCGCCGGGAGAACTACCTGAGCATCTTCGCGCCGCTATCTTTCCTGTTGCTCCTGGTCATGTGGGCGGGAGGGGTGATTCTGGGGTTCGCTCTGATCCAGCTGGGCCTGGGGACTCCTCTGGCGCCCGAGGGCCAGTTCGGGTTCGGCACCTACCTCTACCTCAGCGGGACCACCTTCGTGACCCTGGGCCTCGGCGACGTCGTCCCGGTCTCCGCCACCGGAAGGGCGCTCACGGCGGTCGAGGGCGGAGCCGGGTTCGCTTTCCTGGCCCTGGTCATCGCGTACCTGCCGGTGATGTATCAGGCCTTCTCCCGCCGGGAGGTTCGGATCTCCATGCTGGACCAGTGGGCCGGGTCGCCTCCCAGTGCCGTGGAGCTCCTCCGGAGGGCCGGACGGCACGAGGGGGTGGCGTCGATCGACGGGCTCTTGTCGGACTGGGAGTACTGGTCGGCGGAGCTTCTGGAGAGCCACCTCTCCTACCCGGTTCTCGCGTATTTCCGCTCGCAGCACGACAACCAGTCCTGGCTGTCGGCGCTCACCACCATCCTGGACCTGTCCGCGCTCGCCCTCGCCGGGGTGGAAGGGGTCTCCGGATGGCAGGCCCGGCGGACCTTCGCCATGGCCCGCCATGCGGTGGTCGACCTGGCCCATGTGTTCGCCACCGCGCCCGAGCCTCCCCCCGCGGACCGGCTCCCTTCGGAGGAGGTCCCCGGCCTCATCAAGCTGCTCGGTGGAGCGGGCGTGCGGCTCGACCCCCATGCCGAGGAACGCCTGAGTCAGTTCCGGGGGATGTACGAGCCCTACGTACACGCCCTGTCGAGACACCTCGAGATGCCGCTTCCCCCGCTGTTGCCTCCCAGCGAGGTCGTGGACAACTGGCGGACCTCTGCCTGGGGCTCTCGGGATGATGCTTCGACGCCGGGGCGGACCTGAGGGTTGCCGCCGCCTGCCTCGTTCTGGTCTCGGGATCTTGAGCCCCCAAGACTGGTCCCTCCGCCGGCCAGCGCTGGCTGCGGATACTCGTTCGATGACCCGTGTCGTCGGCGCGCCGGCACCCGAGTCGTCGGGGGACGGCAGCGGACGGGAGACGGCAGGTTCGATTCAGCTCTCCGGGGTGCAGACAAATCTGACTGGCGCGCCGGAGTCGGCGAAAACGAGGTTATCCCCCTCGATGGTAAACGGGTCCTCCTCGGGCGTGCCTGGGTTGAAGGCGCCTGAGTCTCCTTCGGCAGACCAGGCTCCCTCCCCGGTGGATCCGTCGGGTTGGGTGATCGTGAGTGTCCCATCCTCTCGCAGTTCGATGACAGAATCATCAGGAGTCTCGCCTTCAACACCGCAGTTGTAGGTTCCCGCGATCGAGTCACCCCCTCCCCCGCATGCGCCGACGAGGAGCGCCCCCGCCAGCACACCCGCCTTCAGAGCCTTCGGAGACGGCCTCATGGCAGGACCCTCCCTTCTCCTTCGATCGCCCGGAGTCTATGCAGTAGGGCCCTCACCGCGCGAGCGGTTCAGCCCGGAGCGTGGCACGGGGGGCAGTCTTCCCAACCGTGGCTTCACCCGGGCGGTTCCATTTCCCCCGGATTCTTTGACGCCTTTCTCAGACTCCCAGTCGCTTGCCTGGCTGCTACCGATTTCTTCCCGAGCGGAAATTGCCCAAGACGGAAAGGAGGAACTGATGATTCAAGCTCGTGAGCTTCGCTTCTGCTTTGTGATCGACGATTACCATGCGGCCGCCCACCTCTACCGGGACGTCTTCCGCCTCGAGGTGCTCCAGGAGCTGGATGAGCAGGGCGGGCGGGGGATCATCCTGAAGGTGCCGGCCGCCACCCTCGAGCTGGTGGACGTGGATCACGCCGGCATGGTCGATGAGGTCGAGGTGGGACGCCCCGTCGACGACCGGGTCCGGATCGCCGTCAAAGTAGACGACCTGGCCGAAGCCAGTCGGGCCGTGGCTGAAACCGGGGCCGAGGCCATGGCCGCCCCAGTGGAGACCCCTTGGGGGGACCACAACCAGCGGTTCAAGGCGAGGGACGGCATGCAGCTCACGCTGTTCCAGTCCAACGGCTGACGGAGCCCAACTTACTCGAGCCTCTATGCCTCATCGGAGGCCGGAGGCGCGTCACGTTCCCCTGTTTCCTTGCCGAAACGCCCGGCCGATTTGACACTCTCCTTCCTGCTCCGGTAAGAGAAAAGGAGATCATCCCATCCATCCGGTTTCGACCGCTTCGGGCCGGTCCCCGCCGGGGCGTCCGGCCTACAGGAGGTGACCAGCGGTGCACCGCGGATCGAAGGCACGAACACTCGCCCTGACCACGGCTCTGATGCTGGCAGTCGGCCTCGGCGCACCCGCTGTCGGACAGAGCAGCAGCGTCGGCCCCGGAGGAGGGACCCCCGGCACATCACTTAACTTCACGCTCCTGGGACACAACGCCCTGTCCGGATTCGAGCTCGACGGGAACACGACGCCCCGGGGCATGAACGCCGCGCTCACGGTCTTCGACAACCTCGTCTACATCGGGAACCGCTCGGACGGGTCCAACTCGTGTGGGGACTCCGATCCCGGGCCCGGCGTCACCCCTGTCCTCACGCCGACGAATCCTGACGGAACCTGCACCCACGTCCATCCGGGAATCCTGGTCGTGGACATCGCGGATCCGACCAGTCCGACGGTGGTGGGAGAGTTCGGGACCGAGTTCGTCTCGGGCGCGAACGAGGGACAGACCGCTCGGGAGCTACGGGTGTGGCCACAGCAAGAGCTCCTGATGGTGATGTACTTCCGGTGCAGCCGGGTGATCCACGCCTGCCCGCAGACGGCGCAGTCGTTCAGGATCCGGTTCTTCGACCTGGCGGTGGACCCGGTGAACCCGCCGCTGATCGCCACGTACGTCCCGTCCGCCCTGCCGCACGAGATGTACCTGTGGATCGATCCCAAGGATCCCAACCGAGCGCTCCTCTGGAACTCCACGCCCACAACGTCCGTCAACCCGAACGTTCCAAATCTGATCATCACCGACATCAGCGAGGCCAGGCAGGGGATCTTCACGGAGATTGCCAAGGGAAACTGGAACCAGTTCTTCCCTGGCGCGTCGGACCCCGCGAACTACGACTTCGACCTGGCCCTGCACTCGATGACACCGTCGGTTGACGGCAAGCGGACCTACCTCGCGTATCTCCGCGGCGGCTTCGGCGTCCTGGACACGAGCAAGGTGGCCAACAACCAGGTGCCCCCGGGGACCGTGGAGAATCTCAACGACGACCTCCTGACGCGTGTCCCTCTCCCGACCTGGGGCACGGGGCCGCGGTGCCCCGGCCACACCGCGGCCGGATGCGCCGAGAGCCATTCCGCGGTGCCGTTCCCCGGTCGCCCGTTCGCGCTCACCATCGACGAGGTATACGGGACGTTCACCGTGGACTCGTTCGGGTGGCCGTGGGGGTGGGCGCGCCTCTGGAACGTCGCGCGCCCGCAGCGACCCCGCATGGTGGCTGAATACAAGATCTTCCAGAACACCGAGGGGTTCCGGCCGTCGGTCGACCCGGCCACGGAGCAGTTCACGAGCTACTCCTCGCACAATCCGACCCTCACCCGGAACCTCACGCTGGACTCCTGGCACTCGGGTGGGCTCCAAGCCATCGACGTCGAGGACCCGGGCGCCCCGACCCAGGTGGGGTGGTTCTCGCCCGTCCCCGAAGCGACGGTAGCCCTCGAGGATCCAGCCCTCTCACGGGGGCCGAACAAGGTCGTCATGTGGAGCTTCCCCATCATCAAGGAGGGGCTGATCTACGTGATCGACATTCGCAACGGCCTCTACGTCCTGCGATACATCGGACCCAAGGCCGGAGAGGTGAGCGGGCTCACCTTCCTCGAAGGGAACTCCAACCTGGGCGACGCAGTGCGGATCGCCAGATCGGCGGGCTGACCCGGTCGCCGTTGGGAGAACCCGGCGATCCCCTCGGCGGTCCGTCGCCGGCCGAGCCCGTTCAACGGGTGGCTAAGGAGGCGGTTGATGCGGCGAGTCGCGGCCACGACTTTGATCCTGGGAGTCGTCTTGGCGGGATGCACGAGCCCGTCCCGAGACGCCGGGCTCAGCCACGCCGTCCCATGTTCCGCGTGTGTCACCCTCGTCTGTCCCTGGCTCGGACATTCGGTTCCTGTTGGACGGCATCTATGAGGTCGGGGACCGAGTTGTCGTGCGGATCGAGAACGTCGGAGACGCGACCTACCTCTACGAGTCCTTCTATCAGGCGTGCTTCCTGTCCTACTTCAACTCTCAGGGTCACGAGTTCATCATCCCGCCCGGCACGCACTGCGACATCCTGAGCCGGGTCGAGATCCGGCCGGGGGAGATCAAGAGGCTGTTCGTGTGGGATCTCGATGAGTGCGTCAAGGACGCGTGGGGTTGCGTGAAGAGCAGACGGCTCGAACCGGGCACCTACACGATCCGGGGCAGGTTCCGGCCCGTCGGTCAGGGACCCCCAGCGCGGGCCCAGGTCACGTTCGAGATCCAAGCCGCTCGCTAGGTTCCGAACGCTTCCTCGAAGAGTTTGGGCATTGGCTTGCGTTTTCGGCATTGAGAACCCAGCCGGCGGGAGAGGCCCTGCATGAGTTCGGAGCTCAGTCGGTGCAGGTAGGGGATGTTCTCTTGTGAGGTCATGTTTGTACCTCCGGCAGGTCGGTGAGACGGGCCAATCAGCGAGCCACGCGCACCCGGGCAATCGGAAAGGTCCAGTTCCATTCTCTACCCCGCGCGCAGGAGTTGACCCTTCTGCCGCTCGGGCCGCAACCCGTGGTTCAGACCTGGGCCGGGAGAAGTATGCTGAAAGCGAGCGATGAGACAGCGCAATCTTGCCCTCCTAGCGATCGCCCTTGCATCGATGGTGAGCGCTTCTTGTGGGGCAGGCCGGGACACTGCGCATACCGGTAATCGCGTCGTGCGGGAGGGGGACCGAGCACCGGGCTTCAGCTTGCCGAGCGCCCAGGGTCCTGACGTCTCCCTGGCGGACTTCCGAGGCCAGAAGCCTGCACTCCTGTATTTCAGCATGGGCCCCGGGTGAGGGGGGTGCATGCAGCAGGTAGTTGACCTGCAGAACAGCAAGGAGTTCCAGGGGCTGGATGTCGAGCTGCTCAGCATCTCCCCGGATTCGTTGGAGGCGTGGCGGGAGGGTGCCTCTGAGTTCGGCATCGAGACCCCGGTCCTGTCGGACGCCGACAACGGGGTCGCCAGCACCTACGGGGTGATGCAGTGGGCGATGGGATCGGAGCCCGGACATACCTTCGTCCTGATTGATCTGGACGGAAGGATCCGGTGGATAAGGGACTACGGCGCCCCACAGAACGGAGGCCTCATGTACGTCCCTCCGGAAGATCTCGTCGCAGAAATCTCCAACCACCTCTCAGACTGATTCCCGCAGGTGCATTACGCCGATCTCGGTGACGGTCTCTGCTCCCCGCGCGCCGGCCTGAGTTGGGGCGCTCCGCCTTCATCTGGACAGATGACTGCGGTGACCACCACGGCCTGCCCTTCCCGGGCTCGGCCCACATAGGGCGTTATCTCTCGGAGGGAATCAACCAGCGAGAGAGTTCCCTCCCAGACGCCTGGACCCGCCCGGCCGGCTATCCAGCGGAGGTCGCACCCGACCACGCGCTCGTACTCCACGGTATACGAGTGCGCCGTCCTCGCGGCCTCCTCTGACTTTCCGCCCCGCCAGATTCGGGCGAGGCCCACGGCCAAGCTCTGTGCCTGGCGTTCCAGCACATCAGATTCCGGCTTGTGTCGTGCGAACGACACGGCGAGAGGGATGCCGAGGTGAGCTGGGTCCACAGCCTTGACCGAAGTAGGCGTGGGCGCGGCGACAGCCGGTAGCTGCTTCGGTTGCAACGTGAAGCCGAGCGCCAGCGCGACAAGGCCGAGCAACACACCCGCGCTCATACCAATGTGAGCCCGACGCGCGAGCCGCTTCTTTCGCTGCTGCTCTCGTTGGACGCGGGCATCCCACTCCGCGGTGTTGTCATCAAGGATGTGGTTCATGGAAATTTCCTCTTTCCGAGACTCCGCCGACGGCATGCCGGCGCCTCGGAGCGCACCATGACCCAGCTCATCTCCACAGCAGCCCAGTTGTGCTCTCGTCGCGCTCTACGAGTACAGGTTTCGGCGCCTACCGGCGGGCGCTTTACGATTCACCCGCCGCCGGCTCTCGGCGTCGGGGGGTTCGAGGCCGCCTTCGACCGATCGGGCGACCCGGTCAGGGTCTGGCGAGCAGCGGCGTCGCAAGCTCAACTTGCAGGTCGAAAGCGTGGCTAGGGTCCCGCCGGGAATAAGATGAGCCCCGTGTCGATCCGGACCCCTGATCAGCGGCTTCGTGTGTTCATTAGTTCCACCCTTGGCGACCTGGCGGACGAACGTCGGGCGGTGCGCGAGGCGATCGAGAGCCTGCGGCTGACCCCGGTCATGTTCGAGCAAGGAGCCCGCCCCCACCCACCCCGCGCCCTCTACCGCGCCTACCTGGAGCAGAGTGACGTTTTCATCGGGCTGTATGGAGAACGGTACGGTTGGGTCGCGCCGGGCGAGAACGTGTCGGGGCTCGAGGACGAGTACGCCCTTGCGGGCAGCCGACCCAAGCTGGTCTACATCAAGGGGCCCGCGCCGAAACGGGAGCCGCGGCTGGAGAAGCTGATCGCACGGATCCAGGCGGACGACGAAGTCTCCTACCGAGGCTTTGCCAATGCCGACGAGCTGCGTTCGCTCGTGGCGGACGACCTCGCTGTGTTACTCACGGAACGCTTCGCGGCATCGACCGCCAGTTCCAAGGAGCCGGCTCGTCGGACTGGTCGGGTGCCGCGTCCACTCACCCACCTGATCGATCGCGAGGAGGATGTGACTCGCGTCCTCGAGCTTCTCGACGACCCAGAGAACCGGATGCTGACACTCTTCGGCACCGGCGGGGTCGGCAAGACCCGGCTCGCGCTCGCGGTTGCCGAGCGCGCCAAGGATCGGTATCCCGACGGGGTGGCGTACGTCGAACTCGCCGCCGTAACCGAGCCGTCGCTGGTGATTCCGACGATCGCTGAGGCCCTTGGGGTGGAGGAAGGCACTGGCGCCGCGCTCGCCATCCGGCTGCGCGAAGCGCTGGCGGCCACACACATGCTGATCGTGCTCGACAACGTGGAGCAACTCGCCGACGCCGCGCCTGACTTGGCGAATCTGCTCGCCAGCGTCTCCGGCATCCAGCTCCTGGTGACCAGCCGGCGCGTTCTCAACGTGCGGGGTGAGCACGTGTACTCCGTCGAGCCGCTCCCCGTTCCGGCCGCCGACGGCGAGATCACACCTGCGGTCGAGCTGTTCATCGACCGAGCTGTGGCCAGCCGGCCCGACTTCCGGCCGACAGACGAGGACCTTGCCGCGATCGGCGAGCTCGCCCGGCGACTCGACGGCTTGCCGCTCGCCATCGAGCTCGCCAGCGCCCGGCTGCGGGTGCTGTCACCCAGAGCCTTGCTCGAGCGGATGGGCGACCGCCGCCTCGAGTTCCTGCGTGGGGGGACCACGGACCTGCCGGAGCGGCAGCAGACGCTCCGCGACACGATCGCCTGGAGCCACTCGATGCTGACGATCGATGCACAGACCCTCTTCGCCCGGCTTGCCGTCTTCGTCGGTAGCGCCGGCCTCGCCGCCATCGAGCAGGTGGCAAACCCCGATGGTCGGCTCCTGACACTCGACCTCCTCGCTTCGCTCGTCGACACAAGTCTCATCCGGGCGGCGGGCGAGGCGGCCGAGCCGCGGTTCGCCATGCTCGAGACGATCCGCGAGTTCGCCGCGGAGCAGCTCGAGGTGAGTGGCCTGGCCGACGAGTATCGTGCCCGACACGAGGCGTATTACCTTGACCTCGCCGAGCGCGGCAACATCGCACTCGGCACCGCCGACCAGCTTGATTGGCTCGACCGCTTCACCCGTGAGACCGACAATTTTCGTGCCGTCCTCCGCCGCGCGGTGCGTCGCGCCGATGCCGCCGTCGGCGTGCGTATGGGACGCGCGCTCGCCACGTACTGGCATATGCGCGGCACCTACAGTGAAGGGCGCGGTTGGATGAAGGAAGTCGCGGCACTACCGCGCGCCGGGTCCCGGGAGCGGGCCGTGGCGTTGACGATCGGTGCGTTCCAGGCCCTCGGGGAGGGCGACTTCGAGCTGCTCGACGAGAACCTCGATGATGCGCTCCGCGCCGCGCGCCAGGCCAACGACCACCGGACGGTCGGTTTCGCCCAGCTGCTGCGCGCAGTCGTTATGGGGTCAGTAGCTGACGACGAGCGATGGCGGGCCGCACTGAGCGAGGCGACCGCGAGCCTGGATGCGGAGGGCGAGCCCCTCCTGGTCGGCCTCTGTATGTTGACCCGCTCCTACCTCGCCCGCCTGCATGGCCGTATCGACGAGGCGCTCGAGTACGCTCAGGATGCCCATGACCTCTCGGTGCGGATCGGGGAGTGGTATGTGCGGATGGTCGCGTCGGCACTGCTGGCGCGAGCCGCCCTCGAGCTGCACGACCCCGCCGGCGCGCACGCGATCGACTCGCTCCTGGCGGCGCAGCGGATACGCAACCTGGGCTTCGCCGGGTACGCCCTCGCGCTATGGGCGATGGCGGAGCTCAGGGAAGGCCGCACTGAACGCGCCGCGCGACTCTTCGTGCTGGCCGAGCGTGGCTACCGTCAGGCCCGTTCCCATCCCTGGCGTCCCGATGCGGAGATTCATCGGCGGTTGGAGACCGATCTGCGAGCAGCTCTGGGCGACCGCTACGACGAGCTCGTGACAGAGGCTCGGCAGCCCGACTTCGATGCTGCCATCACCGAGCTGGCGACAGAGGCAGCCGGACGCTGATGCCTGCTCAGCCTTGTGAGGTTTCGACACCGGAGTGTTGCTGGTTGCGAAGACAGCCCGGGGCCGACTTAGCACTACTCGGACGCGAGGACCCACATCTCCTTAAACGGGGGGGTGATGTGCCAGATCGTCTCGAGCCCCGCAGGCAGGGTGGCGATATCCCCAGGCCCAAGTTCCAAACTCGGTCCGCCCGAGATGTCGATGTGCACTGCGCCCTCGAGGACATGGATCACTTCGCGCTGCTGCGGCACCCACTGGGTCGGCCCGTCGATCGTGGTGAATCGCGTCAGTCCCGCCCAGACGCCACCCGCATGCACGAGCTCGTGCATCTCGCTGCCGGGAACGTCGGGGTCCGGCTCCCACTGGTCGGTAGAGACGTTCGTCACGAAGACACCCGGGTGGACCTCCATGGTGATGTCCTCCTCTCGGCCGTTACGGCGCCTCCCCGCCGTCTCCCCGGAAAGACCGCCCCGTCTGGCCGGTGACACCCGCGAGGAGGTTGGCCAGCTCCATGGGGACCACGAACTTCGTGGAGGGAGAGGAGCCGATCTGCTTGAGGGCCTCCAGGTACTGCAGGCTCATGGTGTTCGCGTCGATCGTCCGGGCCACCTCGAAGATCTTCGAGAGCGCGAGGGAGAAGCCCTCGGCACGCAGGATCGCGGCCTGCCGGTCCCCTTCGGCGCTCAGGATCGCGGCCTGCTTCTGCCCTTCGGCTACGGTGATGGCGGCCTGCTTCTGCCCGTCCGCCTCGGTGACTACGGCCCGGCGGCTTCGCTCGGCCGACATCTGGCGGGTCATGGCCTCCTGCACCGCCGGCGGCGGGATGATCTCCCGGACCTCCACGTTGGTCACTTTGACCCCCCACCGCTCGGTGACCTCGTCGAGCTTGGTCCGCAGGATCAGGTTCATGTCCTCCCGCTTGGACAGCACGTCGTCCAGGCTCATGTCTCCAACCACGCTGCGCAGGGTGGTGGCGGCGATGTTCTGGGCCGCGCCGGCGAAGTACTGGACCTGCAGCACGGACATCGCCGCATCCACGACCTTGTAGAAGATGATGAAGTCGATGGAGATCGGGGCGTTGTCCTCAGTGATCGCCGTCTGATGGGGGATCTCCAGGTAGAGCTCGCGAAGGTCCACCCAGACCACCCGGTCGACGATCGGGATGATGATCACCAGCCCCGGCCCGCGAATCCCGATCGCCCGCCCCAGCCGGAACAGCACCAGGCGCTGGTACTCCCGCACGATCTTGATGGCGCTCGGGATCAGCACCAGCAGAAACAGCAGGGCGACCCCGATGATCACCAGCGTGGTGATACTCATCCGGCCCCTCCTTCACTCGCCTTCGCCCGCTCGCGGGGCCCCTCCGGCTCGCTCCCCTCGCCCGGCCGGGCCGCTGATTCCTCCGCCGGGCCGGCCTCCGCTGGGCTGGATTCCATCGGCTCCACGATCAGCCGGAGTCCCCGCACTCTCACCACCCGGACCGGCGTCCCGGCCGTGATCCGCGGCCCCACCGACTCCGCGCTCCAGGCCTCCCTCCGGGCCCTTACCTGCCCGTTCGGGGCAAGGTCGACCAGAGCCACCCCGACCTCTCCCACCATGTCCTCGAACCCCGCGGTGCTCGGCATCCGTCGGGCCGCCACCACCGCCCGGACGACGAAGCCGAAGAACAAGGTCAGCACCGCCGCCATCACGCCCAACAGCCACGGCGAGACCCGGGCGTTCGGCACCGAGGGGTCGAACAGGAGGAGCCCCCCTAGGATCAGGGCGGTCACTCCTCCCACGGTCGGCACGCCGATGCCCGGATGCTTCAGCTCGAGCAGGAAGAACGCGGCCGAGGCGATGAGCAGTATGACCCCGCCGAGCTGGATCGGGAGGAATCCGAACGACACGAACGAGGTGACCAGGAAGAGGGTGCCGAGCACGCCGGGAACGGAGATCCCGGGGTGCAGGATCTCGATCACGATGAGGCCGAGCCCCAGGTAGAAGAAAAGGAAGGCCAGGTTGGGGTCGATCAGGCCGTGCAGCAGCAAGGCCCCGAGTCCCAGGCGCCTGACGAGCAGGACGGCCCCGTCCGTCTCTAGGGTGATTTCCGACCCGTCCTGGAGCTGCACCGTCCGCCCGTCGACTTCCCGGAGGAGGGCCGAGGTGCTGGGGGCGACCAGGTCCACCACGTGTATCCTGCGGGCCTCCTCGGCGGGCAGGCTGACCGACTCGCGCACGGAGTCCTCCGCCCAGTCGGCGTTCCGGCCCCAGTGCTGCGCCAAGGACCGGATGTACGCGGCGGCGTCGTTGGTCACCTTCTGACTCTCGATGGCCCCCGCGGCTCCCACCGGGTGGGCGGCGCCGATGTTGGTCCCCGGGGCCATGGCGCTGATCGGACAGGCCAGCATGACGAACGTGCCGGCGGAGGCCGCTCGCGCCCCCGGCGGGGCCGTGTAGCAGATCACCGGGACCCTCGAGGCCAGGATGGCTTGGGTGATCTCTCGCATGGAGGAGTCGAGTCCTCCCGGAGTGTCGATCGTGATGAGCACCGCCCGGTCTCCGTCCCGCTGGGCCTGTGCGATGCCACGCTCGACGTATGAGGCCATGAACGGGTCCACCACGCCGGTGAGCTTCAACTCCAGGACCTGCGGGGCGCCGGCGGCTTGGGCCGAGTCCGCCCCGGCCCCCGGAGGTCCTAGTGAGAGCACCCCCGCCAGGAGGAACGCCACTGCGCCACCGGTGCGCATACCTCTATCATCGCACCGGGAGAACGAGGCCCGGAAGTCAGCCCACCAAGAGTCGGAACACGCACAAAGCCACGATCGCGGCGGGGAGCCACAGCCGGCTCAGTACCGGATGCCGCATAGGATCGGGTCTTCCTCGAGCAACCGGGCGAGCGTGTCATGGCATAGAACCCGCAGCTGCAATTCTCAGCGGGGGCGACGTGGCGGCGACGGTCACCTCGAAGGCACGACGCCACCGCCCATCCGGATCCCGAACGCTCCCACTGGCACTCGTCGAGTGGAGGGAGGGAGCAGTTCAGCGAGTGGAGTTCCGCCCGATCCTTGCTGAGCGTGTAGTTCCACATCCGGTACCCGACGATGGGATCGATGGCGTCAGGGATCCGCTCCATCCGGGCTTCCAATGGGATTCACCCGGCCGTCGCGGGCTCGGTTTGAGGACGGGGTTCCGCGGGCTCAGGGTCGATCGGGGGCGACGGCTCTTCGACTGGAACGGCCGCGGCCTCCTCGATCGGCTCGATGTACACGGTCCGCTTCTCCGCGCCGATATTCATGGTCCCTCCCTTTCCCAGGGGCCTGTGTGGGGAGATTGTATTACGATGATTGCTGTAGGTCAACTACCCTAAGGGGACCGACCGGGCCTAGGTCTCCTCTCGGGCGTAGGCCAGGGCCTGCTCGAGGGCCATGGCCCGGCCCTCCTCCCAGGCGGCCGCGACGGCGGCTTCACTGAGCACCTCGCCAGCAGCTTCCCGAGGGTCGGGCAGGTCGACCAGCGGTGGCGGAGCGTGGCCCCCCGCCGCCTCCTTGATCGCCTCGGAGGCCCCGGCGAGCCGAAGCGCCCGCACGTGCCGGCCCTCCACGCTCGCCTTCGCCGCCAGATTGTCGAGCACGATCGCCATTCCCGTCCGGTTGCCAATCTTCTCGTCGTTGTCCAACGCCTCAAGGAAGCTCGTCGCTGTGGTGGCCAGGTCGTTCTGGGCGAGCGCGGTCCGACCGAGAGTGTGGAGCGAATCGGTGGTCCCGTACCGATCTCCCAGCTCACGGTGGATCGCCAGGCTCTCCTCGGCCAGGATCCTGGACCCGGACAGGTCTCCCTGGAGTCGGGCGAGGGTGCTGAGGGCAAACAGCGAGTCGCCCACCCCCCGACGGATTCCGAGGTGCTCGAACAGGATCCGGCTCTCCTCGAACATCGCCACCGAGCCGGCCAGGTCACCCTCGTAGGCAGGGACGTACGCAAGATTGTAGATGCCCTCCGCTTCGGCGGATCGATCGCCGAGCTCCCGAGCGATAGCCAGGGCCTCCTCGTATGCGCGGCGAGTGGCCGGTACGTCTTCCTGCCAGTAGGTCAGCCCGCCCAGACAGGTGAGCGCCCGGGCGCGCTCGGCGGTGCGCCCGGACGATCCCGGCAGCGCCAGGACCTCCTCCGCCCAGCGGCGACCTTCGGCGAGATGGCCGTGCAGGTGCCAGAAGCGCCAGAGCGCGGCAACCAGGCGGAGTCCCGGACTCGCGTCTCCGCCCTGGATGCTTCCCCTCAGGACGGCCCGCAGATTGTCGTGGTCGAGCTCGAGCTCGTCCAGCCAGCGCTTCTGCTGGAGCTCCCGGAGATGAGGCTCGGCCGCCTCCGCCGCCTCCAGGAAGAAAGAGGCATGTCTTTGCCGTGTCGCCTCCGCTTCGCCTGCTGAGTCGAGCTGCTCGGCCCCGAACTCGCGGATCGTCTCCAGCATCCGGAAGCGAACCGCCTCCGAAGCGGTCGGATGACGGTGGATGAGGCTCTTGTCGACCAGGGAACCGAGGACCTCGAGGAGGTCCCGTCCCAGCTCGCCACCAGGGCTCGCAACCGCCTCGGCGGCCTCCAGGGTCCAGCCCCCCGCGAACGCGGACAGCCGCCGGAACACCGCCCGCTCGGCATCGTCGAGGAGGTCGTAGCTCCATGCGATGGCTCCCCGGAGCGTTCGCTGCCGCGCCGGCAGGTCCACGGGCCCGCCAGTCAGCAGCTCCAGGCGATGCTCCACGCGTTCCAGGATGGCCCGGGCCGGGAGGAGCTTGACCCGGGAGGCCGCCAGCTCGATCGCCAGGGGAAGCCCATCGAGCCGGACGCAGAGCTCCGCCACGACCGAAGCGTTCGCCTCGGTCAGCTGGAACGCCGGGTCCACGGCCTTTGCGCGCTGGACGAACAGGGCCACCGCCTCGTATCGGGTCAACCACTCCGCCGAAGGAGCCTCCCCGGCGCCCGGCAGGTCCAGCGGCGGCACGGCGAGCTCTTGCTCGCCCGTCACGTGCAGTGGCTCCCTGCTGGTCACTAGGATCCGCAACCGCGATGAGGCCGCGAGCAGCGCCCCTGCCACCGGAGCACCTTCGATCACCTGTTCGAAGTTGTCCAGGACCAGGAGCATCTCTTGGTCGCGCACGTGCTCGCTCAGCGTCTCGAGGACCGGGCGGGCCCCTTCCGCCCGCGCGCCGATCGCGCTGGCGATGGTGGAGGGGATGAGGTTGGGGTCGGTGATCGGCTCCAGCTCGACGAGGAAGACGCCGTCGCGGTACTCGTCGAGGAGCTCCGCGGCGGCCTGGAGCGCGAGCCGGGTCTTGCCGCTCCCTCCGGGGCCGGTGAGCGTCAGGAGCCCCGGCCCCCTGAGCAGCTCCTTTACCCGGGCGACCTCGCGTTCCCGGCCCACGAAGCTCGTGCGCTGGGCGGGGAGATTGGTTGGGGTCTCGAGCGACCGGATGGGAGGGAACTCCGCCGGCAGGCCATCGATCGTGAGTTGGTAGACGCGCTCCGGCCGCGCCAGGTCCTTCAGGCGATGCTGCCCCAGGTCTCGTAGTCCCACTCCGTCTGGAAGGTGGGTCCGCATCAGCTCGGAGGTCGTCGACGAGACCAGGACCTGGCCTCCGTGCCCGGTGGCCGCGATCCTGGCGGCCCTGTGGACGTCGAGGCCGATGTAATCGTCACCCCCGAGGACACCCTCGCCGGTGTGTAGGCCCATCCGAACCCGCACGGAGTGGCCCTCGGGCCACGGATGCGTGGCCAGGTCGCGCTGTGCCTGGACGGCCGCGCGGATGGCCCCGGCGGGAGTGGGGAACGCGGCGAAGAAGGAGTCGCCCTCGGTTCGGACCTCGCCACCGCCGCTGGCCACGATAGCGTCGCGAAGGATCCGGCCGTGTCCGTCGACCACCTCGTGATAACGGTCGCCGAGGCGCTGGAGGAGCCTTGTCGAGCCCTCGATGTCGGTGAAGAGGAAGGTCACCGTCCCCGTCGGCAGCTCGCCCATGTCGTGGGGAGCGTAAAGGATGCGTCCGTCGGAGTGCCTCCGACGGCCCGAGAGGAGGATGGGTGACTGCCCCTCACCCGGGGGGCTATGCTGTGCGCACCGATGCGGCGCCGAGCTTTACGTGTCCGGTGGGAGCTCGCCCTCTTTGCTGCGTTCGCGATCCTGTTCTCCCCGGGATGGCAGAACGATAGGCCGACCGGACCGGACGACCACGTCCGAGATCTCGAAGCCCGGGTTCTGGCATCCACAGTCCCAGAGGCTCTGATTGCCGCCCGGCCGAAACTCGTGCGACCCGAGCTCCATTCCGTCGAGCACCGTCCCCGGCCGACAGCCCCTCTAGCGGCTGCGATGGCCGTACTGGCAGTCCCGTTGTTCTGGGTCCGCGGCAACATCCCTTCCGCAGGAGCGAGACCGGCAAGCCTGCGCGATCTCCTCGTACGGAACCCCCGCGCCCCTCCGGCACTCCCTTCGGTCTAGCCCCCTACATCCCAGCCGTAGCTGAGCTGCGGCAAACACGGAGTCTTCGCATGAGAGCTCGCACCGGCAGCGTGGTCATGCTCGCCCTGCTGCTCGCCAACTGCTTGGGACGGCCGCCCACGGTGGAGCAGATCACCATCGTGAACCCTACGGCCTACGACCTTGACGTGGACCTCACTGGCCGGGATCGGGACGGCTGGCTTCCCTTAGCCATCGTGGAGGCCCGGTCGGAGGACGTCGTCCAAGAAGTGAACGACCAGGGCGAGCTTTGGATCTTCCGCTTCCGCCACTGGGGCGACCCCATAGGCGAGCTCTCCTTCACCAGGGCCGAGTTGGAGCAAAAGGGTTGGCGCGTGGAAGTACCGCAACAGGTCATAGAGCGTTTGGGGGAACTGGGGAGGCCTCCGTCCGGCTGACGACGAGACGGGGTCCACGGACCGAGTAGGAGTGGTGTCGTGACATGAGCGAGGGAGGTGTGATGTGCCGACCGCCGATGCCGTGCGAGAGAAGGCGCTGAATCTGGCCATGGCCGAGGCCACGACCGCGGAGGCCACCCGGGAACTGCTCGAATACTGCGAACAAAAGCGAGTGCCTGTTGTCCTCGCCCGTCAGCAGCTCCTCCGGGACCTGGAAAAACTCCCCTCGGATGATGTGGTACGACGGGCTGCCGAGCTGCTCGACCACGTGCTGGAGCGCGTCCCTCTGGAGTGAAACCCAAAGCTCACTCGCTCGAGAGGGCATGAGAGAAAGAGGATCAACCAGGCTACTGCTCACACGGGAACGTCCCCGATGTCCCGGCCATGAGATTCCCTTAGGCGCTCGCACAGGACGCGCATCACAGCCAGACTGGCTTCGGGCCGCTCCTTGAGGATCCGCTGGAATCGTTTGCGGTCGATGCTGAGGGTGCGGACATCTCCGCCAGCTACGAGTGAGGCCATCCTGGGCTCCTCGCTGACGATCGCCATCTCGCCGACGTAGTCCCCGGGTCGGCGCCGCGCCACTTCTGCCTGTGGCTCCCGCTCGCTTCCGACAACCACACGGATCTCTCCAGACACCACGATGTGCATCTCGTCTCCCGACTCCCCCTGCTCGGCGATCACTTCACCGTCCGCGTACACGTGCTCGGTCGCGCTCCCAGCCACATGCTTGAGGTCCATCGGCGTCAACTCGCTGAACAAGCGAACCTTCCGAAGGAACAGAACGCGTTCCATCAACGGGAGCTTGGACAGGGTCTCCACGGCACCGTCTCCTTTCAACGCCGAGCTCGCCGCTTCGCGGGCGGTGGTGTCCAGATCGGTTCGCGCCATCTCGTCGAGCATGAGGCCCACGGGCCCGTCGTGGGCGCCCCTGGCCGCGAGGGCAGCGCAAGCCCGAAGCCAGGGATCGTCATCGGCCAGGAGCTCGACCAATACCGGGCCCGGGTCGGCCGCCGGCTCGGGGGACGCCTCCCACACGGCGAGCAGCGGGCGCACGATCTCTGGCTCGCCCAGCGCGTCCAGCGTCTCCAACGCGTTCGCGCGCTGCACGGGATCGCGGGACGCGAGGTTCTCGATGGCCAGCTCGACGCTGGTGGGATCTCCGGTCATGGCCCGGAACGCATTCACTCCGTGCTGAAGGGCCTTGTACCGGAGGGAGTAACGCGCCAGGGCCAGTCGATCGTCTCCGTCCGGCCCCAGCCTCCGCCACAGGTCGTGGTAGTGGAGGGCTCGGATTACCTGAGATCGCGCGTAGCTCCGGAGAGCGGGGGCGGGTTCGAGCTCTCGCAGGCGAACCAGGGCGAGCAGCGCCCCCGCTTCGCGTGCGGGGTCGGCCATGGCCTGGAGGAGCGGCTCCACCAGGCCCGCACCCAACCGGACCGCGCTCTCAACCGCCGCGTCTCGCACGGTCGGGTCTAGATCGCCGAGCGCTTCCATGAGGGGCTCGGTCGCGCTCGGGGGTTCGAATCCCTCCAGCGCTGAGGCGGCCGCCCGCCGGACCGATGCATCGCGGTCGGCGAGGGCGCTGGTCACGATGCCGAGCTCCTCGCCCAGCTCGCCCAGGACCGCCACTGCCGCCGCGCGCCAATCGGGATCCGGAGAGGCGATCATCGCGCCCAGGACCACCCGCCCGTTCTCACCGTCCGAGAAGCGAAAGAGCGCTCCCGCGGCCCGCGCACGCACGTGTGGATCCGGATCGGAGAGCAGTGGAACCAGCTCAGAGCGCAGATCGTGACCCGCTGCCGACCAAGCGGCGATGGTGTCCGCCGCCACGCCGCGGACGCCGGGCTCGGGGTCTTTGAGCAGCCGAACGACATCCGGGAGGAATGATTCCTGCCTCGCGCGGGCGACTCCACTCAAGGCTGCGACCCGGACCCCGGGGTCTGGATCGTGAAGACCGGTTGCCAACGCGTCGTTTGCCGCGGCATCGAGCGTGTCTGCCAGGATCTCCACGGAGGTCCGGCGGATGGCCGGATCCGGGTCGGACGCGCCTTCGAGTAAGACGGACACAGCGGCCGCGTCCCGCCGGTAGCCGCCGAACGGTTCCTCCTCGGCGAAGAACACTTCGGGGTTGCCCGCACGCAGGGCCTCCACCACGGCACCTCCGTACGCCGCTCGGGCTCGCCACATCGCCACAGTAGCCAGCGCTGCGGCGCCCACTCCGATCAGGGCAACCTGCGGGGGAGCGAGGGCGCGCTCGGCCAGGATCAGCAGGATTCCCGCCGCAACGATCCCCACCTGGAGGGGGACACCGTCCATGAATGTCCTGACCCGGTGGCGGCGCTCGGCCGGCACGACGTTGAACAAACTCTGCCATCCGCTGGCCCACACTCCGTTCACCCAGACGACTTGGATGAACCGGAACGCGACCACCCCAAGGAACGTGGCGCCGAAACTGAGTACAGCGAAACCGGCCAGATAGATCAGCGGCAGCGTGAGGACCATGCTGGCCAGCCCGAAGCGGGCGAACACACGATTGGCAAGGAACAAGGACGTCAAGAAGCCGATGCCACTGCTTACCCCCATCAAGAGGCCGAGGAAACCAGCCAGATGGTCGGCGGCCGGAAACCGAGCGGTCGCCGCCTCGGCGAAAACCAGGGTGAGCACGAAGTACAGGAGGGCGAAGAGCGCCAGAGACACCCCCATCCAGAGAAGCAGCGGTGACCCCTGGACCAGCCGAAACGTCTCTCGCAGCTCCCGGAGCGGCCCGACCGGGCGAGTCCTCGCACCAGGGCTCCGACGCCTGGGGCGGATGGCTCCTCGAGGGCCGATAAGGGTCCGGGCGATCAAGAATGCCGCCACCAGGCAACCGGCCCACACGACAAGAAGATTCTCAGCGTGGATCCACAGGGCGAGCGGACGGGTGGCGAGACCCCCGAAGACGCTTCCCAGGATCCAGCCGGCGCCGTACAGGGGGAACAGACGCTTGGCTTGCCGCGTGTCGTGAAGGGTGCTCGCCAGCCCCCAGACGGCCACGCCCTGCGCGGTCCACATCACCATCATGAAGAGCCAGAGCACCGGATAGACGGAGCCCCGGCCCGGCTCCACCAGAGCGCGCATGATCAGCACGACCGCGGCGAATGCCAAGGGAAGCAACACCAGGAACCGTTCCGGATCCCTGCGTCGAAGCAGCATGCTCATGCCTGTCATGGACAGGAAGGTGAAGATGCCGAGCGCGATGTAGAGGTAGGGAAGCGCCTGCGGACCGAATCGAGCGAAGAGCAGGGACTCCACGCCGGCGCCGCCGACAGCGAAGCCCGTCCAGACCACCACCATCAACGCCAGGAAACGGATGGCCGTCCGAGCCTCGCTGGGCTGGATCTTCAGGACACGGTACATTCGATCCATCCGCGGGGCGATCCCCTTACCCCTCCGGCTCGACCCATCGTGAGCTCACGCCGGAATGGTAGCCCCCCACTCCCACCGCCAACGGACTCGGCGTACCATCCCGTCGTGAGCCGCCCACCCAGCGATCTCGTCGAGGCCGGACGCGACGCCCTCGGGCGCCACGAGTGGCAAGCGGCGTACGACGCGCTCTCCGAGGCCGACCGGGAGGGTTCCTTGACCGGGGAGGGGCTGGAGCTCCTGGCCTGGGCAGCCTATTGGTCGGCCCATCCGGACGAGACCGTCGAGGCCGTGGAACGCGCCTACGGCGCCTACCTGAAAGAGGGGAATCGCTCGGCCGCGGCGATGATGGCGTTCAGGGTGGCGGAGCAGCACGGGATGCGGATGGCCATCTCCCAGGCCCAGGGCTGGGCCGCCCAAGCCGAGCGCCTGGCCGAGGAGAACCCCGAGTGGCCGGTGCACGGCTGGCTGGCATGGATGCGAGGGTTGATGGCCTGGTTCCAGGGCGACTTCGAGGGAGCCATCGTCCACTACGACCAGGCCCTGGAGTTCGCCTCCCGGACAGGGGACCACAACCTGCAGGGGATGAGCCTCCACGACAAGGGGCACTCCCTCTGTCTGCTGGGGAGGGTCGCCGAGGGGACGGCCCTGATGGATGAGGCCATGGTGTCCGTGGTCGGAGGAGAGCTGGGTCCCGAAGCGGCGGGATACGTGTACTGCGGGATGATCGGCATCTGCTCCAAGCTCGGCGACTACGGGCGAGCCGCGGAGTGGACCGAGGCCACCCTGCGGTGGTGCGAGCGTCAATCCGTCCCCGCGTTCCCCGGGGTCTGCCGGGTCCACAAGGCCGAACTGATGCGGCTCCACGGCTCTCTGACGAAAGCCGAGGAGGAGGCCCGGATGGCCTGTGAGGAGCTTCCCCGGTTCAACTTCGTGTCGGGACTGGGACCCGCCAACTACGAGATCGGGGAGGTGCGACGCCGGCTGGGCGACTTCCGCGCGGCAGAGGAAGCGTACGCGCGGGCCCACGAGTTCGGCTACTACCCGCAGCCCGGCCTGTCGCTCCTCCGGCTGGCGCAGAGCAAGGTGGAGGCAGCCGGCTCCGGGATCCGCCAGGCGTTGGCCGAAGCGAGCGGGAACCATTGTCTCTTAGTGAGGCTCCTGGCGGCTCAGGCCGAGATCGCCCTGGCTGCCGGCGACATGAAAATGGCGGCGTCGGCCGTGGACGAGCTCGATACGGTCGTCGGCGAGTACGAAGCCGCGTCGCTCCACGCCGTGGCGGCCGGCGTCCGGGGAGCGGTCCGGCTGGCCCAGGGCGATGCGGCGGGCGCGCTTCCCGACCTGCGGCGAGCGAAACAGACGTGGCGGCAGATCGACGCGCCGTACGAAGTGGCGGAGTTGTGCTTGCTGCTCGCCCGGACGCACCGGGCGTTGGGAGACGAGGATACGGCGATCATGGAGGCTCGGTCGGCGCGGGACACGTTCGAGCGGATCGGCGCCCGGCCGGCCGCCGAGCGGGCCGCGTCGCTGCTCGGCGAGCTCGCCCCGTCGACCGAGCGACAGGAGCGGGTCGGGCGGGCGTTCATGTTCACCGACATCGTCAAGTCAACGGACCTGGTCGGCGTGATCGGCGACGAGGCCTGGGAGGACCTTCTCGCGTGGCACGACCAGACGCTTCGGTCCCTGTTCGCCACCCACGGCGGTGAGGTCGCCCACCATACCGGGGACGGCTTCTTCGTGGCCTTCGAGGACGCCCGATCCGCGCTCGCGTGCGCCGTGGCCGTCCAGCGGGCGCTCGCGGAGCACCGCCGGGCGCATGGGTTCGCCCCGCTCGTGCGCATCGGGGTGCATGCCGCCGAGGCGACCCGTAGGGGTCAGGACTACAGCGGCGGGGAGGTGCACAAGGCGGCCAGGATCGCGGCGCTCGCCGAGGGAGGAGAGATCCTGGCCACCGTGGACACCGTGGCCGTCGCGGACGGGGAGTTCACGTTATCGGAGTCGCGTGGGGTCACCGTGAAGGGCGTGACCGAGCCTGTCGAGGTGGCCCGAATCGAGTGGCGCTGATGGGGACGTCTCACCGGTCGGCGGACACCGGCAGGGTAGGGGGCGCGACCGGGGAGACCGGTACCCGGCAGACGGTGTTCACGTGGAGCCCTTCGGGTTCGGGGTCGGAAGGCGATGCCATACCTCTGGACCGCCTGAGATTCGGGACCTACCTCGCGCCATCCGTGCTCCCGGTCTACGAGGCCGTGACCGAGCAGGTGGGGCGGCGGCTGGGGGTCCCGACCGAGCTCACCGTCGAGACCTCCTACGAGAGCTGCGCGAAGGACGAGAACGAGGTCTGCTTCGTGTGCAGCCTGCCGTACGTGACGTTCGAGCGCCGGGGCCTCGACGTCGCCGTCCCCGTGGCCGCGCCGGTGCTCGAGGGAGCGCGGTACGGGGGGAGGCCGATCTACTTCTCGGACGTCATCGTTCACCGGGACAGCCCGTCCCAGTCGCTCCTCGATCTACGCGGGCGGTCGTGGGCGTACAACGAGCCCCTGTCGCACTCGGGATACGGGATCACCCGGTACCATCTGCTGTCGCTGCGGGAGACGAACGGTTTCTTCGGCGAGGTGGTGGAGGCGGGATTCCACCACGAGGCGATCCGCATGGTGGCTCGGGGGGAGGTGGACGGCTCGGCGATCGATTCTCAGGTCCTGGCGCTCGAGTTCCGCGACCACCCCGAGCTCGCGGAGCAAGTGCGAGTCGTGGAGGCGCTCGGCCCGTCGACGATCCAACCGGTGGCGGTGTCGAGGCGGGTTCCCGAGGACCTGCGGGAGACGATCCGCGACGTCCTCGTCACAATGGCCGAGGATCCCGCGCTGCGCGAGCGACTCGGCGTTGGGCTCATCGAGCGATTCGTGGCTGTCGACGCGGCTTCGTACGACGACATCCGGATGATGGTGGACGCGTGCGAGTCGGCCGGGTTCCTGGAGCTGCGTTAGCTCGGCTCAGCCGGTCCCTGCGGGTCGCCTACACGATCTGGATCAATCACCGCCTCAGCTATCGGGCGGCTTCGGCAGCCGGTCCGTATCCCTGCTCCTCGAACCATGCGAGCTCCTCGGAGAGGGATACGACGGAGCCGATCACCAGGGTCGCGGGTGGGCCGATCCCCGCTGCCCGCGCCAACCGCGGCAGCGCGCCCAGGGCTGCGACGAGGGAGCGCTGGCGGGAGGTCGTGGCCCACTCGATCAGTGCCGCCGGCTCATCCGGCGGACGACCGGCTTCGAGGAGGGAAGCACATACCTCCGGCAGCCTTTCGGCCGCCATGAGCACCACGAGCGTGTCCACGGCCGCGGCCACGCGGCGGAAGTCCTGGGCCCCGCCTCCTGCCAGGCTGGCCGTCACCACGGCGAAGCTCGAGGCGAGCCCCCGGTTGGTGAGGGGTATGCCCGCGTAGGCCGGGGCTGCCACCGCAGCGGAGACTCCGGGAACCACCTCGAACGGCACGCCCGCCTCCGCGAGCGCCTGGGCCTCCTCGCCACCGCGACCGAACACGAAGGGATCGCCGCCCTTCAGCCGGACGACGGTCTTCCCCTCCCGGGCCCGTTCGACGAGGAGGTGGTTGATAGCCGCCTGTGAGATCGACGCCTCACCCGGGGACTTTCCCGCGTTCACTCGTTCCGCCGAACCAGGAGCAAGGTCGAGGATCGCGGCCGGGGCCAGCCGGTCGTAGACCACGACGTCTGCCCCACGGAGCACCTCGGCGCCTCGAAGCGTGAGCAGCCGAGGGTCGCCGGGGCCCGCGCCAACGAGGTAGACGACCCCGATCACACCGACCCCACCTCGAGCAATCGGGACCTCAGGCGATTCCTGGCTTCCTCCAGTCGGCCTGCCCCCACCAGTCGCTCCAGCTCCTCGAGGTCCAACGCCGCCTGCCATCTTCGGGACCGCTCCCGAAGATCCGGAAGGAGATGGAGAGTCTCCTCCCGGACCTCGCCGACGAGCTCGAGCAGGACCCCCCACATGGGACCGAATCGCTGTTCGAGTTCCACTCGGAGCCGGCGAGCCAGTGCGGGGGAGCGCCCCCCGGTCGAGATAGCCAGGACCAGGTCCTCCCGACGGACCACGGCGGGGGCCGCGAAGTCGCAGTGATCGGGGTCGTCCATCACGTTCACCAACACACCCCGAACGCGTCCCTCGCGGTGGATGGCAATCCGGACCTCGGGGTCCCGGGAGGACGCCACGCAGATGAACGCCCCTTCGAGATCCTGGGGACGAAACCCCCGCCGGAGCACCGTGACCCGCCCCTCCCGCTCCAGCCGGTCCAGCACCCCAGGCGGTCCGTCGGCCACCACCGTGACCTCGGCGCCGACGGCGACCAGAGGGCCCACCTTGCCCTGGGCCACGGCGTCCTCTCCGATCACCACTGCCTTCCGGCCGGAGAGCTCGAGACTGACGGGGTAACCGAAGGGCATGCTACTCTCCGATCCCCCCGCCGCCCACGTTCAGGCTTCGAAGGCGCACACCGTTCCGATCGATGGACAGCCGCAACTCGTAGTCACCGGCGGCGACCGTCACCAGGTGATTCCCGGGTCCGATGGCCGCGACCCGGAACGCCTCGAGCGGCAGGCCGCGGAGGGCCGACAGGGCGAGGTTCAATTCGTCGAGCTCTTCCGCGACCTTCTTCCCCTGCGGGGTGTCCTTCCACAGAGCGAGCAGCGCCCGCACACCGGCCGGACCGTGGACGGCTCGAACCCGACCCGTCTCCACGGACAGCGCGAGCAACTCGCCCACGCGCTCCTCCCACTCGTCTGGGATCTCGCCCTCTGTGGCGGTCCTGGCGATCTCCCGGTACGCGAGACTGCCCTCCTGGCCGAGCTGATCTGCCAGAGCCAGAGCTTCGGCCACCAAGAACTCCCGTTCGGCTTCGCCGATCTTCATCCTGCCTCCTGCCCGGACCCGCGATGCCCGTCGCCGTCCTGTCCGTCCGCACGCTCTCCCAGCAGCGCGTTCAGTTCGTGCTCGAACCCACCGGTGTAGATGGCGCAGTGGATCCCACACTCCTTGGGGGCGTCCGTCTCCCACCACCACCGTCCGGCCCTGTCTGGTTCGCCCGGCTGGATGGGCCTGGTGCACGGCGCGCACCCGATCGAGGTGTACCCCTGGTCGTAGAGGGCGTGGTAGGGGACCTCGTTCGCCCGGATGTACTCCCACACCTCCTCCTTGGTCCAGTCCGCCAGCGGATTCACTTTGACGATGCCGCCGTGGTCGTGGTCCAGCTCGATCTTCCGGACCTCGGCGCGGCTGGCCCACTGCTCCCGTCGCAGCCCCGTGATCCAGGCCTCCACGTCTTTGAGGTATCGGTTGAGGGGAAGGACCTTTCGGACCTGGCAGCACAGGAAGCGGAGGTCCACTGAGTCGTACATGAGGTTCGGGCCGTGGCGATCGAGCATCCCTTCCAGATGGGCCCGCTCCGGGAACAGCATCTCGACCTGGATCCCGTAGCGATCCCGAACCTGCTGCATGAGGTCGTAGGTCTCCTGAGGCAGGCGCCCGGTATCCAACGTGAATACTCGGACCTCGGGGTTGATTCTCCAGGCCATGTCCACGATCACCATGCCTTCCGCCCCACCCCCGACCGAGATGGAGATCTGCGGGTGGAACCGGTCCAGGGCCCAGGCCAGCACGTCCTGGGACGGCGAGGCGTCGTACAGGACTGCGAGCTCGCCGGCCTCGTACTCGTCCAGTGCGGTCTGATCGCTCATACGCCCACGGCTCCGGAAGCGATGCCCTGAAGCTCCTCGTCCGACGAGCGAATGCAGAAGTCGCGGAAGCTTTCTCCGTCCTGTCGTCCTGACAGCCACGCCCAGATCAGCCGGTCAAGGGTCTCCTCCACGTGGGGAAACGGAACCCGCCGGATGAGCGGCCGGGCGATGGCCTGCTCCGGTCCCACCCCTCCCCGCAGGAACAGGTCGAACGCCTGACGCTCGCCATTCACGGCCTCGCGGGCCGTGGTACCCATCAGCCCGATGTCGCCCACCCAGTGCAGGGCGCAGGCGTGAGGGCATCCGTCCAAGTTCACTCGGAAGTTGCCCAGCTGCTCTCCCCACCGAGCCTCGAGGTGGGCCAGGATCTCCTGCATCTTGCCCTTGGTCTCGGTCACCGAGTAGTTGCAGTGGGGCTCACCGGTGCACGCGATGGCCGTGGCCCGCAGGGGGTTCGCGTCCACGGGGAACCCGATCTCCTCCAGCCGGCCCACAGCTTCCTCCAGACGCGCATCGGGGATGGCGGTGAGGATGAAGTTCTGCTGCTTGGTGAGCCGAATCTCACCTCCCATCGAGGCAGCGAGGTCCGACACTTGAAGCATCTGCTCGCCGCGCACGATCCCAACCGGCACCGGAACGCCGACGTGGTTGAGGCCCTCTTGCTTCTGTTCGTGGATACCCATGTGGTCGGTGAATCCCACGGACCCGGGAGCCAGGAAGTCCTCGAGCCTGCGGCCCAGGCGCTCCTCGACCTGCCTTCGCATCCCATCCGGACCGTAGTCGTCGACCATGAACTTCAGTCGGGCCTTGACTCGGGACAAGCGGTATCGACGGTCCTCCTTCCATGCGTCGAGGATGGCCCGAAGGACCTCGACCGCCTCCTCGATCGGAACGAACACCCCCATGTCGCGGGAGATGCGCGGGACGGTCGAGAGGCCACCACCCACCCGAACCGCGAAGCCCGGCCGGCCGTTACGCATCACCCCCACGAGCCCGATGCAGTTGATCTCGGGCATATCGCACTGGTAGGGGCAGGCGGAGATGGTGATCTTGTGCTTCCGGGGAAGGTCCATGTAGTCAGGGTTGCCGTAGAAGAAGAGGGCAGCCTCTTCCACGACCGAGGTAGCGTCGAACACCTCATCGGCCAGCACGCCCTCCAGGGGACAGCCCGTGATGTTGCGCACCGCGTCCCCACATCCGCCGGCCGTTGTCAGGCCCGCGGCGGCGAGGTGATCCAGGATTGGGGGAACGTCTGGCAGCCTCAGGAAGTGAAGCTGGACGTTCTGGCGGGTGGAAAGTTCCGAGAACCCGTGTCCGTACCCAATGGAGATCTCGCCGATGGCTCGCAGGCTCTGCGAAGGTAGGAGGCCTCCGGGCACCTTGATCCGTAACATGAACGAGCCGACCTTGGGTTTGTCGTGGTACAGGCCGTACCACTTCAGCCGGACGATGTCCTCCTCGGGGATGTCGAGGTAGTGCTGTCGGCTGAGCTCGTCGATCTCGTCGATGATCAGGACCGGCGGCTTCTCCTTCTTGAGGCGCTCGATGGAGTTCCTGCCCAGGACCTCCTCCCAGCTCGGTTCGGAGGGCAGAGGACCCCGCTCCCCGGTCCCGTACTTTCGGTCCCCGCTCATCCATCGCCTCCTGAAAAGGAAAAGGGCCGCGTCTGCGGCCCTCGCGATTGCTGTCCCGGACGTCTTCTACGGCCGCACGATCACCTCCGCCCCCGGGTGGGCACAGGGCTGCGAACAACACAGGCGGCAGGGGGTGGCCGCGCCGAGCGTCTCCAAGTACCGTGTCCGAATCATTTCCCTATCCTGCCTATCGGATTTGGGACGTTGTATCGGGGACGCCCCTAGCTGTCAACCCCCCGCGGGGGGAATCTTTGTCACGGTCCAGCGAAATCGTTCCCCCGGCGGCGGTGCGGTCAGGGAGGGAAGGAGCCGCCAAGGCCGTTGAGGAACGAAAGGAAGGGCCCAGGCGCGGTGGGGTCGGGTGACGTGCTCGGCCTGCGCGCGCTCAACCGGGCCCTGCTGGAGCGTCAACTGCTGCTCCGCCGGTGGAAGCTGTCCGCCGCCGAAGCGATCGAGCACCTGGTCGGCATGCAGGCTCAGGTGCCGAACGCGCCCTACGTCGGCCTGTGGACTCGGCTGGATGGCTTCCAAACCGACGAGTTGGCCCAGCTGATCTACGATCGGCGGGCGGTACGAGCCTCGTTGATGCGCGCGACGCTGCACCTGGCGACGGCGCGGGACTTCCCGGCGCTTCGCCCCCTGATGCAGCCGGTCCTGCACCGCGGCTTCTACGTCGGCAGTCCCTTTGGCCGGCGCATCGCCGGCGTGGACACCGAGGCGCTGCTGGCCGCCGGCCGGGCGTTGCTGGAGGAACGGCCGCGCACTCGCGCCGAGCTCAGCCTGCTGCTGGGTGAGCGATGGCCCCACGTCGACGCCGCGTCTCTCGCCTACGCCATCACCTACCTGGTCCCGCTGGTCCAGGTGCCGCCCCGCGGGATCTGGGGCGCCAGTGGACAAGCCACCTGGACCACGGCCGAGTCCTGGCTCGGCCGCCCCCTCGAGCCCGACCCCGCGCCGGACGGGGTGGTCATGCGCTACCTGGCCGCATTCGGCCCAGCCACGGTTCGGGACGTCCAGGTATGGTCGGGTCTGACCCGCCTGCGCCAGGTGATCGAGCGGCTCCGGCCACGTCTGCGCACCTTCCGTGACGAGCACGGCAAAGAACTGGTCGACCTGCCTGATGCCCCGCTTCCCGACCCCGATACTCCGGCGCCGCCCCGGTTCCTGCCCGAGTTCGACAACGTGCTGTTCTCGCATGCCGACCGCACGCGCATCATCTCCGATGACCACCACAAGCGCTTCACCTCGGGCCTCATTTTCAGCGCCATCCTCGTCGACGGCTTCTTCCATGGAACATGGAAGATCGAGCGCGTGCGTGACAGGGCCACGCTACGGATCGAACCCTTCCAGCGGCTTGGGAAGCGGGATCGGGCGAACCTGGCCGAGGAAGGCGCGCGGCTGCTCGCCTTCGCCGCCGCGGACGCCGATGCCCGCAACATCCAGATCACCGCCGTGGAATGAGGACCAACCCCGCCCGGCCCGGTTGGCCTTGGACGATGAGATGGCGGTACCGGATCAGGTCGGCAACTCTCCGGAGGGATACGATTCAGGGTATGAGCGGTCGCGAGGAGCGCGTGGCGAAGAACGAGGCGACGTCGAGGGAGATCAACGAGAAGATCGAGGACGCCCACGAGGAGACTTCGCCCGATCGTCACATCCGCATGGTCTGTGAGTGCGGCCAAGAGACATGCGACCGCGTCGTCGCCATCACCCTCACCGAGTACGAACGGCTGCGAGGCGATCCCCGACAGTTCGTCGTGACGAAAGACCACGTGATGGAGGACGTCGAGCGGGTTGTCTCCGAGACCAACCGCTTCGTGGTTGTGGCGAAACGGGAGGGCACGCCGGCGGCGGTAGCCACCGACGAGGATCCAAGGGACTAGGCTCTCCGCTCCACGCTCTATTCGAGCTCCAGCTCGAACCAGTACCGTCCCGGTCCTGTTCCCCACCGGCTGGCCAACCGATCGACCAAGTAGAGGCCCCATCCAGATGCGGCTCCTGGAGGGGGGCGTATCGAACCGGCCACCCTGGACGGGGCCGGCGCTCCTGCCCGATCGTAGACGTCGATTCGAAGCCTCGTGCCCGACCAGTCTGCACGGACGCGAACCTGGTCCTCGGGGCCAAGCCCAGAGTGTCGGATGCTGTTCGTCACGAGCTCGTTCACGAGCAGCAAGGCGTCATCCAGCAGGGGAGAGGGCAATCCGAGATCCTTGATGGCCCGCCTCACCTGCGAGACCATGCCCGGGGCCGCCGGGACCCGCAACTCCAGAGGGCCCCCGCTGCCCTGCGACGATGCGTGACGCTCCGCCCCCATAAACCATCTATTCCCCCCCGGCTGAACCTCACCCATGCCCCGGACAGGCCTTCGCCCCGCCCGGGCTCCTTGGCGGGGCGAAGGTTCGTTTCCGGTTGGACTCAGTGCAGGAAGTCGACGACAACCCGGACTGGATCCTCCAGCGTGGACACCCGCCAGCAGGACGCCCGGTTCAGGCCGAACACCCACGACATGGTGGCCTCGAAATCACCCGTCTCCTGGGCCTCCGTCAGTACCTCGAATCCCGGCTGGATCTCTCGGGGCCCGACATAGGTCTGCTCGTAGCCCTTCGGGTCCGAGGTGGTCAGGTCCACCCCGGTCCCTCCGTGGAACACGATGCCCGCGTAGTGCTGTCCGTTGACCGCCACCGGCCGGTCGGAGGGGTCCTCCGTGATGGGTGGGGTGACCCGGGACATCTGGTACCGGGGAACTCCGAACGCTCCCGGTCCGTTTTCCGGAGGAGCGAACTCGAAGGCCACCCGATCGTATCCGTCGTGAGTCCCGACGCGGACCGCGGTGAGCTGGGCCAGGTAGTCGCCGCCACCGGTAGCAGGCGAGCATTCCGTCGCCTGCTCAGACTCGCCGGTCGCCGCCGGCGAGTCCGCCTTCTTGCCGGCGCTCCGGGGGCTCGAGTGCGCGTTCTTCTGGGACTTCCCTGACTTGGCCTTCTCGGAGGCCTTTCCCGACTTCGCCGACAGGGCCGCGCCCAGGCTGGCTTGCCGCTGGGCGCACGCGGTGAGGGCCAGGGCTCCCACCACCATCGCCACGAAGAACCGTTTCATGACTCCACCTCCTTTGATCGACTCTGTCGATGGTGGCTCGGCCCGGTAACAGCGAGTTCTCACGGGGGTAACGGTTTCGCAACGGGCCACGGCGGAGGAGTGATCGGTAGCTTGTGAGGTCAGTGAGCCGAGCCTAGGCTGACCCGCGATGGGCATGCGGGTCGGACGGCGGGGCAGAGACCGCGCGCGCTGGCTTGTTCCGCCGCGGCTTCGAACCGAGGCGGGCGAAGGCGAGGAGCGCAGGGCCACGTGGCTGGAGCTCTTCTTCGACCTCGTCTTCGTCGTCGCGATCACTCAGCTCGCCCACGAGCTCGTCCTGGATCACTCCACTGCTGGCTTCCTGCGATTCGGGGGGCTCTTCGTTCCCGTCTACGTCGCCTGGCAGGGGTACATGGCCTACGCGGACCGTTTCGACACCGACGACCTCGCCTTCCGCCTCGCGTACTTCGCCGCGATGCTGGCCATCGCGGCGATGGCGATCCTCATCGACGACGTCGGCCACGGCCTCCGGAGCTCGGGTTTCGCCGTCGCCTACGTCGTCCTGCGATCGATCATGTTGGCGCTCTACGGACGAGCCTGGCGGTCGGTTCCGCAGGCCCGGCCGCTGATCCGCTTCTACGCCCCCGGCTACGGCATCGGGGTGGCGATCTGGCTGGCGTCTCTCGCCGTGGACGCGCCTCTCAGGTACGTGATGTGGGGGATCGCCCTGGTCCTCGACCTGAGCCTTCCGCCGCTCTCTCCCCGGATGGTCCGCCCTCGCGTGCCCACCAGCGGGAGCCATCTCCCGGAACGGTGGGCGCTGTTCACGATGATCGTGTTCGGCGAGTCCATCGTCGCGGTTGCGCTCGCCACTTCCGGGACGGACTGGCGTCTCGAGTCTGCCGCCGCCGCCGTCTTGGGCTTCACCGCCGTCGCGGGGACCTGGTGGCTGTACTTCGACCGGCAGGCGAGCGTCGTCCTCCGGAGCTCCACGCGCATCGCCGTCATCTACTCGTACGCTCACCTGCCCCTACTCATGGGGCTCGCCGCCACGAGCGCCGGTTTGCGCCTGCTGATCGAGCGAGCCGGAGAGGACCATCTGGGGCCAGGGCCCAGCGTCGCCTTCGTCGGAGGAATCGTCGTGTTTCTCCTCTCCCTGGTGGCCACCCGGTCCGTGACGGTGACCGGGCCCCGCCGGGTCGGGATCTCGCTCAAGCTCGGGACCGCGGCCATCCTCCTCGTCCTCTTCGCCACCGAGGCCGCGTTCTCCCCGGTCGCGCTAGCGGGAGCGGTCGCGTTCGTGCTCAGTGCGATGGTCTTCGCGGAACGAACCCTCTTCCCACCCTCGGAGCCGCATTCCTGACGGCTCGTGGCCGTCTCGTCTACCGCTTCGACCCCAGGCTCGGGCGCGCTTTTGCGGATGGGATACCGCTCAGATCACGCTCGATGGCCTCACCACCGTCGCTTCCGAGTCCGTGTTGTTGGCCGTGTTCGGATCCGCCGGCGAGGTCAGGCTCCCCGAGACAGTATTCGTGATCGTTCCCTTCTGGGTCGGTTTCACCACGATGGTGATGGTCACGATCTCGTCCTTGGCCATGGTTCCAATCGAGCACGTCACCTGGCGCTTCTGGGGCTTGAGGCTGCACGTGCCCTTGGAGGATGAGGCCGAGCCGAACCCGGCGTTCTTCGGCAACTGATCCACGGCCGTGACACCGGTGGCCGTCTGCGGCCCGTTGTTGGTCACCACGATCGTGTAGACGAGGTTCTGCCCGACCTGCGCCGGGTCGGGCGCGTCGCTCTTCGTCACCGATAGATCGGCCGCAGCGTTGACCGTCGTGGTCTCGGTATCTGTGTTGTTGGCCGAGTCGGGATCCTCTTCGTTGGACGTCACGATCGCCGAGTTCGTGATCTCGCCCGGCGATTGCGGCGTCACCTTGATCGTCACCGTGGCGGAGGGTCCACCACTGGGCAGCTGGCCCAAGTCGCAGGTCACCGTCCCCGCGGCATGCGTGCAGCTTCCCTGGCTTGCCGAGGCCGAGCCGAAGGTCACCCCCGCCGGGAGCGTGTCGGTCACGGTGACTCCCGTCGCATCGGCGGGCCCGCCGTTGCTCACCGATAGGGCGTAGGTGAGCTCCTTGCCGGCGAAGACCGGGTCCGGCGAGTCCGACTTGGAGATGGACAGGTCTGCCTCCTGGGCGGGGATGTTGCAGTAGCCGGTGCCCGCCGCGATGTCCGCCGCGGAGGCGGATCCCGTCCGCGTTGCCGGCGGGTTCAGCCCCGTTGCACCGGCGGAGGGTGGCGGCACCGGTCCGGTGAGCGGCAGCGGCTCCGCGGGCTCGGGAGCCGGCTCCGTCGGGATCAGCATCTTGGACGGGGTGACCGAGTCGTAGTGCGCTACGAGCCCCTCGCCGGTGTCGACGAACACCGGCACCACCTGCACGAGCATCTCCTTCTGGACCGTCCCGTTGACCGGGATCCGGTTGATGTTCAGTGTGGGGAGGCTCCCGTCGAAGTGCAGCTCCACCACACCCCGGCCGATCACCCGTTCCGGCTGGACGGGGTTGTCGGACGCGAAGTCCGGATCGGCGAAGAGGGACACCTCGACATCGGCCCCGATGGCGATGGCCGTGGCGTTCTCAGTGCTCCAGTACCACTGGAACTCCACCTCGCCATCGATCGGGCCGCTGAAGTCGCCGGTCCAGTAGGCGGCGAGCGGGTTGGCCACGAAGTTCTCGTTGGCGAACGGCGTGGCGGTCTGGGTTCCCGGCGTCGCGTCCGCCGGGGTCAGGTCGAACGTCGCCGCGTGGGGGTCGAACGCCGCCTTCTCCGCCTGGTCGGTCAGCTCACCATGGAAGAAGTAGGAATCTGTGGACACCGTCGGGGGCGGGTCCCGGAAGAAGTCGTAGCCCTTCCCACCGTTGGTGTCCGTGGTCGTGGCGCCGTTGCACGCCGCCGAGCGGACCGCGAACTCGTACTCCTTGTCGGGGCTCAGCCCGAGCACCTCGACGTGGTGGACCTTGGTCCGGGCGGGGGTACCCACCTGGATCCACGGCACCGCCCCCTGCTCCCGGAACAGCACCAGGGAGTCCGAGGCCACGTCGGTCTCCCATGAGACCGTCACCGAGCCGGCCTGGATGCCGCCGTGGATCCCCACGTCCGTGATGGTGGGGGCCGGTGTGTTCGGGTCGCAGGCCTTGCCGGTGGGGTTGGTCTCGGTCGCCCCGGTGTACAGCACCAGACGGGGCCGCAGCTCCGGGCCCTGCGAGCGCCGGTTGAACCCGAACTCCATTGCGAAGAACCCTCCGTCGTTCGAGTCCCACCGGAACGCGGCGTTGCCGTTCGTGGCCAGCGTTTGCTTGAGTTTCTCGAGGTCGGAGCAGCCGAACGCGAACGAGTAGCGCTGGTACGCACCCCGCTTGTGGGTGGTCTCGGGGAACACCCGCGCGTCGGCCGCGGCGCCCCGGATCGTGGCGTAGTCCTGGGTGCCCCAGCTGGACTCGACGCCCTGGTTGAGCAGGTCCACGTACAAGACGGGGTCCTGCGTGTAGGGCACCACCCAGTTGTGGGTGCTGACCATCTCCACCGTAGCCATGGTGATGTCGGCCGGGTTGATGCCCTGGGTCCGGAACATGAACGCCCCCAGCGCTCCTCCGTCCACGTTGCCGGCGTAGAGCTGAGTGGCGATCGAATCGTCATCCCACTGGCAGCTCGGATCACCCTCGTAGCACTGCCCGATGTCGTCCGAGTCCGCCTGGAACACCGTGCCGGGTGCGTTCAGGGTGGCGCTCTGGCTGGTGGAGTTGTTCGCCAGATCCGTGACCGTGAGCTGGATGGAGTACGTCTGCCCCGGCGAGAATCCGGTCAGCACCATCTCGTGGTTGGTCCCCACGACCGGCTTGTCGGCGTACTCGGCGGAGGTCTCCACCGGGCCCTCGTTCAGGCCGGTGAACCCGTCCAGGCCCTCGTTGTAGGAGTCGACGAACGTCTCCGCACCGACCGAGGGTGTGACGTCGGCCGTGGCCGTGGTGGGCTCGTTGGTCTCGAACCGGACCTCCGCCGTGTTGGCGCTGATCGGATTCACCTTGACGTTCGTGATCGTCGGGCTCCCGGCCTGGTCCCGCTGGAGAGGGGGCCCGGCCGCGAAGGATCCGCCCACCGGGGCGATGCTCCCGCTGGCGGCCAGGGCGAACCCCTGCCGGCCTGTGGCGATGGGGCCTGTCTCAACGGTTACCGTGTAGGTCCCGGCGAGGGGAGACGCGATCCGGACGCGTTCCGTCAGGTTGGTGGTGTCCCGCGGCCCCGGGCCTGGGACCGTCTGCGCAAGGGCCACGGACGGGTTCGTCCGGCTGTTCATGTTGTTCCCCACGTACGTCGTCCCGTCGGGCGCCATGACCACCAAATCCAGGTTGTTGACCAGCGCCGGGCTCCCCGCAGGGAGCAGATCGGGCGCGTCGGTCCAGACGAGGGTCACGTCGAACGGCTGCCCAGGCTGGACGTTGAACTGGAAGGTCCGGCTCTGCGGCGCGGCCCCGACCGGGAACGACCGGAGGTTCTGAGCTCCCGTGGAATCGCCCCGGTAGACGTCCACATACCAGTTGTTTGTGGGGTCGTTCGCGAAGTAGAGGGAGTTGTCCAGGTTCACCCGGCCGAACCCCTGGCCCCACGAGGGCCACTGGCCGTCCAGGGCCCTGTTCGAGCCGTCGTCCCCCGTGTAAAAGCCGCGCATGCGCACGGCGCCGTTGATCAAGGCTGCCTTCACCAGCGCGGCGCTAGGGTTGTGGCTCCGCGACGAGGCAGGGGAGCCTGCCGCGAAGCCGTCGCCCCCGGCCGCGGCGTACCCGTCGTAGAAGTACTGCCGGACCAGGGTGGCCAGCCCGGTGAGGATCGGGCTCGACATCGAGGTCCCCTGGGCTACGTGGTACCCGTTGGTGCTGCCGCCCTTGACCGACACCACCACCTGGCCGGGCGTGGCCAGATCGGGACCGAGCCGGCCGTCGGCCGTGGGGCCGTGGGACGAGAACGACGCCATCGAGTCGATGGAGACCATGGGCTGGCGCCCATTGGCAGCGGCGCCGCTGGACAGCTCGTTCTTTGCCACCGACGGGGAGCCGATCGAGCCCGGCGCCGGCCCGGAGTTGCCGGCGGAGACCGAGACGACCATGTCCTCGTGGTCCCACACGAACCGGTCCAGGCGGACGGCGTCGCCCGCGTCGATGAGGGGAACGATGAGTCCCCACGAGTTGTTGTGCGTCCGGGCGTCCTCCAGGGGCCGATAGCTAGCCGTGTAGTCCGAGGGGTTCCCGCTCGGGCCGCTGGTCTCCGACACGCTGGCGGGATCGCGGGGACGGTAGGCCTGCCGGAAGAGGTCGTAGAGGTCATCTGGGAGGACCAGGCCGCCGCTCGAGGAGCCGATGTTCTGGTGGACGTGCATCGCCGCGGGCGCGAGTCCGTCGTCGGCGGTGTACTCCCCGTAGGGCGGCTGGTCGCCGTCGACGGATCCGGCCGTGTGCGAGCCGTGCGAGGACTCGTCGAAGGGGTTGGGCCCCGTGGCGCCGAGATCGAAGTAGGCCACCATCTTCCGGTGACCCGTGTTGTTGTTGACGACGTCGTTCATCTGAGCCTCGGTGGCGCCGGGCTGGAGCTGGGTATAGATCGCTTCCTTGCAGACCCCCGTGTCGTTGCAGTCGCGGAAGGCCACGTGGGCTCGATGGTTGAGGTCGTACGTATAGTTCAGTCCGGTGTCGGCGATCCCGGCCGTCTGACCGGCCCCGGTGAGGCGTCCGGGGGCCGTGGCCGAGTAGAGGTCCCGGATACCGGTGTCGTTCACCCACCGGGCGTTGGCATTCAGCGCAACGGCCTTCGGCTTGACGCCGATCCACTCGACGGCCGGCAGGGCGGCGATGGCCGGAACCTGGGCCGCGGTGGCCCGAACGTCCACGACCACGCCGGCGTTCCCGACCACCTCGACGCCGCCCATCCCCGCCAGGGCCCGACCGACCGCGCGCGGGTCGGGGTCCTCGACGAACACGTGCACCCGGTAGGTCTGGGTGCCATCCAGGTCGAGGAGGCCGGGCCGGGACGCGGCGGCCACCGGGACGCGCCACGCGGGCTGGTAGTACCCGGTCCACCGGACGGCCGGGCTGAGCTCGATCTGGGCGCTCTGGACCGGGGTCGCCCGAACCATGAACGTGTCGTCGTGCACGTAGCCCACGATCAGACCACCGGCCGCCGTCACCGCATCGGCGGCCGCCGGGAACTGGTCGTCCTTCACCTGGACCAGCCAGTACTGGGAGGTCGCCACGGGGAGCGTGGCCTCGTCCACCAGGGGGATGCCCGGGGGAGCGGGCAGCGGATCGACCGCCGGGTCGAACGCGCCGACCTGGAGCCGGATGAGGTTGCTCCCTGCCGCGGCGAAATTGGGGAGCACCCCGGTGCCGGTGACGCCTGTGCCCAGGAGGCCTGGATCGCCCGAACCCGGCGCCCGAGCGCTGGCGGACGGCAGGAGGGGCGAGAGCGTCGCCACCAGGCCGATGACGGCGGAAATCGCGAGAGAACGGCACCTCACCATGACCCTTCCTTTCGTTACGGCATGTGACGGTTCCTGCCTGGGCAGAGGCGGGCCCTCTGGGATGTCTGGCAGGCAGGAGTATCCCGGAGTCCTCCGGCCATGTCTAGTTCCGATTAACTAGTTACCTACTGATGCGCGCTCTGCCCGGATTGACACGTCTGCCACGTGAGCCTCTGGGGCCTACGTGATCGTGACCGCCAACGACGCCGCCGTCGCCAGCAAGCCCAGGGCCAGGATGGCCCCCCTTCGCGCGGGGGGGTCGGCAGGGCGGGTCAGCACCGATGCTGATTGCCGAGCTCCCTGAGATAATCCAGCGCCGTGAAGGCGCCGACCGATGCCCGGATCGCTCGGTTCCGCCTGCGCCGCCAACACCTGGACCGGCGTTCTCCGAAGAGGGATCTGGTCTGGGTGGTGGGGGAGGTGGGCGGCCTGCACGCCCAGCTGACCTCCTCCGCTGAGCTCGCGGCGTGGGCGCGGCTCAAGGGAGTGCGGCCCGACGACGTCCGGCGAGCTTTATGGGAGGACCGCACCCGCCGCTCTCCCCGGCCGTAAACGATCTCCTGGCCGAGGAGGCCCGGGGCCTCGGCCGGTTGCTCGGCGCCCCCGCCGATGTCGCCTTGGCCTGATCAAGAGGTCCATGGCGGGCACGACGAAGGCCCCGGCGCCTGCCGGGGCCTCGTCGATCGCTCGCCTCGGGGTGGGACTAGGCGAACGCCTTGACCATCTCCCGAGTGAACGCGGGGAGGTCGTCAGGCTTCCGGCTGCTCACCAGGTTGCCGTCGACGTAGACCTCCTCGTCCACCCAGGTCCCGCCAGCGTTGCGGACGTCGGACTGAAGGCTCGGCCACGACGTCAGGGTCCGGCCCCGGACAACGTCCGCCTCGACCAAGATCCACGGACCGTGACAGATCACGGCCACCGGCTTGTCTTGGTCCAAGAACGTCCGGACGAACTTCACCGCGTCCGACTCCATCCGCAGGTCGTCGGCGTTAACCACGCCCCCGGGAAGGATCAGGCCGTCGTACTCGTACGGATCGGCCTCGGAGAACGTCCGAGTCACCTCGAACCTGTCGGTCTTCTCCTTGTGCCGCTCGGCCTGGACGTACCCGGGCTTCGGAGCGATCAGGTCCACCTGCGCTCCCTCGTCCCGGGCAACCTCCCAGGGCTTGGTCAGCTCATCCTGCTGCACTCCGTTGGTGCAGAGGATGGCGATCCTCTTGCCTGTCAGCTTGTTGGCCATGAGGAAACACCCTCTCTTGGTCGGGTTTCTCGGCCAACTCCACCCTATCAGGCGAGAGCGGAGATGAAAACGTACAGGTCAGAGGGTTCCCAGGACGTCCTCGGGGCCGGACCGGGCTCGTCACCGCGGGGCGGGAATACGGGGCGAATGAGAACTGTTGGACCCTCACGGTGAAGAGGCGATGAAGAGCGATCAGATGGAGAAGGAACGCAACGAGACGCGCCGGGAGCACCGGGAACCGGCCCTGGGGGACGAGCTCCGCCGGTACCTGGAATGGGCCGCGGAAGAGCCCCTCCTCACCAAGGAGGATGAGGTGACCCTGGCCCAGACCATTGAGCGCGGCGCGGACGCCGCGCGGCGACTGGCCTCCGGCCGGATCCGGGCCGAGAAGACGCTCAGCCGGCTCCAGGAGGACATCCGCCTGGCGGAGGAGGCCCGGCAGCGGTTCATCCTGGCCAATCTCCGCCTGGTCGTCTCGGTAGCGAAGAAGTATCAGGGCCAGGGGCTGCCTCTCCTCGATCTCATCCAGGAGGGCAACATCGGCCTCATGCGTGCCGTGGAGCTGTTCGACTGGCGGCGAGGGTTCAAGTTCTCGACGTACGCCACCTGGTGGATCCGCCAGGCCATCACCAGGGCGGTGGCCGATCGGGCCCGGACGATCCGGCTGCCCGTGCACGTGCACGACCGGATCCGGAGGATGCGGATGGCGGCCCGCGACCTGGCCCAGCGATCGGGGCGAGAGCCCAGCCTGGAAGAGGTGGCCGAGGCGATCGGGGTGACTCCGGAAGAGGTATCCGAGCTGATGGAGGTGGACGGGCGCGAGCCCGTGTCCCTGCACATCCCGGTGGGACACGACTCCGACACCGAGCTGGGCGACCTCATCGAGGAGAGCGAGGCCGAGGGCCCCGAGGCCGAGGCGGAGGAGACACTCACCCGGGAGCGGGTGCAGGAGGCGCTCTACGAAGTCCTGAGCGATCAGGAGCGGCGGATCATTGCCCTGCGATTCGGGTTCGACGGGCGTGGGTCGAGATCGCTCCGGGAGGCCGGGCGAGAGCTGGGCATGTCGGCGGAGCGGGTCAGGACGATCGAGCGCGACGCGCTCGAGAAGCTGCGCCGCTCCGAGGCGGTCCGCACGGCCGCCTGAGCCGAGCCCCGTCAGTCCACCAGCTGGAGCGCGTCGTCCACGATCCGGCTAGCGCCCGCGGCCGTTAGCCCGGAGCCTCTCCCTGGATCGGGATGCGCTCCTCGAGCTGGTCCTGTCCGGACACAAGCACGTCCCCTTCTTCTGGGGCCTCAACGGCGTCCTCATCGCCAACTCCGGAACCTGCTCGACGAACAGGTTGCGCGGTCTCACGCCGCCCTCCTGGAACGAGATCGAGGTGGACGCCACCACCATGAAGGTGTTCCTCCATTACGGGGACGGCCGCCGGGAGCTGTCGGTGATCCGAAGCCGGACCACCCGGGAGCTGATCCGGGAGGAGTTCTACCTGACCGAGGACTTCCTGGAATCGAACCAGGTCGCCCTCTAGTCCGCGTCCTCCCCTGCAACCTCACTCGAGCAGCGCCGGGGCCAGCTCGCGAAGCTGGACCAGGGGGATGACGGCTGGATCCTCGGTGAGCGGCTGGACGCCGACATGGTCGGCGCCGGCGTCCAGGTGCTCCCGGACCCTCTTCCGGATGGCGTCGACGTCTCCCCAGCCGACGATGGCATCGACCAGACGGTCGCTTCCGCCTCCTGAGATGTCATCCTCGGTCCAGCCCAGCCGTATCAGGTTCCCGGCGTAGTTCTCGAGCTTCAGGTAGTGGCCCATGTAGTCCCGGGCGACGCCCCGCGCCTTCTCCGGGTCCGTCTCCAGCACGACGGCTTGCTCCGGGGCAAGGAGAGGCTCCGGGCCGAGGGTCTCCCTGGCCGCGGCGGTGTGCTCGACCGGCACGAAGTACGGGTGTGCACCCGCGGCACGCTCCGCCGCCAGCCGAAGCATCCGTGGACCCAGCGCCGCCAGCACCCGCGGCGGAGCCTCCGGCCCATCCCGCACGGGATAGCGGGCCGCGTCCATCGCCTCCAAGAAGTCGCGCATCCGGACGTACGGCCGTCGATAGGTGAACGCGCCGCGGCGGTCCACCGTGGTCCGGTGGCTCACCCCGATCCCCAACACGAACCGTCCCGGGTAGGCGTCCCCCAGTGCCCGGGCCCCGTTGGCCATGGCCACAGGGTCGCGTGCCCAGATGCTGGCGATCCCGGTTGCCACGATGATCCGCCGTCCGCCCGCCAGGAGCAGGGAGGCGTGGGTCAGGGCATCCTTGCTCCCCAGGCCTTCGGGGATCCACAGGGCGGGGTAGCCGAGGGCCTCGATCTCCGACACCGCTTCCTGCTCGACGGCGACGGGATTACGGTCGAAAGCGAAGCTCCACACCCCGACCCGCCCGATGGCCGCGGCCACCCGCCGTCCGGAGTGTCCACCGCTCGACTGCATGCGTTCTGACGATACTCGTTCAGGTGATCTCCATGGGGAGATCTCTTGTGATAGCGTCCTGCCCACGCCGGAGGACCTGGGGGGGTCGAAACGTGCGGGTGAGCGGCACTGACTCGCGGATCGGGCGGTCGGCCCGGTTCTGGCTTGTGGTTCCGGCACTCCTGACTTTGGTGGCCGGACTCCCGTTCCCAGCCGTGGCTGACTCGGCCGCCCAGCCTCTTCCGTTCTCCCAGGACTGGTCAGACCCCGGCCTCATCACGACGGACGACGACTGGAGCGGGGTTCCGGGCATCGTCGGATACCGCGGCGACGGCCTCACGTCCGTCAACGACGTCGATCCCCAGACGGTGCTCTCGGAAGGGTCGCCTCCCGTGGTCGACGTCATCGCCAACCGGACCAATCCCGTCTCGCTCCTCACCGGGGGCGTCGCGGAGTTCGACACTTCCCCCTATCACACCGTGGCCCTCCAGGGCTCGGGCACCGCCGACGCACCCTCGATCGTGCTGAACCTGGATACGACGGGCGCGCCCAGCGTCACCGTTGGCTACAACCTGCGCGACATCGATGGCTCCTCCGACAACGCCGTGCAGCAAGTGGCGCTTCAGTATCGCGTGGGGTCGACGGGGGACTTCACCAACGTCCCCGCAGGGTACGTGGCCGACGCGACGGATCCAAACCTTGAGACGCGCGTCACTCCGGTCAGCGTCACACTGCCCGAGGCGGCCGCGGGCCAGTCGCTGGTCCAGGTCCGGATCATCACCACGAACGCGTCTGGGAGCGACGAGTGGGTCGGGGTCGACGACATTCACGTCGGCACCGGCGACACTCCACCGTCGGTGTCCAGCACGACGCCGGCCGGTAATGCCACCAACGTCGAGGTGGACTCGAACATCTCGATCACGTTCAGCGAGGCCGTGAACGTCGCCGGCTCTTGGTTCTCGATCGCGTGCGAGAACAGCGGCTCGCACACGGCGGCGGTGAGCGGTGGGCCGACCACCTTTACCCTGGACCCGGATCCCGACTTCGGATCCAGCGAGACCTGCACGGTTACCATCTTCGCCTCGCAGGTCACCGACCAGGACGCGAACGACCCGCCCGACAACATGGCGGCCGACTTCAGCTTCAGCTTCCAGACGGTCGCCCCACCGACACCCATCTACGAGATCCAGGGCGACGGTCCCACGTCACCCCTGGCCGGGACCCAGCAGACGACAACGGGCATCGTGACGACCATCCTTGGGAGCGGATTCTTCATGCAGGACCCGGTGGGGGACGGGGACTCCCATACGTCGGACGGCATCTTCGTGTTCAGCGGTTCAGCGACGGCTCGGACGCTGGTGCCCGGCGACGACGTGCGGGTCGCCGGCACGGTGACGGAGTTCCGCCCGAGCAGCAGGCCGCGGGACCTGACGCTCACGGAGCTGTCGCCGGCAACGGTCACGAGGACCGGCACCGGCTCACCCCTTCCCACACCCGTAGCCATCACCGACCGGCCCGACGAGGTCATCGACCCCGACGGCATCGATACCTTCGAGGAACTCGAGGGGATGCTCGTCTCGGTCGAGACAGCCAAGGTCTCCGGGCCGACCAATGACTTCGGCGAGCTCGTCGTGGCCGCGTCCGGCGACCACGCGAACATGACGGCAGGCGGAAACTTCCTGGTGAAACCGCTGACGGGAGGGGCCGTCGACTACAACCCCGAGCGGATAATGGTCGACGACGAGGCCCGGGTCCCCGGCGGGTCGGGCACCGGAACCCGGATCAACAACCCTATGGTGGCCGTCTCGGTCGGCGACACGGCGACCGGAAGCATCGTGGGCCCGCTCGACTACCAGTTCAGCAACTTCCGCGTGCAGGCGAACCATCTCGTGTCCTCCGTGCTCACGGGCTCACCGCCGGCTTCGCCCGTCGCGGACTTGCGCGAGCCGCACCCCTGGGAGGGACGCATCTCCTCCTTCAACGTCGAGAACCTCTTCGACTGCGTGGACGCCCCGAACAAGGCGGACGACCATCCGTCGTGCGCCGCGATCGCCACGCAAACCGCGCTCGAGACGCAGCTGGCGAAGCTGGCGAAGGGGTTCGATGAGGAACTGGGGAGCCCGGAGATCGTGATCGTCGAGGAGACCGAGAACACCGAGGTCCTGACCGGCGACGCGAACGGGAACATCCCGGGCACGGGGGTGGCGGGGCCGCCCACGATCCCGCCGATCAAGGCCCTCCTGCCACGACTCTCCGGGAACTGGGACGCCGTCTCCTTCGACGCCAGCGACGAGCGGGGGATCGAGGTGGCGTTCGCCTTCAACACCGACCGCGTCACACTCCACGAGGCCTTCCTCGCCACCGATGTGCTGGATGACGGAGGCCTGTTCAGCGGGAGCGCCACCATCAGGCCGGGTCGCGAGCCGCTCGTGGGCTTCTTCACCCTCGACGACGTCGATCTGATACTCGTTGGGAATCACCTCAAGTCGAAGGGCGGCCCGCAATTCGGCGTGGATCCGTTGGAAGCCGGCGACGACCCCCTGTACGGCGCCTTCCAGCCGCCCACCAGGTGGACGGAGATCCAACTGCGTCACGATCAGGCGGACTACGTGCGAGACCTGGTCGATCTGCTTCTGACGGAGAACCCAGGAGCCAATCTCCTCGTGGGGGGAGACCTGAACGACTTCGCTTTCCCCGAACCCGGTGAGGGCGACGACACGGTGGCCCGGATCGCAAACTCGCCCAGCGACCCGCTGACGAACGTCATCCCGTTCGTGCCCGCCGAAGACCGCTACACGTTCATCTTCGAGGGTAATTCGCAGGTCCTGGACCACATGCTGCTGAACGCGCCCATGGAAGCGCTTCTCCGCGACCAGGGCATCGCCCACTTCAACACGGACTACCCCAGCGCGTTTGGCTCGAACCCGTCGGTGACCCTGCGGTCATCGGACCATGACCCCCTGGTGGCGTACCTGTGCACGGACGCGACCCCGCCGACCCTGTCTGCGAGCGCCTCTCCGGACAGGCTCTGGCCTCCGAACCACAAGTACGTCACGGTCGAGGCCACCGTCGACGTCTCGGACAACCGTGATCCATCACCCACGGTCGACCTCGTGTCGGTGACGTCCAACGAGCCGGACGACGCCCTGGGCAAGGCGGACGGCGAAACCACCAACGACATCGTCATCGTGGACGACGACACGTTCCGCCTGCGGGCGGAGCGCTCGGAGGACGGGACCGGCCGGATCTACAGCATCACCTACCTGGCCACCGACGCCTGCGGAAACACAACCCAGGCAACGGCCACCGTCCAAGTGCCTCTGGGCTTCAAGGCATAGGCCGCTTCACGTACGCAGGGTTTTTCGGTAGGGCGTCCGGGCTCAGCCGCTCCTCGCTCACGATGCCCACGATGGAATAGCCCGGCGGGACTAAGGTCGTCCAGCGAACAGCCGATACCCATTTCGGAACCCTTCTGAGGGTCCCGTCCGAGATGGCGGAAGGAAGAAGAGTGGCCCGCATCGCCTGGCCCCGGCGTTCGGTCATCGGGGCGCTCGTCGCTGTCGCCGCCGCTGCCGCGGTGTTCGTCCCCGGCCCCGTCCAAGCAGCGCCCACCGAGCTTTTCCTTTCCGAGTACGTCGAGGGAACCGGGAACAACCGGGCTCTGGAAATCTTCAACGGCACCGGGGCACCGGTCGACCTCTCCGCTGGGGGCTACAACGTCCGGCTCTACACCAACGGACGGTCCACTCCGACACTGACGATCTTCCTGGCCGGCACGGTGGCCTCCCGAGACGTCTTCGTGCTGGCCTCCTCGTTCGCGGACCCCGCCGTTCGGGCCCAGGCAGACCAGCTCACTACGAACATGCCGATGACCGGCAACGACGCCGTGGTGCTCCGAAAGGGCGCTCAGATCATCGACTCGATCGGGCAGGTGGGAGTGGACCCCGGGACGGAGTGGGGCACCTCGATGACGTCCACCATGGACAACACCCTTCGTCGTCTGAGAGGCGTGACGGCCGGGGACTCGAACCCCTGGGATGCCTTCGATCCCGCGATGGAGTGGGAAGGCTTCCCGATGGACACGTTCGACGGACTGGGATCGCACTCTCTGTGTGAGACGAACGCCCCGAACCTCACGGTCGTCGCGGCCCCCGGCGCACTGTGGCCCCCCAATCACAAGCCGGTGGCGGTCGAGGCGCTCGTGACCGCCAGCGACGACACGGACCCCGCGCCCACGGTGGGGCTGGTCTCGATCACCTCGAACGAACCCGATGACGCCCGCGGCAGCGGTGACGGGCACACCATCGGGGACATCGTGGTAGTGGACGGAAACAGCTTCCTGTTGCGGGCCGAGCGGTCCGCCACCGGCTCAGGCCGCGTGTACACGCTCACCTACCAGGCCACGGACGCGTGCGAGAACTCGGCCGTGGCGTCCGCAACCGTCCTGGTCCCCCTGAGCTCCCAGTTCTGAGGTCGGAGGCCGGGGCCCTCGGCCAGCCACCCGGCCCCCAGCGGTGATACCTTCTGGGGAGACCGATCCAGGAGGAGCCAAATGAAAGCGCTCGTCGTCATCGACATGCTCAACGACTTCGTCACCGGCAAGATCGCCAATCCCCGGGCCGAGCGGATCATTCCCAACATCCGGGATCTAGTGGACAAGGCGCGATCCGGCCGGGACGACTGGCTGATCGTCTACGCCAACGATGCCCACCTGCCCGAGGACTTCGAGCTCAAGGTGTGGGGTGAGCACGCCATGGCCGGCACCCCCGGGGCCGAGATCATTCCCGAGCTCGCGGCCGCGAAGGAGGACTTCGTCCTCCCGAAGCGAACCTACTCATCGTTCCACGAGACCGGGCTCGACCCCCTCCTCCGGCAATTCGGCGTGGACACCCTGGTGCTCACCGGCCAGCACACCAACATCTGCCTCCGGCATACCACAGCCGACGCCTTCTTCCGTGGCTACCAGGTGCTCGTCCCGAAGGACGCCGTGGAGGCCGTCACCGAGGAGGACCACCAGGCGGGCCTGGCCTACCTGGAGGGCATCTACAAGGCCGACCTCCCGTACACGAAAGAGGTCCTGGAGGGATAGGGGAAAGGAGAAGGCTCGTGCCGACCGGCGTCGTGAAGTGGTTCAGCCCCGAGAAGGGGTACGGGTTCATCACCCCCGACGAGGGCGGCCCCGACGTCTTCGTTCACCACTCCGGGATCACCGGCGAGGGGTACAAGAACCTCGAGGCGGAGCAGCGGGTGGAGTACGAGGTGACCGAGGGCCAGAAGGGACCCCAGGCCACGAACGTCCGGCCCGTCTAGCCAGAACCCTTAGTGGCCCCGCTCCGACAGGATGCGGACCACGGAGTCCTCGATTCGCACGGCGGTGGACTTCGACGAGCCTGACGTGAGGATGGAGAACTCCGCCCACGTCGCCCGCCGCTCCAGCCACACGTAACCGGAGAGCGCCGAGACGCCGATCAGGGTCCCCGTCTTGGCCCGGACCGTGACGCCACCCAGACGGCCCTGGAGCGTGCCGGTGCCACCCGTGGGAAGGGAGCTCCGGAGAGCTCCGCCCCAGGGGAGCCTCTCGGCCGTCCCGAGGAGCCTCGCCACTCTGGCGGCCGTGACCCGGTTCCAGTACGAGAGGCCCGAGCCGTCGTACGCGGTCACGGAAGCCCCGTGGTCGGACGCCCACCCCGCCGTGGCGGCGGCCCCCTTGGAGATGGTCCCCGGCGTCCCGGAGGCGGCCACGCCGAGCCGTTTGCCGAGGACCTCGGCGTGGAAGTTCGAGGACCACACGTTCATCCGCCGGACGATCTCGCCGAGAGGCACGGACCGGATCGCCGCCAGCTCGGCGAGACCGCCGGGCGCCCGCCCCGTTCCGGGATCCCCGGCCACCCGAACCCCCAGGGCCTCCAAGCGACGGGTCAAGTACGTCGCGGCCCTTCGCTCCGGGTCGCGCACGTGGACCCCGCTCTTCGACCGATTCCCGCGGAAGGTGAGGGCGGTCGGGAGGGGAACGTGGTACGTCGGGAAGTACCACCGCCATCCCGGCGCCCACCAGTCCCGGGCGAAATACGACGTGCTTCCCATGACCGAGCCTCGGACCCGGCGCACCCCCGCATCAACGAGCTTCCTCGCCAGCCTGCGGATCTGGCGGCCGCCCGTGGTGGGGTCGCCCCGGCCCAGGATCCACACGTCGCCCCTGACCACGCCCTTGGCGAGGCTCGGGCCCACCACCCTGGTCTCGAACCGGAAGCCGGGCCCCAGCGCGTCGAGGATCGCCATCGACAGCAGGAGCTTCTGGTTCGAGGCGGGGATGCGCTGTTCGCGGTCGCGCCGCCGATACAGGAACTCTCCGGCCTCCCGCACCGAGACGCTCACGGCCCGGCCCGCGGTCAGGCGGTCGATGTCCCGCATCCACTTCGCCTTGACCACGTCGAGGGAGAGCCCGGGCCCGGAGGCCCCAGCGTTCAGGGCGTCCTGCGCCGGCCACCGGGCCCGAAGACGCACCGTTCCCATGTCATCCCAGCCGAAGCAGGGCGACGCGACGGCGGCGGAGCCCTGTTCCAGCGTGGCCGTCGCGATCGTCTGCCATCCCCAGGCCCGCTTCCGCTGAATCCGCACCACCTGACCTGTCTTGTCCGGGGATACCGTGACCGACAGCTGGGCACAGTTCCCAGCGCCGAGGACCGTCGATGCGAGTAGGTTCTCAACGAGGACGGCCACCGACACCAGCGCTTCCGGCGAAACGACCTCCGCGCACGCCTCGGTGGGAGGGGCCACCGCCCGGTACACCGCCGTGTGCTCCGGCGCCACCGAGAAGGCGAACGCCCCGTCCGGTCCGGTGGCTCCGGGCTCGACGAGCTCCCACGAGGAGGCTCCCGCCGTGAGACGGTGGAGCTCGATCCCCCGGTCCGCGGCGCAGTCGGGGGCTGCCTCGACCAGGCCGGACACGCCCACGACCTCGCCGGCGGTGATCCGATCGGCCGATGCGACCAGGGTGGCCGTCCCGGGCTCCTGCGCCGCGGCCGGCCCAGGGGAAGAGAGGCCGGCGACCCCCACTGCTACCGCGGTGAGGAGGGCGCGGGCGCGAGCCGTCGGGGGGCCCGGGGGGGTAGCTGGCCGGGAGCGAGATCCCGATAGGAAGTCCGGCCAGCGGACCCCCCGGCTTGACGGGGGGCCCGGGGGGGTAGCTGGCCGGGAGCGAGATCCCGATAGGAAGTCCGGCCAGCGGACCCCCCGGCTTGAATGGGACATGGTCGCGCCATTGTGGGGCCTGACCTCACGGCGCTCAATAGCTCCGGTGGGGGGTCTCCCGGTCTCCAGACGGGGGACGAAGGGAACAGAAGGACTGGCGCTTCGGCCGCCGATGGGAGAGGGTGTTGCGGATGGCTGAGACTCTGCCGACTGGACTCTCGCGGCCGTTGGAGTGGAAGGGACCCACGGGCCCCTTCTCCCTGGCACTCGCGCCAGGCGTGTTCGCCCCGACCCACACGAGTCGGACGCTCGCCGAGGCCCTGGAGATCCGACCCGGGGAGACCGTGTTCGACGTGGGGTGCGGAACCGGGGTCCTCTCGTTCGTGGCCGCCCGGCTGGGCGCGCGGCGCGTCTACGGGACGGACATCGTGCCGGAAGCCGTCACCCTGGCCCGAGACAACGCGGCCCGCCTTGGCCTGGCCGACAGGACAGAGTTCCGGGCCGGCAACCTCTTCGACCCGTTCCCGGGGCTGGTGGCCGACGTGATCATCGGCGACGTTTCCGGGATCCCCGACGACCTGGCCGCGGAGTCGGGCTGGTTCCCGGGCGGATACGCCGGCGGGCCCACCGGAGCCGAGGTTCCGGTGGCGATGATCGAGGCCTCCGCCGAGCGCCTGGTCCCGGGGGGACGGATGTACCTCCCCACGGGAACCATCCAGTGGGAGGAGCGGGTCCTGGAGGCGGCCCGCCGGGTGTTCGGCGCGGCGAATCTGGAACGGGTGCTCCAGCGAGAGTTCCCACTCCCGGGACTTCTGGCGAAGTCCAAGGCTCTGGGCCGCCTCATGACCGAAGGGCTCGTCACGCTGCGAGAACGCGGCAGCCGGCTCCTGTGGCGGCTGGCGATCTGGCGCTGCGTCCGTCCGTAGGCCGGTGCTTCTCGAGGACAAGAAGCTCCTCATCACCGGAGTCCTGACCCCCCAGAGCATCGCTTTCGCCGTCGCCCGGGCCGCCCAGGAGGAGGGGGCGGAGCTGGTCCTCACGGGGTTCGGCCGTGGGATGTCCCTGACCGAGCGCTCGGCCAAGCGGCTCCCCGAGGCGCCCGACGTCCTGGAGCTCGACGTCAACGATCCCTCCCACTTCGAGCGGCTGGCTCAGGACCTCGAGGGGCGGTGGGGGAGGGTCGACGGCGTGCTCCACGCCATCGCCTTCGCTCCCGAGGACGCACTGGGAGGCAACTTTCTCCGGACGCCGTGGGACAGTGTGGGCGCCGCCCTCAAGACCAGTGCCTACTCGCTCAAGGAGCTGGTGGTGGGCCTGCTGCCCCTGCTGTCGGTCGAGGGCGGCGGGGTGGTGGCCCTGGACTTCGATGCCTCGGTGGCCTGGCCGGCGTACGACTGGATGGGGGTCTCCAAGGCCGCCCTCGAGTCCGTGACCCGGTACCTGGCCCGGGACGTCGGCCGTCACGGGATCCGGGTCAACTGCGTGGCGGCCGGCCCGGTGCGAACGGTCGCGGCCAAGGGGATCCCCGGATTCGACCGGTTCATCGACGTGTGGCACCGCCGGGCCCCGGTGGGATGGGACGTCACCGATCCCTCCCCGGTCGCCGACGCCTGCGTGTTCCTGCTCTCCGACCGGGCCCGCCGGATCACCGGAGAGATCCTCCACGTCGACGGGGGGTTTCACGCCATGGGAACCGACCTGGCGGGAGACGACGCTTCCGCTGGCTGAACGGTTCCGCGAGGGCCGGACCGAATTAGTCAGAAATAGCTCTCAAGATTTGCCTCCCGTTCTGCCGATAGACCCACCGAAGGAGGCCTGCCCGGCCGCCGGGACCCCCCCTTCGTGGCCAGGTCCAGCCCGCGAAGATGCCTCCGGAAACGCTCCGGTGGCCGGGTCAGGCTCCTTCAGCCCCTTGGTATCCTCGCTGGGTGACCTCCCTCCGCCGTTCTCCCTTCCGGCCCGCCGTATCGGCCTTCATCGCCGGAGTGGCCATCCTCTTGCTGCTGGCCGGGTGCACCCCAGGTCGTGGCGCATCGGTCTTGCCCCAGGCTGGACCGGCCTCACCGCTCCCCTCGATAGAGCCGGGAGCGGACCCGGTCGTCCGAGTGGTCCAGGCCGTCCGGCCGGCCGTGGTCAGCGTGACGACGAACGTCTTGAATCTCCAGGGCGGAACGGGGCAGGGCACCGGCACGGGCTTCGTGGTCCGCGCGGACGGCTTCGTGGTAACGAACTTCCACGTGGTCGAGGGAGCCCTGAACATCCGGGTGGTGACCGCGGACGGGAAGCGATTCGAGGCCCGGGTAGTGGGAGGCGATCCCGACGCGGACCTGGCCGTGCTCAAGGTTCCGGCCGGGGGCCTTCCGATCGTCCCCCTCGGGGACTCCGAACGGCTCGAGCTGGGCGAACGGGTGGTGGCCATCGGTTTCGCCCTGGCCCTCCAGGGAGGCCCGTCCGTCACCTCGGGCATCGTCTCCGCCGTGGGACGAACCATCGAGGCCGCCGATCCCAACGCGCCCGGGGGTGGCCGGACGTACGAGGACCTCATCCAGACCGACGCGGCCATCAACCCGGGGAACTCGGGCGGCCCGCTGGTCGACCTGGCGGGGCGGGTGGTGGGGATCAACACCGCCGGGGTCCGCGCCGCCGAGGCCGAGAACATCGGGTTCGCCATCGCCATCAACCGGGCCCGGCCGGTGATCGAAGCCGCCATCCGACATCCGGAGCGACCCGCGGCGTACCTGGGGGTGTCCACGCAGACGGTGACCGCCGCTCTGGCCTTCGAGCTCGACCTTCCGGTGGAGGGTGGGGCGCTCGTCGTGGGAACGGCGCCGGGTGGCCCCGCCGACCGGGCCGGGATCGAACGGGGGGACGTCATCGTCTCGCTCGACGGGCGCGCGGTGCGAAGCAGCGAGGAGGTCGGAGCGCTGATCATCGAGCACGACCCCGGCGACCGCGTGCAGGTCGGGGTGGTCCACGCGGACGGGGACGAGGAAACGTTCACCGTGGTGCTTGGCGTCCGCCCCCTGCCCGTGCCAACGGGGTAGCCTTCCGGAAGTGACCCAGGGCGTCCCCTTCGAGGCCGGCGAGCGTGTGGTCCTCCTCGACGGCCGAGGCCGCCGGTACATGGTGCGCCTGGAGGCCGGGAGCATGTTCCACTACCACGGCGGGGCGGTCCCGCACGACCTGGTGATCGGATCGGAGGAAGGGACGACGGTCCATTCCACCACCGGCGCCCCGCTCGTCTGCTTCCGGCCGCGACTGGCCGACTTCGTGCTGAAGATGGCGCGCGGGGCCCAGGTGATCTACCCCAAGGACCTGGGGCCGATCCTCGTGTACGCGGACGTCTTTCCGGGCGCCCGGGTTCTCGAGGCGGGGACGGGTTCGGGAGCCCTGACGCTGGCGCTGTGCCGCGCGGTGGGTCCCGAAGGCCACGTCGTGTCCTACGAGAACAGGGAGGACTTCCACGCCATTGCTCGGGCGAACGTGGAAGGGTTCTTCGGGAAGGTCCCCGCGTGGCTGGATCTCCGGCTGGGCGACGTGCGCGAGGTGACGGAGGCGGGGGAGACGTTCCAGCGCGTCCTCCTCGACCTGCCCGAGCCGGCGGCCGTCCTCGAGGAGGTCACAGCGTCGTTGTTGCCCGGTGGGATCCTGTGCGGTTACCTCCCCACCACCGGCCAGGTGCAGGAGCTCGTCCTGGTGCTGAGAGATAGAGGCTTCACCGAGATCGAGACGTTCGAGGTCCTCCAACGCACGTGGCACGTGGCCCACCGCAGCGTGCGCCCCGACCACCGGATGATCGCCCACACCGGTTTCGTCACCGTGGCCCGCAAGACCGGCCACGTGTGGGACCAGAGTTAAAGCCGGGGCTCCTGAGGCCGACGTAAACAAGGTAAAGATGATGGGCTGGGCTTCCCGGGAGCTTCAGGACCCGGGGGTATACTCGGCCAAGGGGAGAGGTGTGACCCGGATGCCCGAGAGCGACCCGCGCGAGCAGATCGAACGTTACGAGAAAGAGATCCACGAGCTCCAGACTCAGGTCAAGTTCTTCGAGGACGAGCTCGCGGTCGTCCGGCGCAGGCTGCACTCGACCCCCCGACAGGTGAAGGTGCTCGAGGAACGGCTTCTCGAGGCGAAGTCAGAGGTGTCTCGCGCCGCAGGCCACAACGAGAAGCTGGCATCTGCGCTGCGGGCCGAGCGCGAGAAGATCGAGGCGCTGAAAGAGGAAGTCGAGAAGCTCACCCGTCCACCGGCGTCCTTCGGCGTGTTCCTGTCGGAGAACGAGGACGAGAGCGTCGACGTGTTCACCTCCGGGCGCAAGATGCGGGTCAACGTGGACCCCGAGCTCGACCGGTCGATGCTCGTCCGCGGGGCCGAAGTGATCCTGAACGAGGCCCTCAACGTGATCGAGGTCCTCAGGCAAGACCGGCAGGGCGAGGTCGTTACGGTGAAGGAGCGTCTCGACGACGACCGGGTGAGCGTGATCGGTCATGGCGACGAGGAGATGGTGGCCCTGGTCACCGCGGCCCTGAAGCTGGAGCCCTTCCGCGCCGGCGACCCGTTGCTCTTCGACCGGCGCTCCGGCCACGTGCTCGAGAAGCTTCCTAAGGAGGAAGTCGAGGAGCTCGTCCTGGAAGAGATCCCCGACGTCGACTACCACGACATCGGGGGACTGGGCCGCCAGATCGAGGAGATCCGCGACGCCGTGGAGCTCCCGTTCCTCTACGCGGAGCTGTTCAAGGAGCACCAGCTGCGCCCACCCAAGGGCGTCCTGCTGTACGGGCCGCCGGGATGCGGCAAGACGCTCATCGCCAAGGCCGTGGCCAAGTCGCTCGCCGAGCAGGTCTCCCAGAAGACGGGCCGGGATGGCACGCACTCGTACTTCCTGAACGTGAAGGGCCCGGAGCTCCTCAACAAGTACGTGGGTGAGACCGAGCGGCAGATCCGTCTGATCTTCCAGCGAGCCAAGGAGCGATCCCAGGAGGGTTTCCCGGTCATCGTGTTCTTCGACGAGATGGACTCCATCTTCCGGACCCGTGGCTCGGGGATCTCCAGCGACGTGGAGAACACCATCGTCCCGCAGCTCCTGTCCGAGATCGACGGAGTCGAGACGCTGAAGAATGTCATCGTGATCGGGGCGTCGAACCGTGAGGATCTCATCGACCCGGCCATCTTGCGGCCCGGCCGGCTGGACGTGAAGATCAAGATCGAGCGGCCCGACGGCGACGCCGCCCGCGACATCATGGACAAGTACCTGACCTCCGAGATCCCCATCCACCCCGACGAGCTCAAGGACGGAGAGGACATCCATCGGGCCGTCAAGCGGATGATCGACCGCACCTGTGAACAGATGTACGCGGCCAGCGAGGACAACCGCTTCCTGGAGGTCACCTACCAGAGCGGCGAGAAGGAAGTCCTGTACTTCAAGGACTTCAACTCGGGGGCCATGATCGAGAACATCGTGGCCCGGGCGAAGAAGATGGCCATCAAGCGGTTCCTCCAGACGGGGCAGAAGGGACTGAAGCTCGAGGATCTCCTGACCGCCATCCGGGCGGAGTTCAAGGAGAACGAGGACCTCCCGAACACCACCAACCCCGACGACTGGGCCAGGATCTCCGGCAAGAAGGGCGAGCGGATCGTATACGTCCGGACCCTGCTCGGGGAGCGCAAGGGCGAGGCGGGGCGCCAGGTCGAGCGCATCGCCCCCGGCCAGTACCTCTAGAGCCTCCTGCCGCTACCGGGCCGGTACCCGTATCCTAGGAGTCTCATGGCCATTCCCAAGGCGATGGGCATCGAGACCGAGTACGGGATCTCGGGGCCCGGCACGCAGGACTTCAACCCCGTGCTGGCCTCCTCCCTGCTCATCAACACCTACGCCGGGAGCCTCCGGCGGATCCGGTGGGACTACGAGCAGGAGAGCCCCCTGCGCGACGCCCGGGGCTTCGAGCCCGTGCAGGAGCGCGAGCCCGTGGAGGAGGACCTGGGACTGGCCAACGTGATCCTCCCCAACGGCGCCCGCTATTACGTGGACCATGCCCACCCCGAATACTCCACGCCGGAATGCGCCACGCCGCGCGACGTGGTCGTGCACGACAAGGCGGGGGAGCGGGCCCTGGAGCGGTCGCTGGCCCTCGTGCAGCAGATGCTGCCGCCGGGGGAACGCATCGCCGTGTACAAGAACAACACCGACGGCAAGGGGAACTCCTACGGGTGCCACGAGAACTACCTCGTGGACCGCAAGACCCCATTCGCCCACCTGGTCCGGGACCTCACGCCGTTCTTCGTCACCCGCCAGATCTTCACCGGCGCCGGGAAGGTCGGTTCGGAGAGCGGGCGAGCCGACGCCGAGGGGATCACCTACCAGCTCAGCCAGCGGACCGACTTCTTCGAGGCCGAGGTGGGGCTGGAGACCACCCTCAAGCGGCCCATCATCAACACGCGCGACGAGCCCCACGCCGACCCGGAGAAGTACCGCCGGCTGCACGTGATCATCGGCGACGCGAACATGTGCGAGGTGGCCACGTTCCTGAAAGTAGGCACCACGGCCCTCGTCCTCAAGATGATCGAGGACGAGTTCCTGCCGGACTTCTCGCTGGCTAACCCTGTTCTCGCCCTCCACACCATCTCGTGGGACCCGAGCCTGAAGGCCACGGTGGAGACGGCCGACGGGCGACAGGCCACTGC
>DASYUI010000004.1:0-78247 GCA_036001425.1 Actinomycetota bacterium
GGCCCCTCTACCAGCGGGTTCGGGTTCGTGTTGTGCAAGGCCTTCTTCCAGCAGCTTGCCGACGAACGAGCTGACGTCCATCCTGGCGGTAGCCATCGTCCCTCCTCATCTGGCTCCAACTCACTTGCCGATGAGGATGGCGGTGTCCATCCACGTCAGGGGGATTTCCACCTCTTATCCACCCCGAATCTCCACCTCTTCCCTGGGACGCTAGCTCAGCCGAAAGGTTCATAGATGCGATTGCACCGTCATCGTCGCTCGCCCCTTCGGTATCCCTCTCGCCGAAGCTTCGCGTGACGAGCGCTCAGACGGAGCACATGCCCATCTACCTGCGCACATTTCTTCGAGTACTGTCCAGTTGGGTGCACCGACCACACCTGCGACACCGGGTCGAGGCCGAGCGCGTTGAGGTGTCGGAGCCTGCGGCCGAGGTCGCCGGAGAGAGGTCCGAGGCCCTCGCAGGCCAGCCCACATCAACTCAAGCGCCGGCCGAGGTGACTCGGGCTGGCCGGTGCCCGCGTCGGCCGGTCATGTCGGCATCCTTCCTGCGTGATGGTTCCCTCGAGGTTTCCTCGATGGTCGCGAATGCTCCTCGGAGTCGCTACCTTCGTGCATCATGCACCCCTCCTGCCGTCGGGCGAGCCCGAGGACATCTCGGCTGTTCGTCTGCGTCGCTCTCCTCTGTGTCGTGGCCGCGGCGTGCGGCGCGCCCGGTTCGCCCCCGATCCCTTCGACGACATCTCCAACCATGCACCCGCCGAGTCCGACCCCTAGCCCTCCGCCCTCATGCGCGGACATGGTATTCAATCGCCTGACCCTGCCGCAGCGCGTCGGCCAGCTGTTCGCGCTGGGGCTGGCGAACGACGAGCTGGGGCCGGCCGAGGTGGGAGCCATCCGCACCCAGCACGTGGGCTCCGTGTGGTTCACGGAGACCACGACGGTCGGCGTCCCAGCGGTGCGGAGCGTGGCCGCCGCCGTACAGGCTCAGGCCACCCGCGCTGCCACCGGCCGCGTGCGCTTCTTCGTGGCGGCGAACCAGGAGGGCGGCGAGATTCAGGCGCTCCGCGGCCCCGGGTTCTCGCCAATCCCGACCGCGGTGACGCAAGGGACGTTCGACCGAGCGAGTCTGCGGCGCGACGCGGCGACCTGGGGAGCGGAGCTGTCGGAGGCAGGCGTCAACTTGGACTTCGCGCCCGTGATGGACGTGGTGCCGGCGGGAACCGAAGAGGAGAACGCGCCGATCGGCCGCCTTCACAGGCAGTTCGGCTCCGATCCCGCCATAGTCTCGAGTCACGGCACCGTGTTCATCCGGGCGATGACGGCAGCGGGGGTCGCCACGACGGCGAAGCACTTCCCGGGACTGGGGCGGGTGCGCGGCAACACGGACGACGTCGCGGGCGTGGTCGACACGGTGACCACGCCCAATGACCCCTCGCTCGAGCCGTTCCGAGCGGCCGTCGCCGCGGGGGTGCCCCTGGTCATGGTGGCGCTGGCAACGTACACGCGCATCGACCCCCACCATCTGGCGGTGTTCTCGCCGAGAGTGATGCGACTGCTCCGAGCCAGGATGGGGTTCGGTGGCGTGATCGCGTCCGACGACCTGGGTGCCGCGGTGGCCGTGTCGAACGTCCCGCCGGCGGAGCGCGCGATCGACTTCCTGTCGGCCGGCGGCCACCTGATCGTGTCGAAGACCGTGGGCCCGACAGTGGCGATGGTGGAGGCGGTCGTGGCCCGAGCGTCCGCGGACCCCCCGTTCGGCGCCCGGGTGGACGACGCCGTCCGCCGGGTCCTGGCGGCGAAGGATGCGGCCGGCCTGCTCCCCTGCTCCGCCGACTGACCCACGCTCCACCCCGGCGGGCCTCCACGTGGCCGCGGCAGTCCTGCGCAGGATGAGCCTCTGAAACGGGCGAATGCCTCAACTCTTCAGACTGAATGCCCGATACAGGCGCTGTGACCAAATGGGAGTCCAGAACGGCCGGTCGGGGATCCTTCGCCGTGCTGATCCTCGCCGTCCTCCTCCTCGTGGGAAGCTCCGCGTTCGCCGTCGTGCAGCGCGACCGGAGCCATGACGAGCGCGACCAGCAGCTCGCGACTGCCGTTCGTCGACAGGCTGCTGACCTCGAGAACTACTTCGAGCGAGCGCGCTCGATCATCCTCCTCACCGCTCGGAATCCCGCATTTGCTCGCTTCTACGAGGAACCTGGCAGCCGGCTCGCCAAGATCGAGCGGAAGGGACGGGCGATCCGAGAAGTCAACGATGCCCTCGCCTACCTGGAGTCGCTCTACCCGACGAGCATCGGAGAGGCATGCTTCATCGATTACACCGGGCCCGAGAACGCCAGGGTGGTGCGGGGGGAACGAGCCGCGCTCGAGGATCTGTCTCCGGACGAGTCGGGCAACCCATTTTTCAAACCCACCTTCGCGTTGAAGGTTGGAGAGGTGTACCAGGCAGCCCCGTACGTCTCGCCCGACACCGGGGAGTGGGTGATCTCCAACTCGACCATCGTCCCGCTCCCGAATCATGCGATCCGCGCGATCGCCCACTTCGAGGTGACCGTCGAGAGCTTCCGACAAACCTCCGCGTCGACTGATGAAGATGTCGACATCCGCGTGATCGATCGTCACGGCTACGTCGTTTTCCACAGTCGGCACCCTCAAGAAGTGGGGTCTCCTCTGGGACGGCCCGATGACCACGGGTTCGCTTCGCTCGCTCGCAAGGACCAGTCCCGGGGAGTGACCCAGGTGGACGGCACCCGAACGGCATTCGCGCGACTCCGGCGGACGATGGGCAATGCCAACGAGTGGATGGTCGTGGGGACCCCGTCACCCGGTTCTGCTCTGGCACGCGACGACTCCGCCCCTCTCCTCATTGTGGTGGCCGCGCTCCTTCTCATGCTCGGAGCGGTTTGGAACTACGTTCGTGTTTCTCGAACGTTGCGCCGACAGCGCGAGCAACTCGCCGAGCAGGAGCGGCTCCTAGAGAAGGAGCAAGCTCAGCGGGGCAAGCTTCTCAGCGCCCTCGTCGAAGCAACAGAGGAGGAGCGCAAAGCCATCGCCAGGGAGCTGCATGATGGCCCGATCCAGCGACTGACCACCCTCGACTTCAAGCTCGAGACGGCGCTCCTGGATCTTTCCGAGAAAAAGGACTCCGCCGCTCCCGTGGCGGAGGTACAGAGTCTGATACGGGAGGAGATCGGCGGCTTGCGCCGGCTCATGTCGCGCCTCCGTCCCCCAGTGCTCGACGAGCGGGGACTCTCGCTGGCTCTCTCGGATTTCGCGAGATCGATCACGGAGTCGGGCGGCCTGCGCTGTTCCTTCCTCTCGAACGTCGAGGATCGCTTGGAACCGACGACCGAGACGATCCTCTATCGCGTCGCTCAAGAGGCGCTCACGAACGTCCTAAGGCACGCCAAAGCGACTCGGGTGGACATGGCCCTCCGCAGGGAAAACGGTTCGGTCGCATTGGAGATCCGTGACAATGGGACAGGGTTCGATGTCTTCCGGCAAGACGAGTTCGTCCACCGGGGCAGCTTCGGATTGGTAGGGATGCGGGAGCGTGTCGAGCTGGCCGGTGGGATCTGGCAGGTCACGTCCGCACCGGAGGAGGGAACCTCCGTGCGGGTGGTGGTGACCGCATGACCATGGCACAGATGGAAGGGGTCAAGGGCAGGGTCCTCGTGGCGGAAGACGACTTGCATCTGCGGGAGGCAATCTGCGAACTCCTCAAGCGGATGGGATTCTCGGTCGTGGGTGCCGCCGATGGAGGCGAGGCGGTTGCCATCGCCCGGGATCAGGAGCCGGACGTCGTCCTGATGGACATCCGCATGCCGATCATGGATGGAATCGAGGCGTCTCGAAGGATCAGGGCCTCTCAGCCCCTTGTGCAGGTCGTTGTGCTCTCCGCCTACGACGATCCCGGACTTCATCAGGACGCCGAGGCTGCCGGCGCGTACTGCTTCCTCGTGAAGGGGTGCCCGCCCAACATGATCGATGAAATGATCACTCGGGCCTGCGAATACAAGCGGCAACTCGAGCACAATCGAGACGCCAGCCGTTAACCCCCGCTGACCCGACTTGCCCCATTCGAGCCGGCCGACTGGCGGGCGGGGTTCGTGGAGCAAGACTGAGGCCCCACCTCGCTCACCTCAGCCCGAGGCGTCGCCGAGACGGATCGCCACCAGCGCCACGTCGTCGTGGGCGGTCGATCCCACCATCTGCTCCAGGATGCGATCGCACAGGGTTTCGAGGTCGCCTCGACCCGCCCCGACACCCTTCTGCAGACGGACCAGACCCTCATCGATCCCGTCCCGCGTTTCCACGAGCCCATCCGTATACAGGATGAGGACAGAGCCGGGCTCCACGCCTTCGACGACGGGTTCGTACTTGGCCCCGGCCACAACACCCAGAGGGACGCCCAGTCCGGCCTCCAGATACCTCGACTCTCCCCGAGGAGGCAGGAGGAGAGGAGGCGGATGGCCCGCTCTGACCATGCGAAGGAGCCGTGCGCTGGGGTCGAGGACCAGATAGATCATGGTCGAGAAGTGGCCGAGCCCCATCGCTTGGATGAGCGCGTCCATCCGGTCGACCACGGTTTCCGGTGCTTCCCCTCCGAGAGCATACGCTCGGAAAGCCATCCGCACCTGCCCCATGACCGAAGCCGCGTCGGCGCCGCGACCAAGCACATCCCCGACGGCGACACCGATCCGTCCGTCCGGGAGAAGGAACACGTCGTACCAATCCCCACCCACGTTCACGCCGATACCTCCCGGCAGGTACCGGGCCGCCACGCCCACCCCCGGGATGTCGGGCAAGCGTTCAGGCAACAATCGCCGCTGGAGCGTCTGTGCAACCTCGCGCTCCAAACGGGCCGCCTCACTCGCCTCCCAGAACCCTCGCTGCACCATCTCGAAGGCCGACAGGCTCTCCAGGAAAAACTGCGTCGCCGACTCGGTGACTCCCTCGATCTGCCCAGTTCCCGTCCGAGAAGACAGCGACGCCCCCAGAACCGAATGGTGGATGGTGGCCAGCTCGAGTACGCTCAATTGCTCTTTGACGGCCTCCCGGCCCAGCTCGTACGCGAGCCGCAGAGCGAATTCCCCTCCGTTCGCCAGGTACTGTTCGAAAGCGGCCGAGTACGAATCCCGGAATCGGCTGAGGCTCGCCTTCGCGGCGTCCCCCCCGAGATAGCGAACCACCATTACCAGCGCGTCGTCGGTCCCCTTGTCCTCCTCCTCGAGGATGCGCTCCGCGATCTGCTTCGGCGTGCGCGAGAGATCCACCGGATCGGCGAAATCCCCCCGGATCCCGTCGGTCGCCAGGATCAGCACGTCACCGCGACGAACTGGGAGCGTGACCACACGAAGGGGCGGCAAACGATAACCCACGATGCCGGCGTGGAGGACCATGAACTCGCGGTGGACCTCCCCCTCGTCGGAGCGCCGAATGAGCCTTCCCTCTACGTTGCCAACCCCGAGCCAGGTCACGGTGTCTTCCGTCGCGTCGAAACAGGCGACGGTCATGACCACCCCGCGGCTGCGTTTGAGGCCTTGGTGGCAACGCTCGATGAGGCGGTCGGCGGGTTCGCCGGCTGAGCCCCGCAGGATCTCCTCGGCCTCTCTGGCCGCTCGAGCCGCCTCGGGACCATGGCCGAGGCCATCTACGGCAGCAACCAGAGCCCCGTCCGGGAACGACCTCACGACGGCGACATCTCCCGACTCAGCTTCTCCGGGCATCGTTCGCGTCGCCACGTTCCACTCCAGGAGCGGAGGATCACCCACGAGCGCGGCCCCTCCACTTCTTGACCACGACCTGCGTCCCCTTACCCGCCTCGGAATGGATCTGGAACTCGTCCATGAGGCGTCTCGTGCCGGGCAAACCCATGCCCAAGCCTCGCCCGGTACTGAATCCTTCGTTCGTCGCCGCGTCGATATCGACGATTCCGGGTCCTTCGTCACGAGCGACGACCACAATGCCGTCCCTGCCGTTCTCGAAGACGTGGCTGAGGGCTATCTCGCCGGCGCCCGCGTAGGCGAGGATGTTGCGGGCCAGCTCGGAGATGGCGGTAGCGATCAGCGTGGCATCGGTCCCCGAGAAGCCCAATTGCCCGGCGAGCTCGCGCCCCTTCTGTCGGGCTACGACGAGATCCGAATCGGACCCAATGGAGATGCGGTCCTCATCTGCCACTGTCGCCGGTCTCCTTGCCCCACCGGTTCAGGAAGGCCAGGCCTTCCTCCAGGTCGAGCGCGGTGCGCACCCCTTCGAGGGTGAGACCCATCTGCACGATCGCGAAGGCGACCTCCGGCCGGATCCCCACGATGACGGCGTTCGCTCCTCTGAGCTTGGCGGTGATGGCCATGGCGTGAAGAGCTCTCGAGACGAAGGAATCGATGACATCGAGCCCGCTGACGTCGAGGATCACGCCTCGAGAGCGGAATCTCCCGACCTGCTCTGCGATGTCATCCTGTAGCTGAAGGACCTCGCCATCGGTGAGGGCGGACTGGATGCTGGCGATCAGATACTCGCCTTGCTTCAGGATCGAAGCCGGCATCGGCGAGGACCTGCCCTACCGCTCGTGCTCGCGTGGCGATTCCGCTGTACCAGCCTCGTGTCCCAAGAGGCGCTCAGCCTCCTCGATGCCGCCCTGGAGGTCACCCACGGTCTGGATGATTCCGAGATCAACACCGAGGTCGACGAGGGTTTGGGCGATCCCCGAAGACAGGCCGGTGATGATCACGTCGGCGCCCATGAGACGAGATGCGTTCACCGTCTGGACGAGGTGGTTGGCCACGGTGAGGTCGATGGCGGGCACACCGGTGATGTCGACGACGACGACCCTGGCTCGGTTGGTTCGGATGGCGGTGAGGAGTTGCTCCGTGAGCTGGCGCGCTCGGAGCGAATCGAGGACGCCGATGATCGGGAGGATCAGCAGTCGCTCCCGCACCTGGAGAACGGGGGTCGAGAGCTCGCGGATGGCTTCCTGCTGCTGTCGGATGACGCGCTCCCGCTCCTCCACAAAGCTCACACCGACCGTCACCGCGATACGGTTCGCTGCCGGCTCGTACGCGTCCAGGATCCGGTTGAGCAGGTCGTGATCCTCCTGGTACTTCTCGAAGAGTGAGCGCGCCAGCACGTCGCGCAGGAGGAGGACGATTCCCAGGACCTCGTGAGTCTCGACGCCCCGGGGGATGATGCGCTCGGAGAGGTCGCGCGCATACGCTTGAAGCCTCTCGACGCTTCCAGTTTCCAGCGTGTCCACGTAGTTGTCGTAGACCGCGGTTACCTCGGAGAAGATCTCCTCGGCCGTCATCGCCCTTAGGAGCTGGGCGTCGGTGATACGCCTGACCCACTCCTCGCGAAGGTCGGCCCGCGTCTCCCGAAGGTGCGAAACCAGCTCGCGCAGTAGAGAGATCTCGGTTTCGGGAGCTTGCGTCAACGGCGCCCCTGCGGTCTCCGGTTGCTCCATCCCCTTCTCCTCCAGGCTAGCCAAGCAGGATCCAAAAGGGCCACGCCGGACGAAGTGTACCCCCCGGCATGGCCTTCCCGCGATACAGAGAGTGAGGCACCTGGCCGCGTTCGGGCACGGCTCGTCGATGCCGTCTCGAAGGAAGCGGGGACCTAGCTTCCGCCCGTCCCCTCCAGGAATGAGAGCATCACCCGGCGCTCGTTGTTCTGCCGGTTGGGATCGACCAGGACAACGCGTTGCCAAGTACCGAGGGCCAGGCGACCGGCCCGCACCGGAAGGACCAGGGATGGGGACACGAACACCGGAAGCAGGTGGTCGCCTCCATGTCCCGTCGGCCCGTGCCGGTGCTCGTAACGGTCGTCCCGCGGGAGCAACCGCTGGACGACCTCCTCGAGATCGCCCTCGGACCCTGATCCGGTCTCCATCAGAGCCACCCCCGCCGTGGCATGAGGCACGAACACATGCAGGACACCGTCACCCCCGGCGTCCCCCGCGAAGGCCTCGACGCGGTCGGTGACGTCGGTTACGAACCGGTCGCTCGTATCTATCGTGAACTCCGTCGTCCGCATGGGCCGTCAGAACAGCGCGCTGGCCAGCCGAGGGCGAAACTCACGCGTGAGGGGGTGTTCCTCGCCCAGCGCTTCGAAGATCCGTACCATGAGGTCCCGTGCCCGGTCGCGCTGGTCTCCACCCGACTCCACCAGCCGCAGGCTCCGCTCCAGCGCCGCCCGATGCTCACCGGCCGCGGCATCCGCCATGGCGAGGGTGAGATCGGCCTCTCGGTCCCCCGCCTCGGCCCTGATCCGGAGGGCCTCACGATCCTCCTCACCGCCGGCGGCCGATCGAAGCTCCAGTGCCGCGTCCAATTGCCGAACACCCTCAGTGGCCGGAAGTTGGGCCAGCAGCCCCCGCGCCTCCTCATCCTCTCCCCGCATCGCGAGCAGGGCAGCGAGGCCCAGCTTCGCCGCCTGGTGAGACGGTTCCTTCGAGAGGGCCTCGCGGAACAGGGCCTCGGCCTCCACAAGATCGCCCGACTCCCGGGCCGCTTCCGCCTGAGACGCGAGCTCGTCCGCCGGAGAGGGAAGGATCTCTTCGACGAACCGGCGCAGGACGTCCTCGGGCTGCACTCCGACGAACTCCGCAACGACCTGGCCCTCTCGAAAGGCCTTCACCGCGGGAATGCTCTGGATACCGAACAGCGTGCTCAGGTTGGGGTTCGCGTCTACGTCCACCTTAGCCAGGACGAAGGCGCCATCGTGCTCCTCGGCCAGGCGTTCGAGCATGGGGCTGAGGATCAGGCACGGCTGACACCAGCCGGCCCAGAAGTCCACGACCACCGGGACTTCCTGGGATGCCCGGAGCACCTTCTCCTCGAAGTCGACTTCATCGACATCGATCACGGGTGCGCTCATCCTCGGGCCCTCACTCACCACCCGCAGCTACCAGCCGCACGGTGATCTTCCCCGGGCGGGCGGTGAGCGAGCCGCCGAATCGCTCCGCCACTCGTCGGGCCAGGTACAGCTCCAGCCCCGACAGCCGGACCTTGCCCTCGGTCGCGAAGCTGATACTCACCGCTGTCCCCCGTCGCAACAGGACGCGGACGCCCTTCACCGGATCGGCGGGAGCAGTAAACGCCAGGAGCTCTTCGAACGCCCGGACCAGCCATCCATCGGATCCCCTGACGGGAACGGGCTTTCCGTCACCAGCGACGGTGATCCGGAGCCCGGGGGAGGCGTCGTCCACGCGTCGGACGGCCCGCCGCAATGCGGCCGCCGCGTCGGCGACGCCATCAGCCTCGGCACGCTCGAGCCTCCGGACCTCTCGGAGACGGTCCATCCCCTCCGACAGGCGAGCGCTCTGGTCCGCGATGACCTGGAGGAACCAGCGACGCTGCTCCTCGGGCAGGTCCCGCTCGAGCAGGGTGCTGGCGTAACCGTGCAGCAGCGCCAGGGGCGTCTTGAGCTCGTGGACGACGTGGCTCCAGAACTCCCGCTCCACCTCCTCGAGCAGGCGCTCTCGCTCGCCCGTGGAAGAACGCCCGGCCTGCTGGGAACTCCGGGAAGGCATGGTTGAATTAACGCATCTATCGTAGTCGCTCGCCGGGAATCGACCCGGCGGCCGCGGCTCCTCTTTCGGGGTGAGGATGGCGGAGGAGGCCCTTCGGCTGTTCGTCGTGGACGACCACGCGGTCGTCCGCGACGGCATTCGGCTGATCTGCGACCAGACCGCCGATGTCGAGTTCGCCGGCGGCGCCTCTTCGGTGGATGAGGCCCTCGACGGCATCCAGCGGGGCCACCCCGACGTGGTCCTGGTGGACCTCCACGTTCCCCCGGGATCGGGGATCGACCTCATCCGCACGATCCAGCAGCGGTGGCCCGGCATCAAGTCGGTCGTGCTCACGGTCGAGCGGGACGAGAACCAGGTCCTCGAGGCGATGAACGCCGGAGCGAACGGCTACGTGACCAAGGAGACCAACCTCCCGGATATCGTGGACGCGGTGCGTCGGGCGGCGGCGGGCGAGACGGTCGTGGAGGGCTTGGCGACCGGCCGCATCCTCCAGCGGTTCGTGACCTTCGCCAAGGAGGCCGAGCGATCCGCCCGGCTCCTCTCCGACCTCACCCCCCGGGAGCGCCAGGTGCTCGCGGCCCTGGCGGCCGGCCAGACGAACCAGCAGATCGGGTCGAGGCTCGGGATCAGCAGCCGGACCGTGGCCTCTCACGTGGCCAGCATCTACCGGAAGCTTCGGGTGTCGAACCGCGTGGACGCGGCTCGGGAGGCCGTCCGGATCGGTCTGGCGGATTCGTAGACCGGCCGCTCCTCTCCCCCGACCTCGGCGCCCCTGCAGAGGCAGGGTGCGCATAAGTGCCTACTTCGCCATGGGGCGACCGTCTGATGCAGTGAAGAGGTCGTTTTCCCTAGTCTCCTCCTGCAACCCAGTCGCTTCCGGAGGCGCGGATTGCCCAAGATCGCAGTCGCTGAGGCGGTCGTCCCACAAGGCGTGGTGGACGGCCTGAGAGAGCTGGGCTACGGCATCTGGTTCCTCCCCCGGGGGGAGGCCGGCGAGACCCTACGGCTGATCGAGGAGTTCCCGCCTGACGTGGTCATCCTCCCCGACGTTCCCGAGACCGAGCAGGTCGCCGTGGTGGCGCGATCGGCCCATCCCGCCCTGCGCGTGCTGGTGGCGGCGGATGAGCCACGGGTTCCCTCGGAGATCCCGGGTTGGGCGGACCTGGTGATCGCTTCGGAAGCGGATCTCACCTTCTGGATGCTGGCCATGATGGCCCTGGTGCCCCTGGACCGCCCGCAGGGAGAGATCCCCGGCCGCGGCCGGCAGACGTTGTTCACGATCATCGATGCGGCCCATCGAGGCCTGCGCTCGATCGAGCGGGAGGCTCCCGGGAACCGCGTGCTGGGGCAGCTGCGGGACCGCCTGGAGCAGTCCTTCGAATTGCTCCTTCGGATCATCCTCGACCAGCTCGAACGGGACGTGGAGGGGTTCGGCGGTCACTCCGCCCGGGTCTCTGACCTGTCCCGCCGCCTCGCCGTCAAGCTGCGTCTGTCTCGCGCCGAGGTCGAGGTGGCGGCGACGGCCGGCCTGCTCCACGACGTCGGGATGCACCTGGTGGTTCCACCCGACGCGATCCGCCGGCCCGGGGCCCTCAACGTCGGGGAATGGGAGGTCATCAGGGCCCACCCCGCGGCCTCGGCTCTGGCGGTGTCACCTCTGCGCTCGGCGGCCGCGGCGACGGCGGCCATCCGCGAGCACCACGAACGGCTGGACGGAAGCGGGTACCCGATGGGCAAGAAGGGCGACGATCTCTCCCTCGCGGGCCGCGTCGTGGCCGTCGCCGACACCTACGACGCCCTGGTGCATCCGCGGCCTCATCGCCCCGCACTCACCTCGGACCGGGCCCTTGAGGCGCTGGTCCGCGAAGCGAAGGACGGACGGCTCGATCCCGACGCCACCGATGCCCTCCCGTCGGTCGTTCCAAAGGAGCGGCCGGTGGTCCGGGCAGTCCGTCTCGAAGACGTTGCCCGCAGCTGGATCGAGGACGCGGGCTCCGGCGCGTCCGAGAGGAGGACATGAACCCGGAACGTGAGTGACCACCAAGGGGCGGCGAGGCGCCACGGAACCATGGACCCGCCGCCCGCTGGACCGAAAGGAGAACGAATTGAACCACGTGCGCGGGAGGCGCCGCTCGGAGGGGCGGTCCCTTGGGAGGGGGGCGCAGACCCTGGTCGGGGTCGCGCTGACGCTGTTGCTCCTGGCCATGCAGGCGCAGTTCGTCGCGGGGGCCAAGGCGAAGGATCAGAAGGGAGAACCGGCCGCCGAGAGCGCAGAGGCGCCAGCCACCGACGCCCCGGCAGAAGAGGCCCCGGCAGAGGAACCGCCAGCCACGGAGGAACCGCCGGCCGAGGAACCACCCGCGGACGAGCCGCCTACGGTGGAGCAACCCCCAGCCACGGAGGCTCCGCCCGCCGAGGAACCCCCGGCGGAGGAGCCGCCCGCAGACGATGGAGGAGTCACATCCGGAGGCGGTGAGACGACCGGAGTCCCGGCCCCCGACGCAAGTGGCGCCGCGACCTCGGGTGGTGCCAGACAGACTCACCTCCGCGAAGGAACCGGCTCCCGGCAGGAAGCCGCCCGGGCCCAGGCGCCGCCGCCCGCCATTTCCTGCAACGGAGCGTTCAGCGGACGACCCGAGGGCTCGCTGGCAAAGACGGCCACTCGAGACGGCCAGTCCCTGCCGGACGGCTCGGTGATCGAGGCCGGTGACGTGATCGTGTTCACCATCACCTGGGCCACGAGCGATTGGGAGGGCGAGGAGCTCGACAAGGTCCTGGACTGCGTCCAGGTGAACGGGCAGGACGCGCCGCAGTTGAGCGTCGAGGAGAAGCCGACCGCCAATGACGGGGTCTTCATCCATCAGCTCACCGTCCCGGAAAACCTCGAGTCCGGCGACGTTCTCTGCGACCGAGCCCGGCTGTCGGGTGATCCCTCTGGGGACAACCAATCCACACAAAAGAGCAACTCGCTCTGCTTTACGGTCACCGAGGAGCTGTCCCCAGACGTTCACGTCAGGAAGTCCGCCTCGGACCTCGAGGTCGCTCCTGGCGACCACGTGACCTACACGATCACGGTGAGCAACGACGGCGAAGGCACCGCCACTGACGTGGTCGTCACCGACGATCTCCACAACGACCTGGTCATCCTGGCCATCGACCCGGAGGGCGCATGCGTGGTCGGGGCGGGCAACACGCTCACGTGTTCCCTCGGGAGCATCGGCCCGGGCGACGAGGCCACGATCACGATCGAAGCGAGCGTGCCGGCCGACTTCTGCGGGACGCTGAGGAACCAGGCCCACGTGTCGGCCTCAAACGAGCCGCAGGAGGACCAGGACGACAACGACAGCGAGGAGGTCGTCATCGGGGTCCTCTGCCAGCCCGACGTCAACATCGAGAAGAACGCCAACATCGAGAGCGATCCGTCCTCTGGAGATACGTTCTCGTACACGATCACGGTGAACAACGTGGGCACCGGAACGGCCGAGGACGTCCAGATCACGGATACGTTCCCGGATGGCCTCTCGGTCGAAGAGGCCCTGCTGCCCGAGAACTGCTCCCTCGAGGGAAACACCGTGACCTGCGCGCTCGGTGACATCCCGCAGGGCGATTCCCGTTCGGTGACGATCACGGTGACCGTGGACGAGGACTTCTGCGGGGAGCTGGAGAACACGGCTGAGGTGAGTGCGTCCAACGACTCCAACCCCGAGAACAACGAGAGCAATACCGTCACGCTCGAGGTGGAGTGCCAGCCGGACGTGGGGGTGGAGAAGTCCGCCGTGATCGAGGGCAATCCACGGCCCGGAGATACCTTCGACTTCTCCATCACCGTCACCAACGTGGGCACCGGGACGGCCGAGGACGTGGTCCTCACCGACGTCATCCAGCCGGGACTGGCGATCGAGGACGTCCCGCAGAACTGCACGATCGAGCCCGGGGAGGACGGCGAGACCGTCACCTGCAATCTCGGCGACATCGAGCAGGGCGACTCCGTCACCGTCACCATCACGGTTTCAGTGGAAGAGGACTTCTGCGGACCCATCGAGAACACGGCCGAGATCACCTCGCCGAGCGATTCGAACCCCGAGAACGACAGCGACACGATCACGTTCGAGGCCGAGTGCCAGCCGGATGTGTCCGTGACCAAGTCGGCGGAGGTCGACGGAGACGAGGTCGACGAGGTGCCATCCGGGAGCTCCTTCACCTACGTCATCACGGTCACGAACGAGGGCACGGGGACGGTCGAGGGGGTCACGCTGTCGGATGACCTCGACGACAACCTCGAGAACGTCACGGCGACCCCATCGCAGGGGTCGTGCGTCGTCGGGAGCCTGAACACGCTCTCCTGCATCCTCGGGGACATCGAGCAGGGTGCATCGGTGACGATCACCATCGAGGTCGACGTCCCGGCCGACTTCTGCGGGGAGCTCCAGAACCAGGCCTCCGTCGCTGCGGAGAACGACTCCAACCGGGAGAACAACCAGAGCGACCTGGTCAGCGTGGACGTGCCGTGCGGACCGGACATCGACGTCCGCAAGACGAACGACGCCGACGCCGATGGTTCCTTCCACGACGAGGAGGAGGCTCTGCACGAGGGGGACCCGGTGACCTTCCGGGTCGTCATCACCAACACTGGGAACGTGGCGATCCAGCTGGACAGCCTCCTCGACGAGTACGAGGAGACCTCCATCAACCCGGACTGCCTGACGGCAGAGGGTGAGAACGTCTTGGGGATGACGCTGGAGCCCGGAGAGAGCGTCACGTGCTTCTTCACCGTCGACGACTACGCGCCGGAGCCGAACGGAGAGATCGTCGACGTCGTCACGGCCGAGGGCCACGACGTGCAGAATCCCGAGACCACGGTGAGCGACTTCGATGATTCCACCGTGACCACGCCGCAGGTCCTGCCCAGGCCACCAGTGCGGCCGAGGCCTCCGCAGCCACCGGCACCGCCCGGAGAGGTCCTGGCGGCCACGGGTGCGGAGCTGGCGCTCATGGGCCTGGTGGCTCTGGCCCTGGTGCTGGCGGGGATCGTCCTGAGCTACCTGGGCCGGAAGGAGGACGAACCCGGGACCTAGGAGGTCCAGGGGGGCAGCAGCCCCGCGAGGCAAAGCCGAGCAGAGTCAGGATGCTGCATTCCCCCTGGCCGAAGGACACTGCCGAAGGCAGTGGACTGAGGAGAAGGAACGAGGGGTCCAGGGGGGCACCATGACGAAGGGCCCGGGGTTCAGCCCGGGCCCTTCGCCCTTCCCGCTCTGGTTGCCGCCACCCGAGAGAGGAGGATCAGGCGGTCAACCCATGAATAGGACGGTCACCCACATCCTGCCGCCGGACTTCACGACTCCGATCCCCACGTACTTGTACGGGCGGTACAGGATGTTGCGGCGGTGCGGCGGACTGTCCATGAACGCACGGTGCAGGCTCTTGATGCTGGAACCCACCCCGACGTTCTCGCCGCCCACCGACCAGCTGTAGCTGCTGAAGTTACAGCTGAGGCAGGAGCTGTGGTAGATGTACCCCTTCCTGGCCATCTCCTGACTGTGCCGCTCGGCCTTCAGCGACAGGCTGGCGCTCAGGCTGTATTTCTTGATGTCCCTGATGACCCGAGCGTGATTGTGCCGCCACAGCAGCCCGCGCTCCGGAGTGCTCCACGCCGATGCGGGCTCGGCGGGAACGAGCGTCAGCACGACGGATGTCGCCAGGAGCAGGCCGATCCACCCGGCCCACCGGCGTCGAATCGCGACTGCGAGCATCGCAGAGCCTCCCGACCTGGTCGTTGGTGGGTCCCAACTCCAGGGCCCGAGGGCCCTGGCCCTTCGGTAGCTCGGCCACCTGCGCCCGGAGGCGGGGAGGCCCGGAGCTTTGCGTCCCGCCGTTTCCGACGGTTTGCCGTTTCGGGACCGCACGCTCTTCCGTTGTCAGGTTCACCATCGGCACCGTGCCCATCACCCTTTAGCCCGAACGGCCTACACTAATGGGGTTCGAGATAGTCATGATGGAACTGTTCGTCTAGTCAACGAGGGTGGAGAGGGCGCTCCGTGATTCAAGTGTTCGCGAGTGTTGCGGTAGTGTCATGAGTATTCCCCGAGCGGAATGGCGACCCTAAGACAAGACCCGACCACCAAGGAGTGGATCATCCTGGCACCCCGCCGGGCCGAGCGCCCGGCGGCGTATTCACCCTTCCCTCGCGACCCTCTTCCCCAGCGCGACGATCGGTGCCCCTTTTGCCCGGGCAACGAGCACCAGACTCCGCCGGAGATCGCCCGGGTCGCTCTGGATGGGGCCTGGGACCAACGCGTCGTGCCGAACCTGTTTCCGGCTCTGGAGCCCGGGGGGAGCCTCGAACGCGAGGACGCCGCGGGCCTGTTCGGGGAGATGGGAGGAGTTGGCTCGCACGAAGTCATCGTGGAGTCCCCCGTCCACGGTGAGCGGATGGACGAGATGCCCCTCGAACGGGTGGCCCGGGTGATCGGACTGTGGCGTGATCGCTACTTGACCCTCAAAGCGGACCCGGCCACCAAGGGCGTCATCGTGTTCAAGAACTTCGGGGAACGGGCGGGGACCTCACTGGTCCACCCCCACTCGCAGATCGTGGCCACGCCGGTCTTCCCGCCGGACTCCCTCCGCCGGTACGCCGTGGCCACCCGGTATTTCGACGACACCGGTCACTGCGTGTACGACGATCTCCTGGAGGCCGAACTTCGCCGCCAGGAGCGACTCATCTCGAAGGTGGACGGCTTCGCGGCGGTGGCCCCCTTCGCCGCCCGCGTGCCGTTCGAGACCTGGATCATGCCGCTTCGGCACCAGACATCCTTCGGCCACCTCCAGGACGACCTGGTGTCCGCCCTGGCGGAGCTCTTGCGGGGGATGCTGGGTGCGCTCCGCCGCGTCGCGGGCGATCCGGACTTCAACGTCGTGGTCCTGTCGGCCCCATCGCACGAGGAATGGAAGCCGTTCTTCCTCTGGCACGTGCGGATCCTTCCCCGACTGGCCACGGCGGCCGGTTTCGAGCTCGGGTCCGGCATGTACATCAACACGGTGTCCCCGGAGGCGTCGGCCCGGCTGCTCCGGGAGGCCCTGGCCGGCGTCGGCACCGGCTGACCGGACAGCTCGTCCCCGGTCCTCGCTCCCAGGTCGCCCTGCTCAAGGCCCCCCCGGGACAGGGCCGATACCCGAACAGATGCGCTCCAGGAATCGTACCGTCGTCCGGGGGGCCGTCTTGGCGGTCGCCGCCCTGGCCTCAACCCTCCTTCCCGCCATGCCCGCGGCGGCTGCCTTCTCGGACGTCCCCGCGGGCTATTGGGCTTCATCTGCCATCTCGTACGTGGCCGAGCAGCGGAGTTGGATGCGGGACTTCGGGCCTTCGGAGTTCCGGCCCGAGGCGCGTCTCCGGCGGCGTCATCTGGCGAGGGCGGCCGTCCGCGCGTTCGCTCCCTCAGAACCGACCGACCCCGGCATCACGTTCACCGACCTCTCCGCCGACGACTCCTTCTTCCGGTTCGCCAACGTGGCCGTGAAGCTGGGTTGGATGAGCGCGTCCGACGGCGCTTTCCGTCCGGGCGGCGCGGTCACGAAGACCGACCTCGACCGGGCCCTGGTGAACGCGCTGGGTCTGGCGGAGGAGATCGCCGGTCTCGCGGGCATCCGCACCGAGGACGGCTACCGGTTCGCCCGTCCGTCGGGGTTCTCCGTGCTCACCCTGGCCCAGGCGCTGAGGCTCCATCACAACCACCCCGGTGGGAGCGAGGGCCGGGAGCTCCTTCCCGGGTCGAGGGTCCGCCGCGCGGACGCCGCGTGGGCCCTCCGAAGGGCTCACAGGGTCCTCGTGGCGGAGTCGTGGCGACTCTCGGCGATGTCGCGCTACCGCGACGTCGTCCTCCCGGCGATGGGCCAGGCCCGCCGGGCGGCTACCGAGTTCGCGCTGGCCCACGTGGGGTGGCCGTACGTCTACGGGGGTGAGTGGGGCCGGAAGACCCCCGACGGGTATTGCTGCGGCGCCCAGGCCAGGGGCGGGTTCGACTGCTCCGGGTTCGTGTGGTGGGTGCTCAGGGCCCCGGGGGACGGGTGGGACAACACCGAGCTCCGCCCTTACCAGGGCTGGTCGCTTCCGCAGCGATCCTCCAGCGACATGGCGAGGGCGACGGGGAATCGCCTCAGGTGGCGCGAGACCCGGCCCATGGACGTGATGTTCTTCGATCCCTCCGGCGGGAACGGCTGGGCCGGGGTCAGCCACGCCGGGCTGTACCTCGGTAACGGATGGATCATCGACTCCTCGAATAGCCCGGACGGCGTGGCCATCAGCTGGGCGTCCGAGGGCTGGTACCGAGATTCCTTCGTCTGGTCGCGGCGCGTGATCCGATAGCCGTTCGCGCGGGTCCGGCTACTTCTCCCCCAGCACCTGCCTGACCTTCGCCAGCAGCTCCCCGATAGGGAACGGCCGGCGCAATTCCGCGTCCACCGGGAGGAGAGCCAACTTTCCCGTCTCCCCCTTGGCCGCCATGAACACGATGACCTTCAAGTCTTTGAGCTCGTCATGGGAACGGATCCGCCGCAGGGTTTCCCATCCATCGTCGGCCCCGGGGAGCTCCGCGTCGAGCAGGAGGAGGTCGTAGCGTCCTCCCTCGAGCTTCTCCAACCCGGCCTTCCCGTCTGAGGCCTCGTCCACCACGTAACCCTCCAGCTGGAGGCGGAGGACCGGCTGGCGCATGTGCTCGGGCCGATGGTCGATGAGGAGGATCTTCTTCCTGGCCATCCATCGAAGGGTACCCCGTTCCGCCGACATGCACCCCCGGCCAGCGACTACAGTCGGTCGACCTGGATCCCCTGCTCGGCCAGCCAGGCGACCGCGTCCGCGATGGCTACGGTGGTCCCCTCCACCTCGATGATGACCCAGGCCAGCCGGTCGTTGATGTTGGCTCTCCGAAGGTTGGTGACGAGGTTGAAGCGCTTGCCCAGCGTGTAGATGACCGGCTCCTCCACGAGCTGCTCCGGGAACGTGAGGTGGAGTCTCGCCGTGGGCACGCCCGGATTGTACGGCCGCCCGGATCGTGGCGGAGCTCTCAGCCGGCCGTCACCGTGAGGTGAACCCCGGTATCGAGCCCTCGCGTCTCGCTCACCACGACGAAGCGCGTGCCCTCGGGAACCACGCCGGCCTCGTCGGACCGTTCGGTCCGCACGGCCCCGAGGAAGTCGCAGGTGGGTGAAAAGAATCGTATGTCGAGATCGTAGGTCCCGATCCCGCTGTCCCCCCGGGCGACCACTGAAGCCCCTCGCTCCGGAAACGTAGATGGGAGCTCGAAAACCCATCCGTCGGTCCCCTGAGAAGCCGGGGTGGCGCACGAGAGGAGGAACTCGTTGAGCGTGACCCCTCCACGGGTGGGGGAGAGCGGGTTCCCCGCTTTGATCCGGCCCGTGGCCGAGAAGATGGTCGGTTCCGGCTTCTCCTCCCGCGGTTGGTCCTCGCCGGGACCGTCTTCACCCTTCGGGCCACCAGGGGGCTGGCCGGGCGGGACGGGCCCGGACGCGGCCTTCCTCGGACCCTCTCGGCGCTTCGGCGGAACGGATCGAGACGCCTCTCGGCGCCCCTCGGGATCCGGACGCCCGCCGCGCGCCGGGAATGCTCCGGAGAGACCGTCATGGCTCAGGGCCTCGATACGGCTTCCCTCATCCACTGATGGGCGAGCGATCGCGCCGGGTACCGCGACCGCAGCGACGAGGGCGATCGCCGCCGTCGTATGCGCGGCGGCCCGGCCGAACCGATCCGCCCCTCCACTCAGCCACAGCCGCCCCAGGACGGGAAGCTGCGCTACGAGCGCGGCGAGCCCGACGGCCCAGATCAGGCGGCCGAGCCAAACGTCCAGGAATGCGCGTACCAGATCGGGATCGAACTGCGTGCCCGCGCTCCGAGCCAACTCCCGGCGAGCGGCTCGAGCGGTCATCGGCTTCTTATAGGAGCGGGCGGCCGTCATGACCTCGAAGGCGTCGGCGACCGCCAGGATCCTTCCACCGAGGGAGATCTCCTTGCCCGCCAGCCCGTACGGATAGCCCATCCCATCGAATCTCTCGTGGTGATGCTCGATGGCACCGGCCCACGGGCCCAACCAGGCCTGCAGCGACCCCGCCATCCGCGCGCCCTCCACTGGATGCCGCCGGAGGATGGACCATTCACGTTGGTCGGGTCGCCCGACCTTGTTGAGGATCTCGGCTGGCACCGAGATCTTCCCGATGTCATGGAGGAGCGCGCCCCACCGGAAGCGGTCTCGCTCCGCCCTTGGGACCCCGGCCCTCTCGGCCAGCAGATCGGCGAGCGCTCGGACACGCTCGGAATGCCCCCGGGTCTTCCGGTCGTGCGAGCTGAGGGACCCGATGAGCGCCAGGATCGTCTCCGCCACTCGGGTCGGCTCGTCGTCGATTCCGAGCTTCCGCGCTTCTTCGAGCCGCTTCTGGAGGTCCCGGGTCCTGGCAGCCTGGCGCGCGACCATCAGACGGGACGGCGTTCGATCGGGAAAGAGGAGCGAGAGCTGGAGGAGAGCCGCGAGCGGCAGCCATCGCCGGGCCGCCCGCTCAACGACCAGAACGGGGCCGAGCGCTCCCGCCACGAGGGCGAGCCACCAGGCGATGCCGGGTATCAAGCCGGAAGGCTTCGGAAGCAGCCGGCTGACGATCATGGCGCCGGCCATCCCGGCGGCTACCGGCGTGGCGACGAGGACGGACCGAACGAGCAGGCTCGAGAAGGGCCGGGCTTTCCACCCGGCCCGGGTGCCTGGCGGAACGTTCTTCGCGGGCAACGGACCTCGATCCCTCACCGGGCGAGGGCATCGGGCGCCGTTCCAACTCCGTTGCCTCCGGAAGACCCCTACGGACTCGGGTACCGATCGTGGTTCGGGGGCGGTCCCCGCGCTCTGCCCCCAGGACGCGGGGAACCGTCCCCAGACCGAAGCACCTCGTCCTGGCCAAGAGGTTCGCCGGAGGAGCCCAGGTTCCTTCCGAAACCGGGCGACGCTGGGAGGGGCCACTAAAACACGGAGGGCCGGGGTGCACCCCGGCCCTCCGGTGCGTCGTCGCTACGGTCGCTAGAACTCGTCCATGCCACCGCCGGGCATGGGGGGAGCCTTCTCCTTCTCGGGCTTCTCCGCCACCACCGCTTCGGTGGTGAGGAACAGCGCCGCGATGGAGGCGGCGTTCTGGAGCGCGGACCGCGTCACCTTGGTCGCGTCGACGATGCCCGACTTGAGCATGTCGACGTAGTCGCCGTTCGACGCGTCGAGGCCCCAGCCCGGGTCGAGGGTCCGGACCTTCTCGACCACCACGCCACCCTCGAGGCCGGCGTTCACCGCGATCTGCTTCAGGGGGTCCTCGAGCGCCTTGCGCACGATGCGCGCTCCCGTGGCCTGGTCACCCTGTAGGTCGAGCTTGTCCAGCGCCGCCTGCGCGGTCAGCAGGGTCACCCCGCCGCCGGGCACGATGCCCTCCTCGACTGCGGCCTTCGTGGTCGAGACGGCGTCCTCGATACGATGCTTCTTCTCCTTCAGCTCGACCTCGGTGGCCGCGCCGACTTTGATCACGGCAACGCCCCCGGCCAGCTTCGCCAGCCGCTCCTGGAGCTTCTCACGGTCGTAATCGGAGTCCGTCTTCTCGATCTCGGCCTTGATCTGGTTCACCCGGCCCTTGATCTCCTCGGTGGAGCCTGCCCCCTCGACGATCGTTGTGTCGTCCTTGGTCACCACGATCTTCCGGGCCTTGCCAAGCATGTCGAGCTGGGTGCTCTCGAGCTTCAGGCCGACCTCCTCCGAGATAACCTGTCCCCCGGTGAGGATGGCGATGTCCTGAAGCATCGCCTTCCGCCGGTCGCCGAAGCCGGGGGCCTTCACCGCCACCGACTTGAAGGTCCCGCGGATCTTGTTGACCACCAAGGTGGAGAGAGCCTCACCCTCGACGTCCTCGGAGATGACCGCCAATGGCTTGCCCGTCTGCATGACCTTCTCCAGAACGGGAAGGAGGTCCTTCACCGCCGAGATCTTCTGGTTCGCCAGCAGGATGTACGGCTCCTCCAGGACGGCCTCCATTCGCTCGGGGTCGGTGATGAAGTAGGCGGAGATGTATCCCTTGTCGAACCGCATCCCCTCGACCAGCTCAAGCTCCATGCCGAAGGTCTGCGACTCCTCCACGGTGATGACCCCGTCCTTGCCCACCTTGTCCATGGCCTCGGCGATCTGCTCGCCGATCTCGGGGTCGCCCGCCGAGATCGCCGCGACGTGAGCGATCTCGTCCTTGTCCTCGATATCTTTGGCCTGGGTCTTGATGGCCTCCACGGCCGCCTCGACGCCGGCCTCGATGCCCCGCTTGAGGGCCATCGGGTTCGCCCCGGCGGCCACGTTGCGGAGGCCCTCCTTCACCATGGCCTGGGCCAGCACGGTCGCGGTGGTGGTGCCGTCGCCGGCCACGTCATCGGTCTTCTTGGCGACCTCCTTGACGAGCTCGGCGCCGATCTTCTCCAAGGGATCCTCCAGCTCGATCTCCTTGGCGATGGAGACACCGTCGTTGGTGATCGTGGGAGCGCCCCACTTCTTCTCCAGGACGACGTTGCGGCCTTTGGGACCCAGCGTGATGCGGACCGCGTTGGCCAGCTGGTCCATCCCCCGCTCCAGGGCTCGCCGGGCCTCCTCCTCGAACTCGATGATCTTCGCTCCCATACCTCGTCCCTCCCGTTTCTCAGACGGTCGCTCAGCCTGCTAGCACTCTCGACCGGAGAGTGCTAACCGATTGTATAGCGAGAGGCCGGGGGTGGCGCAAGGCCCGGGCCGGCTTCCCCTATGCCGGCACCTCGGGGGCGGGAATGGAGACCGCCGCGGACCTGGACAGGCGGTCCAGCCAGGGACGGGCCCCCAGGCGGTTGAAGATCTCCCGAGCCTCCTCCAGGAGGGGGAGGGCCGGCTCGGCCTCCCCCCGCTCGAGCAGCCACTCGCCGTGCTCGAGGAGTGTGACCGCCAGCCAGAACGGGCTCCCAATCTCGCGGAAGAGGCCCTCGGCTTGGTTGAAGGCGGGGCTTACGTCGTCGTGCTTACTTCGCGCGGCGGCCACCCGGGCGCGCATAAGGAAGAGCTGGGCGCGGAGGGACCGAGTCATCTGTCCGGGCGGGAGTCCCTCCCCCGTGGCTACCAGGGCCTCTGCCTCTTCCAGCTGCCCCGATTCCAGAGCCGCGTTCGTGGCGACCGCGAAGCCGTGTTGCACAGGAGCATCCAAGGAGAACATCGCCGTCCTCCCCGCTTCCAGGGCTTCGCTGTGCCGGCCTTGACTGGCCAGGAGGAGCGCCTTGGCTCGTGCATAGACCCCCCGCTCCACGCCCTCGGCGGACTGCTCCATGTCCCGGAGGACCTCCAACAGGGCAGCGGCGCGCTCTACCGACCCTCGGTTGACCAGGAGATGAACGTGGGCGTACAGGGACCGGCCAACGGCGAACCGGGCCGCCGGCACTTCGTCCGGACTGGGAATCTGGGCGAGCCGTTCGAGGGCCTCGTCCCAAGCTCCCATCTCCCAAAGGCACTGGGCCTCCGCGTCGCCGAGCAAGAACCACTCCCAGAACCGGTCGCCTCGCCGCCGCGCCACGCCAAGTCCCTGTCGGGCGTGCTCGAGGGCAGGGGCCAGCCGGTCCAGGAACATCTCGCGGATCGCCAGGTTCCCGTAGGCGCGGAGTGCAGCGGCGGAGAGGTCCGCTTCCAGGGCAACCTGGAGAGCATGCCTCAAGAGGGCCAGGGCCTCCTGACGACGGTGCTGGTACCACAGAACAAGGTGCTTCGTGTTGAGCGCTTGCGACAGCACCTCTGTAAGCCCCTGGGCTTCGCTGATCTCCAGCGCCAGCTCGACGCGCTCCGCCGCTCGTTCGATATTCCCCGCGAACGCATGCAGCCTCGCAAGCTGGGCGGCAAGGGTGGCAAGGTCCTCGTCCGGCTTCTCCCCTGCCAGGACGGCGAAAGACGTCTCCATCCGCTCGAGACCCTGCTCGATATGTCCCTCGGCCCACATGATCTCGGCCAAACGCGCCGAGACACGAGCAGCGGGGTGCGTACGACCTTCCGACTCGAAGAGCCGGATGGCCTCCTCGAAGTGGGCCACCGCTGTCTCCGTCTCCGCGGCGGCCCGGGCGGCCGAACCCGCCCGCTCAGCGAGCTCCGCTCGCTCGAGCGGATCGTCCGCCAGCTCCATGGCCTGCTCGAAGTACCTGTGGGTCTCGATGCTGGCCGCCAGGGACGCGGCCCGCTCGGCCGCGCGTATCAATGCCTGACGGGCCCGAGCCTTTATCTCCGCGGCATCGGGCGCCTGGGGAGCGGCCCGGTAGGCCTCCAGATAATGGGACGCCACCACCTCGACGATGTCCTCCTCCTCTTCCGCCCGTTCTTCGAGATGTCGAGCCGCCGCCATGTGGCGGGCCTTCCGGTCCTTGGCGGAGAGCGTCTGATAGGCGACCTCCCTGACCAGGCTTTGGAGGAACCCGTACTGGCCCCGCTCCGGCGATCGAGGGTCGGACTGAAGGGTCAGGAACTCCCTGCGCAGGAGCGACGCGAGGTAGGGGTCGAGGTCGGGGGCGGGGATTCCTGTGATCGCCGATACGGCTTCTCGGGTGAAACTCTTTCCGAGCACCGAGGCATCCACGACGACCTGGCGCTCCGCGGCGGGGAGACCGTCGAGCCTCGCGGCGATCAGCGCGTGCAAAGTCTCAGGGACGGCGAGCGCGCCGATCTCTCCCCCAAGCCGGTACCGGTCTCCTTCCTTGGCCACGATCCCCCGGTCGAGGAGCATCCGGACCGTCTCCACGGCATACAGGGGAACCCCCTCGGCCCGGTCACGGATCCGGCCGATGAGATCCTCCGGGAGGCCGGGGACGAGGCCTCGAAGGAGCTCATCCATGGCCGCCGTAGACAAGGGCTCGAGAGTGATCGACGTGAAGCTCCGCTTCCCCGCTCCCCAGGTGGGCCGGCGGTCCAACAGCTCCGGCCGGGCAAGCGTAAGGACGAAGAGAGGAAAGGTTCGAGACCAGTCCAGCAGATGCTCGATGAAGTCGAGGAGGGCCCCATCGGCCCACTGGAGGTCCTCGAACACCAAGACGACGGGGTGGATCTCGGCCATCCGTTCAAAGAGGAGGCGCCACCCGGAGAAGAGGTCTTCGCGGTCAGCAGCGGTGCGTTCCTCCAGCCCCAGGAGATGAGCCAGCCTCGGCTCGATCCACTTCTGCTCAGCCGGATCGGAAACGTAGGTCTTGATGGCGTCCCTGAGCTTGGACCGAGCCGAGTCCGGGTCCTGTTCCTCGACGATCCCGGCGCGCATGCGGACCATCTCGCCCAGCGCCCAGTACGTCACCCCCTCGCCGTAGGCGAGACAGCGGCCCCGATGCCACCAGGCCGTCTCGACGAGGCCGTCGATGTACTTCTCGAGCTCCCAGGAGAGCCTGGACTTGCCGATGCCTGCGATGCCAACCACGGAAACCAGGCGGGCCTTTCCCTCCCGCTGCGTGGAATGGAAGAGCTCCCGGACCAGCCGTATCTCCTCGGGACGCCCTACAAAAGGCGCCTCGAGTCCGGCGGACTTCCCGAAGCCGCGTCTGCCGGCCACAACTCGAAGGGCGCGCGAGACGGGCACCGGAAGCGATTTCCCCTTGACGACCTGGGCCGCGACGGGCTCGTAAGCGATAGCAGCCTCGGTCGCGCGCCTTGTGGCCTCTCCCACAAACACTGTGCCGGGCTGGGCCGCCGATTGGACGCGAGAGGCCGTATTGACCAAGTCGCCGGCGACCATGCCCTGACCCTCCGCACCCACAGTCACCGCAGCTTCGCCGGTCATGACGGCCACCCGAACCATGAGGGTTCCCGGCGAGAGCCCCAGCTCTTCGTTCATCCCGGAGACCGCGTCGACCATGGCCAGGCCGGAGCGCGCGGCCCGTTCGGCGTCATCCTCGTGAGCGGTGGGGGTTCCCCATACGGCCATCACTGCGTCCCCGATGAACTTCTCCACGACGCCGCCGTGACGCTCGACGACCGCACGCATACGATCGAAGTAGGCGGACAGGATCTCTCGGACCTCCTCGGCGTCTCTGGACTCAGAGAGCCCGGTGAAGCCGACGAGGTCGGCGAAGAGAACGGATACGAGGCGCCGCTCAGCCGCCGGGGCTTCTGGCGCTGTAGCGACGGGGCGAGCGCCTGCCGCCTCGACACCCAGGGCGGAGCCGCATTCGCCGCAGAACCGGTCTTCGGCGTCGTTCGGCGCCCCGCACGCAGCACACGTTCGGGCCAACGCGTGACCACACTGCGAGCAGAACTTCCGGCCCGGCCGGTTCTCGGTCCCGCACGATGGGCAGGTCATTCGGTCCCTCCGCGCAAGGTGCACGCAGAGTAGCGCCAGCGCGTGCGCGCGTATAGAGCACGTTTCTTCACCTTTTTGGCAAATGCCGTTTAAGTCGAGACTGTTCCGCGAGGATGCTTGCCAACGCCTCCGGAACCCCCCACGATTGTGCCTAGGGCCGCTGTGCGGCTCTGTGAACGGTCAGGGCCGCGAGCCCGGAAGGAGGTACGGATGGCCCAGTACGAGGCCTACTGCGTCAAGGACCGGAAGAAGGTCCAGTTCGAGGGCGAGGTGGTCACGCTCAAGAACGGTCGGAAGGCCGCCAAGGGCAAGTGCCCGGACTGCGGAACGACCGTGATGCGGATCCTGGGCAACAAGTAGCCGAACGCCGGCCCGCGCTACGCCTCTTCGGAGGTGGCGGGCTCGGCTTCCTCGTCGGAGAAGGGTTCCACCAGGTCGAGGAGCTCCGCTCTCAGGAGTTCGGCCATTCGGCGCTCCCGGAGCTCCTCCCTGGGGGAGAGAAGCACCTCCTGCACCTTCACCACCAGCATCTCCGGGTCGAAGGGCTTGGTCTGGTACCCGTCCACGCCCATCTCCCACCCCCGAACGATGTCCTCCTCGTCGCTCAGGTCGGAGAGCACCAGCACCTTGGTCGAGTCTCGCAGGCCGGAGCGGTTCATCTCCTGAAGGAGCTCCCAGCCGGAAGAGGACCCCAGCACGAGGTCCAGAAGCACGAGCTCGAACTGGCCCTCCCGATCGCGCAATGCACGCAGCGCCTCAGCGCCCGATCTCACCTCGGTCACGTCGTACCCGTAGGTGGTGAGGGCGGAGGCGATCTCAGCCCGAACGGCGGGCTCGTCCTCGACGACGAGGATCTCCATCCACAGGCAGTATCGGCGCGTGCGGGCGGGACATTGAGGCGGGAATGAGAGGAGGATCCCGGTTGACCCTAGTTGGCGCCGGCAGGCCTGAGGAGGTCCTCCGGCGACCAGACGGGATTGTCCGGGGTCATCCGCCGGTGCCGCATGGCCAGGGCCGACACGGTGGTGCGCTCGAACACATCGCGGACCGCCGAATGGACGTCCACCCACAGCTCCTGAAGCCCGCAGCGCCCGTCCTGGAAGCAGGTGTGGTCTTCGGGCTCCAGGCAGTACATCGGGAAGAACGGCCCCTCCATCACGTCCACGATCTCCGACACCCTGATCGTGGAGGGTTCCCGGGCCAGCCGGCATCCGCCGCCCGCACCACGGAACGACTCGACCAGGCCGGCCTTATGGAGCACGGCGAGCTGCTGCTCGAGGAATCTGAGGGGGATGCCCTGGGCGTCCGCGATCTCACGGGCGGGGACGCGGCCCGAGCCGTATCGGAGCGCCAACTCGACCATCGCCCGCAGGGCGTACTCGGTCCTCTGCGAGACCTTCAGCATCGTCCGCCTCTCGGGTCGACGGTATCTCCGGCCCCAGAGCCTGTCAATGGAGCCCGACGCGAGAAATTATACTGCAATGGTAGGATTCCTCGAACGCCAGTCCGAGTCACGCTCCTGCCTCAGGGAGGAGAGATGACCAGTCTGAGCCCCGATCTCGTTGACCCGCGGCTCCCCCGAATCGGGCAGGCCATCACCGGAACCGCCCTGGGACTTGGGTTCGTGTTCCAGTGGCCACCGGTGATCCCGCTCGTGGCCCTGGTGCTGGCCGGCGCCTCCATCCTTGGGCGTCGAGCCAACCTGTACGCGTATCTCTTCCGATGGGTCAAGCGGACCGTACGGCTGGGGCCACCCGCCTACCTCGAGGAGTCCGCGCCCCCAAGGTTCTCCAACACGGTCGGGTTCCTGTTTACGGCAACCGCCACATTGGCCTATTACGGCTTTGCGGCGGAGACCCTGGCCTGGACCCTGGCCCTGATCGTTTCAGCGCTTGCCCTTCTCGCGGCGGTTACCGGGCTGTGCGTCGGCTGCGAACTGTACGTCCTGGCCCGCCGGTTTGCCACCCGAGGGCGTGTGGCCCGCAGGGTCACGGTTCCGGTCACGGAAGGCTAGGCATGTTCCTGCGATTGCTCGTCCTGGCTGGTGCGGTTGGTGCCCTGTACGCAGCGTGGCAACTGTGGCGGCGCCCTCCGGCGCGTCTCCAGAGTCTCGACCTTCCCGCGTTGGGCGTGGGAGGTCCCGCCGTGGTTCAGTTCACCAGCGCCGCGTGCGGGCCCTGCAGGGCGGCCGCTCCCAAGCTGGCCGAGGCGGCGGACCGAGCGGGTGTGAGGTTCGCGCAGGTGGACGTGGGCGAACGGCCGGACATGGCCAGCCGGTACGGGATCCGCACGCTGCCGACCATCGTGGTGGCCGACGCCGGGGGCGAGGTGATGGAAGCCTGGACCGCGCTTCCCGGCGATGGAGCCCTCGAAGAGGCGGTCCGCCGGGCGTCCGAGTAACCCTCTCCCCCCGCGGGTATCATCGTCGGGTGTCCGATTGGTTCGCTCGGCGGACCTTCCACAACTCCCGGTTCCAGGACATCCCTGCCCTCGCCCGGGCCAAGGAGGCCGGAGGCCACAGGATCTCCGTCTGCATCCCCACCCTGAACGAGGAAGCGACCATCGGCCCCATCCTTCGGAGCATCCGTGAGGACCTCATGGAAGCGGTGCCCCTGGTCGACGAGCTGGCCATCATGGACTCCGCCTCCGAGGACGACACGGCGAAGGTGGCCCGGGAGTGTGGAGCCGACGTGTATCAGGACCGGGACGTTGTCCCCGACCTGGAGCCGCTGGGAGGCAAGGGTGAAGCCCTGTGGAAGAGTCTCTTCGTGATGAAAGGGGATCTCATCGCGTGGTGCGACGCGGACATCGAGAACTTCGATCCCCCGTTCATCACCGGTGTGCTGGGCCCGCTGCTCACCGACCCAGACGTCGGATACGTGAAGGCGTTCTATGAGCGGCCCGTCAAGTCCGGCGGGCAGCTCGTGCCGGGAGAGGGTGGCCGGGTCACCGAGCTCGTGGCACGGCCCCTGCTGAACACGTTCTGGCCCCACCTCGCCCCCATCGTCCAGCCCCTGTCGGGAGAGTACGCGGGACGGCGGAGCTTGCTCGAGCAGGTGCCCTTCTTCTCCGGGTACGGGGTGGAGATCGGGCTGGTCATCGACGTCGCCGAGCGCTTCGGGCTCGAGGCCTTCGCCCAGGTGGACCTGGGGAACCGGATCCACCGTAACCGTGAGGTCCGGCAGCTGGCCCGGATGGCCTTCGCCATCGTCCATGTGGTCCTCCAGCGCCTCGAGTCCACCGGCCGTATGGACCTTCGCACCCAGCTGGGGCGGACCCTGTACCAGTTCGTTCGGCCGAACGGGGAGCTGACCGTGCAGGCTCAGCCGATCGAGGTCGGCGAGCGGCCACCCGCGGCCAGCATGCCCGAGTATCGCTCCTCCCGGTGAGGCGGGCCGCCGACCACCTGCCCGAGCTGGCCGGGCGCCTGGACCTGCGCGTCGTGTACGTGGACCTCGACGGCACGCTGCTCGGCCCGGGGGGCTCGTTGTTCGCCGCCGGGGACGGGCAGGTCACCACCCGAGCCACCGACGCGGTGGCCGGCCTGCATCGAGCAGGCATCGCGCTCGTGCCCATCTCCGGGAGAACCGTGCAGCTCGTGCGGGAGGCGGCGCGCCTCCTGGGATCGCGCAGCTACATCGCCGAGCTTGGGGCAATCACCTCTTTCGACGGAGAGTTCGTCCACGACCTCGGCGCCTTCAGGGGTTCGGGCACACCGTTCGAAGCGATGGCTCGCTCGGGAGCGGCAGCCCTGCTCATGGAGACATTCGAGGGAACCTTCGAGCCGCACGCGCCGTGGGCTCACCTTCCTCGCGAGGCAAGCATGCTCTTCAGGGGACAGGTGGACCTGGCGGAGGCCAGAAGGCTCCTCGACCGGTCGGGGTTCGACTGGCTCTCCCTCGAGGACAACGGGATCATCCCCCGACGGTTGCCCGGGTCCAGGGGCGACCGCTTCCCTGGACTGGATGTGGCCGATGTCCACGCCTACCACCTTGTCCCCCGGGGTGTGAGCAAGGCAGCGGCCGCGGCGGCCGACCTCGGCCGGCGTGGGCTGGGCCCGGAGTCGGCCATCGGGTTTGGGGACTCCCCTGCCGACGCCGAGCTCGCCGCTCACGTCGCCGCGGTGTTCGTGGTGGCCAACGGCCGCCGGGCCGTGGAAGCCGGGGGCGCCTGGCCCGACAACGTCTATCTGACCGAAGGCTCGCACGGTGAAGGCTTCGCCGAGGTGGTGTTCGCCCTCCTAGGAGCGTAGTTGGCGTCCCTCGGAGGGCCGCCAAAGGGATCTACACGGGTCGGGTCGGCTGGTCCGCGCCCGAGCCTCTCAGCCGGCGCCATCCCCGTCGTACCGCGCCAAACACCGCGCGCAAGCCTTCCTGGCCGTTCGAGCTGGACGCTGCCGCTGGCCCGGAGGACCGTCCCCTCTCAACCTGCCCGGACGCCACGCGCCTGCTCCCATCCCTTCGCCCGGCGATCGAGGGCTCGGGACCGGCCGGCACCGCCTCTGGACCTTCACTGCCCACCTTGGGCGGGGGCCAGGTCATCCGAGTGTCCCACGCGTGCAGGAGGAGGATCTTCGCCGCGGCCACTGATGGCACCGCCAGCAGCATGCCCCACAGGCCGAGCAGGGTACCCCCCGCCAGCAGGGCCAGCATGACGGTGACCGGATGCAGCTTGACCGTCCGGGCCACGATGTTCGGACTGAGGATGTGGTTGTCGATCTGCTGCACCAAGGCCAGGCCGATCCCGGAGCCGATGGCCAGCGGCCACCCAGGATCGAGGTGTAGCAAGCCGCCGATGGGAGGGCTCGCAGTGAACGCGATGAACGCCGCCACGATCCCCCCGATCCACGGCCCGATCAGCGGGATGAGGTTGAAGAGGCCGGTGACCATCCCGACCACTGCCCAGTACGGCAGACCCACGGCCCACAGCACGATGGCCGACGCCAGCCCCACGAACAGCGACACCAACAGCTGGCCTCGGAAGAACCCCCCCACGGCCCGGCCGAGCTTCTCCATCACGGAGAGGAACCCGGCCCGGCGGCGCTCGGGGACCATCGACACGATGCCCCGTTGGATCTTGGGGAGATCAACGAGCAGGTAGAAGCCGAGGATGGGGCCGAGGATGACCACCAGCACGAAGTGGAACACCCCTCGCGTGAGGGACAGCAGGCTGCCGATGTAATCGAGGACCGCCCGCTGGCTCTGCGCGTTGAGAGCCGCCTCGGCGTCGATCCGGAAGTTGAACCGCCCCGCCAGGCTGTCGAGGCTCTCAACGACTCGATCGACGAGGCCCGGGAGGGACCTGGCGAAGCCGGTGACCTGGTCGGCCACGACGGGGATGAGGTAGGAGAGGCCCATGCCCACGAGCGTGAGGACCACCAGGTAGGTGAGCAGGGCGCCCACAAGGCGGGGCATCCTCTGGGCCAGGCGAGAGACCACCGGGTTCAGGACGTAGACCAGGATCAGGGCGACCGCGAGTGGCGGGAAGACGATGCGGATCGGATACAGGACGTAGCGGAGGACGATGAATCCGAGAACCAGGACGCCGATCCCGGCCCACGCCACCACGCCCCACCGGGCGGCCGCGGCGACGAAGGGGTGGCCGAGCACCCGGGTGCGGTCGTCGTTCACCTCAGCCATTATGACACCCGCCCCCGCTCGGACCTCCGAGGTGGCATTCCGGGGATCGCGCCCGCGTGCACCGAGAGCGTCCCGTTTGGCACGGAATGACTATCCCGGGATCCCTCGCCCGGGCAGTACAGTCTGCGGAACGGCCGTCCGATAAACGGTGGGAGGAGGGAGTCGCGTGCGCATCCTCGTGATCGACGACGAACCAGACGTCCTCCTGCTCTGCCGGGTCAACCTCGAATACGAGGGCCACGAGGTCCTGGAGGCAAGCGGCGGAGAGGAGGGCCTCCATCTGGCCGTCCGGTACCGTCCCGACCTCATCGTCCTCGACGTGATGCTTCCCGAGAAGGACGGTTTCTCGGTCCTGCGCCGGCTCCGCCAGCACACCGAGACCGCGGACGTGCCGGTCATCTTCCTCACCGCGAAAGCTCAGGATGACGACCAGATCCGAGGGTTCCTGGCCGGGGCGTCCGAGTACGTGACGAAACCGTTCAGCCCGCTGGCATTGAACCTGGCGGTGAGCCGCATCGCGGCCATGAGCCCGGACGAGCGCGAGACCAGGCGGACCGAGCACCTCGCACGGCTGTCCATCCTCGGCGGGCACTGACACCTGCCGGTTCCGCCCGCGGGAACCGCCCCCTGGGTCTGGATAGACTGACTGCGTGCTCGTCAGCGTCCCCGTTCCCGAGGCCAAGCTCTTGGACGATTACGTGGAACCGGCGGGCGAGGAGGCCGTCGCCCGCCTGCGCGAGGCGGCCGAGCCCCTGAAGGGATGCCGCCTGGTCCACATCAGCAGCACGTCGTTCGGCGGAGGGGTGGCCGAGCTGCTGGTGACCCAGATCGCTCTGTTCCGGGACCTCGGCATCGACGCCGACTGGCAGCTCATCGAGGGCTCCGAGGAGTTCTTCGCGGTCACCAAGCTCGTTCACAACGCCCTCCAGGGAGCGGGGATCCCGTGGACCGAGTCCATGGAGGCCACCTACCTCGAGCGCATGGAGGCCAACTCCCACCGCTTCGAGGAGACACCGGACTTCGTGTTCGTTCACGACCCACAGCCCGCCGCGCTCCTCACGTTCCTCGAGGAAGCCGGCCGCCGCCAGGGCAAGTGGGTGTGGCGGTGCCACATCGACCTGTCACACCCGATGGAGACCGTGTGGGGGTTCTTCGCCAACCACGTGCACGGCTACGACGCCGCCGTCTTCACCATGGAGGACTTCGTCCGCCCGGGGCTCACCCCGAAGATCGCCGTGATCCCCCCCTCCATCGACCCCCTCTCGCCGAAGAACAGCTGGCTCGAGCCGGAGGCCGTCTTCGAGATCCTTCAGGGATACGGGATCGACCGGTGGCGTCCCATCATCACCCAGGTTTCCCGGTTCGACCCGTGGAAAGACCCGCTCGGCGTGATCGACGCCTATCGCATGGTCAAGGAGGAGATCCCCGAGCTCCAGCTGATCATGGTGGGGGCGATGGCCCATGACGACCCCGAGGGGTGGCACTACCTCGAGCAGACGGAGGAGCATCGGGCCGCCGACCCAGACGTGCACATCCTGACCAATCTGCAGGGCGTGGGCGACGTCGCGGTCAACGCCTTCCAACGAGCGTCCACCGTCGTGGTCCAGAAGTCGCTCCGCGAGGGGTTCGGGTTGACGGTCTCCGAGGGGATGTGGAAGGAGAAACCCGTCGTCGCCGGCAACGCGGGGGGCTTACGACTCCAGGTCGAGGACGGCATCACCGGGTTCCTCGTCGACGGCATCGAGGAGTGCGCCGACCGGGTGGGCCAGCTCCTCACGGATGCTGACCTTCGAACCCGGATGGGGCTCGCGGGACGAGAGCGAGTACGCGAGCACTTCCTCACGATCCGGGAGCTGGACGACTATCTCCGGCTCCTCTCGTCGCTGTGATGTCTGCCGGCCGCGTGCTCGTCGCCTCGAACCGCGGGCCGGTCACGTTCGTTCCCGAGGGCGACGATCTCGTGGCCCGGCGCGGAGCCGGGGGTCTCGTGAGCGCGCTCAGCTCGGCGCTCCAGACCACCGGAGGACTGTGGGTCTCCTCGGCCATGAGCCCGGGCGACCGGGCCCGGGCGGCCCGCTCGGCGGACGGCCGGATCGAGGTCATCACCGACGACGCCAAGTTCCACGTCCGGCTCCTCACGTTCGAGGACGACACCTACGACCTCGCCTACAACGAGGTGAGCAACCGGATCCTGTGGTTCCTCCACCACCACCTGTGGGACCTCCCACGGACGCCGACCTTCGACTCCGAGACCCGCCGGGCCTGGGAGGCCTATCGCCGGTACAACCAGGTGTTCGCAGGGGCGCTGGCGGAAGAGGCCGGTGCCGAGCCGGCCGTCGCTCTGGTCCAGGATTACCACCTCTGCCTCGTGCCGCGAGCCCTGCGAGAGCTCGCCCCGGCAACCAGGATCGCCCACTTCCACCACTCCCCGTTCGCCGGCCCCGACGAGCTCCAACTCCTTCCCGAACCGATGTGGCGCGAGCTCCTGGAGGGGTTGCTGGGGGCCGACCTCCTCGGGTTCCACACGCACCGATGGGCTCGGAACTTCCTGTCGTGCTGCCGGCTCCTCGAAGGGGCCACGTGTCGCCGACGATCGGTGCAGTGGCGGGACCGGACGGTGCGACTCGGCGTCTTCCCGATCTCGATCGACGCCGAGGCCCTCCGGGAGCGGGCCCGGGCAGCGGAGGTGCGCGAGAAGCAGGAGGAGCTCCTTCGGTGGCTCGACGGCCGCGCCCTCGTGCTCCGGGTCGATCGTACCGACCTGTCGAAGAACATCCTGCGGGGCTTCCTCGCCTACGGCGACTTCCTGCGCCGGAATCCGGAGTGGCGGGGGAAGGTCGTCTTCCTTGCGCTGCTCAATCCGTCACGCCAGCGGGTGCCCGAGTACCGGATCTACATGGAACAGCTTGTGGAGGCGGCGCGGGCGGTGAACCGGGAGTTCGGAGAACCTGGCTGGCAACCACTGGAGCTCAGGATCGGAGACGATTGGGACGAGGTCGTGGCGGCCTACGGCATCTACGATGCCCTCCTGGTCAACCCGGTGTTCGACGGGATGAACCTGGTGGCGAAGGAGGGCCCCCTCCTGAATGCTCGCGACGGTGTGCTCCTCCTGTCCCCAAACGCGGGGGCCTTCGCGGAGCTCGGAGACCACGCGCTGCCGGTGGACCCGTTGGATGTCGCCGGGACGGCGGACGTTCTCGATGCCGCCCTTCGCATGAGCCCGGAGGAACGGAAGAGGCGGGCAGCGGCGTTGCGGCGGGCTGCCGGGGCCCGGACACCGGCGCGGTGGGCCTCGTCGCAGCTCCGCCGGCTCGGGCGGCTTGCTCCCCCCGGCTCCTAGGGCGTGCCGCCCATCGCGTTCATCGGGGTTCGTCCTCGTCGTCCGCTCGGAGCTCGAAGATGAATTCTTCGACCTTCCCGCCGGGCGCGTTGGAAGACGCCGTGTCCTCGCCCGAGATCGTGAACCCACACTTCTCCAAGACCCGGATGGAGGCGATGTTGTGTTTGGCAACGCGCGCATAGAGAGGGCGCGCCGCCACGTGACCCAGGAACTGTGACAGCGCCTTGGTGGCGACCCCCTTGCCCCAGTGGTTCCGTCCGATCCAGTAGCCGACCAGTCGTTCACCGGACCGCTCCCAGCTCACGATATTGCCGGCCACCTCCCCGCCGACGAGGATGGTCTTCTTGGTGACGGTCTCGTCGCTCAAGATCTTGGTCCAGTGCGCCGTGAACGCATCCCAGTCCCGGGCCGTGAAGGCGGCCATCTGATTCGCCTCTGGGTCCAGTTGATGGTGGAAGAAGATGGGGAGGTCATCCTCTCTCACGCCCCGCAGCAAGACGTCGCTCATCGAGGGGCTTCGTGCTCCCCCGGTTCGCAGTCGGTCCACTACCTGCTGAAGCAACGCGACCACACGGGCGGGGCCGTCCGCGACGACATCCGCCGCCCCCAGGAGCTCGGGCGGCGCCTCCGCGTGCTGGACCGCAACCTTCAGCACGGTGAGGCCCTCCCCGGCCAGCCGGTCCATGGTGTCGAACGCAGCCAGGTCGGCGACGTCGTCTCCCGCGTACATCGCGGCCCGGAGTCCTGCCTCCCGCGCCACCCGATCGAGCACGTCTCCCTTCGTGGGGCCTTCCGCGGCGGCGAGCTCCACCACCTTCTTGCCCTCGAGCAGGCGGTAGCCGTGGGTTTCCGCGACCGGTCGCAGCCTCTCCAGCAGGACCCGCCGGGCCGCCTCCGGCTCCGGCGACCCGCGGTAGTGCACCGCCACCTGGAGGCCTTTGGTCTCAACGCCGCTCCCGGGCACCAGCGCGGCGGCGCGCTCGACGTCGGGGAGCGCTGACTCGAGTGCGGCCACGAGCCCGAGCGACTCGGCGAGTGGGCCGCGCTCGTCCTCCAAGCCGTACAAACCGAAGCACCGCACCGGAGCGCGAAGCAGGGACGCCACCTCGCTTGCCCGACGGCCACTGATCACGGCGGTCACCGCCCCCGCAGCGGCGAGCGCCTCGAGAGCTTCGCGAACCCCAGGCGCGGGACGGGCCTCCTCCGGCGTGGGCGCGATCTCCGAGAGGGTCCCATCGAAATCGAGGAGGATGCCGACTGGGCGCGCGTTCCCCGGGAACCAGTCGGGGAGACCCGCGGCCCGCTCACTCGGATCCGCCGGCATGGGAAGAAGCCTACCGTGCTACCCTCCCGGCGGTGCGCCGCACGCTTCCGCTTCTCATCGTCCTCGCGGCCGTCGTCCTCTCATCCTGCGCCGAGCACCGCGTGCTCCTCGCGAGCAGGCCGGCCGGCGGCACGCCGCTCACGTTCCGCCTCGAGCTAACGGCGGACGTGGACCGCACCCTCGAGGGGGAAACTCGGGAGCAGCGCGTCGAGGCGGCGTTCCGAGTCGTCCAGGACGTCCTCTTCCGGCAGCGCGATGGGACCGCTCGGGCCCGCCTGACGCTCGCTCCGATCTCTCTGCGCGTGGACGGCCAGGTGGTGACGGTGGGCCCGGGGCAGGAGTTCCTGGTGACCATGGCATCCGACGGCCGAATCGTGGAGATCGAGGAATCCACCGGCGAGCCGGCAGAGGCCCTGGCCCCTGTGGGCCTGGAACGTCTGCTCCCCCGCCTGGGGCCGGTGCTCCCGGAAGGCCCCATCGGCATCGGGGACTCCTGGACCTCCGACTCGGAGTTCGCCGACGAGACCGGGAGCTTCTCGGTGGCCCTTCGGTCGCATCTGGCTCGCCTCGGGATGCGGGACGGGGAGGCCGCGGCCCTGGTGCGAACGACCTACGTGTCGCCGGTGCGGCGGCGCGAGGTGTTCGCCAACGCCGTGGCCGAGATCGACGGCCAGGACGTCGGCACGCAGGAGGCGTGGTTCGCCCTCGACGGGTTCCTCCTTCAGGCCTCGGGCGACTCGGTCGGAAGCTACCGGGTCACGTTCCGACCTCCCGGAGGCGAGGAGGTCCTCGAGCCGGTGCGGGGCTCACTCGACGTCCGCCTCCATACCGAGATGAGCCTGGTGTCGGAGGCGGGATGAGTTGAGCGTCTTCGACGGAAGCGGCGGCCCGGGCCGCGGTCGCTAGTCGTTCTTCTCGGCCCAGTCCAGACCGACGACGACCGTGATCTGGATGTCGGGGTCGAGCTGGTCGGTGGCCCGCTCCAGCTTCGCCCCTTCGAACACCGTGTCGCGGAGGTGCCGGGCCGCGAGCCTCGAGTCGTTGCGGTAGAAGAGCGTGGTGACCTCGTACGGCTTGGCCTGCGCGTCGCCGATGTCCTCATCGTCCACCCGGTAGCCGAGCTTCTTGAGCTTCTGCGCGGTGGACGCCGCCAGTCCCGTCTCGGTGGTTCCGTTCAGGACGGCGAGCCGCACTCCCTGAACCGGCGGGCTGGGTTGCTCGGGAGGCGGGGTCGTCTCCTCGGTGGGCGGCGTGGTCTCCTCCGGTGGAGTCGTCGGAGCTCCCGTCGACTGGGGGACCGGTGCCTCGGTCCCCGGAAAGGCGCGCGACAGTACGAACACCCCGACCACCAGGGCCGTGGCGACCAGCGCAGCTCTCAGCGTCGCGGTAGCCAATGATACGTAGAAGGTCGCTCTAGACGGTGGCTCATGCTTCCCGTTCAAACCTCCTCCGCGGGCTTGCTGGGCACCCCACAGATCTCGCTCGGGTCGCTCGCTGCGATCCGCGGGGACCCCGCCACTTTCCCCCTGGACCCCCGATCGATCCAGGTCCGAGCATATCCGGGGCGTGGAACCGCTTCAACGGCCCGCGGCGGGCCCAAGCGTTACGGGTACAACCCGCGGGTCTTGTGGGCCTCGGCCACCCGGGAGACACCGAGGATCGTGGCCGCTCGTCGCATGGTGACGGCTCGCTCCCTCGCCGTCTCGAGCACGCCAATGTAGGCATCCTCCATCAGGGTCCGGAGCCGGTCATTCACCTCGTCCTCGGTCCAGAAGTAGGCGTAGAGGTCCTGGACCCACTCGAAGTACGAGACCGTGACGCCCCCGGCGTTGGCGAGGATGTCGGGGACGAGGTGCACACCCCTCTCCTCCAGGATGTCGTCGGCCTCGGTGGTGACCGGCCCGTTGGCCGCCTCGACGACCACCCGAGCTCGGATCCGATCGGCGTTCTTCTCGGTGACGACGCCCTCGAGCGCCGCGGGAACCAGGACGTCGCACTCGAGCTCGAGGATGTCGTCGCTGGGCACGGGCTCACCGCCCGGGAATCCAGCGACCGTCCCCCCCTCCTGGTGATACCGTGCGAGCTCCTCAGGGGAGAGACCCCGGGCGTTGTAGACGCCTCCGTTCACGTCGGCCACACCGACCACGAGGCAACCCTGGGCGTGAAGGAAGTCGACCACGGGAGCGCCGACCTTCCCATAACCCTGCACCACCACCCGGGCCTCGTCGACCGGCATGGCCAGGTGCTTGAGCGTGGCCACCGTCACGTACATCACGCCGCGGGCCGTGGCCGCGCGGCGGCCGGCAGATCCGCCCACCGACTGCGGCTTGCCGGTGACCACTCCCGGCACGGAGAACCCCTGGTTCATGGAGTAGGTATCCATGATCCACGCCATGACCTGTTCGTCGGTGCCTACGTCGGGCGCGGGGATGTCCCGCTCCGGCCCGATGAGCGGAAGGATCTCGGACGCGTAGCGTCGGGTGAGCCGTTCCAGCTCACCCAGGGAGAGCTCCTTCGGGTTCACCACCACGCCGCCCTTGGCCCCCCCGTAGGGGATCCCCACGACCGCGCACTTCCAGGTCATCCACATCGCCAGGGCCTTGACCTCGTCGAGGTTCACGCTTTGGTGGTATCGGATGCCCCCCTTCGAAGGGCCGCGCGAGGTGTTGTGGTGGACGCGGAACCCCGTGAACACCTTCACGTGACCGTCGTCCATGCGAACGGGTACCGCCACCTCCAGGGCCCGCTTCGGATGGCGGAGGACCTCGTGGACGTTCTCGTCCAGCCCCATGATGGCGGCCGCCTGGTCCAGCTGTTCCAGGGCCTGCTGCCAGGCGCTTTCGCTCACGAGGAGCAACCCGGGTGATCGTGCACGAACGGGAAGTCTAGCCGCTCGGGGGGGCCTGATTCAGTCCCGGCCACCGGGCCCGCGACATCCCATAGACCACGTGGTCGACGAAGTGATCGTAGAGCCATTCGGCCCGGCGGACCATTCCCTCTTCGTCGAATCCCAGGCGGAGGGGAACAGCCCGACTCCGGAGGTTCTTGGTCGCGGCCCGGATCTCCACCCGCTCCAGCGCGAGCTCCCCCAACGCGTGGTCGACGAGCGCGTGGCATGCCCGGGTCATGATGCCTTTTCCCTCGAACTCCTTGCCGAGCCAGTAGCCCAGAGCCACTCGGCGACGAGGCCAGTCGATGCGGTGGTACCCGACCACTCCGGCCAGCTCCCTCCGGTACCAGATGCCTGCCTGGAACCCCTCTCCTTCACGCTCCTGCTCGCGTGCGGAGCGGATGAAGGCCAACGTGTCGTCGACCGTGCGGGTGCCGTCCACCCACGGAAGCCAGGCCCGCAGGTGATCACGGTTGCGGTCGGTCAGCTCGAACAGCACCTCGGCGTCGGGCTCGTCCAGCGCCCTCAGCTCGATCTCCTCGTCGAGACGGCGGTGGAACAGGGCCTGTGTGGTCATCGGCCTCCACCGTACGACAAGCTGTCCACTTCCGCCTCGCTCTCGAGAGGCCCCTTCCCAAGCCGGAGGAGTCGAAAATCGCTCGGGCCTAGACGGGTTCCAGCGGACGCGCCACGCGCAACAGGGCCCCTACGCTTTCCGTCGACCGTGAGAGGGAAAGCGTGCCCTCGAGGGCCCGCTCGCGGTAAGCCTCGGCGTGCAACGCCCGAAGCCGCTCCGCTTCCCGGGCGGTGACGTCCCGGCCGGTCTCCCGAAGAAGCGCCGCCGTCAACAGCCCACCGCTCATCCCGATCTTGCGGTGGATGCGCCAGACGGATAGGCGCATCCCCATGCGTTCCAGTGCGTCCTGCCACGCGAGCACGTGCTGGTAGACACTGTCCACCAACGTGCCGTCGAGATCGAGCAGGAACGCCTGACGCTTCACCGGCCCACCCTCAGCGCATCATGGCAGAGGCGGGTGGCGAGCCGAATGCGCCCGAGCCGAGCTGGCTTGTCGAGCTGGCGGTGGGATTCGAACCCACGACCTGGCGATTACAAGTCGCCTGCGCTACCGGACTGCGCCACGCCAGCCAGTCGATTGTAGCCAGCGACGGCCGCTGGTTCCGTGGTCATTCAGGCGGAGGCCGGCGCCTGTCCTTCTTGCTCGCGAGACCGCAGGTGCAGCTCGACCTTCCGCTTGATGCGCTGGAGGGCGTTGTCCACGGCCTTCAGCTGCCGGGCCAGGAGCACGGAGATCTCCTGGTAGGACTTCCCCTCGACGTACAGGTGCAGGACCTCGATCTCGAAGCCCGAGAGGATCTCCGCGAAGGCCAGCTTCATGCTCCTCAGTTCCTCGCTGGAGATGAGGAGCTCCGCCGGGTCGGTGACCTCGTGCGTCTGGAGCACGTCCATCAGCGCGCGATCCGGTTCCTCGTCGGTGGCCAGCGGCTTGGACAGAGATACGTAGGTGTTGAGCGGGATGTGCTTCTGGCGGGTGGCCATCTTGATCGCGGTGATGATCTGGCGGGTGACGCATACGTCGGCGAATGCTCGAAACGAGGTCTCCTTCGCCGGGCTGAAATCCCGAACCGCCTTGTACAGGCCGATCATGGCTTCCTGAACGATGTCTTCCTTGTCCGCGCCCACCAGGAAGTACGACCGGGCCTTGGACCTGGCGAAGTTTCGGTATCGCGTGAGCAAGCCGTCCATGGCGCGCGCGTCACCCTCCCGATACAGGGAGATGAGCTCCTCGTCCGTCTGATCTTCGATGACGGTGAGTGTCCGCGCTCTGCCTTCTGTCACTGCCGCTCCCGCGAACGAAGGGTCCCTCTGCCCTGCGGAAGAGCGGAAACCGCAGGTCACTGGCCATTATTCCCCCTTCCACCAGACTTACGCAAGGGTTTCGTGGGGAGTAGAAATGGACATATCCTGACGAGAGAGACAGGAGACTCCTGCCCGCGGCATCTCAGGCCTTCCCGGCCTCCTCCCGGCCACCGCGCCCGTCGCCTTCGGCCTCCCGCATGGCATACGCGAACAGCCCGACCCCGGCGGCCACCGACACGTTGAGCGAGGCGACGCTGCCACGCAAGGGGATCGCCAGAAGCTCGTCGCACCGCTCGGCGACGAGCCGGGACAGGCCCGTCCCTTCCGATCCGAGGACCAGGGCGAGGCGGCCGGGGGGGCGAAGCGAATCGAGGATGGAGCGCTCCGCTCGGCCGTCCAGGCCAACCACCCAGAAGCCTCCTTGCTTCAGGAGGTCCAAGGCCCGAGACAGATTCGCCACCCGCGCCACCGGGAGGTGGGCCAGGGCACCAGCCGACGCCCCCAGCGCGGCTGCGCTCACGGGGGCTCCCCGACGGCGCCGCACGATCAGAGCGGAGGCACCCGCCGCCTCCGCGGTCCGTGCGCACGCCCCGAGATTGTGGGGGTCGGTGACGCCGTCGAGGACGAGCACCAGTGCGTCTGGCGGCCACTTCGTTACCCGCAAGTCTGCCTCTCCGAGCTCCGGCTGCGGGGGTCGGACGCGGGCGGCCACACCCTGGTCCCGAGTCCCACCGGCGATCCGCTCAACGCGTTCTCGCGGCACCACCTGGATCGGTACGCCCGCCGATCTCGCGGCCCGCAAGAGATCCCTCAGCCCCGGAGTGGAACGGGACTCCCGGGCCACGAGGATCTCCACGACTGAGCCCGACCTGATGGCCTCGAGCACCGGCCGCTTCCCGGCTACGATTCCCTGGGAACCCCCCTCCATCCCGGAACCCCCACTCATGCCGGGGCCAGGACGGCCAGGGCCAGGCAGCCCGCCCCGTCTCCGATCAACCCCAGTCCCTCGGGCCGGGTTGCCTTCACCGAGACACGCTGGGACGGGACCCCCAACACCCGGGCGAGACCGGCTCGCATCTCGTCGCGTCGAGGGGCCACGTGGGGGCGCTCCGCGATCACCACCGCGTCACAGGACACCGGAGCCAGTCCGGCTTCTCGGACGATCTCCACCGCCCGGGCCAGCAAGTCGAGCCCGGCGAGGCCTTCGACCTCCCGATCGCCGTCCTGGAAATGGGTTCCGAGATCCCCCAGCCCGGCCGCCCCCAAGAGCGCGTCGGCCAGCGCGTGGCACACCACATCAGCGTCGGAGTGCCCGGCAAGGCCGGGCTCTCCTTCGAAACGGATCCCGCCCAGGAACAGGGGGCGGGACTCATCCCTCGGGTGGGTGTCCAATCCCAGGCCGAACCGAAGCTCAGCGACCATGGCCCCGGGTGATCCGCTCGGCGAGGAGACGCTCGACCAGCCGCAGGTCTCTCGACGTGCGGACCTTCAGGTTGGCCGGATCGCCGGGGAGCGCCGCCACCCGAAGACCGGCCCGTGCCGGCAAGAACGGATGATCCCTCCGGTCCATCGGGCCCCGCTCGTCGCCTCGGTTGTTGGCAGCCAGTGCTGCCCGGCGGAATCCCTGGGGGGTCTGGGCCACTCCGAGGCCGGCGCGAGGGATCGTCTCTCGCACCATCCCCGTGTCGACGCGTTTTACCGTGTCCCCCACCGGAACCTGGGTCACGGCCACGTCCGCCCCTTCGAGGGCCTGAAGCACCGCGGCGAACAGCTCCGGCGACGCCAGGGGCCGGGTGACCTCGTGCCACACCACCGGCTCCAGGCCGGGAGGCAGAGCCTCGACTCCCGCCACTACCGACTCCCGGATTGTCGTCCCCCCGGGCACCGCGCCCAGGAATTTCGGGGAGTTCGAGGCCGAATCGGCGGCTCGATCCTCCGTGCCGACCGGGACGACCACGATGAACCCGTGGATGCCGGGACAGACGTCGATGGTTTCAGCGCACAGCTCGAGAAGGGTGCGCCCGAGCACGCGGACCAAGGCCGGGGGCTCGTCGAGCTCCCAACCGGCATCTTCGTCGGCCAGGACCACCGCGGCCCCCCCTAAGGTGCCGGGCGCGGGCCCGCCGGGCGGCCCTCCTCCCCTCATGCCTCGCTCCCCGCTACTCGGCGGCGGCCTCGGCCACGCGAGCGAACACCATCCGCCCCGAGGATGTCATCAGCACGTTGGTGACGTGGACGGCGACCTCCGATCCCACGAGGCCGCCGCCCCCCTCCACCACGACCATGGTCCCGTCGGCGAGGAACCCGATACCCTGGTCCGCCTCCCGTCCCGGCCTGGTAAGTCGGATGGTGACCTCCTCGCCCGGAACCACGGAGGCCCGCATGGCCAGGGCAAGCTCATTGAGCGAGCGGACCGGCACGTCGAGGGCGGCCGCCACGCTCCCCAGGTTCGCATCGGTGGTGACCACGACCGCTCCCCGATCCCTGGCCAGCCGAACCAGCTGGGCATCGGCCTCTCCGGGCAGCTCCTCGTCCACCAGGATGACGTCGACGGCCGGAGAGCGCTGGAGCTCGTTCAGCACGCGGAGGCCGCGCTGGCCCCGAGCCCGCCGGGTCGGCTCTCCCGAGTCGGCGACCGCCTGCAGCTCGTCGAGCACGATCCGGGGGATGAGGAAGGTTCCTCCCAGGAAGCCCGACCGAACCACCTCCATGATGCGGCCGTCGATCAGGGCGCTGGTGTCCAGAACGTTCATCTCTCCGCGGCGGATCCCCGAGGCTCGAGGCTTCAAGCCGAACAGGCCGAACAGCTCCTCTTGCTTGGCCCGCCCGAGCCGATACCCGAGGAACGCGAGGAGCAGCGCCGCCAGCCCCGCCGTCGGGTAGGCCACGGCAGGGGGAAGCCGGAACAGGAAGACGGAGAGCAATACGGCGATGAGGAGACCGAGGATGAGCCCCATCGCTCCCGCCAGGAGCTCGGACGCCGGGACCTTGGCGAACTCTTGCTCCACCGCGGAGACAGCCACCACGGCCCGGCGACCCAGGACCCCTCCGACCACGTACCCAACGGCGCTCCCGAGGACGATCCCGAGCAGGACCCGGACCTCGTCGGTACCTGTGATCGCATGGGCGATCCGCCAGCCTCCCACGGTAAACATAGCCACGAGGATCAAGCGGACGATCTCGACTGCGATGCCCCTGGGCGGGTTTCGCCGGGACCGGGAGATCGGGCGGTCGCTCACGAGACTACGGTGCGCCAGACGGCGCGCCGCGACAAGTACCTAGCCGGACGCCCGAACCGCGCCGTGGGCGTCGTCGAGGACCTTGTCGACCATGGAACCGGCCTTTTCCTCGGTGGCACCCACCGCGAAGACCAGCTCAGAGATCAGGATCTGCCTGGCCTTGGCGAGCATCCGCTTCTCCCCCGCCGACAGGCCCTTCTGACCCTCACGGATGGACAGGTTCCGAACGACTTCCGCGACCTGGTAGATGTCGCCCGAGCGGATCTTCTCGATGTTGGTCTTGTACCGCCGGCTCCAATTCGAGGGCATCCGGGACTCCTCCTCACGGAGCACGTCCCAGACTTTCTTGACGTCCCTCTTGCTGACGATCTCGCGGAGCCCGACCTCCTCGGTGTTGTCCACGGGGACCATCAGCTTGAGGTCGCCGTACGCGAGCTTGAGGACGAAGTACTTCTTCTTCTCTCCGAGGAAGTCGCGTTCCGTGAGGTCTTCGATCACTGCGGCCCCATGATGGGGATAAATGACCTTGTCCCCCTTGCGAAACACGAACACCCCCTTGAAGGGTCTCTGCGGTGTGGAACCCATGGTAGCACGTCGGCCCCGGCTCTGGCAAATCAAAAGTGCTGGTCAAGCGCACAATCGGCCCTTCCCGAACTTCCTGGTCCCTCGCCCCGGGAACCGGGTGCCTCTGTCGGGTTCACCCCGTTCGCACCGGACGCCGGATGCGTTCGGAGGCCTTCAGGCGGCCGATCCGCCGTGAGCCCAGGCCAGGGCGTCCCGTACGTGACGCACCCGAACCACCCGAACACCGGGTGGCGGGGTGGCGTCCCCGGCCAGGTACACGGTCCGGACCCCCGCGGCGGCCGCGGCCGCCAGTCGCCGGCCCGTGCCCGCGACCGGTCGCACCACCCCGGTCAGCCCCACCTCGCCGACGAAGGCCGTCGCCTCGGGAGGCGGGGACGCCCTGGCGGCCGAGGCCAGCGCCGCCGCCACGGCCAGGTCGGCGCCGGGATCGTCCACCCGGAGGCCACCCGCTGAGCTCCCGTAGAGCTCGGCCCTGAAGAGGCCGAGCCCAAGGGCCCGCTCCACCACCGCTGCAACCTGACCGAACCTCCGTGGGTCGAGTCCGGACACGTGGCGTCGCGGGGGGCCCGCGGTCGGCACGACCAGCGCCTGTACTTCCACGGCCAGGGCCCGGCGTCCCGCCCCCACCACAGCATGGGCGGCCCCGGGCTCCCGCCCCTCGCCCCAGAGGAACCCAGCGGGTTCGACCTCCCGCAGCCCCGCGGGGCCGATCTCGAACCATGCCAGCTCCCCCTCGGGCCCAAACCGGTTCTTGCCTCCAGAAAGCACTCGCAGGTCGGTCCTGGGGTCTCCGTCGAACGAACAGACCACGTCGACGGCGTGCTCGAGTGTCCGGGGCCCGGCCACGTCGCCGTCCTTGGTGACCTGGCCCGCCAGGAGAACGGCGATCGCCTCCTCCTTGGCCAGCCCCACCAGGGCGTCCGCGCACCAGCGGACCTGGGCTGGCCCGCCGGCCACCGATGGCTGGGCAGGATCCCGAACCGCCTGGATCGAATCCACCACGATGGCGACCGGCCGGAGGGCCCGGGCGGCGTCCAGGACGGTGTGGACCTCCCGTCCAGGGACGAACGACGCGATGTCGGCCGAGATGCCCAGTCGGCGGGCCCGGGCAGCCACCTGGGCCCGGGATTCCTCCCCCGAGGCCAGCAGGCAGGGCCGCCCGGAGGCCCCCAGGGCCCCCACGACCTGGAGAAGCAGCGTGGACTTGCCGATCCCCGGCTCCCCCGCCAGGAGAACCACGGAACCGGGGACCAGCCCTCCCCCGAGCACCCGGTCCACTCCCGGGAACCCCGTGGGCAGCCGCTCCTCCGGCTCCGCCTCGCCCCCCAGCGGCACCGCAGCCACGGTCGCCGCCGGGACGGAGGCACGCTCGTCGATGGTGCCCCATGCGTCGCAGGACGGGCACCGCCCGGCCCACCGGGTCACGGCGTGCCCGCAGGCACTGCAGGCGAGGAGCGGCCTGACCTTCCCCATAGCCGACGAAGATACCGGCCTGCTCTGACAGAGACCCCTGTCCTCGCGAGACGAGAGGCGCTGGGGCGCTCGTGGGTACCGCAAGGCGCTCCTCCGGGCGGCCATCGGCCACGCCATGGACTTCCACACGTGGCGGTCGCTCTGGCCGATCAGGGGCTCGCCGAACCGGAAGTCGCGGACGTTCTGGCCAGAGCCGCCGGATGCGTGGCCCGAGGCTGAGGCCGCGGGCGAAGCCTCAGCCCTTTGCGGCCGCGGTGGCCCGCTCGCGCGCCGGCGGGAGCAGGAGGAGCCCGCCCAGGGCCACGATCCCCGAGGCGAGGAACGCCCCCCGGAACCCGAACCCCTCGGCCACGAACCCCAGGAGCACCGGACCCAGCCCGAAGGCCACCTCCACAAACGCGGTGAACGTCCCGACCAGGGAACCTCGTTCCGATGCGGGCACCCCCCTCATGGCCAGGGTCATGAGCGCCGGGAACGCCAGGGCCTGCCCCACGGCCAGCACCGCCGTGCCAGCGACGACTCCTCCGGCATCCGGCCACGAGGCTAGAGTCAGCATCCCCACTGCCGTGGAGATCAACGCGCCCATCGAGGCCCGTCGTGGACCGATCCGGTCGGGAACCCGGGCTCCGGCGCTCCGTACGGCGATGACCACGGCGGAAAAGAGCAGGAAGATCAGGCGCGACCCCTCCAGGCCCGCGACCCGCGAATAGAGCGGCAGGAAAGCAAAGTAACCCGCCATGGCCACAAGGTTCGCCCACAGGATCACCCCCGGCCGGATCGCCCCCCGGTGGATGAGCGGCCGATCGGTCCCCGCTTCTTCTTCTCCATGGGCTCGGGTCTCGGGCACCGCGAGCCCCAGCAATCCCGCCACCGCCGCCAAGGCGGCGGCCCCCACCCAAGCCGCCCTGAACCCGAGCGCTTCGACGGCCGCCTCGCCGAAGATGGGGCCGAGGCCGATCCCCGCATAGAGCGCCAGAGAGAACAGACTGAGAGCCTCCCCCAGCCGTTCCTCAGGAGCCATGTCCGCAATGGCGCTCGCCGCGCCCACGAAGAAGAAGGCTTCGCCGATCCCGGTGACGAACCGGAGCCCCACGATCGCCGGCACCGTGCCGGCCACGAGATACCCAAGGACGGACACGGCAACCAGCAGGGCCCCGCCAACGATGATCGGCCGCCTCCCCCGCCGATCCCCCAGCCGTCCAGCCCAGGGCCGGAACAGGAACCCCGAGACGCTGAACACACCCACGGCGAGCCCCACGGCCACCTCCCCGCCTTGAAGCGGTCCGGCCACGTACAGAGGGACGGCCGGAACGAGGATACCTAGCGAGAGGAAGTACGCCAGCGACCCCGCGCTGATCACGAAGAACGCCGGAGTCACCAATCGCGGCCGCTCGGGCGTCGCCATGGCGACAGAGCCTACGCGATGCAGACCGGCCCCGAAGATGCCGAAAGCCCGGCGACTCGAAAGCTGCCGGGCTATCGGCCTTGCCGCCCGCAAGCGTCCTCGCGGACGGGGTCAGGGAAGAGGACTCGCGCGATCCGGAGAAACTCCTCCCGACTTCCTCAGGACTCCTGGCCGGCCAGCTCGACCGGCGGAGTTTCCGGTGACTGCGGCGCGCCCTCGAAGAGGATCTCGTCGCCCTGGGCGTCAACGATGACCGTCTGGCCCGCCGCGAACTCCTTCCACAGGAGCTTCTCGGACAGCGGGTCCTCGACCAACCGCTGGATGGTCCGGCGCAGCGGCCGGGCCCCCAGGGTAGGGTCGTAACCCTTCTCTGCCAGGAGGTCCTTGGCGGCCTCGGTCAACTCGATGTCGATGTCCTTCGCCTTCAGCTGGTCACTGACCCGCTTCATCATCAGGCCCACGATGGACTTCACGTTCTCACGGGACAGCGACTGGAACACGATGATCTCGTCGATGCGGTTCAGGAACTCGGGCCGGAACGAGCGCTTCAGCTCCTCCATGACCCGGTCCTTCATCTTCTGGTAGGTCACCGTCTCGTCGCCCGAGGAGAACCCCAGCGTGGTTCCTTTCTGGATGTCCCGGGTGCCCAGGTTCGACGTCATGATGATCACGGTGTTCTTGAAGTCCACCGTGTGACCCTGGGCGTCGGTAAGCCGCCCGTCCTCCAGGATCTGGAGGAGCGTGTTGAACACGTCCGGGTGCGCCTTCTCGATCTCGTCGAACAGCACCACCGAGAATGGCCGGCGACGGACGGCCTCGGTGAGCTGGCCGCCCTCCTCGTACCCCACGTAGCCCGGCGGGGACCCGATCAGCCGGGACACGGTGTGCTTCTCCATGTACTCCGACATGTCCAGCTGAATCAGTGCCTCCTCGTCCCCGAACAGGAACTCCGCCAGCGCCTTGGACAGCTCCGTCTTCCCCACGCCGGAGGGGCCGAGGAAGATGAACGAGCCGGTCGGACGCTTGGGGTCCTTGAGGCCGGCCCGGGTCCGCCGGATGGCCTTGGACACGGCGGCCACAGACTCGTTCTGGTCGACGATCCGCTTGTGGAGCTCCTCCTCCATGCGGATGAGCTTCTGGGTCTCCTCCTCGGTCAGCTTGTAGACGGGGATCCCGGTCCACGCCGACAGGACCTCGGCGATCTCCTCCTCGTCGACCTCGGACAAGACGTCGAGCTCGCCCGCCTTCCACTCCTTCTCCCGGCGCGCCCGCTCGTCGAGGTGCTGCCGCTCCTCGTCACGCAGTTTGGCGGCGGCCTCGAAGTCCTGCGAGTCGATGGCCGACTCCTTCCGGAGGCGAACATCGGCGATCCTCTCGTCGACCTCACGGACGTCGGGCGGCGCGGTCATCCGGCGGATGCGCATCCGCGAACCCGCTTCGTCGATGAGATCGATGGCCTTGTCGGGAAGGAACCGGTCGCTGATGTAGCGGTCGGCAAGGTTCGCCGCGGCCACCAGGGACTCGTCGGTGAACGTGACCCGGTGGTGCGCCTCGTAGCGGTCCCGGAGGCCCTTGAGGATGTCGATGGTGTGCGCGACCGTGGGCTCCTTCACGTCGATGGGCTGGAACCGCCGCTCCAGGGCCGCGTCCTTCTCGAGGTGCTTCCGGTACTCATCCCGAGTGGTCGCCCCGATCGTCTGGAGCTCCCCTCGGGCGAGCATCGGCTTGAGGATGGAGGCGGCGTCGATGGCCCCCTCCGCGGCGCCGGCACCGACAAGCGTGTGCAGCTCGTCGATGAACAGGACGATGTCACCGCGGCTCTTGATCTCCTTGAGGACCTTCTTCAAGCGCTCCTCGAAGTCACCGCGGTACCGCGACCCGGCCACCAGGGCGCCCAGGTCGAGCGTGTAGATCTGCTTCCCCTTGAGGGTCTCGGGCACGTCCCCCTTGACGATCTTCTGGGCCAGCCCCTCCACGATGGCGGTCTTGCCCACCCCCGGCTCCCCGATGAGCACGGGGTTGTTCTTGGTCCGGCGGGACAGCACCTGCATCACCCGCTCGATCTCCTTGTCCCGCCCGATGACCGGGTCGAGCTTGGCCTCCCGGGCCAGCTGGGTGAGATTCCGGCCGAACTGGTCCAGGACCATCGATCCCTGAGGAGACTGCTCCGCGGCGGTCGTCTCACGGCCACCCGTGTATCCCGACAGGAGCTGGATCACCTGCTGGCGGACCCGGTTGAGGTCGGCCCCGAGCTTCTGGAGCACCTGGGCGGCCACGCCCTCCCCCTCCCGGATCAGGCCCAGGAGGATGTGCTCGGTCCCGATGTAGTTGTGGCCGAGCTGAAGGGCTTCGCGCAGCGACAGCTCCAAGACCTTCTTCGCTCGCGGGGTGAACGGGATGTGGCCGGTGGGGGCGGACTGCCCCTGGCCGATGATCTCCTCCACCTGGGACCGGACCGCCTCGAGCGAGATGCCCAGAGACTCCAGGGCCTTGGCGGCCACGCCCTCCCCCTCGTGGATGAGGCCAAGGAGGATGTGCTCGGTCCCGATGTAGTTGTGGTTGAGCATCCTCGCCTCTTCCTGGGCAAGGACGACAACCCGGCGTGCTCTATCGGTGAACCGCTCGAACATTTGCTCTGCCTCCGGGCCGACACAGCCGGCCCCCGTCGCTCCTGACCCGGGGATCCCTGGACCCCGTCCTCCCCCCAAGGCACCGCGGGCGCCCTCGGGGCTTCCTCCATCGGTGAGCCCCGGAGCGCCCTCCGCACGCATTATACCCCGGGGGTCTGCCAACACCTCCCAAAGGCTCGTTCCTCCCCTGGCTCTCACCATCTCCTTCGGCCACAAGGGTTCCGGACCTGAGCCGGCGGGGACCCCTTCTCTGTGGAACCCGCCTCGGCCCGGGAACGTTCCCTCCCACAACGTTCTTCGGTGCGTGGGCGGGGCCGGTTTCCGGCCAAATCCCCCATCCGGCGGATGCCGCTTTTCATTCCAACGGCCCATATGCAGCGGCGAGGACCCCGGCTATCCTGCTTGGCGGAGGCTTCGACTGGAGGAGAGCGGGATGGACGCACGTGCTCGAGTCCGTCGAACCCTGTCCCCTCCTTCCCCCAGGGTTCGGCTGGCTCTGTTCTTGGGCTTGTTCCTGGTCGTCATGGCCACGGCCGTGACCGTCTCGTCCGACGCCCTCCCGTTCGTCCTCGCCGGAACGATCGCACTGGGCAGCGCGTCCGCCCTGGCCGCCTCGACGCAGCTCAAGCGGCTGCGCGAGCGTCATCGGGTGGTTGAGGTCCTCGAAGCAGCGGAGCGGGCCCGCCTCCTCCGCGAGTTCGTGGCCGCTCGGGAGGGTGAGCGTCGAGTGCTCTGGGAGCGCCTGCACGACCAGGTGCTTCAGACCACCGCCGGAAACCTGCTGCGACTCGATGCGGCGCGAGTACTGCTCGAGGAAGGCCGGATCGATCAGGCCACGGCGCTCGTAGCGGAATCGGCCAGGACCGAGCGGCAGATCTTCGACGACCTCAGGCGGCTGATGGCCGGGATGACCGTCGACCCGCTGGGAATGCCCGGCGGCGACCCGCTCCAGGTCCAGGTGTCCATCCCCGAGCTGGAGCTCGCCCCGCCGGTGGGCTAGGGCCTGCTCGGCCGGAGTCTCTCCAGTCGGGCGGCCTGGATACGCCCTCAGATCTTGGGGGCTTCCCCGAGGGGCGCCTCTTCCCCGCCGCGGCCCCTTCGCTCCTTGATGGCTCCGGTGGCCTTGTCCACTCCTTGCTGGACCACACTCAGGCCCTTGCGGGCGCCGGTCTCCGCGGCCTCCACGCTCGTGGCCACGGCCCGCTGGACCGTCGGGCTACCGGTGAAGCCGTTCCAGGCCCGCCTGATCTCCTCGTAGCGCTCCCGTCCCGCCTTCGAACCGAGCACGTATCCGATGCCGAAGCCCACGAGCACACCCGTCCTGAATCCCATGGCGCCTCCTTCTCTTCTCAACGTCTACCCGTCCTGCCACGACATTACCCGCGCCGCCCCCAGAGTGCGCCACCCGCGTCGTCCGCCTTCCTAGTGCAGGGGATCCCGGCGCGGGCGGGTGACGATCCCGTACCGCGACCTCCAGTAGTCGGGCGCGGGGCGGTTCTCTCGCCAACGCGGGAAAAACACGCGCCTGTCGAGGTCCAGGATCCCGGTTCGCTCCAGGTCGGGTGTGAACGTCCTCATGATCGGCCTCCACGGAGCCCGCGGGCCCACCCATGGCTCGGTGCGCTCGTCCTCGCCCGGGACCGCGAACAGCCCCACCTCGTTCTGTCCCGGGAAGACGTGATCGTCGGGACCGAGCTGGACCGGCAACGACGAGTACGGGCGCCAGGGCAAGGCCTCCATGGCGCGCACCAGCCGGCGGCCACCCCGGCCCCGGGTCCGCCGGAGCGAAGCGACGAGGGCCCGCACCGCGTCGTAACCCTCCTGCTCGCGCCCCGTAGGCAGGCGCTCGAAGGCCTCGCGGAAGCGGGACCGGAACTCCCGCACCCGAGGGATCACCTGGGCCCATCCGGCCCAGGTGTAGGGGTAGGGCGCCACGGTCCCCGGCCGCGGGCCGGCCGCGGCGAACTCCGGCGAGAGCGCGTCCGAGGACACCACCAGCTGGGGGCCGCCGCCCTTCCGGGCGAGGGTCCGGGCGAGCCTCGCGGCGGTGGTGGAGTCTCCCAGGAACACCACCGCGTCGGCGTCTCGGGCGGCCGAGCTCACGGCGCGCAGACCCCCGCCGGGGCGCACGGAGACCCGGAGCGCGACGTCGCCGCCCTCCTCCGCCATGGCCGAGTCGAAGGCCTCGCGGCTGGCCGGGGCACGCCCAGTCTCCGTGGCGAGGACCACTCGCTCGTACCGCCGGTCCCGGACCAGGTACCTGGCGATGGCCCGGGACTGCCACAGGACCGGAACGCTGGTCTGGAACACCTGCCGGTAGAGCGACCGCGAGGAGTAGAGATCCCCGCTCAGGAGCACCGCTGGACCGCCGAAGGCCTCGACCTGCCGGCGAAGCATGACGAGCGCCCGCCCGTCCCCAACCACGAGCACGGCGGCGGCATCGTTCGCACGGAGGATCCCTTCGAGGAGCGACCGGGCCCGCGGAGGGTCGCCGCGGTCGTCGGCGACCTCGAGGGCGAGGTCCCGGCGGCCGATGCCCCGGCCGGCGCCCACCTGCCGCTCCGCCAGCCGCATCCCGTCCAGGAAGGTGCGGTCCGAGGCGGCGGTGGGCCCGGTGACCGAGGCCACCACGGCCAGGACCACCGCGGGGCGGCCTTCGGCCGGGGGAGACTCCGTCGGCGGGGTCGTCGGGGCCTCCGCGGGAGGAGCTCCGAGCGTGCAGGCGGACAGGAAGACGAGGAGGACGGAGGCAGGCCTCGGGCTCAGGACAAGGGGGGCTCCGGGAGGGTAGCTCGCCCTGAGTGCGAGTGTCTTGAGACGGATCAGCGAGCGAACCCCCCGGCTCAGGACAAGGGCTCCTCCGGGCGAAGCGCGGGGAACAGGATGACCTCTCGAAGCGACGGCGCGTCACTGAGGATCATCAGAAGCCGGTCGGTCCCCAGGCCCAGCCCGCCGGCCGGGGGCATCCCGTGTTCCAGCGCCACCAGGAAGTCCTCGTCGAAGGGATGGGTCTCCTCCGCGCCGGCCCTCCTCTGGGCCTGCTGCATCTCGAACCGGCGGCGCTGCTCGTCGGGGTCGTTGAGCTCCGAATAGGCGGGAGCGATCTCCACTCCACCCATGATCAGGTCGAAGTGCTCGGTCAGGCGGGGGTCGTCCCGGTGTGTTCTCGCGAGCGGAGACACCTCCCGCGGGAAGTCCTTGACGATGGTGGGCTCCACCAATTCCTCCTCCACGAGCTTCTCGAAGAGCTCCAGGAGGAGCTTCCCGGCCGGCCACTGGGGGTCGTACCCCACACCGCGCTCGTCGGCGACCCGCTGGAGCTCCTCCAGCGGCACGTCGAGCGAAAGGTCGCGCCCGATGCGCTCGGACACGAGCTCCAGGAGCGTCCGCCTGGGCCAGGGCGGCTCGAGCTCGATGCGGCGTCCTCGGAGCTCGAAGGTCAACCCACCGTTCACCGCGACCGCGGCCTCCTTCACCAGCCCTTCCACCAGATCCATCATGTCCTCGTAGGAAGCGAAGGCCTGATACGCCTCCAGCATCGTGAACTCCGGGTTGTACTTCGGCGAGATCCCCTCGTTCCGAAAGGTGCGCCCGATCTCGTACACGCGCTCGAGACCTCCCACCAATAGACGCTTCAGGTAGAGCTCCGGTGCGATCCGAAGGTACATGTCGATGTCGAGGGCCTCGTGGTGGGTCACGAACGGCCTGGCGAGCCCCCCGCCGGGGACGGACTGGAGGATCGGGGTCTCCACCTCCACGAACCCCCGGGCATCGAGGTAGGTCCGGAAAGCCGTGAGCATCCTGGCCCGGGCCCGCACGAGCTCGGCCACACCCGCGTTCGTGGCCAGGTCGAGGTAGCGGCGACGGTACCGGAGCTCGACGTCCTTGAGGCCGTGCCACTTCTCGGGCAGCGGGCGGAGGGACTTGGAGAGCAGGGTGAGGTGGGCGGCCTTCACCGAGAGCTCGCCGCGCTTGGTCGTGACCACCTCCCCCTCGGCTCCCACCCAATCCCCCAGGTCCAGCTCGTCGACGAGCGCAACGCCGTCGGCGTCGAGGGCGTCATCCGTGAGAAACAGCTGGATCTCGCCGGAGGCGTCGCGCAGCACACCGAAGGTAAGCTTCCCGTGCCTGCGCACGGCGAGGAGTCGTCCCGCCACCCGCACGGTCTGGCCGGTGGACATCCCCGCTTCGAGGTCTCCGAACTTCTCCTGGAGCTCCGCGGCGAGGGCATCCCGATCGAAGCGCAGGGCGAAGGGCTCCACTCCGATGGCGCGGAGTCGGTCGAGCTTCTCCCGACGGACGGCCAGGACGTGCTCGGACCGTTCCGACGCGGGAGGCTCGGGGGGCTCGCTCATCGCCGTTCCGTGTTCCGGTCGAACACGAGGCGGAGCCCTTCGAGCGTGAGCCACGGCTCGTGGTGATCGATCGTCCGGCACTCGTCGATCACCACCGGAGCCAGGCCGCCCGTCGCGACCACGGTGGGGCTTCCCAGCTCCTTGGCCATCCGCTCCACCATCCCGTCGACGAGCGAGGCGTACCCGAGGACGAGCCCCGACTGGAGGCTCTCCACGGTGCTCTTGCCGATCACCGATCGGGGGGGCACGAGCTCGACCCGTCGGAGGAGCGCGGCGTGCCGGTACAGGGACTCGGCGGCGACCATTATCCCCGGGGCGATCGCACCGCCCAGGTACTCGCAGTTGGCAGAGACGGCGTCGAGGGTCGTCGCGGTGCCGAAGTCGACCACGATGGCGGGACCGCCGTACTTCGTGAACGCGGCGAGAGCGTTCACCACGCGATCCGCTCCGACCTCCTTGGGGTTGTCGATCAGGATGGCGATGCCGGTCTTCACCCCCGGCTCCACCACGACCGGCGGGAACCGGAAGTACCGCCGGACCATCTCCCGGAGCGCCTGCGTGGCCGATGGAACCACGCTCGAGATGACCACGCCGGTGACGTTCCGGTCGAAGCTCAGCCCGGCGTGGTCGAGCAGCCCCTGGAACAGGAGCGCCAGCTCGTCGGCGGTACGCTCCGGGACGGTGGACAGGCGCCACTGCCACGCCAGCTCTTCTTCCCGGAACACGCCGCAGACCGTCTCGGTGTTTCCGATGTCCACCGCGAGCAGCACGACTCAATCCTCCACGGAAAGGAGGACGTTGTCGATGAGCCTCGCCTTGCCGACCCGAGCGGCGACCAGCGCACGCGTCGGGCCGGTGACGCGTACGACGTCTTCGAAGGTACGATCTTCCACCACCGCGACGTAGTCGAGCGTCGCCAGGGGTTCCGCCTCGATGCGGGCCTGCATCCGCGCGCGCAGAACACGGGGATCGCGCTCGCCGGCTGCCACGAGCTCCCTCACCTCGAACAGGGCACGCGACAGCGACAGGGCGGCCCCGCGTTCCTCTTCGGACAGGTAGATGTTGCGCGACGACATCGCCAGACCGTCCGGCTCGCGCACCGTCGGACAGCCGACCACCTCCACCGGCATGTCGAGGTCCCCGACCATCCGCCGAATCACGACGAGCTGCTGCGCGTCCTTCTCGCCGAAGTACGCTCGGCACGGCCCGACGAGGTCGAAGAGCTTGGCCACCACCGTGCACACTCCGCGGAAGTGGCCCGGTCGCGACACTCCCTCCAGCCGGTCGCCGAGGGGACCGGGGTCAACGGTGACCTCCCCACGGCCGTGCGGGTACATCTCCGCCTCGTCCGGCGTGAAAAGGAGATCGATCCTCACCTCTTCCGCAAGCCCCGCGTCTCGGCCAAGGTGGCGGGGATAGCTCGCCAGGTCCTCGTTGGGTCCGAACTGGAGCGGGTTGACGAAGATCGACATCACGGCGAAGTCGCACTCCTCGCGGGCCCGCCGGGCCAGTGACAGGTGCCCCTCGTGGAGCGATCCCAAGGTCGGCACGAAGCCCACCGAGAGATCCTTGCGGCGGGCCTCCTCGCATACCTCCCGGAGGGCGTCGCGGGAACCGGTCACCTCCACTCGAGGACCTCCTCGACGCGAGCGCGTCCCTCGGCGTCCAGCTGACCCGACTCCTCAGCGAGCGAGACGGCGACCCGGGCGAGCGCAACGTAGGCGGGCACCGTGTCGGGGGCGTGCGCCTCGAGCGCCTCGAGGTTGCGCCGGACCGTCCCGGCGTCTCCACGCGCGGCGGGCCCGGTGAGAGCGGCGGCCGGCCCGTCTTCGAGCACGTGGTCCAGCGTCGCTCGCGCGAGCGGGGCGAACAGGTCCACGGGGTCGTCGAGTCCCGCCGCCCGGAACAACCGCTCGGCCAGCCCCTCCACTGTCACGAGGTAGTTGGAGCAGAACACCGCGGCGGCATGGTAGAGGGGCTTGCGATCGTCCGGAAGCCGGAAGGGACGGCCGCCCGCGTCGGTGGCCAGGCGCTCTCCGAGCGCGAAGCCCTCCTCGTCGTGGGCGGTGACGGCCATGGCGCAGCCCGGCAACCGTTCGATCGCAGCGTCGACGCTCGGCACGGTCTGGAGGGGATGGAGAGACAGGACCGTGCCGCCGGCGTGCCGCGCCGCCTCGAGAGCGCCAAGGGACGTGGCGCCGGACAGGTGAACGACCAGCTGCCCGGGGAGGAGTGCACCAGCCCCCACGAGTTCCCTGCAGAGCGATTCGATCCGGTCGTCCGGCACGCTGAGGATGGCGACGTCCCCGGCGCGCGCAGCGTCGGCGTCGGCCACGAAGGGCACTCCGGGAAGATAGCGCTCGACGCGAGCCCCAGTCGCGTCGCGCCCCGAGGCCGCCGCGATCCGGTGCCCGGCGCGCTGGAGCAGCACGGCCAGACCGGTTCCCACCCTGCCGGCCCCCACGATCGAGAGGTCCAGCGGGTCACCCTGCCTGGTTTGAGCGTCGATGGTTCCGGTTCCCTCCGGACTCCGGAAGACGAGAGTATAGAGGCCGAGACGTGCAGGAAAACGGTGTTCGCGCTCGCTGAAGCGGCCTACGCGGCGACGGCGCGCTCGCGAGCCCACTCGCGCAGCCGCTCGACTTCCTCGGGGCGGGCGCGGGAGAGCGGAACCGTAGCGGCGATCTCCCCCACCACGTCGTTGGTCGTCAGCTGGCGCCGCTCGGCGAACGCCCGGTACAGCGCGGAGACCACCGCCGCCTCGATCTCTGCACCCGAGAACCCGTCCGACGCCTCGCCCATCCGTGCGAGATCGAAGGCCTCGGGGGTTCGATGCCGAGCCGTCAGGTGGACCCGAAAGATCTCGGCCCGCTCGGCGCGATCGGGGAGGTCCACGAAGAACACCTCGTCGAAGCGGCCCTTTCGCCCGAGCTCAGGCGGCAACGCCGTCACGTCGTTGCACGTCGCCACGAGGAAGACGCCGTCGGGCCGGTCCTGCATCCACCGGAGGAAGGTGCCCAACAGCCGGGCGGACACGCCGCCTTCGGCATCACGATCCCGAGCGAACCCTTTCTCGATCTCGTCGATCCATAGGACCACGGGCGCCATCGCTTCCACCGTTCTGAGCGCCTCCCGGAGCCGCTGCTCCGACTCTCCGACGTACGGCCCATACAGTGCCCCGGGATCGAGAAGCACCAACGGGAGGGCCCACGCGGCAGCGAGGCATTTGGCCGCGAGCGACTTCCCGCACCCGGGAACGCCGGTGAGCAGCACTCCCTTCGGCGGTTCCAGCCCGTAGGCCCGCGCGTCCGGCGACAGCGCCTGGCCGCGCAGGGACAGCCACTCCTTCAACTGGTCCATGCCTCCGACGCGGCCGAGGCCGCCGGCCCCGGGGTCCACGAGCTCGAGGGTTCCCCCCGCTCCCAGCAGCTCCGCCTTGGCCTTCCGCACGAAGTCCACGTCGCTCCGGGCGACCTTCCCGTCCTCCATCGCCGCGCGACGCACCAGGCCCTCCGCCTCGGCCGTGGATACTCCGCGCAGGGCATCGACGAGCGACTCCTCCCCGGCGTCGTCCAGTGCCACCGGGAAGTTCCGGGCCCGGAGGTCGTCGAGGGTGCGGCGTACCAGTCCGCGGAGCTCGTCGTGGTCCGGAGGGCGCAGATCCCAGGGGATCGCCAGACCGTCGAGCTCCGGCGGAATATCGAGGACCGGCCCCGACAGCACGATGGTCTGCCCTCGCCGGGCCGCCTGCGCCAGCTCCTTGATCCGCCGCACCGTGACCGGGTCCCGAAGCGCATGGTGGACGTCGGCGAACACGAACACGCCGGCGTCGCTCAGTTCGGCGATGAAGTCCAGGGCCTTGCGCGGGTCCACGGTGCCGTACGCGGGGTGCTGCCCGCCCCGAGCGAGGCCGCGGGTCGAGGTCCACACCCATACCGGCAGGTCCAGCGCGGCCGCCGCCCTGCCGACGATGACCATGAACCTGGCCTCGTCGCTCATCTCCACCGCCAGGAGGGGGTGACGGGACGCCAGCAAAAGCCGAAGGTCGTCGGTGTTGTCCATCCCGCGGGAGTATCGGCGGGCCGGTCAGGCCCCTGAAGACGCTGGTTCCAGCGGCGGCGCGAACGGCCGCACCCCACCGATCGTCCACGCTCCGATCCGCAGCGTCGAGGCCTTCCGGCCACCGGGGAGCATCGGGTCCGCATCGAGCTCGAGGAGGGGAATCATGACGAACGCTCGCTCGTGCATCCGCGGGTGCGGGATCTGCAGATCGGGCTCGGCCACCTCGAGGTCCCCGAACGTGAGGATGTCCACGTCGATGACCCGGGGGCCCCACCGCTCCCCCCGGACCCGTCCCATGGCCTGTTCGACCGCCAGGCAGGCGATCAAGAGGCCAGGAGGTGACAGGTCGGTCTCCACCTCGATCACCGCATTGAGGTAGTCAGGCTGGGGCGGGCCGACGGCTTCCGTCTCGTACACCCTGGACGAGCGGAGGAAGCGGGCGCCCCGCTCCTCGAGATCGATCACCGCCCGGCCGAGGTTCGCCAGTCGGTCTCCGAGGTTGGCCCCCAGCCCCAGGTACGCGCGGGTCATCCCTCTGAGCGGGCCTCCGCGGACACATCCGCCACTCCCAAGGTCTCGGCCGCCCCGGGCTTGTGCACGGTGGCCCGGCAGGACCTCACACCGTCGATCCTCACCACGACCTCGGCGATCCTGCGCGCCAGGGTCTCGATCAGCCGGTAGGACTCACCAGCCACCAGGTCCTGGACGGCGGGAACGACCCGAGCGTAGTCGGCGGTGGTGGTGAGGTCGTCCCCCGCCGCATCGACCTCGAACTCGAGATCCACCACGAAGGACTGGGCTCGGTCGCGCTCCCACTCAAGGACGCCGTGTCGCCCGTCGGCTCCGATCCCAGTGATCCGGACGATCTCGGCCATTCAAGACTCCTCGTCCGGCAGGCCCGAGGGTTCGGGGGGCCGATTGAGCGACACCCCCAGGTCGACGGGCACGGGTGCGGAGGCGCGGCCGTGGCTCTCCCCCAGGTAACGAAGGCGAAGGAACTCAAACACGATAGGAGTTACCGTCTCCGGGGCGTCTTCCAGCACGAAGTGGGAACACCCGGGGAGTAGCGCCACCGCCACGTCGCCCACCTCTTCTTGGAGGCGCTCCGCGAGCGAGGGCGGAAGCCACGGATCGTCCTCGCCCCACACAGCGAGGATCGGGATCTCCTGTGCCCGAAGGTGACCGACGACGCCCGCAAGTCCCTTGCTGTCCAGCGCCCTTGCCGCCCTCACCAGGGCCCGGGGGTCGTCCCGCCAGGGCCTGACGAAGAGCTCCAGATCCTCGGGAAGGAGGCGCTCGGGGTGACCCATCCCTCGGGCGAAGGCCTCCTGGACCGCCCTCTCAGCGCTCTCCGCGTCGGCGGACCCGTCGTCGACGGGAAGCGAGCCAGTCGACCCCGCGGAGGACCATCGGTCGAAGACCACGCTGTTGAGAAGGACGAGCGTCCTGATCCCCGCCTCGACGGCCAGGAGCTGGGCGACGCCGCCGCCGAACCCGTGGCCCACGACCCCGAACTCATGCACCCCGAGCCCCTCGAGCAGCTCTCGAACGTGCTTCGCCTGGGCCCCGAGCGACAGGTCCGCGCCCTCCGGCTTCATCGACCACCCGTACCCCAGCAGATCGGGGGCCAGGACCCGGAACCGGGGGGCGAGCAACGGCACCAGGTTCCGCCAGAGGTCGGCATTGGTCGGGAAACCGTGGAGGAGCACCACCGGGGGCCCGTCGCCCTCGTCCACGTAGGCGATCTCGACCCCGGAGACGCGGGCCCGGCGCCGCTCCAGCTCGTTCATCTCCGACTCCTCAGCCCCTCGCCTCCGGCGAAGGCGCTTCGGCCAGGGGAATGCAGCAGGCTTGATCCGCTCGGCTCCGCCTCGCAGGCCTGCTCGCACCCCACGGATCTCGCTCGCGGCGCTCGCTGCGATCCGCGGGGACCCCGCAACTTTCCCCCGGACCGCTCACGCCCGGAGGATGGCGTCCGTCACGCGAACCGCTCGGGCCGCTTCCTTCACGTCGTGGACCCGAACGATGTGGGCGCCCCTGGCCACGGCGAACACCACGGCGGCCATGGTCCCCTCCACCCGCTCATCCACCGGCAGGTCCAGGGCCCAGCCGATGAACGACTTCCGGGACGGACCGACGAGCACGGGGCGCCCGATCGAGAGGAAGGCATCCGTCTCCCGGATCAACCGAAGGGACTGCTCCTCCGTCTTGGCGAACCCGAGCCCGGGATCCACGCACAGGAGCTCACGGTCGAGACCCGCGGCGACCGCCGCCTCCACCCGCTGAGAGAGGTAGTCGCGGACATCCGTCACCACATCCTGGTAGTCGGTGAGCTGCTGCATCGTGGCCGGCTCGCCTCGCATGTGCATGAGCACCAGGCCGGCCCCTGCTTCGCGAGCCACCTCGAACGTGCGCGGATCCGCGCCGGCGGTGACGTCGTTCACGATGGTGGCCCCCACCTCCAGGGCCGCCGCTGCCACCGCGGGCTTCCGGGTGTCGATAGAGATCGGGATGTCGAGCTCGGCCACCAGCCGCTTGATCACCGGGATGACCCGGCGGCGCTCCTCTTCCTCGGGCACGGTCTCCGACCCCGGCCGGGTCGACTCGCCGCCCACGTCGAGGAAGTCCGCCCCCTGGGCGGCCATCTCCACCCCCCGGGTCACGCCGGCCTCGGGATCGAAGAACCGCCCGCCGTCCGAGAAGGAGTCGGGGGTGACGTTCAGCACGCCCATGACCCGGGTGCGTTCCGCGCAGTCGATCGTCTGGGGGCCGCACCGCCACAGAAGCCGGTCCACGGCAGGAAGCGTAGCCGAGCCTGCCACCGACCGCCGGTGGGCACCGACCGGACGTCGTTGAGATCAAGACTGCCCGAAAAGGACCAGGAACTCTCTTGCCGCGTCGGGCGTCTAAAGAGCAGGATTCAGCTTCCACCGGTGCCGCGGGAGTACCCGGTGGCCAACGAAGGGGGCGTGATGCGGAGGGTGTGGATGGCGGCGCTGGCCGCGGCGCTGGTCGTGGTGATGGCGGGGCCGGGTCAGGCCGTCGAGCTCTCCCACGAGCGGTCCAAGGGGGGCAGCGCCAACGCGTTCTGGTATCGAACGAAGAACATCTCCCCGACGAAGTACCGGTTCACCACATGGTACGTGGGGGTGTTCACCGGCGGAGAGGAGTCCTGGTCGGACCTGTACCAGGAGGTCGACATGTGCCGCCGGCGCCCCGGACGTGACCGCTGCCGGCTGGTCAAGTACCGCATCGGGGTCATCAATCTCACCGGCGAGGGCGACAGCTTCACCGTCGAAGGGCGGGCCCGGAGCGCTGAGCTCTCGGCCACCTACCCGCTCCAGGAGTACGACTCCGACTGGAAGGAGGTCGGAGAGCCCGTCCCCACGCTGATCGAGACGCACTTCGAAGGGGTGGGGGAACTCCGCCGGAGCACCTACACCGAGCAGTACAGCAGCGGCTGCTCGGTGTTCCGCTACACCTTCAAGGGCACGTCGCGGTCGGCGATCGCCACCGGCACGATGGATGGGACGAGGAGCATCGGGTCCACCGACCAGGCTTACATCGCCCACAGCGTCTCCGTGTCCTACGAGCGGACTTGCGAGGAGGATGGGACCGAGCCGGCCCCGTAGTAGCGAACCGGCGGCACTGAGGCACGAGGGGCGGGGCCCGGGCAACCGGGCCCCGCAGCCTTTCCCTGATCGGGTGAGGGATACTTGCCACCGATGGGACCGAGGCGGACCGGAGGGAAGACGGCGGCCGCGGCGATCCTGGCCTCCCTGGCGATCGCGGCCCTGGCTCAGGGCGGCGCCTTCGCCCACGAGGAACGCCCCGTAGGAGACCTCGAACTCGAGGTGGGATGGCTCGAGGAGCCCGCGCTGGCGGGATTCAAGAATGGGGTCCAGGTGATCGCCTCCAGATCGGGAGAACCCGTGGAAGGCGGCAGGCTCCAGGTGGTGTTGATCTTCGGGGGCAAGAACGGCGATACGCGCTCGGAGCCCCTGTCCGTCCAGCCTGTCCCGGAGAGACCGGGTCAGTACTTCGCGGCGGTGATCCCCACTCGTCCCGGGCAGTACACCTTCCACCTCACCGGACGGCTCGGTGGAAAGCGGATCGACGAGATCTTCACGTCGGGCCCGCGGAGCTTCGACGACGTCCGCAACCCGACGGAGGCCGAGTTCCCGACCCGCGACCCCACTCCGGCGGAGCTGGCGGACAGACTGGACCGACTGGACGCTCGGATCGAGCAGGCCCTCGCCGAGCTCCGGACGTCCCACGCCCATTCCGGACCCGACGCGCTAACGCTGATCCTTGCGGGCGCCGGGGCGGCCCTGGGCGCTCTCGCCCTGGCGATCACCCTGCTTCGGCGGACGGCACGGGGGACATGAAACCGTACGCCTCCGGCCGCGCCGGACGGCGTCTCACCCTCCTGGTTGCGGCGCTCGTCGCCCTGGCGCTTCCCGCTTCCCCGGCCTGGGCGCACGCTCTGGTCGGCTCGTCCGACCCACCCGATGGGGCCAGGCTCGAGGAACCTCCCGAGGCCGTGACCATCACGTTCACGGAACCACCAGATCCGGAGCTGTCGTTCGTCCACGTGCAGGACCAGGATGGGAAGGCGGTCCAAGTAGGGCGCGCCCAGATCGTGCCGGGCCGTCCGCAAGCCCTGCGGCAGCCCCTCGGCCCGCTCGATGAAGGCGTGTACACGATCACGTGGCGGGCGGTCTCCCAGGTGGACGGTCACGCCACCGCGGGATTCCTTTCATTTGGTGTGGGCGTCTCGCCTCTGGAGGCGCCGGGCGGCGGGGGATCGACGGTCACCGTGCCCAGGGTGTCCCCGTTGGAGATTGCCGGCCGGTGGGCGCTCTTCATCGGCCTGGGGATCCTCCTGGGAGCGGCCTGGGTGGGGGCGGCCGCCTTCGCGGAGACACCAAGCGGCGTCCTCGGGCTGATGCTGGCCGGGCTGGCGGCGGCGGCCCTGGGGCTGGTCGTGCTGGCCGTGGCGCAGCAGCGGGCGGCGGGGGTGGGCTTCGGGGAGCTCGTCGGGACCTCGGTGGGGCGCGCCCTGCTCCTGCGGACGGCCGGCCTCGTGGCGACGGGGGTGGCCGCGGCCATCGCGGTCCGGTCGGCTCGTTGGCGGCGCGTCGCGCTTGGTGCCACGGCAGTCGCCGCGGCGCTGGCCATGCTGGCCCACTCGGCGGCCGGCCACGCGGCGTCCGGGTCCTTCCGCTGGGCCAAGGTAACCGCCCAGTGGGCCCACTTCGCCGGCGCGGGCGTGTGGTTGGGGGGCCTGGCGGCGCTGATCGTGGGGGTTCGCGGCGGGGCCAGCGAATGGAAGGCCCGGGCGGTTCGGCGCTTCTCGGCCGTGGCGGGGATCGCGTTGGGAGTGGTGGCCGTCACCGGAGCGCTCAGAGCCTTCAATGAAGTGGGAAGCTGGGCCGCTCTGTTCTCGACCTCCTACGGACAGGTCGTGCTCCTGAAGTCGGCGCTCCTTCTCCCCCTGGTCGGCTTCGGGGCCCTCAACCGATACCGGAACGTCCCGGCCGCCGGGCGCTCGCTCCGGGGACTTCGGGCGGTGTCCGGGGCGGAGCTCGGGGTCGCGGTCGTGATCCTCGTTGCCGCCGCGGCGCTGGCCAGCCTGGTCCCCCCTGCCCTCATACCGCCCCCGACGGAGAGGGCCGCTCCTCTGGTGGCAACGGGCTCCGACTTCGCCACGTCCGTGCAGGCCCGCCTCGACGTGGATCCCGGGGTGCCCGGACCCAACCGGTTCCTGCTTCGCCTGACCGACTACGACACCGCGGAGGCCCTCGGGGCCGAGCGGGTGGCCCTTCGCTTCTCGTTCCCGGCCCGCGCCGATCTGGGCGAGTCCACGCTCGAGCTCACGCCGAGCGGCCGGGGCCTCTATGGGGCCAGCGGCCCCAATCTGGCCTTCGCCGGCCCCTGGGACGTGACCGTCCTGGTCCAGCGGGGGGTCGACTCGGTCGAGGTTCCGCTCCAGATCGCCACCCTTTGCCGCACGAGGCAGGTCGAGGCCCCCCGGCAGCCCACCATCGATGTCCTGGAGCTGCCGGGCGGGATCTCGGTCCAGGGTTTCGTTTTCCCGGATCGGGCCGGTCGGACCGAGGTTCACTTCACCTTCGTTGACGAGACCGGGGAAGAACTGAGCCTTCGAGGAGACCCCGTGATGATCGCTCAGCCCCCGGGGCGTGACTCGTTCTCTCTCGAGCCGGAGCAACTTACCCCCGGGCACTTCTTGGCGCCGACGCGACTCACACCCGGTCGGTGGCGATTCGACATCGTGGCTCAGTCGGAGGAAGGCAGCCGCCTGCCCGGCTGCTTCGAAGCGACGATTCCCGCCTAGCGCGTCAGACCGGTGCGATCAGGCGACGTGGATGAACCCACATTGGCCGGAGCACACCCCGTTGACGAGGCTGGAATGGAGTGTGCACCGGTATCGATAGGTCCCGTCATTGTTGAACTGCCGGCGAACGGACTCGCCGGGATCCAGGACGCGAGAGTAGCTCCAGTTGCCCCCATAGGCCGTGACGTTATGCCGCCGGTTGGTAGGATTCCTCCACCGGATGTAGTCGCCGTTGGTGATGTACCGGTGGGTCGGCCGCCACCGCCACGCTCCACTGTCGGTTCGGTACGCACGCACCGGGTACGTGTCGGCCCACGCCACGCCGCTGTCGGCGAGCACCGCTCCAAGCGTCGTTCCCACGACCAAGATCGCCATGACGCGCCGCAGCTTCCACACAGGTCCCCGCCGAACCCCGCCTCCCTCGACGCTGCTCGCCTCGATGCCCTTCATCGGCTCCTCCCTCTCACCGCCTGGCCACTTCGAAGGTGCTCAGGTTCCTGCCTCTCTCGAATGTCGTCTCCACGTTGCCTTGACCGTCCGTGGCGCGGCACCAAGCAGTGTAGTTCTTCACCGCGGTGCCGGTGCTCGGCTTCAGTCGGGGGACGTCCTTGACGTAGAAGTACGGCCAGTTCTCGAGGCCCGGGCCTCCGTCCTCCATCGGAACCCACACTTTTGGCCCGCACGGTCCGCGCACGAAGCCCGATCCGGGTGTCCACCACGAACAGTGACCATCCTTGAAGTTCTTCCGGAGTGCCATGTCAATCTCCACGATGCCGGAGAGTCCCTCGTCCCTGCCGAACACGTGGACCTCCCGGATGCGGTAGTCACCCGGAGAATACGTCCAGTCCTGCCGGGGATGATGCCAGCGAGTCACTGGCGGGTCCTGGTCGTTTTCGTCATCGAGGATGGAGAGGACCGAGGGATTGGGGCTCGCGACCTCGTAGCCGGTTCCCTCCTGTAACGAGACCTGGATTGTCTCGTTCGGCTCGGCGGGGAAGACCGAATCGTTGACGAGGGTGAACTGGATGAGCTTCACGCGCTCGCCGGCGGCAAAATTCAGCACTCCCGGCGAAGTCGCCTGGTAATCGTCGCCGGGAGTCGCGGGGTTCACCGAACCGGGCTCGATCGTGTAGCTCACCGCGATGGGGGCGTCATCGGGCCCCGCTCGAAACACGGGGAGTCTGACCTGGATCTGCGGTTCGCTCTGAGCCACCGTGGCCTGGTGGAAGGCCACCCGGGTCGCTCCGTCCGCGTCTACGATGAAGAGCGGCACCCTTTTCGGGTTGGCGACCAGGCCGCCCTCGGCCTGGTCGAGCTCGATGGTGGCGGTCTCCGACACCTCCTCGGTGCCGTCATCCGATATGGGGAAGGGGATCGTCTGTCCCTCCCCCTCCGCTGGCAGCGGACCGGTCCAGCCCGAGGCGAGGGTGAAGTCCGAGCCGTTCACCGCCGTGCCGTCCAGAGCCCGGTAGTGCGCGCGGGGGGTCTGGGTGCAGTCCTGCTGGAAGATGTGGACGATGGTGAAGAAGCCCGATCCGACGTCCTCGGACCCCACGAAGAACGGCTCCGGAGACGCCTGAGTGTAGCCGCTGAGGCCCACGAAGCAGTGGCTGCCGTTGCCGGCCCGGGCCGCGCCGGCCGGAACGACCGCGGGAAGAAAAGCAGTCAAGAAGGCAGCAAGAAGGCGGCGCGAACTCGAAAGAGGGTTCATCGTCGGGCGGGCAGTCTTGGGGCCATGGAGGTATCCATGGTACTGGACGACTCCCGTTCCTGACAGGTCCGACAGACTCCTCCCTTTGGGCCCGCTCCCTTCCGAGCCTACCCCCGATCGTGCCGGATGAGCCCCATGGCCTCGGCCCGGGTCCGCGGGTCGGTCCGGAACACGCCGCGCACCGCCGAGGTGACGGTCTCCGACCCGGGCTTCTTGACCCCTCTCATCGACATGCACAGGTGCTCGGCTTCGAGGACCACGAACACACCCCTCGGTTTCAGCGTGCGCTCGAGGACGTCGGCGATCTGGGTGGTGAGCTTCTCCTGCACCTGGGGTCGTGCAGCCAGGACGTCCACCAGCCGAGCGAGCTTCGACAGCCCGGTGATTCGTCCGTCTTCGTTGGGCACGTAGGCAACGTGTGCCTTTCCGGTGAACGGGATCAGGTGATGCTCGCAGAACGCCGAGAAGGAGATATCCCGCACCATGATCATCTCGTCGTGGCCCACGTCGAGGACGGCGTCGACCACGGCGTCCGGATCCTGGTGGAGACCGGCGAAGACTTCCTGATACATCTCGGCCACCCGGCGGGGGGTCTCCTTGATGCCCTCCCTTCCCGGGTCCTCCCCGATCCCCTCGAGGATCAGGCGGACGCCCTCTTCCACCTTCTGGAGGTCGAAGTCACCGGCCGGCTCGGAGGGCCCTTGCGCTGCCATGGGCTCAGCTCCCGACGGTGCCGCGGCCCTTGCCCTTGGGCGCCCGGACGCTCCGGCGGGCCACGGCGATGCCCGCGCCCTTCTCGTCGGCACGTGGCCCGCGCTTTCCGATGCCCTCCAGGATCGCCACGAGCTCTTCCTTCTCGATCGTCTCCCGCTCCATGAGGGCCGCAGCGATCTCGTCGAGCTTCTTCCGGTACCCCTGGAGGATCTCCAGGGCCTCGTCGTGGGCCTCGTCGATGAGGCGACGCACCTCGGTGTCGATCTCGAAGGCCACTTGGTCCGAGTAGTCCGGGTGGGACGCGAAGTCCCGCCCCAGGAACACCTCGCCCTGCTTCTGCCCCAGCGTGAGCGGGCCGAGTTGGTCGGACATCCCATACTCGGTGACCATCTGCCGGGCGATCTTGGTCGCCCGGTCCAGATCGTTCTGGGCTCCCGTGGTGATGTCCCCGATCACGAGTTCCTCGGACACCCGGCCCCCGAGCAACATGGCCAGCTCGTCGATGAGCTCTTCCCTGGTCACCAGGAACCGGTCCTCGGTAGGGAGGGTCAGCGTGTATCCCAGTGCCCGCCCCCTGGGGATCACCGAGATCTTGTGCACGGGGTCGGCGTTGGGAAGGGCGTGAGCCACCAGGGCGTGCCCGCCCTCGTGGTAGGCGATGATCCGCTTCTCCTTCTCTCCGATCAGCCGGGTCTTCCGCTCCGGCCCGGCCACCACGCGGTCGATCGCTTCCTCCAGCTCGAGCATGGTGATGGTCTTCTTTCCCCGCCGGGCCGCGAGAAGGGCGCCTTCGTTCACCACGTTTGCCAAGTCCGCGCCGGTGAAGCCGGGGGTCCGCCGAGCGACCACGTCGAGTTCGACGCTCTCGTCGAGTGGCTTGCCCCTCGCGTGGACGGCGAGGATGCCCTTGCGGCCCTCCAGGTCCGGCCGGTCGATGACCACGTGCCGGTCGAACCGCCCCGGGCGGAGCAGGGCCGGGTCCAGGATGTCGGGCCGGTTGGTGGCGGCCATCAGGATCACGCCGGTGCGGGCATCGAACCCGTCCATCTCCACCAGGAGCTGGTTGAGGGTCTGCTCCCGCTCGTCATGGCCCCCGCCCAGGCCGGCACCGCGGTGGCGCCCCACCGCGTCGATCTCGTCGATGAACACGATGGCCGGAGCTTTCTGCTTGGCCTGCTCGAAGAGGTCCCGCACTCGCGCCGCGCCGACACCCACGAACATCTCCACGAAGTCGGAGCCCGAGATCGAGAAGAAGTCCACCCCGGCCTCTCCCGCGACGGCCCGGGCGAGGAGGGTCTTCCCCGTCCCCGGAGGTCCGTAGAGCAGGACGCCCTTGGGAACCTTTGCCCCCATGGCCTGGAACTTGGACGGGTTTTCCAGGTATTCCTTGACCTCCTGGAGCTCCTCCACGGCCTCGTCGACCCCGGCCACGTCGGCGAACGTCGTCTTGGGCTGCTCCTTGGTGACCTGGCGAGCCTTGGCCTTCCCGAAGGACATCACCCGGTTCCCGCCCCCCTGCCCCTGCTGCATCAGATAGAAGAACACCCCGATCAACAGCACGAACGGCAGGATGTTCACCAGGACGTTCACGATCACGGAGCCTTTCTGAGGGTCCGCGGAAACGGGGACCCCGGCGTCCTTGAGGCTCTGGGTCAGCTCGTCCTGGTACTCGGCGGGGTACGCGGCCACGAAGGTGGTCCCGTCCACGAGCTCCCCTTCCACCCGTTGGTCTCGTTCGAGGAAGACCGCCTTGGTGACCCTGTCCCGCTGGGCCAGCGATTCCAGCTCGGTGAACGTGAACTCGTCGGCCTGGGGCCCACGAGTCACGTAGGACATGAAGAGCCACAGGCCCCCGACCACCAGAAGCAGGTAGACGACAGGGGCGCGGACGAACCGGCGAGGCTTCAGTTCCTTCGTGGGGTTCTCCTTTTCAGGAGGAGGGCCAGCCTTTCGCGATGGTAGCACAGCACTCCGACCTGACTATCCTCCACCTCGGCCCTTCGTGACGCGGTCTGAATAGTCCCCCCGGGCTATCCCGTACCCGCCGAACGACCCACTTGGACCTCCGTCGGACGCGTAGTTGAATACGAATCGGGATGAGTCTGCTCCGACGTCGGGACTTCCTCCTCATTTTCGCGTCGTTCGCGCTGTCCTCGTTCGGGGATTACCTGGCGCTACTGGCACTCACCATTCGCGTCCACGACTCCACCGGTTCTGGCTGGGCGGTCTCTGCGTTGCTCCTGACCGGGTTGCTCCCACTGGTGGCCTTCGCTCCTCTAGCCGGGCTGCTCGTGGACCGAATGGAGACCGTGCGGGTGCTGGCCGTCGCGGCGGTGGCCCAGGCCATCGTCGCCGTGGGCCTGGCCATGACGGGCGCGCTGGTCCCCACGCTGGTCCTCTCCTTTCTCTTGGGGCTCGGCTTCGCGGTGACCCAGCCCGCTCTGTTCGCGCTGGTGCCTAAGGTCGCGGGGGAGGAGAACACCACCCAGGCCAACGCGTACCTCGAGGTGGCCAGGTGGGGCGGGGCCACCATCGGGCCTCTCGCCGGTGGGACCCTCACCGCGGCGATCGGGAGCGGCGGAGCGCTCTTGATCGACGCCGGGACGTTCTTCATCGTGGCCGCCGCGGCCGTGGCCCTCCGGGCCCGTCGGCCCCCGCTCCCCGCCGAGGTCGAAGCCGGTGGGCCCAGGCCCCGAGAGGCCCGGGAGGGATTCTCCTTCCTCCTCCGGGACCACCTCCTGGGGATGGTCGTGCTGGTGACCGCGGCCATGGTCCTGTTCGCCGCCATCGACAACGTGGCCGAGGTGTTCTTCGCCAAGGGCGTCCTCGGCGCCGGGGACACCGGGTACGGAGCCCTGGTGGCTTCATGGACCCTGGGGATGGTGGTGGCCGCCACGGTCATCGCTCGGCGCGTTCCGGCGCTGCGTTTGGCGTTGGCCGTGCTCCTCGCAGCCGTGGTCGGGGGAAGCGCCATCGCCTTCGCCGCCGCGCTGCCGAGCGTCCCGCTGGCCGTCTCGATGTGGTTCATCGGGGGCGGGGCCAACGGTATGGAGAACGTGGGTCTGCGCAGCCTGATCCATCACCGAGTCCCGGAGCGCATCCAGGGACGGGTGTTCGCCGCGTACTACGCCGTGATCAACGGCGCCTCCATCGGCGCAACCGTGCTGGGCGGAGCGCTGGTGGCGGTGGCAGGAGCCCGCGGATCGTTGCTGACCGCGGGGCTGGGTGGCCTGAGCGCCGGACTGATCGGGCTGATCTGGTACGCGCGGCTGCGATCCCGGGAGCCCGCCGTGCTCGTGTCCGGGCCCTCGGGCCCGACAGACCGTCCGGTCCCCGAAGCGGCTCCCGGCAGCTAGGTCACCACGGCGTCGACACGGAGTAGCCTTAGCAAGCACCGAGCTGACACGGGAGGGAGCGACGAAGGCGACGGGCCGGTCATCCGCCCAGTCCAGTAACCGCCGATTGAAGGCACTCGCCTGGGTTGTCTTCGTCTTCTGTCTCGTGCTGGCCGCAGGCGCCGTCGTCATCACCGGGCTCGGCGGCCCGGGGCCGCTCCCGGCCGAGTTCGGATATCAGAACGAGCGAGTGATCTCCCTGCTGCTGGAGCTCTCGTTTCCCCTCGTGGGCGCCCTGATCGTCTCCCACCGCCCTCGGAACCTGGTCGGCTGGCTCCTCCTTCTTCCTCCGGCGATCCTGGTCCTCGCCAACGCCGCTTCCATCTACGCGATCCAGGCCCTCGTCATCGACCCCGGTTCAGTGCCGTTCGGCGCCATTGCGTCCTGGACGAACGGATGGATCTGGGTGGTGACTCTCCCGACCCTGCCTATCCTCTTGCTCCTCTACCCGAGCGGAACCCTCCTCTCCCCGAGGTGGCGCTGGGTCGCCTGGAGCAACGTGCTCGTCGGAGTGGTGGTGGGGATCGTCGGGGCGGTGCTTACGTGGCCGTACCGTGGGAGGGATCTGCTGGTCTCGATCGACAACCTCTCCCCGGAGCTCCGATGGGGCTCTGTCCTGATCTTGTCTTTCCTCTGGTTCATCGTGACCTCCGCGGGCGTGGCGCTGGTGTCTCTGGTGCTCCGGTATCGGAGAGGGGGCCGGGAGCAGCGTCTCCAGATCAAGTGGCTGGCGGTGGCGGTGGCCCTGCTCATCGCGGATGGCATCCTGTCCCTCGGCTTCCCGATCGAGGAGGTCTGGCGGTCCATCGTTTCCGACGTGGTATTCGCCTTGGTGCCTCTGGCCATCGGGATCGCGGTTCTGAAGTACCGGTTGTACGAGATCGAGGTGATCATCAATCGGACCCTCGTGTACGTCCCCCTGGTGGCGATCATCGGGGGGCTGGCTACCGCCATGATCCCTCTCTCCCAGCGGGTGTTCATGGCGGTAACCGGGAACGAGTCGGACGCGGCCATCGTTCTAACCACTCTGTTCGTCGCCTCGTTCATCACCCCGGTGAGGAAGCGGTTGGAGGCCGCAGTCGAAGGTCGCTTCAAGTCCGGTGGTCCCAGCAAGGTCGGGCATGCCGGCAACGGCCCCGGAGCCGGATTCCTCGACGGTCCCGAGGCCGCCGCCCAGCTCAGGTCGCTCGCCGACAGGATCGACGCATTGGAGCGGCGGCCCCAGTCGATGCCGGACCGGGAGGGGCCATGAAGCACCGCGCGGCGGCGTGGGTCGCGTGGTCGATCTGGGCCCTCGTCCTGGCCACTCTCATCTTCACACTGGTGTTCGGAGCTCCTCGGAGCGTGGACCACTGGACCCAGATCCCGGTGCTTGTCACCTTCACCCTCTTCGTGCTGGCCTTCTCCACCGTCGGTGCTCTGATCGCATCGAGGCGTGCCCGCAACCCGATCGGCTGGATCATGTGCGCCTCGGCGATCGCGTATTCCATCGGCGGGCTGAGCGCCGCGACCGCCCAGACCCCGGGCGTTCCACACGTCTTTCACCAGTGGCTGGGATCCTGGATCTGGGGGCTGGGGGTCGCGCTCGCGGGCACGTTCCTCCTGCTCTTGTTCCCCGACGGGGCGCTTCCCTCCCGCCGTTGGCGGCCGGTAGCCTGGGTGGCCGGCGTGGGGACCGCCGCGTTCGTGCTCGGCGCGGCCTTCGGTCCTCAGCTGGCCGAGAGCAACATCAGGAACCCGATCGGCATCGGCGGAGTGGTCGGTCAGGTCCTCGATGCACTCCAGCAGGGCATCCTGCTCGTGGTCGGAGCGACCTTCGCCTCGGTCGCCTCCCTCGTGATCCGCTTCAGGCGGGCCGCTGAGGAGGAGCGGCACCAGCTTAAGTGGCTGACCTACGCCGCGGGGTTGGCGGCGCTGGCCTTCGTTGTCGCCTCTCTGGTCGACGCCTTCTCGGAGCCATCGGTTTCCAGCAACAACATCCAGAACACTCTGATCACCGGGGCGCTGGCCTGCGTTCCCATCGCCATCGGGATCGCTATCCTCCGCTATCGCCTGTACTCCATCGACTGGATCATCAATCGCACCCTTGTTTACGTTCCCCTGGTGGCGATCATCGGCGGACTGGCCACGGCGATGATCCCCCTCTCCCAACGGGTGTTCATGGCGGTGACCGGGAACACGTCCGACGCGGCCATCGTGTTGACCACCCTGTTCGTGGCCTCGTTCATCACCCCGGTGAGGAAGCGCCTGGAAGCGGCGGTGGAGGGCCGGTTCAGGGCCGCCCCTTCCGAGGCGAAGACCCGGCAGCCGGCGAACGGCCCCGCGGAGTTGCTCGACGATCCAGAGGTCGAGGCCCGGATCCGCGCGATCGCTCAGGCGGCCGCCCGGGAAGCGGTCGAGAGAAACCGCCCACCTGACTAGACGCTGGGCCCCCCGCTTACGGCGATTCGGCGACGGGCACACGGATCCCGGTGTCGAGGAGCACGTTTACGTGGGCGAAGTCTCCGGCCGACACGGTGACGTTCACGGGCTTGGCAAACATCGCTCCGGCGGTGACCAGCGCCTGCACCTCGTAGGTCCCGGGCTCCAGCGCGATGCGGAACCGCCCGTCCGGCCCGCTCTGCGCGCGAGCCACCTCCCGGCCGTCGAGATTGAGGACGAGCACCTCGGCGGACACGGGTTCATCGGGACACGGCGACTCTTCGGTCACGACGGGGCACTGTGGTCCGAGGAGCACGCGACCCTCGATCCCTGAGTCTGCGGATCCGCCGGCGCGGGCACAGCTCGCCAGGATGAGGAGCGCGATGACTCCGAACCGTTTCATGTCCACTTAGACGGGTGGCGACCCCGGCGCGTTCCCCGTCCGGTGCAGGGGGTACGCTCGCCAACTGGACCCAGCGCCCGCTCGCTCGAGGCGAGCTACCCCCCGGACCCCCGGCCCGACTCAGGCGAGGTGCGCGTAGGCCTCCGGCTTCAGCGTGGCGATGTACGGGAGGTTCCGGAACCGCTCGTCGAAGTCGAGCCCGTAACCGATCACGAACACGGGCGGGATCTCGAACCCCCGGTACTTGATCTCCAGCGGCACCTGCTGGACGCCCGTCTTCTGGAGCAGCGTGCACACCTCCAGGCTGCGCGGCCGGCGGGTTCGCAGGTTCTTCAGGAGGTAGGCGAGGGTGAGGCCCGAGTCGATGATGTCCTCCACGAGCAGAACGTCGCGGCCCTCGATCTCGTGGTCGAGGTCCTTGAGGATGCGCACCACGCCCGAAGTCTGGGTGGAGGCCCCATAGGAAGACACCGCCATGAAGTCGAAATGCAACGGCAGCCGCACCGATCGTGACAGGTCCGCCATGAACACGAACGCGCCCTTGAGCACCCCGACCAGGAGCAGATCGCTCCCCCCGTAGTCCTCGGTGATCTGCCGGCCGAGCTCGCGGATCTTCGCCTGAAGCTCGTCGGCGGGGATCAGGATGCGTTCGATATCCCGCTCGTACTCCGCCACCGTGAGGGTCTCCTCCACCGAGCCACCCCTTTCGCTGCCGCTAGCCGCCACCTCGCGGCGAGGCGCCTCGGCGGCGACCGGCGCGGGCGCGTCGGGCGGGCTCGGCCACCTCGGGGGAAGCGCGAGAGAGTCGAACATACTCCCCGTCCCTTCTCGCCTTCAAGTGCGTCGGGAGATCGACCTTCCGGCCGGGGCGACCCCGAGCCAGGTCGAGAACAGCGCGGACGTGCGCGGTGGCGGCGTCGGATGACCACTCTCCCCCCGCGGCGGCGGCCAGGCGGAGAGCTCGGTGCACCACGCGGGCGGCGATCGGTTCGGGAAGGGCGGCAAGAGCACCGACGTGGAGCCGAATCTCTGATTCGCCCACGGTAACGATTCCTCGCGAGGCCGCGTCGGCCAGGGCATCGAGGTGCTCCGCGTCGGCCCGGATCAGCTCCGCGGTGCGGGCCAGTGCGCTCCGTACCCCCCGGCCGAGCCGCTCTTCGAGCAGGGGCAGGAGCTCATGGCGGATCCGCGCCCGGAGGAACCGGGGGTCCCGGTTCATGGGGTCTTCTCGAGGCCGAAGGCGGAGCGCGCGGCAGAACGCCTCCACCTCTTCCCGCGTCGTCTCGATCAGGGGGCGAACGGCCGGGAACCCGAGCGGGGGCACGCTGCCCACCGCGGGCATCCCCGCCAGGGCCTCCAGTCCCCCGCCGCGAACCAGTGCCAGGAGAATCGTCTCCGCCTGGTCGTCCGCCGTGTGGCCCACCGCGGCGACGTGCGCCCCCTCGTCGGCGGCCGCCTGAGTCAGTGCACCGTACCGAGCCAGGCGGGCCCAGGCCTCCACGGACTGCCCCTTCGCCGGCCCGTCCGCCGCCTCGCGCAGGACGAAGGGAACCCCCAGCCGCTCCGCCTGCCGCAGGACGTACAGGGCGTCCTCGGCGGAGTCGGGGCGGAGCCGATGGTCGAAGTGGAAGACCACCAGGCGGATACGGAGCAACCGACGCAAGCGCTGGATAGCGTGGAGGAGGCAGGTGGAGTCGGGCCCGCCCGAGCACGCCACCAGGACCAGCTGACCCGGCGCGAACATCCCGTGCGCGCGAGCGGTGGAGGTCACCCGCTCCAACACGCGAGCGACCGCGGGGGGACGCGGCTCACTCCGGCGCTTGGCGGGAGCGGGGTTCCGACGCTCGGCGCGAGCCATCAACCGGTCAAGGCGCGGCGACCCGTTCCACCCACCGGTCGGGCCGGTACACCTCATCGAGCGAGGGAAGATGCGCGGGTTGCTCCCACACCTTGGCGAGCCCACCCGAGCCGGCCCGGTCCACCACCTGGCTCACGAAGCGCTCCCCCAGCCCGTACTGGGCCAGCTTGGCCTCGAGTCCGATGGCCCGCTGGAAGACCCGGTTCGCGCCGCCCCGGCGCCGGTCGAGGGCCCGGCGCATATGCTCTGCGCCGTCGATCCTTCCTCGAGCCAGGGAGTGCATAACGTAGTTCCCGTGGCCCTCGAGGAGGGACATGACCGCCTGCATCTTCCGGAACGTCTCTCGTTGTTCCTCCGTCATGAGCAGGAACACGATGCCCATTCCCTGCCACCGAACGCCGCGGCGAGCCTCCTCTACTGCGCGGCGAACGATCTCCACGAGGCGGCGTGGATCGAGCTCGACGGACTCGAGATAGGAGTCGACGAGACCCATCACGTGGTCGCGAAGCCACGGCACGCCCGCGAACTGGACCCGATGGGTCACCTCGTGGAGGGAGAGCCACAATCGGAAGTCCTCGGGCGGGAACCCGAATTTCCGCTCCACGGCCAGCACGTTGGGGCCCACGAAGTAGAGGAGGTCGCGGTCGTCGGGCGGGAGGAACAGGTCGTACTGCCCCAGGACGCGCCGGGCCACATACCCGAGGAGGGCGCCTGCCTGCCCGGCAAGCACCTTGCGGCGGATCCCAGCCGCACGGCCGTCGCGGTTCCGTTCCATGAACCGGCGGGCCAGGGGCTCGAGGGCGGTCTCGAACCCGCGCAGGCTCCGCTCGATCCACTGGGGGCGGCTCATCACCCAGGGGCGGGTCGGGGGACCTGCGATGCTCAGCCCGGTGAACTGGCTGATCAGCGATTCGGCCTCCGCCACCGCCACGCGGAAGTCCTCGTTCATCCGGGCCTGCTCCGACCGGTGAACCTGAGGCCCTGTCCCCGCGGCGAGCCTGGCGACGCCCGCCGCGGCCTGCCAGTCGACGAGCCGCGACGCGGCCGTGCCGTCCATCCGCTTAGCCGGCGCCGGCCTTGTCGCGCGCCGCCTTCACCGCGGCGGCCCGGGCCCGGCCCTCGGCGACCTTGGGGCTGGCCCCCTTGTCGAGCTGCTCCTGACGGACCCGGTCGAACGTCTCCTGGTCGAGCTCCGCCGGGCCGGAGTGCCTCGCCGGCGCGTCCTGCTGCTCAGCCTCGGCTTTCTCGGCTGGCTCTTCCTTCTCCTCGGCAGCCCCGGCCCCTCCCTCCGCAGGACGCTCGGCCGTCGCCGTCGAGGTGCCGCCGCGAGCGACCTCGGTCCCGGTTGCCCCGGCACCCTGGGGCGTCGTCTCCGACACAGGGTGGCCGACGGCCCGCGCCGGCGGGGGGACCCCCGCGCCGGGAGGAACCCGGACCGTCGGACGGCGCGGTGGCGGGGCCTCCTCCTTGGAGAAGAACCGCCGGGAGAGGAAGAGATAGGACCCGCCGATGAGCACGACGAGCCCGAGCGCTCCCAGCGCCACAGCGATGGCGGTGAGCGTTAGCCACACGGGCGTTTCCGGATGCTCGACCGGCTGTCCAGGGAGCGGTCCGATAGGCGTCTCCTCCTGCGCCCACGCGGCGGCCTCCAAGACGAGGATGAGCGCGCTGGCAAGGACCGCGGCGAAAAGAGGCTTGAGGATGGACCGGGCAGAACGCATCGGCGCGCGGGATTCTAACAAATAGCGCCTCGTCGGCCTCCGCCCAGCTTGGCGATGGATCGAACTGCGGAGCGACCTCCCGACCTCCACGCTAGGCTGCCCTGGATGGACCGCGCACGGACGCGCCCTCGCATCCCTGTCCCGATCCGGATCATCGCCTGGTTCGAGATCATCGGCGGCGCTTTCGCCATCCTGAACGGGATCCTGCTGCTCACTCGGGGGGGCTGGTTGCTCATCCTTCCGGGAGCCGTGGCCATCTTCGGCGGGTGGGGCCTGCTGGGCGCAAAGTTGTGGGCCTACTTCACCGTCGTGGGCGTCGCTGCAGCCATGGTCGTTCTGGCTTCGCCGCTCCTTTCTCTCGGCAGGACCACGGAGCTGTTCACGTTGATCGTGAACGCGGTCATCCTGCTGGTCTTGCTGAGCCGTGGGTCACGCACCTGGGCCGAGTCCCTCCGGGGGAACGGACGGGCGGGACTGCGAAACAAACAGGGACCGCCCTGAGGGCGGCCCCTGCTTCCATTCTGTCTCTTGCCTTCGTTCCTACGCCGCTCGTAGATGCGCCTCGGGCACCTCGGTTCGGGCCTCCAGCTTGTCGTGCCAGCGGGCGCCGAGCATGCCGCCGAAGATGGCCCCGACGAACATGGCCACGAGGCTGCCGATCCCTGCCACGAGGCCGATGTTGCGGAGTTGACCGGCATCGATGCCGACGGGGACTCGGGTGGCGCCGTACTGGACGGCCACGCCCATGTCCGCCCCCATGGCACGAACGATCAAGCCGATCAGGACGGCCACGATGATGGCCACGACGGGCACCATGAGCCCGTTCAACCAGCCGACGCCTCGAGCCATCCGGCCCGAGGTGTAACCGCCCCACAGGTAGGACAGGAACTGGGCGACGATCAGACCGATCGCGGCGCCCCAGCCGAGCTGGACGACCTCGTCACCGATGGTGCTGGCATCCACGCC
>DASYUI010000005.1:0-18550 GCA_036001425.1 Actinomycetota bacterium
GCGAGGCGAAACGTATCTGCGCGGAGTGCGAGGTTCGGATCGAGTGCCTCAACTACGCGCTGCGCCGCGACGAACGGTACGGCGTGTGGGGTGGCATGAGCGAGCGGGAGAGACGACGCCTGAAGCGCATGGCGTCCTGACACTGGAAAGGAGGTGAGGGATGCCACCGGCGCGTAGAAAGAAGTCCGCTGCGAAGAAGACAACGGCGAGGAAGAGGCCCGCGCGGAAGAAGACCGCGGCGAAGAGGACGACGGCCAGGAAGAAGACCACGGCCAGGAAGACCACCGCGCGAAGGAAGACCACTGCGCGAAGGAAGACCGCCGCCCGCAAGACGACGGGCCGCAAGACGACCCGCAGGAAGGCAACGGCCAGGAAGTCGACCGGCCGGAAGAAGACTTCGGCGGCGCGGAAGCCTGCCGCGAAGAAGTCCACGGCCAAGCGGACCACCCGAAGAAGAAGGAAGTCCTAGGGCGGTCGTCACCATCGTTCTTGGAAGGGGGGCCAGCGTGCCCCCCTTCCGCGTTCCCACAAACGTTTCGCTAGACGTCCCAGTCCGGTGCCGGGGGGTTCGCTCGCTGATCTGTCCCGGCGTCTTCTCGCTCCGGGCGAGCTACCCCCCCGGACCCCCCAGTCCGGTGCCGGGGGGTTCGCTCGCTGATGTGTCCCGGCGTCTTCTCGCTCCGGGCAAGCTACCCCCCGGACCCCCCACGCGATATGCTCCCCGGCGGCCCGCTGCGCGGGCGCCTCGGCGGGCCTCCCCGCTCTCCGGGCGCCCGATCGACATGGAGAACGCCACCCCCAGCGTCCTGGTCGTCCTCGTGGTCAAGGACGGGGCCGCATGGCTCGCGCGGTCGCTCGCTTCTCTGGCCCGCCAGACCCATCCCCGGCTCGGTGTGGTCGCCGTGGACAACGCTTCCACCGATGGATCTGCGGACTTGCTCGTCTCGGCGCTCACCGCGGATCGGGTGCTGAGGGTGGCGCGCAACGAGGGGTTTCCCGCCGCCGTCGGTCGAGCGCTCGCCACCCCGGTGGCCAAGGTCGCCGACTACGTCTTCCTGATGCACGACGACACGGCGCTCGCGCCGGATACCGTGGCCCAGCTCGTGGAGGCGGCCCGATCCGCGCCGGGTGTCGGGGTGGTTGGACCGAAGGTGCTCGACTGGGAGGAGCCCCGGGTGCTCCGCGAGGTTGGGATGGCGACCGACCGGTTCGGCTATCCGTACTCGCCCCTCGAGGAAGGGGAGATCGACCAGGGTCAACACGACGGGGATCGGGACGTGACGTTCGTATCCTCAGCGGCCATGCTTGTGTCCCGGGAGGCCTGGAGCCGGGTGGGGCCTCCAGACGGTCGGCTCGCTCCGGCGCAGGCCGACCTCGACTTCTGCTGGCGGGCTCGGCTCGCTGGGTTCCGGGTTCTTGTGCACCCCCCGGCGATGGTCCTTCATCGGGCCGCCGGGGCGCGGGGGGAACGCCCCGGCTCGAACCCCGAGCGGGTCCGGTTCCACGCCGAGCGAGCGGCCCTGGCCGCTGTGCTCAAGAACTACGGTCTCCTGTCGCTCCTGTGGGTGCTCCCAGTCACGGCCGCTGTGGCCCTGGCCCGGGTGGCCATGCTCCTGGCGTCCCGCCGGTTCGCCGGCGCGGGACAGGTGCTCATGGCGTGGGGCTGGAACCTGGGGAACCTCCTGGGGACGATCCGGCGCCGGGCGCGCGCACAGGCGGTGCGGACCGTCCCCGACCGGGAGATCGTCCGGTTGATGGTTCCGGCCGGGACCCGCCTGCGCCGCTGGTTCCTCCAGGCCACCGCCCCCCTGGCCGGCGGGGTCGGGCACCTGGAGCCACAGGAGGAAGTGGAGCCCGCCCATTGGGGCCACCGGCTGGCCGGCCTGGCCCTCGAGCACCCCGTCGCCCTCGGGTCGGTGGCCGCCGCGTTCCTCTTCCTCGTGTCGTTCCGCGGGGTGCTGTTCGCCGGGCCCGTGGACGGTGGGGTCCTGCCCGTGTTTCCCGAGCGTCCGGGGGAGCTCCTATCCGCCTTCGCCGACGGCTGGCGCACCACGACGCTGGGCGCTCCAGGCGGGGCGAGTCCCGCTGTGGTCCCCCTTTCCCTCCTCGGCTACCTGACCTTCGGGGACGCCCGTATCCTTGCCCGGCTGCTGGTGGCGGCGATGCCCGCGCTGGCCGGGGCCACTTGCTACCGGGCGGTGCTTCGCCGGACCCGGCAGCCCGCGCCGGCGGTGGTCGCCGCGGCGTGCTACGCGCTCTCGGCCCCGGTCCTGTGGGCCGCGTCGGAGGGGAGCCTGTCCGCCGGAGCGTTCCTGGCCGCGGCGCCGTGGTTGCTGGTTCGGGTCGGGGAGGGATTCGACGCGGTCTCGCCAATGCGGCCGCTACGGTGGGGAGTGAGCACGGGCATCGGGCTGGCCCTGACAGCCTCGTTCTTCCCGGCCGTCTGGGTGGTGGGAGCCCTGGTTCTCGGAGTGACCCTCCTGGCGCCGGGAAGGTGGCGGGCCGTTCCACGGGGGCTTGCCCTGGCCGTCCTGGGCACGATCGTTGGATCGGCTCTCATCTTCCCCTTCGTCCTCGAGCTGGTCCAGGCCGGCGGAGGGGCGGCCGTCGGCGCCGCGGGCATGGCCCGTGCGGCAGCCGTGCTCCGACTCTCTCCGGGTGATGCTCCCGGTGGGTACCTCCCCGCGCTGTTCCTTCCCCTGGCGGCGATGGCGTCGTTCCCCGTGGCCGACGACCGCCGGTGGGCTTGGCGCGCGGCCCTCGCCGTCGCCGCGGCGCTTCCTCTGGCTTGGCTGGCCGCGGCGGGGCGCCTGCCTGAGCAGGTGGCGAATCCGCTGGCCTTCCTGGGGCTGGCCGCGGCGGCGATGAGCCTGCTGGTGGGACTGGGGGTCCGGGCGCTCCTGCTTGGCCTGACCCGCGAGGCGTTCGGGTATCGGCAAGTGGCTGTAGGTGCGCTCACCGCGGTGGTGGGTCTCGGCCTTCTCCTGCAGTCCGGGGATGCGCTGCGCGGCGCGTGGGCGGTGGGCCAGCAACGCATCCCCCCCGCCTGGCCCGTTGTGGCCACCGCGGTGGGGCCCCCCTTCCGGGTCCTGTGGGTGGGTCGCCCGGGGATCGAGGCATTCTCCTCACCGGGCGGCCCGCCGGATGGGCTGGTGGCGGCCGGTAGCGCCTCGGTCCGGTACGGCCTGACCGGGCGCGCCGGGAACACGGTGCTGGAGATGGGGCTGCCGCCGCACGGTCCGGGGTACGCGGCCCTGGAGAAGGCCCTCCTCGCGGTGCTCGACGGCCGGGTCCGGCACGGCGGCGCGCTCCTCGCTCCGTTCGCCATCCGCTTCGTCGTCGCCGGCAGCAGGGATCTCCCTCCGGAAGCGTCGGCACGTCTCGGGGAACAGCTCGACCTCGACCTCATCCAGACCGCAGGGGGCCTCTCGATCTACGAGGTGGCGAGGCCGCTCCCGATCGCCGCGGCGGTGGGAGCCGATGCGGCCGAGGCCGCCCCGTCGTCGGGGACCCTGGCGTCTGCCAACGTCGTCCGGGTCGAGAGGACGATCCTGGCGCCGGAGGGCGGAGCGTGGCAGGGCCGGATCCCTCTCGAGGGGTCCGGGGCGGTCCTCTTGTCCACCCCGTTCGACGCCCGGTGGCAGCTCACGGTCGATGGCGTGGGTGCCCCGGCCTTCCGAGCGTTCGGATGGGAGCAGGGGTTCAGGGCCACGTTCCCCGCCGATCTCGCGAGGATCGAGTACGAGGACGGGTGGATCCGGGCCCTGGAGATCGGTGTCCTCCTCCTCCTGTGGGCCGCCGCGTTGTGGGCCACGCGAGCCCGGGCCTCCGGGAGGCCGGCAGCCGCTCTGCGGGGCCCGCCGGAGCCGGAGCGTCCCGCCCGACAGCCGGTCGAGGCGGCACCGTGAGGTTCCGGATCGCCGTCGTCCTGGCTCTGGGCATGCTGCTGGTGGGGGGGTTGGTGGCCCTGGATCGCCTGGTGGGGCCCCTTCCGCGGACCAAGGGACCGGTGGCCGCGGAGGCCCAGGGGTCGGCGCCCGACGACGTTTCGGGAACGTGGTTCTGCCCCCACGGAGGAGGAGCGGGCTGGCACGGATGGATCGCCGTAGCTAACCCCTCCGACGAGGCGGCGACCCTTCGGGTGACCACCGTGGGCGCGGCGGGCGGGAGGGTGGAGACGCCGGCCGAGGTGGAGCCGGAGACCGTCACCTACGTCGAGGTGCCCGCCGATCAGCCTCCAGCATCCTCGACGGTCGAGTTCTTCGGGGCGCCGGTCGGCGTGGGGATGGTGGTGGGGTTGCCCCAGCACGACGGCCTGGCGGCCGACCCCTGCGCACCGACCGCGTCCCGTGAGTGGCTTGTCCCGGGCGGAACGACGCTCCGTGGCCAGCAGGCCCGCGTGGTGATCATGAACCCCTTCGCTTCCGAGGCGACCGTGGACGTCTCCCTGGCGGCCTCCGGAAGAGTGGTCCGACCCGGTGCCCTCCGCGGCCTGGTGCTCCCGCCTCACCGCTCGGCCTCGGTCGATCTCAACCGGTTCGCCCTGGGCGAGGCGGCACTGGCCGCGACGGTCCGAGCCACGCTGGGCCGGGTCGTGGCCGGTGCGGTCGGCATCTCCACCGGGGGCGTTCGGTCGGCGATCGGCGTCCCGGCCCCGGCCCGAGCGTGGGTCCTCCCGGGCACGGCCGACGACGGCGTCTCCGACCTCCAGGTCATGGTCCCCGGCCGCCAGGAGGCACCCTTCCGGGTCCGGGCCCAGCGTGTGGACGGCCAGGCCCCTCTGCTCGACGAGGCCTCGGTGGCGGGAGGCTTCGCGGAGAGGTTCGAGCTGGAGGCGGAACGGGCCGGCCTCGTCGTGGAGGCGGCCGGGGCGCAACCCTTCGTGGTTTCGCGCCGGACCGGATCGACCGACGCCGGCGACGGGACCCTGACCACGGGAGCGGCCCCGGCCGCGACCCGGTGGCTGGCTCTGCCGGCGTCGAGGCCCGGAGGGGGCGGGGCCCGGTTGATCCTGGTGAACCCCGGGGGACGGCCCGCCCGGGCCGAAGTGACCCTTCTCTCGGACACCGGGCCCGTCGATGCGCCCTCGCTCGAAAGCATCACCCTGGAACCGGGAAGGATCCTGGTGGTGGACCTTTCTTCCCTGGTAGGGCTCAGGCCGGTGGCCGCGGTTGTCGAAGTGAAGGATGGAACGATGGTGCCGGCCCAGGAGTCTATCTCTCCGGACGGGTACGCGATTTCCGTGGGGATTCCGTTCGAGGGTGTTCTGGGTAGGACCGGGGACGCCGTATCATGAGCGCCACGCGATGAGCAGGTCGAGACGACACGCCGCACCGAGGACGCGAGGAAGCATCCGCGTGGCGTTGGTGGCCGGCCTGGCTCTCCTCGCGCTCGGGGGCGGTACCGCATACGCGGCCTACCGGTACGACCAGGCCATGTCCGGCCGCGCCCTTCCGGGCGTCGAGGTCGCCGGGGTCGACATCGGCGGGATGACTCGGTCGCAGGCCATCACCGCGGTTCAGGCGGCAGCCTCCTCCCAGTACCTCGATCGGGAGCTCGAGGTCCGGGCCCGGAAGGAGACCTGGCACGTCACGCCGGGAGAGCTGGGGACCACCGCGGACGTGGAAGCCAAGGTGGACCAGGCCCTCGCGGGGGAGGGTTCCCTCTCGTGGCCGATGCGGGTTTTCTATCGCCTGCTCGACCGTCCGCTCGACCGCACGTACGACCTCGAGTACTCGCACTCCAACAGGGGCGTGAAGCAGTTCCTTCTCGCCGTGGCCCGATCGGTCAACGTCGATCCGAGCAACGCGGAGGTGACGTTCGAGGACGGCAAGCTCCGACTGCGGAAGCCGAAGATCGGGCACGAGCTCTCGGTGCGGAGGTCCCAGGGGACGCTGCTGGAGGCCCTGGACCGTCAGGGCAGCGATGTCGTGAAGTTCGCCGTCCGGTCCCTGAAGCCGGACGTGGGGCTGGGCGACCTGGGCTACACCATCGTCATCCGCCTCTCGGAGCTCAAGCTCTTCCTGTACGACGGCATCAAGCTGATGAAGACCTATCCCGTGGCGGCGGGTCAGCCGGCCTACCCGACTCCTCAAGGCAACTGGCACATCGTGGCCAAGGCCGCGAATCCGACGTGGGTGAATCCCGACCCGGAGGGGTGGGGCGCGGACCTGCCCAAGATCATCGAGCCCGGGCCGGGAAACCCTCTGGGGACCCACGCCATGTACCTCGACGCGCCGGGGATCCGGATCCACGGGACCTACTCGGCCAGCTCGATCGGGACGTTCGCGTCCCACGGGTGTGTCCGGATGTACCTCGGCGACGTGGCGGACCTCTTCTCCATCGTCCCGGTGGGAACCCCCGTCTACATCTACTGGTAGAGGGGCGCCTCCGGCCGTTTGTCCGGCCAATACGCGCGGTGTACGGTCGGATCCTCAGCGAGGGCCGGTCCGGAAAGAGGTGAGCGCGATGGCGAGGGCGCGGGGTCATCACCAGCATGACGCCTTGAAGCACCGGCACAAGCACTTCCACGTCACCCACTACCTGCACCGAGGGGAGAACTGGGGCCATCTGCTATCCACCCATGCCCACGAGCACAATCATCCCGCGCTGGACCACGTGCATATCCCCCACCAGGACGTGGAGAAAGAGCACCGGAGGGAGGCACACGTCCACGACCACGCTCGTCCGGCCGAGTCGCCGGCGTAGTTGGTTTAGGACCTGTCGATCCGGTCGATGAGGTGCCGGACCAGGCCGACTGGGCTAAAGCCGATCCTCTCGAGGGTGGGCGCTTTCCTTCCTCATCGGGTCGTCGATGCGAGATCTCGGGAGAGAGTCTGACAAGAATCGCTTCTGGGCTTGCGCGCCCCCCCGTCGCGCGTTAGCATAGTTGGGTACTCCGAAGATGCCAGAAGGGGCGACCCGGACGGCAACTTTGGAGTACGCTTTTCAGCGGAAGAGGCCCGATGGGGGCCTCTTCCTGCGCTTTCGGGGCTCGGGTCATCCTCGCCCGCAAGCGGGGGACCGGTCCTCGGAGCCTGGCTGTTCTTATGTAAGGGTCTCGTTACCCAAGACCGCCTGGCTGGATCAACCGGCGACTCCTCGGCCGCGTGGGTTCCCCTTCGTCCTTGCGAATCACACGCCTGTCATTTATGCTCCCGGCATGCGCCCATGCGCCAAGATGCGCTGCGAGGAGCGCGCCGTGGCCACCGTGGCCCTCCGGTACGCCGAGCGGGTCGTGTGGATCCGGGATCTCCTTCCTCAGCACGACCCGAACCTGCTGGACCTCTGCATCGCGCACGCGAACCGCCTCACTCCGCCACTGCGGTGGCGGCTGTTGGACGAGCGCCGCGTGCACGAGGTGCCGGCGGGGACCGAGGGCGCCGGGCCCGTGACGGTGGCCGACCGCCTGCCCGCCTGAGCCCGTTTGTTCGAGCGTCCGGCCGGGGCAGCACCCGGCCGGACTCCTTCTCGTTCCAAAGGAAGGTATCGAAAGCCAGTCCGCTTGGGTACGCTCGTACCTAAGATGGCCCTCGACCGCGAGCTGATCGGGCAGGTGAGGGCGCTCGACGAGTACGACCTCAGGCGTCTGCTGATCCTCGCCCGGGGACTCCTGGTCTCCCGGTTGGGGACGGACCTGGGCGCCGGCGTACCCGATGCCGGACGTCGGGGGAAGGTCACGTTCCGGCAAGAGATGGTTCGGTGCGGGCGGGCCACCTGCAGGCGGTGCCCCCACGGGCCCTACTGGTACGCCTATTGGCGGGAGGGTGGGAAGCTGCGGTCGCGGTACATCGGCAAGCAGCTTCCCTAGGTTGCGTGCTCGCCGGCGCCAGCCGAGGCCCGGCGAACATGGTCCGACCGGGCCATCTGGATATAGCCCCATCGGGCTACGCACGACGCCCCTGACGCAGACCGATATGACTACGCGCGCCCCACCGGCCTGACCAGGGAAAATGCTGAGGGCGGGCCATGCGCTCCGCGAGGCCAACGGGCCGAAGACAAAGACATGAGAACGGCTCACGACACGATGATCTGCCCCGCCTGCGGGTCGGGCGAAGTCATGTCGATCGCCATGAGCCTGGACGAGGATGCCGTTCGGTTCCGCAGTTGCCACGCCTGCGAGTCGAAGTGGTGGGAGCGGGAAGGTTCGCCGGTCCCCCTGAAAGCCATCCTCACCCTGGTTCCCCGCCGCTAGACGTACCGCTCCTCCAGGAACCGTCCGTCCATCGGCGGTCCCCACACCGGCCCGCTCTCGCGCCGTAGCGGTCTCGACGAGCCGACCCCCCGAACGGACGGGATAGAATCGCCCGCGGATGGCCCTCGAGCGTATCTTCAAGGCGTACGACGTCCGCGGCGTCTATCCCGACGAGTTCGACGAGGATGACGCGCGGCGCATCGGGGCCGCGTTCGCCGAGTTCACCGGGGCCCGCTCGATCGTGGTGGGGAGAGATTGCCGCCCGTCTTCCCCGTCCCTGGTCGGGGCGTTCACCGACGGGGTGACGTCGCGAGGGACGGGCGTGGTGGACATCGGGCTCTCCACGACCGACATGCTGTACTTCGCCTCCGGGCGCCTCGTGCTGCCTGGCGCGATGTTCACCGCCAGCCACAACCCGGCCCGGTACAACGGCCTGAAGCTGTGCCGAGAGGGTGCAGCGCCCGTGGGAGAGGACTCGGGTCTGTTCGAGGTCCGGGCCCTCGCGCAGCGGGGAGATGTCGGCGCGAGCTCCACCGTGGGGACGGTCGGATCCGCCGACATGCTCGACGACTACATGGACCACGTCGTCTCGTTCGTCGACCCGGAAGCCATGGCTCCGCTCACCGTGGTCGCCGACGCTGCAAACGGGATGGCCGGCCTGGTCCTCTCGCCGATCTTCGATCGGTTGCCGTGCAAGCTGGTCGGGCTGTACTTGGAGCTGGACGGCACCTTCCCCAACCATCCTGCCGATCCCATCCAACCCGAGAACCAGGAGGATCTCCGCCGGACGGTGATCGAACACAGCGCCGACGTCGGCCTGGCCTTCGACGGCGACGCCGACCGGGTGTTCGTGGTGGACGAACGAGCCCAGGGGGTGTCTGGATCCTTGATTACGGCTCTGGTGGCCGAAGCCATGTTGGAGCGGGAGCCGGGAGCGAAGGTGATCCACAATCTCATCACCTCCTGGGTGGTTCCAGAGGTCATCCGGGAGCGAGGCGGTGTGCCGATCCGAACCCGTGTGGGCCACTCCTTCATCAAGAAGGTCATGGCGGACACCGGAGCGATCTTCGGAGGGGAGCACTCCGGCCACTACTACTTCCGCGACCACTATCGTGCCGATTCCGGGCTGATCGCCGCGTTGATGGTTCTGGAGCGCCTCTCGCGGGGGGGCGTTCCCCTGTCGGAGCTCCTCCAGCCCTACCGGAGATACCACGCGTCCGGTGAGATCAACTCGGAGGTGGAGGACCAGGCCGAGGCGGTCCGGCGCGTCGCTGCGGCGTTCGCGGACGGCCGTATTGACCGCACCGACGGCCTGACGGTCGAGTACGAGGACTGGTGGTTCAACGTCCGTCCCTCGAACACCGAGCCGCTCCTTCGCTTGAACGTGGAGGCCCGGACGCAGGAGCTCCTCGAGGAGAAGACGGCCGTGGTGCTTTCTGTGATCAGAGGAGAACCGTCGTGAGCCTGGACAAGGAACTCTTGGACATCCTGGCCTGTCCGAATTGCCGGGGCGACGTGGAGTATCGGGAGGACGAGGGATTCATCGTCTGCCTGGGCCGGTGCGGCTACAAGTATCCGGTGCGCGACGGCATCCCGGTGATGCTCATCGACGAGGCCGTCAAGCCCGAACCCTAAGCGTCGTGGGCACTGGGGGAAATCCCATGCGAGACCCGGCGTCTGTCCTCGATGACGAGGAGGCCCTTCGCGCGGCCGACCCTCGGGGACTGCTCGAGGCGTACCTTCGGACGGGGGAGCAGTTCCAGACGGGGTACCGGACCGCGGAGGAGCAGGTCACCCCGGTCGGCGGTGCCGCGTCCGTGACGTTCTGCGCCATGGGGGGGTCGGCGGCCGCGGGGGACGTCGTGGCCGGGGCCTACCGGGACCGCTTGCCCGTCCCGATGTCCACCGTGCGCGGTTACCGCCTCCCCGCGCACTGCGGGCCCGACGATCTGGTGGTATGCGTGTCCTACTCCGGCGACACGGAAGAAACCCTGTCCGCGTACGGTGAGGCGATCGCCCGGGGCTGCCGCGTCATCGCGGTCTGCTCGGGCGGAGAGCTCGCCGATCGGGCCGGCGCCGACGGAGCGTCCGCCGTTGTGGTTCCGGGCGGCATTCCGCAGCCCCGGGCGGCCCTCGGCGCGCTGGTGGGCGCGACCCTGGGCGCTCTCCGCGGGCTCGTCCCGGCCGAGGGAGAGGTCGAGGCGGCGGCCGAGTCCGTGGCCTCCGTGGCGGAGCGGCTCGCCCCGGGGATGGACTCCGTCCGGAACCCGGCCAAGGGCATCGTGACATGGCTCGGCGATCGCATACCGGTGGTGTGGGGATCCGAGGGGGTCAGCGAAGCCGCCGCGTTCCGGTGGAAGGCCGCGTTCAATGAGAACGCCAAGATCCCGGCGTTCGCCTCGGTCCTTCCCGAGCTCGACCATCACGAGGTGGCTGGGTGGTCGGAAGGGTGGGGCGCGGGGTTCCGGTTGCTAGTGCTCCGGCACGAGGATGAGCACGAGAGCGTCGGGCCCCGGGTCCAGGCCACCCTGGAGGCCATCGACGGGTCGGGGCTCGAGACCCGGGAGGTGCACGCGCCCGCCGGGCCGCCGGTCGCGGCGGCGCTCACGCTGATGATGCTCGGGGACTTCGCGAGCACGTACCACGCGCTGGCCCGAGGGATCGATCCCGCGCCCATCGAGGCCATCGCCCGGGTCAAGGCCCGGCTCGCGGAGCGCCGGTGACATGGATGACGAGAGGAGAGCGGATGGATTGTGACGTCAAGGACCTGGGGCTCGCGGAGAAGGGACGGGGGCGGATCGACTGGGCCTCCCGCGAGATGCCCGTCCTGGCCCTGATCAAGGAGCGGTTCGAGAAGGAGCGCCCGCTGGAGGGGATCCGCATCGGGGCGTGCCTTCACGTCACCACCGAGACCGCCAACCTCCTGGAGGCGCTGGCGGCCGGAGGCGCCGACGTCGCGGTGTGCGCGTCCAACCCGCTGTCTACCCAGGACGACGTCGCCGCGGCGCTGTGCGAGCAGGACGACATCAATGCGTACGCCATCAAGGGTGAGGACCACGAGACGTACTACCGCCACATCCACTCGGTGCTCGACCACCACCCGCACCTCACCATGGACGATGGCGCCGACCTGGTGACCACGCTCCTGAAGGAGCGCCCCGAGCAGGCCTCGGAGGTCTTCGGCGGCACGGAGGAGACCACCACCGGGGTGATCCGGCTGCGGGCCATGGCCGCGAACGGCGTGCTCGCCTATCCCATCGTCGCGGTCAACGACGCCAAGACCAAGCACTGGTTCGACAACCGGTTCGGGACGGGGCAGTCCACCATCGACGCCATCATGCGAGCGACCAACCGGTTGCTCGCCGGAAAGGTGTTCGTCGTGTGTGGCTACGGGATGTGTGGAAAGGGCGTGGCGTCCCGCGCTCGGGGCCTCGGGGCACAGGTGGTGATCACCGAGGTCTCACCGCTCGCCGCGCTGGAAGCGGCCATGGAGGGCTACCGGGTGATGCCCCTGGCGGAGGCCGCTCGGGTCGGCGACGTGTTCATCACGGTTACCGGGGACACGAAGGTGATCCGCCGGGAGCATCTCGAGACGATGAAGGACGGCGCGGTGCTGGCCAATTCGGGTCACTTCGACGTGGAGATCGACAAGGAGGCTCTGGACGATCTCGCCGTGGACCAACGCCGCATCCGGGAGTTCGTGGACGAGTACCGTCTCGCAGACGGGCGGCGGGTGAGCCTGTTGGCCGAAGGACGGCTGGTGAACCTGAGCGCGGCGGAGGGACACCCGGCCGCGGTCATGGACATGTCCTTCGCGAACCAGGCGCTGGTCGTGGAGTGGATCGTCAGGCAGCGCGAGACGCTGGTCCCGGACGTCTACCCCGTGCCCGAGGAGATCGATGCCGAGGTGGCGAGGCTCAAGCTCCAAGCGATGGGGATCGAGATCGACACACTCACTCCCGAGCAGGAGCAGTATCTCCGTTCCTGGGAGCTCGGGACCTGACCGTCGAGGGGGATCTGCCGATGGTGATGGCCTGGTGACCGGACCACCGGTGGCCGTGCGGACGGTCTTCGAGCGCTTCCCAGCGTCCGTGCGTGGGGCGGTGGCCGTGCGCGGTGCCGACACGGATCCCCATCAGGTGGCGCTCTCGGGAGCGGCCGTGGTCGAGCTCGGCGCGCCGGCCCGCGCCGTGCGCAACGTGTCGGTTCAGCAGGCGATCGTGGACATCGCCCCGCGACGAGAGGTGCTGATCCCGTTCGAGATCCCGCTCGCCGGGCTGGAGCCGGGATGGTACGGAGTGATGGCCGAAGTGGTCGTGGACGGGGCGCAGACCGTCAAGGGGCCGGGGGAGCACGCTCGGAAGTTCCTGGTTCCGTGGCCGCGTGGGATCGTGCGGAGGGGAACGGTGGACGCGGATCTTCGGATCGAAGTGCCGGGAAGCAAGGGAGCGGAGGTGAACCGGGTGGAGTGCAAGGGAGACCGGACCGTGGTGCGGTGGAGCCACGAGCCGGTCGAGAGCGGCACGCCCCCCGAGTTCGAGGAGCTGACCGTGCTGGCCGACGGGCGGCGGCTTCCCGTCCTGGAGTCTACCGTGGAGCTGTCGGCGGGCAACCGAACGACGGTGGTCTATCCGGTGCTCGCCCGGCAACGAACGCTCACGTTTCAGCTCGACCGCCGGAACCGACCGGGTGAGGTTCAGGAACGCGGACCCTGGTCGGCCGAGCTCGTGCTGCCCTGACCGGCAACATTCGCGATGAGGCGTCCAGCCTGCCAATCCTCACAGCGAAGAGGTACGCATCCGGGGTGAGGGGCCAATGTCACACCTGCCCACTACCTTGCGGGCGTGGCGGTGCTGTTCGATCTGCTGTTTCCGCCGCGGTGCGCGTCCTGCGGGACCGGCGCTTGGCCGCTGTGTCGGCACTGCGCGGCGCGCGCCGCGGTGCTCACTCCGCCGGCGTGCGAGCGCTGTGGGCGTCCCTGGGAGGAGCCACTCCGGTCGTGCGCGGATTGCCCCCCGCGGCCCATCCACGCCGCCCGGGCCCCCTTCGGGTACGAGGGCCCGGTGGCTCGAGCGATCCGTGGGCTGAAGTTCTCGGGCTGGCGAGCGCTGGCGCCGTCGCTCGCCGGGGCCATGGTGGAGTCGCTGCAGGTCCATCCGGTCGATGGCTTCGTTCCGGACACTGTGGCGTGGGTGCCCCTCTCACCCCGGCGACGAGGCACGCGCGGCTTCGACCAGGCCGAGGTGCTGGCCGGCCTCGTCGCCCGGAACCTCGGGCTGGACGCGGTCCCGCTCCTCTCCCGCGTTCGGGAGACGCCGGCACAGGCGACGCGCACCGGGCGGGAGCGTCGCAGGACCCTGCGCGGCGCGTTCGCTCCGACCGGCCGGGCCCCGCCCTCGGTCCTCTTGGTCGACGACGTCCTCACGACCGGAATCACCGCGGCGGCGTGCGCGGCGGCGCTCCTGAAGGGAGGTGCCCGCCGCGTCGTCGTGCTGGCGGCGGCCCGGTCGTGCCGGGGCGAGGTCCCGGCCCGCTGCTACGGGAGGGTGTGAGGGGCGCTCGGAGCGGAGCCCGAAGGGCCCTGCCCGGCCCTCGGTATAATGAGCCGGGCCCACGCCTGGGTCTGTGGTTGCCCGGAGGATGTCCCTCCGGTAGTCGATGCCAGCCGCAGGCGAAACGACCCACGTAAGGCGACCTTTGGTTGCTGAGCATGGTGCGGCTTAGACGTAAGCCCTGCCCCGGGGAGACCCGGGAGAAGGTGCCAAGCCGCCTGTTGGGCGGTGACCACCTCGGCAGGCGAGTGTGGGGGCAAAGACCAGGTCAGCCAGGCGAGAGCTTCGAGGGACCGGGCGGTGACGCCCGGTCCCTCGCGCATTGGATGGGCCCGATCGACGCGAGCCGACGGTTCGGAAGGAGGTCCCATGGAGCTGGTCGTGAAGGGACGGCACATGCGCGTTTCCCCGCACGTCCGCCAGCGCATCGAGCGCAAGCTCGCCAAGCTCGGGCGCCTGATGCCGAGGGTCCAGTTGGTGGAGGTGGAGCTCACCGAAGAGCCGAGGGGACGGATCGGTGGGGGACACCGGGTGCAGGCCTCGTGCAGGACGCCGCACCGCACCTTCCGGGCCTCGGCAACGGGGGAGGACGTCGATTCCGCCCTCGATCGCGTGGTGAATCGTCTCGAACGCCAGCTAAAGGAAGAGAGGGGAAAGCGCCGAGCTAGATTGTTAGAGGGGGCGAATCGCGTAAAATCTCGCCTGATATCGCCGAATCGCGAAGAACCGGAGGTTCCTCCGGAGTCGCGGTGAGTGAGAGGAAGGCCATGTCCAAGGACGCGCCCGCCGGTGGACCGGGGGAAGGCCCGGAGAGCCTCAAGGTTCTCATCGTCGACGACCACGCGCTCTTCCGGCGCGGCCTTCAGATGGTCCTGGAGCAGGAGCCGGACATCGAGGTGGTCGGCGAGGCCGCGGACGGCCAGGAGGCCATCGACAAGGCCCAGGAGCTCATGCCCGACGTCATGCTCATGGACGTCCGCATGCCCAAGCGCTCGGGCATCGAGGCCGCTGAGGAGATCAAGGACCTGATGCCCCATATCAAGATCCTCATGCTGACGATCAGCGACGAAGAGGCCGACCTGTACGACGCCATCAAGGCGGGCGCCTCCGGCTACCTGCTCAAGGAGATCTCCACCGAGGAGGTCGCCGACGCCATCCGCTCGGTGTGGAGCGGGCAGTCGCGGATCTCGCCGTCGATGGCCGCCAAGCTCCTGTCGGAGTTTGCCGCCATGACCAAGAGGGCCCAGGAGCGCGAGCAGGTTCCCACCCCTCGGCTCACGGAGAGGGAGATGGAGGTCCTGCGCCTGGTGGCCCGGGGGCTCAACAACCGAGACATCGCCAAGGAGCTCTTCATCTCGGAGAACACCGTCAAGAACCACATCCGCAACATCCTCGAGAAGCTCCAGCTCCACTCCCGGATGGAGGCGGTCGTTTACGCCGTGCGGGAGAAACTCCTCGAGATCAAGTAGCCGGTCGTCTGGTTCGGGTCGCCCTCTTAAGATGCGCCTGTCTTGGCTGACGCCCCCGCGACGCTGACCACCGATAACAGGGTCCAACGCAACACCAAGCTCCTCATGGCGGCCCAGATCGGGCTCTGGGGTGCCATCGGCACCCTGGCCGCGAACGCACCGCTGGCCATCGTGGCCCTCACCCACCGGCGCTAACTGGGCAGGAGTCCTCCTCGGCGTGTACTCCTTTGTCCAGGCGGTAGCAGCGCTCACCGTCGGACGGGCCATGGATCGGTGGGGCCGTCGGCCCGGTCTGGCCCTCGGGTACGTGTTCCTCGCGGCGGGCGGATCACTGTTCGCGTTGTCGATGGTTGCTTCGTCCCCCACCGGTGTCCTCGTGGCCGCTGCCCTGTTCGGCGCGGGGACGGGGACCGGACAGCTCGGCAGGGGAGCGGTGGCGGAGATGTATCCGGTTTCCGCTCGCGGCCGGGCGGTGGGTCGCCTGCTGCTCATGGGCACGGTAGGGGCGGTGGGAGTTCCTCCACTCGTTGCCGGGCTTTCGGCGTGGGGACGCTTCGACCCCCTTGTTCTGGCATGGGTGGCGACCACCGTTCTCGGCGCGGCTTCCCTTGTATGTGTTCTGGCTCTCCGTCCCGATCCGCGCGACCTCGCGGTCCGCAGTCCCCAGGATCGGGAGGCGGTGCGCCGACCCCTCGGCGAGCTCCTTCATGTGGCGCCTTTCCGAGCCGCAGTGGCGGCGATCGCGTTGAGCCAGACAGCGATGGTCGGGATCATGGGCGTAGCCGCGGTGGTGATCCACGAGCACGGGGGCGGTTCTACGATGTCCTCCAGCATCATCAGCCTGCATCTCCTGGCGATGTTCGGGTTCGCGCCGCTCATCGGGGCGTTCCTGGACCGACGGGGCCGCCGTCCGGGGCTGCTCCTGGGGACCTCCACCGCACTCGCAGGGGCGCTTCTCGCCGGGCTGGTTGAGGGAACCGCCCCTTTCAGCGCGGGGCTCTTCCTGGTCGGGTTGGGGTGGTCCAGCGCCTATCTGGCTGCCACCGCGGTGGTCAGCGACATCACCACGACGTCCGAGCGCGCGGGGGTGCTCGGGTTCATGGACCTCCTGGTCGCCACGGCCTCCGGGGTCGGCGCATTCGCGGGCGGGTTCCTGCTGGACGCCGGCGGAGTCTCGGCCCTCGGACTGGTCATGGCTGCGGCGATCGTTCCGACCCTCGTCCTGGTCTGGGCGGTTCGTGAGGAGAGTCCCGGCCAGTGGCCGCAGGCGCTATCGGCCTCTCGCAGGGAAGCGACCGTCTGACGAGCCGCGATCCCGTCGGGCGCAGGGCCCGCCCGTATAATCGAGGTTCGGAAGCGTCCCCCCGGCAGGAGAGGCCCTCCCCTTGGTACTGAGCAAGATCACCCAGATCGGCGAGAACCGGAAGCTCAAGCGCCTCGAGGACTACGTGGCGCTGGTCAACTCGTTCGAGGACGAGATCGCCGAGCTCTCCGAGGAGGAGCTCAGGGGCAAGAGCGAGGAGTTCCGCCGGCGGCTGAAGGACGGCGAGTCCCTCGACGACCTCCTCCCCGAGGCGTTCGCCTGCGTTCGGGAGGCGGCCAAGCGAACCATCGGCCAGCGGCACTTCAACGTCCAGGTGATGGGGGCCACCGCCCTCCATCAGGGCCTGATCGCCGAGATGAAGACCGGTGAAGGGAAGACCCTCGTTTCCACGATGCCCGCCTACCTCAACGCCCTCACCGGGGAAGGCGTCCACGTCGTCACGGTCAACGACTACCTGGCCAAGCGGGACTCGGAATGGATGGGGCCGATCTTCCGGGCCCTGGGGATCTCCATCGGGCTGATCCAGGCGCAGATGTCCCCGTCACAGCGCCGGCCCGCCTACAGCGCGGACATCACGTACGGCACGAACAACGAGTTCGGCTTCGACTACCTCCGCGACAACATGGCCATGCGGTTAGACGACATGGTCCAGCGGGCCCACCACTACGCCATCGTCGACGAGGTGGACTCCATCCTCATCGACGAAGCCCGGACTCCTCTCATCATCAGCGGGCCTGCCCAGGACTCCGCGAAGTGGTACGGGGTCTTCGCCCGGCTGGGCCCGAGACTGCGACGTGACACGGACTACGAGGTCGACGAGCAGAAGCGGACCGTGTCGGTGACCGAGGACGGCGTGGGGCGGGTCGAAGAATACCTCGGTGTCGAGAACCTCTACGACCACACGAACACGCCCCTGGTTCACTACCTGCACAACGCCTTGCGGGCCAAGGAGCTCTACAAGCGAGACGTCGACTACATCGTGAAGGACGGCGAGGTCCTGATCGTCGACGAGTTCACCGGGCGCATCCTGCACGGGCGCCGGTACTCCGAAGGTCTCCACCAGGCCATCGAGGCCAAGGAAGGTGTCCGGGTGATGGAGGAGAACCAGACCCTGGCGACCATCACCATCCAGAACTACTTCCGAATGTACGACAAGCTCGCCGGCATGACCGGTACGGCCAAGACGCAGGCCCGGGAGTTCGAGGAGGTCTACAAGCTCGGCGTGGTGGAGATCCCCACCAACAGGGACATGGTCCGCGCGGACAAGCAGGACGAGATCTACAAGAACGAGGACGCCAAGTGGCGGGCAGTGGTGGAGGACCTCGCCGAGCGGTACGAGAAGGGGCAGCCCGTCCTGGTGGGCACGGTGTCCATCGAGAAGTCCGAGAGGCTGTCCGAGCTCCTCCAGCGCCGGGGCGTCCCCCACAACGTCCTCAACGCCAAGCAGCACGAGAAGGAGGCCATGATCATCGCCCAGGCCGGGCGCAAGGGGTCCGTGACGGTGGCCACCAACATGGCCGGCCGAGGCGTGGACATCATGCTGGGCGGCAACCCTGAGTACCTGGCCCGCCAGGAGATGGCCGCCAACGACTTCGACAACGACCGCTACCTCATGTTCGAGATGGACGAGGAGGAGCGGCAAGCGTACGAGGCCGCCTATCAGCCCATCTTCGAGAAGCACAAGCGAGACACCGACGCCGCGCACGACGAGGTCGTGGAGCTCGGCGGCCTGTACGTGCTCGGCACCGAGCGGCACGAGTCGCGCCGGATCGACAACCAGCTGCGCGGTCGTTCCGGCCGCCAGGGCGACCCGGGCGAGTCCCGGTTCTACCTGTCGCTCGAGGACGACCTGATGCGGCTGTTCAAGCGCGAGATGGTCGACTGGGCGATGCAGCGCGGTGAGGACGACAGCGTCCCGCTGGAGAACAAGCTCGTCACCCGCGCGATCGCGTCGGCGCAGTCCCAGGTCGAGGCGCAGAACTTCGAGACCCGCAAGAACATCCTCAAGTAC
>DASYUI010000006.1:0-1644 GCA_036001425.1 Actinomycetota bacterium
GTCCCGGCACGCCCAACTCGTCAGGCAGCGCACCCGGGCCAAGAACCAGATCCACGCCGTGCTGCAGCGCATGTTGAAGGGGCGCCCTCCCGCGAGCGACCTGTTCGGTAAGCGAGGCCGGGCCTGGCTCGGTGACCAGGAGCTCCCTGCCGACGAGCGCGAGACCGTGCAGGCCAGCCTCCGCCACGTCGAGTTCCTAGATGGTGAGCTCCGCCTAATGGACCGAACCATCGCCGAGCAGGTCCTGTCCTGGCCAGAGGTCCGACGGATCATGACCATCCCGGGGATGGGCGCCACCGCGGCGGCAGGAGTGATGGCGGCCATCGGCGACATCCGAAGGTTCCCCACGCCCCGTCAACTGGTGGCCTATCTCGGGCTCGACGCCCGGGTTCGCCAGTCCGGATCGGCCCCGGCCCGCCACGGAGGCATCTCCAAGCGGGGCTCCTCCGAGGCCAGGCACCTGTTGGTCGAGGGCGGCGTGGGCGGCGATCCGGACCCCCGGGCCGCTCCGGGCGTTCGGCGAGCGGATCCGCGCCCGGCGAGGGGCCAACATCGCCACCGTGGCCGTGGCTCGAAAGCTCGCCATCCTGTGCTGGCATCTGCTCACCCGGGAGGAGGACTACGCCTTCGCCCGACCCTCCCTGGTCCGGCAGAAGGTCCGGCTCCTCGAGCTGGCTGCGGGAGACGCCCGCCGGATCGGCTACCGCAACCCGGTCCGGGTCTTCGCCACGCCGGCCCAGCACCGGCTGGAGCGGGAGGTCGGAGCCCAGGCCGAGAAGGCGTACCGGCGGTTGGTGAAGGACTTCCTAGCGACGGGCAAGAAGGGTGCGGGCGCCATCACTGGGGCGCGCATCTCTGTGCCCCGCAAGGGGCAAGCACCGCGGCAGGAACAAGCCCCGGATCCTGCTCTTTAGCTCGAGGCAGCCCGCACCCACGCCCCATCGTGAAACGGAGCATCCGGGATGTCCAGGCGGACTTGACTTTCATCCGTAGTGCTCCTCGTAGCGTCGAAGGATCCGGTCCAGGTGTCGCGTGCTGAGCACGAGCGTGAGATCCAAGACCTCGTGGCTAACGGTGCGAACGAATCGCTCGGCAAACGCATTGGCCTTGGGAGCCTGAACTGGGGCCTTGATCACCCGGGCACCCCCGGAGATGAACACCTCATCGAAGGCCGGCGTGTACTTGGAGTCTCGATCTCGGATCAGGAACGCCATCCCTTCGAGGTCACCATCCATCGCAAGGTTCCTCGCCTGTTGAGCGACGAACCCTGAAGGGTGCGCTTATTCCGATCGCGGCCCTGACCAGGGGCCCTCTGACCCCGTTTGGCTTGTCCGGAACCGGAGACTGTTCCCATGATGGCTGCTGGATCCCCGCTGCGATCCGGAGGTGAACATGGGGGCCGGTGTCGCCCCGACAATGTAGAGAAAACAGGTGTCTGCCGGCGAAATCTGGGGAGCCCTCCCCCGAGAGGGGCTAGGAGGACTCTGAAAGGAGTTGTCTGAGCCTCTCCAGCCGCTCGTCCCACTGGGAGCCCATCGACGCCATCCAGCTCGCGGCGTCGGCCATGGGAGCAGGTGACAAACGGAACCGCCGCTCCCGTCCCTCCCGCTCGGACACCACCAACCCCGCCTCCTCCAGCACATC
>DASYUI010000007.1:0-6789 GCA_036001425.1 Actinomycetota bacterium
CAGGAACTCTCCCTCCTCGATCGACAGGTCCACGTCCTGGAGCGCGGTGATCGTGGTGCCGCCCTTCCGGTAGGTCTTCGTTACCTTCCTGAGCTCGTACATCTCGGCTCCTCCTCTCGGGTTCCTCACTCCACGCGTCGCAAGGCCTCGGCCGGGCGAAGGCGCGCGGCCCGCCAGCCACCGAGCGTTCCTGCCACGAGGCCACCTGCCAGGGCCAGTCCTATGGCCAGGGCGAAGAGGCTGGGGTTCACGGGCGCCGTGAACGGCACGCTGACGCTTTGAGATGCGGCCTCTCCGATCGCTCTGAACGGGCCCCCCAGAGGTCCGGCTCCGGTCGCGCCGACGGTGGCCGTCAGGCTCGGAGCGAGCACGGACACGAGGAAGGCCCCGCCCACCCCCAGCGCGATGCCGAGGATCCCGCCCATGAGACCCTGGACGACGGCCTCCCCCATGACCTGGGCGACCACCCTCTGGCTCCGCCAACCGAGGGCCTTCAGGGTGCCGAACTCCCGCGTCCGCCTGCCGACGGCGGAGAGCGTGAGCAGGCTGGCCACCCCGAACGCCGCGATCAGCGCGGCGACCTGAAGCCAGGTCCCGAGGCTTCCCGATAGGCTCGCGGCGCTGGACAGCGACCCGGTGACCTGCGACGCAAGATCGTCGGCCGTCGTGACCGTGGCGTCCGGGAGAGCCGCCTGGATCTTCGCCTTGACCGCGGCGATGTCCGTCGCGCTTGTGGCCTTGACGTGGATCCGGTTGACCTGTCCGGAGAGGGTGGCAAGCATCTGGGCCCGGGCCAGTGGGATGTACACGTTGGAGGACTCCCCGCCGGTCGGTGATGTGACAACCCCGATCACCGTGTATTTCGTCCCGTCGATGGTGACCTTCGAGCCGAACTCGAGCTCGTTCTGCGTCGCGTACGCTTCGTCGATCACGGCGACCGCGGCGTTCTCTTCCGACGTCGTGAAGTACCGGCCGGTGGTGATCTCGGAGGGGGTGATGGCGCCAATGCCCGGGCTGGTGATATCGACGCCCTGGATCGAGTAGGACTCCACGTCCACCGGAGCCACTGAGGGAGTGTCGGTAGGAGCCTCGAACACCGAACCGGGATCCGGCCGGACGGTGAACTCTCCCTCGAGGTGGATCGAGATCAGGGAGAGGCTGCCGGAGACTGCCTCCACACCGCCCAGTCTGGAGAGCTTGGCGATCTCGCCCTCGGGGATGGTTCCCTGTCCCGGGCTCGGCAGGATCTGGTCTCGGGAGAATTCCTCTCCCTCTTCCTCACCCTCCCCGGGGTTCAGCCCGAACCGTGCTCCCCTTCCGGTCCCGGGCTCCGCCGGCTGCGTGACGGTGATGTCCGTCCCGACGCCGTACAGGGACTGGAGCACGGTGCTCTGTGCGTCTCGAACCCCGGCCGCCATGGCCGAGATCGTCACCACGAGGCCGATGCCCAGGGCCAGCCCGAGGGCGACCACGACGGTCTGCCGGCGCCTCCGGCGGAGTTCGCGAGCGACGTAGGTGAAGAACATGGCCGCCTCCTCTTGGGTTGGATGCGTTGAGAGGGATGAAACGACCTCGGGCTGAGGGGCGGCTCAAACCAAGCTTGGAATCGCCTGTGAGTTTCGGCGGCCTAGGTGATCTGGCCCTCGGGCAGGGCAGGGAGCCGGACCTCGAACCGGACGCCGGGCCCCTCTGCGGAGGCGCCCACGCTGACGCTTCCCCCGTGGGCCTCGACGATCGCGGACACGATGGAGAGGCCGAGGCCGACCCCGCCGGTCTCCCTCGACCGGGCCGGATCGCCTCGGTAAAACCGCTCGAACACTCGACCCGCGACGTCTGGAGAGAGCCCGGGCCCCTCGTCGGTGACCGAAATCGCCACGTGGTCCGGGCTCGAGGCGACGGCGACCCGGACAGGGGTTGCCGCCGGCGTATGCACCCGGACGTTGTCGAGCAGGTTGTCCATCACCTGGCGGAGGCGGGCCTCGTCGCCGATGACGCGCGCCGGCCCGGCCGCCTCGAGCTCGATGGGGCGGTCCGGCTCGATGGCCCGGGCGCTCTCGATGGCCTCGGTAACGACCCCGGTCAGGTCGACTTCCTCCCGAAGGAGAGGCCGGCCCTGGTCCAGCCGAGCCAGGAGAAGCAGGTCGTCGACGAGGACGCCCATCCGCGCCGACTCGGCCTCGATGCGCTCCATCGTCTTGGCCAGGTCCTTCGGACGGGACCTCGCTCCCCGATGGAATAGCTCCGCGTAGCCGCGGATCGAGGTCAGCGGGGTGCGGAGCTCGTGCGAAGCGTCGGCAATGAACCGCCGGAGGCGCTCCTCGGAGGCCCGCCGCTCCTCGAACGCCGCCTCGATCTGCGCCAGCATCGCGTTGAGGGCCAGCCCCAGGCGGCCCACTTCGGTACGCTCGTTCGCCGGATCGACCCGGCGACTGAGGTCCCCCGCGGCGATGGCCCCGGCGGTCTCCCCGATCCCGGTGAGTGGCCGGAGCCCCACCCGGACGAGCCACAACGCCAGGGCTGCCACGACGCCCAGCACGACCAGGCTGACGACAACCTCTCCCACCACCAGGCGCTTGAGCGTTTGGTCCACCTCGAAGAGCGGGATCGCCACGATGAGCGTTCCGGCCGCTCCGGGAAGGGGGGTAGCCAGCGCCCGGTACCGGAGCGGGTCCGGTCCCCCAGAATCGACCGTTACCACTCGGGCCCGGTGTGGCAGCTCCGGGTCCGTCAGGCCCGGCGAAAGCTCCGGGGGTGGCAACTGCTGGAACCCGAAAAACGTGGAGCGCACTGCATCCCCTGATCTATCCCGGAGCTCCGCGTAGGTACCCGGCGGGAGCACCAGCTCCGCGGGTCCTTCACCAAAGAACCCTTCCCCCGGGAGGAGGGCCCGGGCGGCGAACGGCCGCGCCTGTACGAGCTGCTCGTCGATACGGTGAAGGAGGAAGGACGAAAGGAAGCGGTACGTCGCCAGGTTGGCTGCCAGCAGCCCCACGGCAACGAGCACCACGGCCGTGATGGTGAGGCGGGCGCGCAGAGACATCGGTTACTCCGGAGGAAGGCGGAGCACGTACCCGACCCCTCGTATCGTGTGGATCACCGCAGGCTCCCGAGCGTCCACTTTCTTCCTCAAGTAGCTGACGTACGTCTCCACGATCGAGGGGTCGCCGCCGAAGTCGTAGTTCCACACGTGATCCAGGATCTGGCTCTTCGATAGCACCCGCCGCGGGTTGAGCAAGAAGAACCGGAGCAGGTTGAACTCGGTCGGGGTGAGCTCGATGGCCTTTCCCCCGCGCCAGACCTCGTGTGTCGTCTCGTCCATCTCGATGTCGGCGAAGCGAAGCCGTTCCGCTTCGGGCCCGGTGCCTCTGGCCCGCCGCAGCACCGCCCGGATCCGGGCGATCAGCTCCTCCAGGCTGAACGGCTTGGTGACGTAGTCGTCGCCGCCGATGGTCAGCCCGCGAACCTTGTCCTCGGTCGCGTCGCGCGCCGTGAGGAACAGCACCGGCACGCGCCGCCCGCTGTCGACCAGCCGGCGCTGCACCTCGAACCCCTCCAGGTCGGGAAGCATCACGTCGAGCACGATGAGCTCGGGACGGAAGGAGTCCACCAAGGACAGAGCCTCCCGTCCCTTACTCGCCGTGGCGGCCTCGAACCCCTCGTACCGCAGGGCCGTGGCGACCAGGTCGGTGATGTAGGGGTCGTCGTCGACGACGAGCACCCGAGCCGAATCCCCGGAGGAGGGGGACCCCGGGGCCCCGGAAGCCGTCGTCGACGACACCCCAGGCCGCCCTATCCCGTTTCAGGCGGAGGCGGTTCGCCGGCCTCGGGGACCATGGCTCCCAGGTCCCGCGACCGCGCCACGAACTCCTCCCGGTTCATGTCGCCCCGAGCGTACTTCAGGCGCAGCTCCTCCAGAGCGGGATCGGGTCGATGCATCGGCGCGGTCGCGGCGCCGGCAAACTGGGCTCGGTTCGCCGATGTCACCCGAACGATCGCCCAGATCCCCACTCCGATTAGGATGAGGAACAGCAGCACCGGCAGGATGCCGCCCAGGATGTGCCACCCGCCTGATCCTTCGAACCCGCCGGAATGGAACCGATGCCACTCCAACATCGCTCAGACCACCTCCTCTGTTTCGGACGAGGTCAGTGAAACGCCCGAACCTGGGAGGTAGCTGAGAACGGGCCAAGAGTTGACGGTGAGCGTGTTTCGCCGGGAAGCCGCCCGGCGCTCGTGGTTCCGTCGTTGGGCGAGAGCTCAGGCCATGCTGGGCTGGTAGACCGAGAGGATGTTGCCCTCGGGGTCCTTAAACCAGGCGCCCTTCTCCCCGTCGAGCTCAGCGATCCCGTCCACGGTCTTCAGGCCGGGCATGTCGTATTCCTCGAAGGTCACGCCCCTGGCCCGGAGGTCCGCCACCGCGGCCTCGACGTCCCTGACCACGAACCCTCCCAGCGTGTGCTGGGCCGTTCCGGCGAACTGAGTCGGATAGAGGTCCAGGAACGAGTCTCCGGTGCGATATGTGATACCGGCAGGGGACTCCCTGATGATGTCGAGACCCAGGACACCCTCGTAGAACTTCCTCGTGCTGTCGATGTCCTTGGCCGGGATGGTCGCCCCGAACGACCAGTCGGCCGGCATCTGCATGGCCATGATGGCCTCCTCTCCTAGGGTTGAACTCATCCTACGCCCGCCTGTGCTCCCATACGGAGGCGGGCGGCGCCCGGTGCGCCGCCCGCCGACTCCGCTTCGGGATCAGAGCATCAGCCTTCCCGTGCGGACTGCAGCCCGCGGTACGCGAGTAGCGCGCCGGCCACCAAAATGACGGCGTCCAGGTAGACCAGGCCGAGGTGTCCCAGCGTGTCGAACCCATTCGGATAGTGGGCCGGCAAGGCCACCGCCAGACCCAGCACGGGCGAGGCCACCGCTGCCACCCACGCCCACATGTGACCCTGACGGATCCCGTACAACGCCAGGAAGATCACAGCCAGGCCCAGTGCGGCAAGGAACCCGGACACCGCCAGGTGCAGGTGGCCGACGTACTCGAACAGCGAGGGGCTGAACGCCTGGATCTCCTGGCGCCCCACGTCCACTTGCTCGGGCCCGATACCGAGCTCGAGGAACTGGTCGGTGAAGTTGAGGATGAAGAAGATCACCGCGTAGCCGATCGCCCCCACCCCTGCCAGAGCGATCAGCCAGGACCCCCACCGCAGAGCGGGGTTGTCCACCGCCACCCCAGACCGCATGGTTGCCGTTGTTGCCATGCGTACCACCTCCTTCCTCATCTTGAACGCTCGGAAGCTTCCGCAACCAGGTGACGGGCGTCACCGGACTGGCGTGACCTTCGCCACGTAGCACCGGTCTGTTACGGCGCGGTCGCTCGGAGGCCCTCCAGCACGGTGTCGACGATCCGCTCTGCGCGTTCGCGGGCGCCCTGACGTGTCAGCCGGCCGATCAGCTTCCACATCAGCAGCGGACCGACCAGCAGGCCTCGTACCAGCTCCGGGTCCGCATCTGCCGGGAATTCCCCCCGCTCCACGGCCTGCCCGAGTGTCGACCGCAGCATCGCGAACCTCGGCTCGATCACCCGCTGGAGGTAGGCCCTCCCCAGGGGGGAACCCCCCGCCACGTGAGGGATCATCCGAGGGAACACCTCCCCGGCGCGCGAGGAGGTCAGCACCACCTGGAGCTGGGTCAGGAGGTCGATCAGATCCTGACGAAGCGAGCCCGTGTCGGGAGGCTCGACGTCCATGATCATCTCGTCGATGGCGTCGATCACGAGGTCTTCCTTCGACTGCCACCGCCGGTAGATGGTGGTCTTGCCCACGCCGGCCCGGGTGGCCACCCCCTCGATGCTCATGGCCTCGTAACCATGTTCGACGAACATGTCGAGGGCGGCGTCGAGGATGGCCCGGTGCGCCCGCGCGCTACGCGGGCGCCCGGGAGCCCGTGCCGGCTGCTCCGCCGTCGAGGAAGTCATCTTCGAGCGCTATCCTCCCACCCTCGCCGCTGCGACCTCCGGAGCCTCGGCCAGGTCCCGCTCCCCCGTCCTCCCGCGGGCCCGGGCGGGAAGCAACAGGAGGACGAGCAGGGCCGCGAATGCGGCCACCCCAGCGCCGACCAGGACGGCGTCGCCCATCCCCTGGATGAAGGCGGACCGGGCCGCATCGAGCAGGCCCTGTCCCTGCGGCCCGAGCTGCGTCGCGATCGTCGAGGCGGCGCCGATCGAATCACCGGCGGCCTGTGCGATCTGCGGGGGCGCGCCCTGAAGGGCGGGCTCGATGGCCGACCCGTAGCTGGAGGCGAGGATGCTGCCGAGCACGGCTACACCCAACGCGCCTCCGACCATGCGCGTGGTGTCATTCATGGCCGAGCCCACCCCGGCCTTCGCCAGCGGTAGTGAGCCCATGATCGACTCGGTGGCCGGAGCCATGGTCAGGCCCATGCCCGTCCCAAGGATGGCGAGAGATGCGGCCACCAGACCGTAGCCGCTGGTGACTTCCACCGTCGACAGCAGCCACAAGCCCGTGGCCACCGTCAACAGACCGACGAATACCACGATCTTCGTGCCGATGACCTCGACCAGTCGCGCGGAGAGCGGCGCGGCCACGATCAGCGCCGCCACCGGGAGGATGCGAAATCCCGCCTGGAGAGGCGTATAGCCCAGCACGAACTGGAGGTGCTGAGTGAGCAGGAACACCGTGCCGAACAAGGCGAAGAACACCATGGTGATGGCTCCGCTGGCCGCGCTGAACCGGGGGTTGCGGAAGAATTCCATCCGGAGCATGGGAT
>DASYUI010000008.1:0-125167 GCA_036001425.1 Actinomycetota bacterium
CCCCAAGTTTATCAGGGGGCCTATCGCCCCGTAGAGCCGAACCCTCCCTCGCCGCGGGCCGATCCGGGCAGCTCCGACACTTCCACCGGTTCCACAGGGGCGAACGGGACCACCACGAGTTGAGCGATGCGGTCGCCTCGACGGATCTCGACAGCCTCCTCGCGGTCCAGGTTCACCACGGCCACGATGATCTCTCCCCGGTACCCGGCGTCGATGAGCCCGGGGGCGTTGGCCAGAGTCAGCCCGCGGCTGGAGGCGAGCCCTGACCTCGGAAGGACCAGGCCGGCATGTCCGGGTGGGATGGCCACCGCGAGGCCCGTCGGGAGAGGGGCCCGTTCCCCTGGCTTCACGGTGACCTCGGTGTTCGCGCGAAGGTCCAGTCCGGCGTCGCCCTCGCGGGCGTACGAGGGGAGCTCCACAGAAGGGTCGAGCCGTTTGAACGCGAGCCTCACAGGCAGGAAGCCTACCGCCCAGCGGGCACCGGACCCATCGCCGAGGCCGCCTTTGACCACCCGACGGGCGCCCCATATCCTGCCACGGCTGATGGCGGCCCAGACCTGCACCCGATGCGGTGCCCCGCTTCGAGGCGGAGTCTGCCCGAACGGCCACCCCCAGCGGGCGGCCAGGCGACGGCGCAGGGGACGGCGCTGGGGCCGAACCATCTCCCTGGTATTGCTCGTCCTCCTGGTCGCGGGAGCGGGCTACGCCGCTCTCGCCTGGTACCCGCAACGCATCGTCGGCGAGAACGTCGGGCCGACGTCGGGGGCGTTCTCCGAAGCCCTCGCGGCCTATCGAGAGATCCTGGCCGCCTATCCGACTCAGCGGAAACCCGGAGCCATCGAACAGGGAGCGGGGTCGCTCCTCGAGCTCGCTGACCCCACCCGCCAGGCGCTCGGTTCCGGCCAGGGAGAACTCGACGCGCATGGAATCCCCTCCGTCCCGGTGATCGGGACGCGTCCCCCGCTCTCCATCGCAACGGCGGTCCACGAGGAGATGGCCGCAGTGTTCTACCCGCAGGCCCTCGAGGTGGTCGCCGATCTCGAGGCGGTGGCCAGGTACCTGACCCAGATCGGTCCCACCCTGCCGAAGCTCGAGAACCTCCGTGAGGAACTGGGGAACCCGAGGACTCCGGGGGAGATCGACCAGGCCGCCGCCGGCGCCACGGCGGTGTCGAGCCAGCTCATGGCCGACCTCAGGGCGGTCACGGCGCCGGAAGAGATGGGGCCGATCCACGCGGCACTGTTGACCACCGCGCGGGCGATCCGCAACGACCTCGACGATATCGACCGGATCAGCAGGCAGGGCCGCTCCCCGGTGCTCCGGGCGCTCATCGAAGACGTGGAGAGTCGGATCCGCTCGTACCGCGACACGTTCACGTCATCGCCTGGGGAGACCATGGACGCCGTGCTGGGGCCGGCCACCGAGGCCGTGGACCGCAGCGTTCGGCGGATCGTCGAGAGCCTGGTCGCGCTCCGAGACGAGTACCGGGTCGACGGGCTCACCGTGCCCGGCGCCTGATCAGCGGCTCCTCAGTCGACTCGCGGTTCTGATGCACCTATCGCCATGTTTTCCTGGCGCTGACGGCCTCGAAAGCTGGTAGTCTCCGCGGCGTGGAGGAAGGGTATCGGATCGGAGAGGCCGCCACCATCCTCGGGGTGCGGGTGGAGACGATCCGCCGGTGGGAGCGGGAAGGTCGGCTCCGAGCCAAACGTACCAAGGGCGGGCAGCGCACTATCCCAGCGGCCGAAGTGGCCCGGCTCCTGGCCGAGCGCCGGCCCGCTCAGCCGACCATCGGGGCGCAGAGCGCCCGCAACCGGTTCCCCGGCGTAGTCACGGCGATCACGAGAGACCGCGTCGCCGCCACGGTGGAGATCCTCGCCGGGCCCCACCGGATCGTGGCCCTGGTGACCCGAGAGGCCGTGGACGAGCTCGGACTCAAACCGGGGATGCCTGTGGTCGCGGCGATCAAGGCCACCAACGTGGTGGTGGAGAGGCCGACGTGAACCGGCTCGTCACGGTCGCCATCGCCCTGACGCTCATGATCTCGGGGTGCGCCAGGATTGGGGCCGGCGGAGAAAACGAAGAGCTGGTCGTGTTCGCGGCTGCCTCGCTCACGGACTCGTTCCAGGAGATCGGCTCGGCGTTCGTGGAGCAGTACCGCGACGTGACCGTCACGTTCAACTTCGGTCCATCGGACGGCCTGGCTACCCAGATCGTCTCGGAGGGGGTTGCCGACGTGTTCGCCTCCGCCAGCCCGCGATGGATGGACGCGGTGGCGAATGATGGGCCCGGGATCATCGAACGAAGGGACTTCGCCCGCAACCGCCTGGTGGTGATCGTTCCGGCCGGGAACCCGGTGACGGTCAGCGACATCAACGACCTGGGGAGACCCGGCGTGAAACTGGTGCTGGCGGCGGAGGACGTTCCCGCGGGCACGTACGCGCGCGAGGCGCTGGCGAAGGCCGGGATCGTCGCCGAAGCGGAGCGCAACGTCGTTTCGAACGAACAAGACGTGAAAGGGGTGGTGCAGAAGATCGTCCTCGGGGAGGCCGATGCGGGGATCGTCTACGTGACCGACGTGACGCCCGCCATCCGCAACCGGGTGGAGACGGTGGCCATCCCCGGGACACTCAACGTCATCGCCACCTATACCATCGCGGTGATCCGTGGAACGGAGCATCTCGCCTTGGCCCGGGCCTTCGTCGCCTTCGTCCTCGGCCGGGGGCAACGGGTCCTCGAGCGCCACGGATTCGCCACCGGGCCGTGAGCGTGGGATCGCGCGACGCAACAGCCGCTAGGTCGAGCTTCGGATCGACCGTTGAAACCCGGCTCGCACTCGCTTGCGGTGCCGTGCTGGGCACCGCCGGACTGGCTCTGGTCATCCTGCCCATCGCCGGCCTGGTCGGCCGGGTGCCCTGGTCGAGGGCCGGAGACGTCCTCTCCTCGGACGGGGCACTCACCGCGCTGGCGCTCTCGCTTCGGGTATCCACCTCCGCGGCGCTGCTGGCCCTCGTCCTGGGCTTCCCGCTGGCATGGGTCCTGGCCCGGCCGCCCTTCCCCGGCCAGTCACTGGTCCGCGCGGTGGTGGTCCTTCCGCTGGTGCTTCCGCCCGTGGTGGGCGGAGTGGCGCTGCTCGCCGCGCTGGGCCGCCGGGGGGTGGTCGGCGGCGTGCTCGCCGACCTAGGCGTGGGACTCCCGTTCACCACGGCCGGGGCCGTGGTGGCGGCGACGTTCGTGTGCTTTCCCCTCCTGGTCCTGGCCATCGAGGGCGGCCTCTCGTCGCTGGACCGCCGGCTGGAGCAAGCCGCCGCCACGCTGGGCGCGTCTGCCTGGTACACGCTGCGACGGGTCACCCTGCCGCTGCTCCGGCCTCAGATCGTGGCCGGCCTGGTGCTGGCGTGGGCTCGGGCGCTGGGGGAGTTCGGGGCGACCATCACCTTCGCAGGTAACCTCCGGGGCCGGACGCAGACCCTTCCCCTCGCCGTGTACGAGACGCTCCAGTCGGATCCCGCCTCGGCCATCGCCCTATCCCTCATCCTGGTGGTCCTCTCGCTGACCGTGCTCGTGGCCTTGCGGGGCAGATTCCTGGCCGCTCGATGAGCCTTTCCATCGACGTCCTGGTGCGGCGAGGACCGTTCGACCTGCGGGCCGCGGTGGAGGCGGCGCCGGGCGAGACCGTGGCCCTGCTCGGCCCGAACGGATCGGGCAAATCCACGCTGGTGCATGCGGTGGCCGGGCTGGTTCCCCCGTCGGAAGGCCGGGTGTCGTTGGACGGTGAGGTGCTCGACGACGCGAGCCGGCGTGTCCACCGGCACCCTCGGGCTCGTCCGGTGGGAGTGGTGTTCCAGGACCTCCGGCTGTTCCCTCATCTGACCGCGGTGGAGAACGTAGCCTTCCCCCTCCGGGCCGCGGGCGTCCCTCGGCCGAAAGCGCGGGAGCGCGCCCGCTCTCTCCTCGCCGAGCTTGGGCTGGCCGCTCGCGGGACGGCGCGTCCACCTGACCTCTCCGGCGGCGAGGCCCAGCGCGTGGCCCTGGCGAGAGCGTTGGCGGGAAGCCCCCGGCTCCTCCTGCTCGACGAGCCCCTGTCCGCGCTCGACGTGCGGGCGCGAAGAGAGATCAGATCGCTGCTTCGGCGGGTTCTTGCCGGATTCGAGGGCATCCGAGTCCTGGTGACGCACGATCCTGTGGAAGCCATGATGCTGGCCGACCGGCTGGTGCTCTTGGAGGACGGGCGGGTCACTCAGGAGGGGACCCCGGAGGAGATCCGTACCGGACCTCGAACCCACTATGCGGCCGAGCTCGTTGGGATGAACCTCTTCGGGGGGAAACTGGTCCCCCTGGAACCGGGCGTCGGCCGACTCGAGACCCCGACCGGGCACGTGGTGGTGGCGTGGCCGGAGGAAGCCGCCGGGCCGGTCGAAGAGACCATCGGACTTCTGCGGCCCGCGGACGTCGCGCTCCACCTCGCATACCCGGAGGGCGGCTCCGCCCGCAACGTGCTCGAGGGCACGGTCATCTCCGTCGCCCGCGAGGGCGAACGGGCTCGAGTTCGGATCGCTTCGTCTCCGCCGGTCGTCGCCGACGTGACGGCGGGATCGGCCCAAGCACTCGGCCTCCGGGAGGGGGTCCGGGTGTGGGCGTCGTTCAAGGCCCTGGAAGTTCGGCTTGTCCTCCCCTAGCCGGGCCTTACGAGCAGCCGCTCGTTGATCCGCAGGAGGAGCACACGTAGCAGGACCCCGCGGGCTGCATCTTCGAGCCGCACGAGTAGCACAGCGGCGCGTCGATTGCCTTGAGCTCCGGTCGGACCCCGGGCGCTTCCCCAGCGGGCGCTACTGTGGAGACCGGCATCGAGGGCCCAGTCCCCGCCACCGGTTCCCCTCCGGTGGCCGGGGTGCTCCCCGTGGCGGCCGTCCCGTTGCCGATACCGTTCGCGGCCTTCCGCTCGCCCACCGACGCGATCCCGAGCGCAGCTCGCTTCTCCGCCGGCAGGTACTCCAGGGCCAGGCGCCGGAAGATGTAGTCCGCGAGCGAGGCGGCGAACCGGATGTCCGGGTCCGAGGTGATGCCCGACGGCTCGAAGCGCATGTTGACGAACTTCTGCACGTACGCCTCGAGCGGGACGCCGTACTGGAGACCAAGCGACACGCTGATGGCGAAGGCGTCCATCACGCCCGAGAGTGTCGATCCCTGCTTGGCAACCTTCAGGAAGATCTCGCCGATCCCATCGTCGGGGTACTCACCGGCGATGATGTAGCCCTCGGCGTCGCCCACGCTGAACGAGATGGTCTTGGACGGGCGGGTCGCCGGCAGCCGGCGCCGGACGGGACCGCCCTCCGGGGCGGTGGCCGCCGCCTGCTTGGCCTTGCTGTCGGCCGACAGCGGCTGAGCGACCTTGCTGGCGTTCCTGTAGATGGCCACGGCCTTGAGCCCGAGCCGCCAGCCCTCCACGAACAGCTGCTCGACTTCCTCTACCGTGACGTCCTCGGGCATGTTCACCGTCTTGGAGATGGCCCCGGAGATGAACGGCTGCACCGCCGCCATCATCTTGACGTGTCCCATGTATTGAATGGCCTGGTCTCCCATGGACGTGTCAAAGACGGGGTAGTGCTCTGCCTTGAGGTGAGGCGCCGCCACGACCGAGTTGTGCTCGCCGATGTAGTCGACGACGTCACGAACCTGCTCCACGTTGTACCCGAGACGCTGCAGGGCCCGCGGAACCGTCTGGTTGACGATCTGCATGGTACCCCCGCCCACCAGCTTCTTCGTCTTCACCAGAGCCAGGTCGGGCTCGATGCCGGTGGTGTCGCAGTCCATCATCAATCCGATGGTCCCGGTGGGAGCGATCACCGAAGCCTGCGCGTTCCGGTATCCGTGCTGCTCGCCCAGGGCAATGGCCTCGTCCCAGGCCTTCCGGGCCGCGGACAACAGACCCTCGGGCACGAGCTCCGCGTCGATCTCGTCCGCCGCCGCCCGGTGCTTGCGCATAACCCGCAGCATGGCGTCGCGGTTGGGCGCGTACCCCGCGAAGGGACCCATCTTCTCCGCCACCCGGGCGGAGGTCGCGTAGGCGTGCCCGGTCATTAGCGCGGTGATGGCCCCGGCCCACGCCCCGCCACCGTCGGAGTCGTACGGAAGGCCTCGCGCCATGAGCAGGGCCCCCAGGTTCGCGTACCCCAGGCCGAGCTGCCGGAAGGCCTTGGCATTCCGCTCGATCTTGTCGGTGGGGTAGCTCGAGTTGCCCACGATGATCTCCTGGGCGGTAAACACGATCTCCACGGCGTGACGGAACGCGGGGATGTCGAAGTTTCCCTCCGCGTCGAGGAACTTGAGCAAGTTCAGGCTGGCCAGGTTGCATGCGGAGTTGTCGAGGTGCATGTACTCCGAGCACGGGTTGCTCGCGTTGATGCGTCCCGAGGCCGGGCAAGTGTGCCAGTCGTTGATGATGGAGTCGTACTGCATGCCCGGGTCGGCGCACTCCCAAGCTGCCTGGGCGATCTGGCGCATGAGGTCGCGGGCGCGCAAGGTGGAGAGGACCTCGTCGGACTTGATCGCCTTCAGCTTCCAATCGCGGTCGTCCAGGTAGGCCTGCATGAACTCGTCGGTGACCCGCACGGAATTGTTGGCGTTCTGGTACTGCGTCGAGTGGGAGTCCTTGCCGTCGAGGTCCATGTCGAACCCGGCGTCCCGGAGGACCCGGGCCTTCCGCTCTTCGACGGCCTTGCACCAGATGAAGTTCTCGACGTCGGGATGGTCGACGTTGAGAACGACCATCTTCGCGGCCCGGCGGGTCTTGCCCCCGGACTTGATCGTGCCCGCCGAGGCATCGGCGCCACGCATGAAGGACACCGGGCCGGATGCCAGGCCGCCCGAGGACAGGCGCTCTTGAGACGAGCGGATCGGCGACAGGTTGATGCCCGAGCCGGACCCTCCTTTGAAGATGGTTCCTTCCTCCACGTACCAATTGAGGATGGAGCTCATCGTGTCGTCGATGGCGAGGATGAAACACGCGGAGCACTGGGGCCGGTCCTCCACCCCGACGTTGAACCACACCGGGGAGTTGAACGCGGCCTTCTGGGTCACCAGCAGATGGGCCAGTTCGGCGGCGAACACGTCGGCGTCGCTGTCGGCGGCGAAGTACCCGTCCTTCACGCCCCATCCCTTGATGGTGTCGACGACCCGGCCGACCATCTGCCGGACCGATGACTCTCTCTGAGGCGTTTCGAGCGGCCCGCGGAAGTACTTCTGGGCGACGATGTTCGTGGCGTTCTGCGACCAGGACTTGGGGAACTCCACGCCGCGCTGCTCGAAGGCGTTGCCGCCTTCCTTGTAGTTCGGGATGACCGCGTCCCGAGTCTCCCATTCGACCTCGTCGAAGGGATGGACGCCCTCCTTCGTGAAGTACCGGCGGAAGGTCAGCCCCTCGCCTCTGGTCTTGATGTCATGTTCCCTGGTCGCCACGGCGTCCTTCCCCTTTCCAGCCGGCCGACCGGTCCGCGGGGAAGCCGAACCGATCGGAGGAATAACAGTGGTGTGATTCTACGCCTGTCGTTCGATCCTCGCAACCATGATACGGCGAGATGTTGTGGGCGGCCAGCCCACTAACCACAACATGTTGTGGTTATTCCGAGATCTTCTCCCGGCGAGCGGGAGTCACCGGCCGGCCCCCTTGGGCTCCTTCTTCTCGAGCTTCTGTAGCAGCAGGCCGAGCTCCCGCTCGAAGTCAGTGAGCTCCTGGAAGTCCTTGTAGACGGAGGCGAATCGCATGTAGGCGACCTCGTCGATGCCCCGGAGCGCGGAGAGCACCTCCAGGCCGACCTCCTGAGTGGTGACCTCGGGGCCGCGGCGGCGGAGCTTCTCCTCCACCCGGGAGGCCAGCCGCTGCACCTCCTCCTCCGAGACCGGGCGGTTCTTGATGGCCTTGACGACCCCACCAACCACCTTGGCTCGGTCGTACGGCTCCCTGCCGCCGTCGCGCTTGATCACCGTGAGCCGGAGACCCTCGGCGCGCTCGAACGTGCTGAACCGGCGGCCACACGCCGAGCACTCCCGCCGGCGGCGGATGGCCGCCCCGTCCTCCGACGAGCGGGAATCGATCACTCGGGTATCCGGGCTCCCACACCACACGCAGCGCATCGCGACCTCCCGCCCCAGCATCCTGGACCCGCCGCGGATCGAACACAAGATGTTGGGGCTCCACGTCGCCGAGCCTTCCCCGGTCCATAATTCGGGCATGCCCTCGGACTGGGAGCTGGCGCTGCGGTTGGTGGTGGCCGCCATCCTTGGCGGGGCGGTCGGCTTGGAGCGCGAGATCTCCGATCAGCCTGCCGGCTTCCGCACCCACCTTCTGGTGTCCCTGGGGTCGTGCCTGTTCGCGCTGATCTCCGCGTTCGGGTTCGCGGCCTTCATGGGGGACCAACCCCCCCAGGTCACGTTCGATCCGTCCCGGGTGGCCGCCCAGATCGTGAGCGGGATCGGCTTCCTGGGAGCTGGGGCCATCATTCGGTACGGGATGACCGTCCGGGGGCTCACCACCGCGGCGAGCCTGTGGGTGGTGGCCGCCATCGGCCTGGCCGCAGCCCTCGGCGCCTACCTCACCGCCGCCGTGACCGCCGGCATCACCTTGGTCGCCCTGTGGGGGTTGAAGAGGATCCGGCCGCTCCTGGTCCGGGGGCTGAAAGAGGAGCACGAGGAGCTCGTCCTCGACGTGGAGCACAGCCTCCAGCTCGACTACCTGGTACGGGCCCTGGCCCGGGAGGGGATCACCGTGGATCACCTCAAGGTCGAAGAGGAGGAGCGGGAGGGAAGCCGCCAGATCGTTCTCTTCGTCAAGCTCCCCCCCGGCGTGCGTCCCGAGCAGGCCGTGACCTTCATCGACAACATGCCGGGCGTTCGCAACGTCGACTGGACGCGCTAGGCCTGGGCGTCCGGCACGACCAGGGAGACCCCCGCGAGCAGCGGCTCCGACGGAGAGAGGGCGTTGGCCTCGCGGATCCGCTCCACTACGGGCCGAGGGTCACCCTCGGGTCCGACCACGGCGCGGGCGATCTCCCAGAGCGTGTCCCCGCGACGGACCACGTGGCGCTCGATCCTGCCGGCCCGCCCCCCTGATTCGGCTCCCCCGGCGCCGCCCAGAGCGACCCGCCCCGTGGCCAGGACCAGACCCCCCACCAGCCCGAACGATATGGTCACCCGGGCCCATCGAACTCGTGTTCGACCCATGGCAACAGTATGCCGAACGTGCGTTCGGCCGTCAAGACTCGAACAGGTGTTTGATTCCATCTTTCGGGCATGTTACCGTCCCCCACTGACATGGACGATCTGACGCCCAGGCAGCGACGCATCCTGGATTACATCCAGCGCACCGTCCGGGAGCGCGGGTACCCCCCTACCGTTCGAGAGATCGGCGAGGCCGTGGGGCTGACGTCCTCCTCGAGCGTCCACGCCCAGCTCGAGAACCTGGGCCGGAAAGGCCTCCTCCGGAAGGATCCGGCCAAGCCCAGAGCCATCGAGGTGGCGGGGGTTCGGCCTTCGACCGCCGTGGAGGTCCCCGTGCTCGGAAGGATCGCCGCTGGCGCTCCGGTCCTGGCCGAGGAGAACGTGGAGACCCACGTGGCCGTGGCGGAGGAGCTGGCCGGCTCGGGGGAGCTGTTCGCCCTCCGCGTACAGGGCGACTCCATGGTGGAGGCAGGGATCCTCGACGGTGACCTCGTGGTGGTCCGGCGCCAGGACGTAGCCGGGGACGGTGCCATCGTGGCCGCCCTGGTCCCCGGCCCGGCCGAGGACGAAGCCACCGTGAAACGCCTCCGCCGGACGGGCAGGAGGGTCATCCTGGTCCCCGAGAACCCGGCCATGGAGCCCTTCGACATGCCCGAGGGAGGGCGCCTCCTGGGCGTCGTGGTGGCCGTCCTCAGGAAGCTCTGAGAGCGCCCGGGTCAGCCCGGGAGCCGCATGCGGGTCCGCACGGGAGCGGCAGCGAACTCCCGCACCCACTCGAGCTGGTCATCGCGCACCCGGGCGAGGAGGAGGGTGCCTTCCGCCTCGGTGCGTGACTCCAGCACCTCGGCCTCCTCGTACAGCCGGGCCACCACCCGCTGTCGCTCGTAGGGCACGAACAGCCGCACCTCGACCGGGGGGGCGGGGAGGGTCTCGGCCACCCGGTGGAGGAGCTTCTCCAGCCCCTCACCCGTGAGGCCCGAGACGAGCACGGCCTCGGGGAACCGCCGCTGGGCCCGGGCCCGGTCCACCTCGGAGAGCAGGTCGGCCTTGTTGAGCACCAGGACCTCGGGGATGTGCTCCGCTCCGATCCTTCCCAGGACCTCTCGGACCGCCTGGACCTGATCCTCCACGTCGAGGGCGGAGGCGTCGGCCACGTGCAGCACCAGGGAAGCCAGGGCGACCTCCTCGAGCGTAGAACGGAACGCCTCGACGAGATCGTGTGGCAGCTTCCGCACGAACCCCACGGTGTCCGAGAGCGTCGCCCGGCGGCCTCCCGGGAGCTTGAGGCGCCGCACGGTGGGGTCGAGGGTGGCGAAGAGCTGGTCGGCCACGAGGACACCCGCGCGGGTGAGCGCGTTCATGAGCGTGGACTTCCCGGCGTTGGTGTAGCCGACCAGTGAGATCTGCGGCACCCGGGAGCGTTCCCGGGCGGCCCGCTTGACCCGACGAGCCCGGGTCAGCCCGGCGAGGTCGCGGCGAAGCTTCGTGATCCGTCGTTTGATGTGCTGCCGGTCGACCTCGAGCTTCGTCTCGCCGGGACCGCGCGTCCCGATGCCCCCGCCGAGCCGCGACATGGCCTCGCCCCACCCGCGGAGCCGGGGGAGGAGGTAATTGAGCTGCGCCAGCTCGACCTGGGTCTTCCCCTCCCTGCTAGAAGCATGCTGGGAGAAGATGTCGAGGATGAGGGCCGTGCGGTCCACGACCTTCACCCCCAGCCGCTCCTCGACGTTGCGCAGCTGCCCCGGCGTGAGCTCCTCGTCGAAGACGACCAGACCGGCGTCGAGCCCGTGGATCATCCCGTGCAGCTCGTCGAGCTTGCCTCGACCGATGAACGTGGAGGGGTCCGGCTCGGTCCGCTTCTGGGCGACGCGTCCGACCACCTCCGCCCCGGCCGTGTCGGCCAGCGCGGCCAGCTCATCGAGGCCCGACTCGTCGCCGGCGGTGTTCCATCCAGCCAAGACGGCCCGCTCCCGGTAGGTGGGCCGCCACCGCTCGGAGAGCGGCGACTCGGTGACCGACCGGCGCTCTCGCCTCCGGCGGTCGCTCACGAAAGCGCCTCACGGACGCGGTCCATGGCCTCGGCCAATCGGTCGTCCGGCACGGTGAGCGAGATCCGCGCGTAGCCCTCCCCCGCCGCTCCATACCCACTGCCGGGCGACACCACCACGCGGGCCCGCTCCACCAAAAGCTCGGCGAACGCCGCCGAGGACATGCCGTCCCGGGTGGGGAGCCACACGTAGATCGAGCCCTTCGGCGCCTTCAGCGACCACCCGAGGGTGTTGAGCGTGCCGACCACGAGGTCGCGCCGTCGGGCGTACGTCTCCCGCAGCTCCTCCACATGGTCCTGGGGACCGGTGAGCGCGGCGATAGCCGCCCGCTGCACGGCGTTCCAGATGCCGGAGTCCCAATTCGTCTTGAGCGCGGCGAGCGCCTCGACCGCGGTGGCGCTGCCCACCACCCAACCCACCCGCCAGCCCGTCATGTTGTGTGTCTTCGACACCGAGCCGAACTCGACCGCCACGTCCTTGGCCCCTTCGACCTGGAGCGCGCTCGGAGCCGTGAACCCGTCGTAGGTGAGCTCGGTATAGGCGGCGTCGTGGGCCAGGAGCAGCCCGTGCTCACGGGCGAACGCCACGGCCTCCTCGAAGAACGAGACCTCGGCCACCCCGGCCGTGGGATTGGACGGGTAGTTCAACCACAGGAGCTTGGTCCTCGCCGACGCGGCGGTCTGCGAGAGGTCGGGAAGCCAGCCCCGATCCACGTCCAGCGGCAGGGGAACCGGCGTCCCTCCGGCGAGCATCGTCCCCACGCCGTAGACCGGATAGCCGGGATCGGGGACCAGGGCTTCATCCCCCGGGTCGACGAACGCCAGGGAGAGATGGCCCAGCCCTTCCTTGGAGCCGATGAGCGGCTGCACCTCGGTGTCGGGGTCGAGCTCGACACCGAAGCGCTTGAGATACCACTCCGCCACGGTCTGCCGGAACTCCGGCATCCCCGTGTAGGACGGGTACCGGTGGGTGCTGGGGTCATCGGCGGCCTCCTTGGCCGCGTCGACCACGTGACGCGGCGTGGGCTGGTCCGGATCGCCTATCCCGAGAGAGATCACGTCGATCCCGGCGGCAGCCTTCTCCTTGATCTTCCGGTCGAGCTCAGCGAAGACGTAGGGAGGGAGAGCTTGGATGCGCCGGGCGACGTCGGTCACGCGCAGCCGCTCCCGGTCACGCCCACGGGTCATCCACTCCCACGGCGGCGATCCACGCCGGGGTCAGCTCGCCATCGAACACGAACGTGGCCGGGCCCTCCAGGTGGACGGACCCTTCCTCGGCCCACTCCACCCGGAGCGTGCCTCCCGGGAAGCGCACCTCGCCATCGCGGTCCACCAGACCCGCCTGCGCGGAGGCCACCAGGGACGCGCACGCACCCGTGCCGCAAGCCATGGTCTCTCCCACGCCCCGCTCCCACACCCGGACGTCCACACCGCCGTCCCGCACCCGCACGAACTCCACGTTGGTCCGCTCGGGGAAGTCGGGATGCGCTTCAAGCCGGGGACCGATCCCCCGCACGTCGATGGACGCCGGGTCGGCGTCTCCAATGAGCACGAGGTGAGGATTGCCCATGGACACCGCGGTGCCCCGGAAGTCGAGCCCCCCCTCGGAGAACGGCTGCTCTTCGTACGTCTCGTTCGGCGGCCCGGTCATCGGGATCAGCTTGCGCTCGAACGCAGGCGGGCCCATGTCCACTCGGACCGACGTCGCCATCCCGTCGGCGACATCTATCAGCACGTGCTTCACGCCGTCGCGCGTGTCGACGTCGACGTCGCTCCGCTGGGTCAGGCCCCGGTCGAACACGTACTTCGCCAGGCAGCGGATCCCGTTCCCGCACATCTCGGCGACCTGGCCGTCGGCGTTCCAGTAATCCATGAAGAAGTCTGCCGTGTCGGATGGAGCGATCCGGATCAGTCCATCTGCTCCGATCCCCATGTGTCGGTCGCACAGCGCCGAGACGAGCGTGGAGTCCAGGGCGAGGCGCCCCTCGAGATCCTGGATCATCACGAAGTCGTTGCCGGTGCCGTGGTACTTGGAGAACTTCATCCGCGCTTCCTCTCGACCGTACGGCTCATCTCGGCGCTCTCGACCGTCCACATCAACGCGGGCTCTCGCAGGAACCGCTCGATGTCGTCGACCCGTCCCACCGCGCCCTCCGCTCCCGCGTCGAACCACTCGATCCGGGGATCCCGTCGGAACCACGCCATCTGGCGCCGGGCCAGCGCACTGGTGCGGCGGATCGTGCGGCGCGCCGCCTCTTCCAGGGAGATCCTTCCCCCCAGGTGCTCCGCCATCTCAAGGTAGCCGATGGCCTGCACGGACGTCAGGAACCGGTCGAACCCCCGGTCGAGCAGGGCCCGGACCTCCTCGACGAGCCCGCCCTCGACCATTCGGTGGACCCGGGACTCGATCCGAAGGGCCAGGACCGCCGGGGGAATCCGTACACCCGCCACCCGGACGCGGCCGCCCGGATACCGCTCCCAGCCCTCCGCGAATTGAGAGAAGGGACGGCCGGTGAGCGCGGCGACCTCCAGGGCCCGGACGGTGCGGCGGACGTTCCCGGGCTCGATCTTCGCGGCGGCCGGCGCGTCGGCGTCGGCGAGCCGGGCGTGCATCCGGGCCGGTCCAAGGGCCGCGGCCTCGGACTCGAGCATTCCTCTCGTGACGGGATCGGTTCCCGGAAACACGAGGCCGTCGACCACGGCTCGGAAGTAGAGTCCGGAACCACCGACGAGCAGTGTGTGATGGCCACGGCGCCCGATCGCCGCCATGGCCTCCCGGGCCAGAGCCTGGAAGCGCGCCACCGAGAACGGCTCGACCGGATCGGTCACGTCGACGAGGTGATGGGGGACGGCCGCACGCTGCTCGGCGGTGGGCTTGGCGGTCCCCACGTCCATTCCTCGGTAGACCACCATGGAGTCAACGGTGACGACCTCGCCGTCGAGCCGTCGGGCCAGCTCGAGCGAGGCCTCCGTCTTCCCGGCCGCGGTCGGGCCCACCAGCGCCAGCGGGGGTGCCTGTTCGACGGCGGGCATCACGCCGACACCGAGGCCGCGACCGGCTCGCCGAGCAGGTGATGCGGGCCACCGCGGGTCACGCGCACCTCAACGAAGTCACCGGGGCCGTACGGTCCCTCGAAATTCAGGACCTTGTTGGTGCGCGTCCGCCCCTGGACTCCGCCCTTGCGCCCATGGCCTTCCACCAGGGCCTCGACCACCGAGCCCTCCAGCGCGCGATTGCGCTCGAGCGAGACGGCCTCCTGGAGCGCCACCAGCCGGTCGAATCGCTCCTGGACCGCTTCCTTGGCCACGAACTCGTCCTCCCATCCCGCGGCCTCGGTCCCGGGTCGGGGCGAGTACTGGAACGTGTACGCGGCGTCGAACCGAGCCTCGTCCACGACCGCGAGCGTCTGCCGGAAGTCGTCCTCGGTCTCGCCGGGGAACCCCACGATGACGTCCGTGGTCACCGCGATCCCCGGGACCCTGTCGCGGATGCGACCGAGCCACTCGAGGTAGCGGGCTTGGGTGTACGACCGGCGCATGCGCCGCAGGACCGCGTCGGACCCCGACTGGAGCGGGAAGTGGATGTGCTCGCACACCGACTCGCACTCCGCCATGGCCTCTATCACGTCGGGTGTGAAGTCGTGGGGATGGGGGCTGGTGAACCGGACCCGCCGAACCCCCTCCACCTGGTTCACCGCCCGGAGCAGGTCGGCAAACAGCGGCCGGCGCCGCTGACCCCGGGGCACGAGGTCCCGGCCGTAGGTGTTGACGTTCTGCCCGAGGAGCGTGACCTCGACGACCCCCTCTCGGACCAGTCCCTGCAGCTCGGCGACGATCTCTCCCAGCGGTCGGGATCGCTGGGCTCCCCGCACCAGCGGCACGATGCAGAACGTGCATTTGTTGTCGCACCCCACCGAGACCGACACCCACGCGTGGTGGCGAAGCTCGCGGTGGGCCGGGAGGGCGCTCGGGAACACCTCGGTGTACTCCCGGACGTCCATCTGGGGGCCCTCCCGCTCGGCGCGGTCCAGCAGGTCGAGGATGTACGGCAGGGCGTAGGTACCCACCACCACGTCGACCCAGGGGGCCCGGCGTTGGATCTGTCCACGGTCCTTCTGAGCCAGGCAACCCGACACCACGATCCGCATGCGCCGGTTCTGTTGCTTCATCGCTCGGAGCCGTCCGAGGTTCCCGTACAGGCGATTGTCGGCGTTCTCTCGGACCGCACAGGTGTTCAGCACGACGACCTCGGCCTCACCGACCCGATCGGTCGAGATGTAGCCATTCGACTCCAGCAGCCCGGCGATGCGCTCGGAGTCGTGCTCGTTCATCTGGCACCCGAAGGTGCGGATCAGATACCTGCGGTCCACGCCCTCCACTTTCCCTGGACACCTCCAGATTACTTCGCGAACTCGATCGCTCGGGTTTCCCGGATCACCGTGATCTTGATCTGGCCCGGGTACTGGAGCTCCTCTTCGACCTTCTTGGCGATGTCCCGGGCCAGGACCTGGGCGGTCAGGTCGTCGACCTCCTCGGGCTTGACCATCACCCGGACCTCCCTCCCCGCCTGCATGGCGAACGTCTTGGCCACCCCGGGGTAGGACTCGCAGATCTGCTCCAGCCGTTCGAGGCGCTTCACGTACTGCTCGATGCTCTCTCGCCGGGCCCCCGGACGTCCGCCCGAGATCTGGTCGGCCGTCTGAGCCAACACCGCGATCACGGTCCGCTGCTCCACCTCGCCGTGGTGGGACTCGATGGCGTGGACCACCTCGGGCGGCTCCTTCAGCCGGCGGGCGAGCTCCGCCCCGATCAGGGCGTGGGACCCCTCGACCTCGTGGGTCAGGGCCTTTCCGATGTCGTGGAGCAGCGCGGCCCGCTTGACGAGCGCGGGATCCACCCCCAGCTCCGCGGCCAGGGCTCCAGCGATGTGGGCCGACTCGATCAGGTGCCGGAGCACGTTCTGCCCGTAGGACGTGCGGTATTGGAGTCGTCCCAGGACCCGGACCAACTCGGGGTGGATGTCGGTGATCCCCGTCTCGAGGATGGCCCGCTCGCCGGCCCGCTTCACCTCTTCCTCAACCTCGGCCAGAGACCGCCCGTACATCTCCTCGATCCGCGCGGGGTGGATCCGCCCGTCGGCCACGAGCTTCTCGAGCGTCTGGCGGGCGACCTCACGTCGGACCGGATCGAAGCAGGACAGCACGACTGCCTCGGGGGTGTCGTCGATGATGAGGTTCACCCCCGTGAGGGCCTCGAAGGCCCGGATGTTCCGGCCCTCCCGGCCGATGATCCGGCCCTTCATGTCGTCCGACGGAAGGGCGAACACCGACACCGAGGAGTCGGCGGTCTGCTCGGACGCCACCCGTTGGATGGCGATGGTGACGATCTTCCGAGCCCGCTCCTCACCCTCCTCCCGGGCCCTCTGCTCGAGTTCCCGGACGCTCGCCAGGGCGTCCCGCTTGGCCTCGTCGACCATCTGGGTCATGAGGGACTCCTTGGCCTCCTGAGCGGTCATCCGAGCTACCTGTTCGAGCTGGCGACGGTGCTCGTCGGCCAGCCGGCCGAGTTCCTCCTGCTTCCGGTCGATCTGATGCTTCATGTCACCGAGGCCCCGCTCGGCCTTCAGGAGCTGGGCGTTCTTGGCGTCGATCTCCTCCTCACGCTTCGTCAGGCGGGCTTCCCGGCGACGGGATTCCTCCCGTCGGGAGCGGATGTCCTCCTCGGCCTCCCGCCGCATCCCGGCGATCTCTTCCTTGACCTCAACGAGGGCCCTGCGGACCGTGTCCTGCGCCTCTTGCTCGGCGTCGGCCACCAGGCGCCTTGCCCGGGTCTCGGCGTCGGAGACCGATCGCGAGACCAGGTGACGGCGGACGAAGTAACCGATGGCCGCGCCTGCGACGAGTACCGCCAGGGCCGCCAGCCAGAGTTCCATGGCTCCTCCTAAAGCACGAACGGCCGAGCCGAGGCCCGGCCGGCCCGCGTCGGAGAGCGGCTACGCCGAGACAGGAAGGTGCGCGCTGATGTGTGCCGGGCCCTCGATCAGGGTCCCGCTCGCCACCTCACCTGGTTCGATCGGACAGGATTCACGTTGTCGTTGGTCTGGTCGTCCGGTCGTTCGTCGTGGTGTCGTCTCCGAATACGGGTCGTCTACGGGTTATCTCTTGTTCACAATGTACGGCCCGGGGGGTGCGAACGCAATACATGGGGGCCGTGGCCTAGACCGGAGCGTGGTGGTTCGTCATGATTCGTCCAGGGGGCGGTGGGCTCTCGGGTGGCCAAGCGCCCGTGCGCCAGGCCGAGCAGCACGCAACCCGCTGCGCACCCGGCGAAGAACCACCGGCCGGTCAGGAGGGCGATGAGGCCGAAGAGGCCCCCGAACTCCATCAGCTCGACGGCCGAGGCTCTCAGGGAGAACCACCGCGAGTACTCGATCTGCCCGCGCATCGGCCGACTTCGAGGCATCGGTCAGGGTGCGGAGGTTCCGGATGTGGCGGAAGTGAACGGCCGCCTGGGTCAGGAGGATCACGCCAAGCACACCCTCGAACCAAGCGGTGGGCAGGCCGAGGACGTGCGCGAGCTGCCACTCGAGGACGATGAGGATTGCCACGAGGACAGCACGGCCGCCAACCGAGGGCTCATCCGACGAAGCGCCGCGACATCCTCGCGGTAGATCGGGGTGAGCTCGTAGCCTCCGTGGAAGGCGATGTGGAGACCGGCGGCCCGGGCCAGACGGGCCCCACGGAGGGTGAGCGCGTAGTCCAGGGTGAACAGGACCGCCCAGGCCAGGACGGCGACCCACACGTTGTCGACGAGCGCGTCGAGCGCCACGCTAGACCCCCTTGACCTCGGTTCGTCGCCGGGCAGCTTTGGCCCGGTGGCGTCCGCCCCGTTCGCGCGCCGACGGGCCCGGGGGTGGACCGCCTTCGCCCAACGTCAGGAACTTCCGCAGCAAGGGCGCGAGCATGGTACCCAGGAGGGCCAGCACCCCCGCCGCACCGAGCGCCCTCACGGCGGAGTCGGGTGGCTCGATCTCGGTGACGATCGCCCCAACCAGCGCGCCGGCGATGGCCAGGACCAGGATCACCGTCAACCACACGACCACGTTCACCGAGCGGTACGGGCCCCGGGCCAGGAGCACAAGGGACCCGTATGCTAGGGCCGCCGCGGCCACTCCCAACGACAGCGCCGGCTTGATCTCGTCGAACCCCTCGACGGGAATGACCTCCCAGACGAGGACCTCCGAGTACGCGAGTCCCGCGAGGGAGGCGAGGATCCCCAGCCAGCCCAGCCAGGACAGGCCACGCTCCAAACGCAAGGAGGCGCACAGGCCGGTGAGGCTGAAGAAGCCTAGGAGGAGCACGGTGAGGAGGACCCTGCCCTCGAGATCGCCCGCCGAACCCAGGATGAAGATGCCCGCGCCAACGAGCGCCGCCGCCACGAGCGAGGCGATCAGCACGACGAGCAGGAACCGCTTCACCCGGGCGCGCGCCACGCCGGGATGCTAGCGCGGGAAGAGCCCGCGATCGGGGAAGGCCGTGCGGGTCAGTCCTGCTCCAAACGCTCCAGCACACGGCGGCAAACCGTCCGTGCGGTCTCGCCAGAGTAGCCGCGGCGCTGGAGGAAGCCGAGCAGCCTTCGATACGCCGCCTCAGGAGGAAGGGTCCCCAGGCGCCCGAGGCGCGAGCGGGCCAGCTCCTCCGCACGGGCCTCCTCGTCCTCCCCGGAAACCTCCTCGACGGCGCGCTCGGCCAGGTCCCGCGCCACACCGGCCTTACGGAGCGACGCAAGCGCCGCCCGGCGGCCGGCCAACCGCCCCCCGACTTCGTGGGTGGCGAGCTCCTGGGCGAACCGCTCGTCATCCACCAGCCCAACGGCCTCGAGAGCGGCGAGGGCCGAGTCGATGTCGGGCTCGGCGAAGCCCGCCATGCGCAGGCGGCGGAAGAGCTCGGCATGGCTCCGAGACCGCACCGAGAGGAGCCTGAGGGCCCGCTCCTTTGCGCGTTCAGGGCTGGACTCGAAATCCTTGGCTCGACCGCGCCGGCCGCCGAGGCTCACCGCAAGCGCCCCACTAGACCTTGGCCCCGGCGGGCTCCTTCTCCTTCCGAGCGGATGCGGGCTGGGCAACCTCCGGGACCTCCACGGGGGCGTCGTCCTCCTCGGAGAAGGCCACCAGGCCCACGGCCTCACGGATCCGCCGCTCGACCTCCTGAGCGATGTCGGTATGCTCGGCAAAGAACTGACGGGCGTTCTCCCTCCCTTGACCGAGCTGCTCACCCTCGTAGGTGAACCACGCCCCGCTCTTGCGGACGATCTCCAGATCCACCCCGACGTCGAGGAGGCTGCCCTCCTTGGAGATGCCCTTGCCGTAGATGATGTCGAACTCGGCCTGCCGGAACGGTGGGGCCAGCTTGTTCTTGACTACCTTCGTACGTACCCGTGAACCGACCACCTCGGTGCCGTCCTTGATGTTGTCGATCTTTCGGACGTCGAGGCGAACCGACGAGTAAAACTTCAGCGCCCGCCCGCCGGACGTTGTCTCAGGTGAGTTGTGCACCACCACCCCGTCGGCCAGGTAGTTGTGGCTGCCCTCGACCTCGATATCGAAGCGGCGCGTCTTTCGGGATGGGGGCTTCTGGTGGATCCTCAGAATCGGCATCGGCATCAGCTCGTAGCGCATGGGCACGAAGACCGGCTCGACCCCAAACCGCCCTCGGTACCGGGGGAGGAGCTTGTAATCCATCGAGGGATGGACGAACGGGGCGATGAGGGCGTGGAGCTTGGCAGTTTCGTCCTTGGAAAAGACGAACACTGCCTCTCCCGTCCGGTCGATAAGCTTCGGGACGATCCCCCAGGTGTCGGTGAGATACGCTGCAAGGCGGCGGCGAGTAGTGGGCTCCATCGCTTCCACACAGATATCCACTCGCCCGCTTCCTTCACGGGTACGCGCCTGAAGACCTTTCGCTCGCAACGAGAAGGAGGCGTCGTCCATGTACCAGATGGCAAGCGACAGTGGAGTGAGCTGCTTGAGGTAGTCCTCGCTGAAGACCTTCTTGCCATCGATGTACACGGCTTTTCGCAGCTCGCTCAGCTCGGGAAGCGGCGTGAAATCGTAGAACACGGCGCCCTTAGAGTTCATGGACCGAGACACCGGAATGTTCCCGAGGAGCGCGGCCTTCCATTCCGCGTATTCGGTCTGCTTTGCTCCGTGACCGAGGCGGAACCGCGTTCCGATGCCATTGCGCTTACGCGACAGCGCCCCGTCTCCCATCAGACCTCCGAGGATGACCTGCCACTGGAAATCGGAGAGCCGATGAGGGACCGCCTGCATCACCCGGTCACCTATACGGAGTTCCTGCGCCTCTCGCCATCCGGCCGGGGTTCGGACTTTGTGGTTCGGCGTGCAGCCGAACTGAGCTAGCCCGTTCCTCCAAGGCTTGACCACCGTGAACTGGAGGAAGTCTTCGGTTCGACCATTATCGAACCAATTCACGACCTTTCTCGGAACAACCTGGCCCCGGTCGGGGTCATAGGACAGCACTTCGACGGGAAGCCGTTGGTTGACGATCTTGCCGATCTTCTCTTGGGTCCCATCAGCCAGCGTCACCCTGGTGTCATAGTGCAAGCATCCGAACATCACGCCGATCTTTTCGCGGAGCTGGTTGATGAAGACCGCGGTGGTCTCGAACCGGGACAGCGACCCCGCCAGCTTTCGCATGGCCTGGGACATCAGGCGAGCCTGGAGCCCCACGTGGGAGTCTCCCATCTCCCCCTCGATCTCCGCCCGAGGAACGAGCGCGGCTACCGAGTCGATCACCACCAGGTCCAGGGCGCCCGACCGGACCAGCATGTCGGCGATCTCCAGGGCCTGCTCGCCGTTGTCGGGCTGGGACACCAGCAGCTCGTCGACGTTTACCCCCAGCGTCCTGGCGTAGATGGGGTCGAGGGCGTGCTCGGCGTCGATGAACGCGGCGATGCCCCCGCGGGCCTGAGCCTCGGCGATCACGTGGAGGCAGACCGTGGTCTTGCCCGAGCCCTCCGGCCCGTATACCTCGACGATGCGGCCGCGCGGGATGCCGCCGATACCCAGGGCCACGTCGAGCGCCAGCGACCCCGTCGGGATCACCGCCACACCGTTTATCCCGGCATGCTCGCCGAGGCGCATCACTGCGCCCTTCCCGTGCTGCTTCTCGATCTGCTGGAGGGTGACCTCGAGCATCTGTTCCCGATCCACGGCATGAACCTCCTCGGTCGATCTCGCCGCGAGGCTAGCGGGAGGGTACGACATGAATTACACCTCTGTTGTTCTCAGAGCACAAGGGGAGGCTACTCGAACACGTGTTCGAGGTCAAGGAGGAGGCCCGAAATGGGATGGGCCGCTAGCTTTCGCAGGCCACGGGGGGTGGGTCGTCCGGGTCGGAGACGCAGGTATCTTCCCCGTCCCCTCCATCCATCGGATCGGCGCCCCCGTCTCCGCTCAAGAAGTCATCGCCCCCTTGGCCGAAGAGGCTGTCGTCCCCATCTCCGCCGGCAAGTTCGTCGGCACCTGTCCCGCCACGGAGGTCGTCGTTCCCTGCTCCGCCCACCAGGCGGTCCTGATGTTCCTCTCCATCCAGCAAGTCATCGCCGCCGCGCCCGTCCAGAAAATCGTTGCCGGTCGTGCCAAACAAGCCATTGATCCCGTCGGACCCGCGGATCGTATCGTCGCCCCTCGACCCGACGACCCCCTCGATGGCGGTCAACTGGTCCGAGCCGTGGCCCGTTGCCGTTCCAGCGGTGAGATCCACGGTGACCGGTCGCAGGAGGGAGTTGTAGAACCAGGCGATGTCCTTCTCGCCCGCCCCCCCGTTCAGCCGGTCGTTCCCGAGGTAGCCGTCGAGAAGGTCGTTTCCATCCCCCCCGCGGATGACGTCCCCTCCCCGACCTCCGAACAGCTCGTTGTACCGGGCGTTTCCGACGAGGGTGTCCCCAAACACGGTCCCCGACAGCCCCTCGATGCTGATGAGACCGGCCCGCCCGCTGTACGTCGAACAGCGCCACGTTGCCACCCTGGTAGCGAGGTTCGCCGTCACCCTGCACTCGAGCTGCCAGAACGTGGCGACGTCGAACCCCGGGCCGCCCTCGTGCCGACCGCCGAACCGATGCGGGTTCAGCGTATCGTCCCCGTCCCCACCCTTCACCACGTTCGGACCGGAGCCCCCGGAGAGGTAATCGGCGCCCGGTCCGCCCGACATGTGCTCCGCTCCGCCGCCGCTGATCAGCTGGTCACGGCCTCGGCCCCCGCAGACGTAGTCGTTGCCGCCCCCGTCGTTGATCCGGTCGTTGCCACCGAGGCCCACGATCACGTCGGTCCCGGAGGTGCCGGTGAGGCGATCGTTTCCGGCGGTGCCAACGATGGATCGCCGAGCGCCCGAAGCACGTCGGCCCCCCTCCGAATGCGCTCGTCGGGGCGACCAGGATTCCGCTCACAAGCGCGAGCGCCGCGCCGACACGAAGCCGCGCGGCCGTGCCTCCACCTCCGAGCATGGCGATCCTCCAGGCTTGTGGAGAGATCCTGGCAGCAACCTCCGGTCGATGGAATAGCCCATCAAGCTCATTGAGGGTCTATCGCTACCCCTTCAGGGGGAATGCCTCGAGGACCTCGTAGCGGGCGCCGCGCGGGGACAGGTGGCTCTGATAGAGGAGGAGCTTAGACACGCGGAACGCCCGAGCTTCGATCTCGAACGCCTCGAATTCCGAAGCGGAATCCGACAGGTCGGCTGGAGGAGCGAACCGAGCCACGGTGAGGTGAGCTGTGAACCCTCGCTTCTCGGGAGGGAAGTCCTCGGCCAGAGCCGCGTCGAGGGCCTTGACCAGGGCCGCCAGGCTGTTCTCCCTGTCCTCGAGCCCGACCCAGAGAACCCGGGCCCGGGTGGCGCGAGGGAACACCCCCAGCCCGCCGAGCGCCAGCGTGAACGGGCGGATCGGGGCGGCGGCCTCCCTGCAGGCCTCGTGCACGGAGTCGACCAGGCGGGGCCACGTCCGGCCCAGGAACTTCAGGGTGACGTGCCAGTTCTCCGGCCGGACCCACCGCCCTCCCGGGTAGCGCTCCCGCCAGGGCTCCAGGGCCCCGTCCACCGCGCGAACGACATCCGGCGACGGGTCGACCGCCACGAACAGCCGCAGCGGCTTGGCCTCGGGCCGTGCGGCACGGTTCCGGGCCATCGGCTCAGGACTCCTTCAGACGCCCCGGACCCATCAGCCCGACTCGCGGGCCGCAGGAGCTCGCAACAGGTGCTTCCGCAGCAGGTCGAGGGCCTGGACCTGAGCCCACCGGCGGACCTGGGCCCGGTCCCCCGGGGCCCTGAATTGACGAGCCTCCTCTCCTCTTTCCGAGGCCACGGCCACCCACAGCTCTCCCGGCGGGTGGCCCTCGAGCTCGTCCGGCCCGGCGACGCCGGTGGTCGACACTCCGACGTCCGCGCCGAAGATCCGCCGAACTCCCCGGGCCATCTCGACGGCGCACGCCTCGCTCACCACCCCATCCCTCGACAGCGTCTCCTCCGAGACCCCGAGCACCTCGCGCTTCGCCCCTGGCGCGTAGGCGACGACCGCTCCCGCCAGGTATGCGGAGGCCCCGGGAGCGTCGGCCAGTCGGGAGGCGAGCCCGCCACCGGTGAGGGACTCGGCGCAGGCCACGGTGAGCTTCGACTGGACGAGGAGCCGCCCGACGGCGGCCTCCAAGGTCTCGTCGTCGACGCCGACGACTCGGTCGCCCAGCCTCGACCGAACCTCCCGTGCAACCGGATCGATCAGCGCGACCGCTTCCTCGCGGGTGGATGCTTTCGCGGTGACCCGAACCCGGACCTCGCCCTCCGAGGCCAGATACGCGACCGTCGGGTTCGCGGAACCCCGGAACAGGTCATCCAGCAGCTCGCCCACGCTGGCCTCGGCCATCCCCACCACACGAACCACTCGCGAGACGATGGCCCCCTCCCCGGCGAGGGCCGAGAGCTCCGGCACGATGGTCCCCTCCAGCATCTCGCGCATCTCGGCGGGAACCCCCGCCACGGCGTACAGGCGCTTCCCTCCGTCCAGCTCGAGCACCAGCCCCGGCGCGGTGCCCCGATCGGGAAGGACGTACCGGGCGCCTTCGGGGACGTCGCACTGGACCAGGTTGGACTCGGGCATGTCCCGTCCCAGGCGCCGGAACTTCTCCCGCAGGAACTCCTCGATCTCGGCGTGGCGGCGGAGCGGCCGCCCGAGCGACTCTGCCATGCCGTCCCTGGTGACGTCGTCGCCGGTGGGACCCAGGCCACCGGTGAGCATCACCACATCGGCCCGCGACAGCGCCAGGCGGATGGCCTCGGCGATGCGGCCCACGTTGTCGCCCACCGCCTGGTGGTGAAGGACGTCGATCCCGATGTCGGCCAGTCGTGCGGAGATCTCGGCCGCGTTCGAGTTCACGATCTGCCCGAGGAGGATCTCGGTGCCGATGCCGACGACCTCGGCTCTCATCCCGGGCGCGCCCTCACGCGCGGCGCCCGCGGTCGATCACGGCCCCATTGGGAACGCCCGCCGGCCTCGCGGCTTTGATCGCGTAATCCAGGCCAGACCACACCGTGAGGGCCACCGCGATCACGAGAGTCCAGACCCGCAGCCCGCCGGCGTCGTTCCCGAGCGGCAAGAGATAGAGGAGGACCACCGCCATCTGCGCGGCGGTCTTCGCCTTCCCCCAGCTGGACGCGGGCATCGGGCGGCCTCGGCTCCCGAGCCACGCGCGCAGGAGGGACACGCCCAGCTCGCGGGTGACGATGATGACCGCGGCCCACAGAGGGAACCGGCCCAGGGCGGTGAGCGTCACGATTGGCGCGGCAACGAGGATCTTGTCGGCCAGTGGATCGAGCCACTGGCCCGTCGGGGTGGTGCTGGCGTAGCGACGAGCCAGATAGCCGTCGAGCCCGTCGGTGGCGGCGGCGACGACGAACAGCGCGGCGGCGAACACCTCGCCCGCCGGACGCTCCCAGAGGATGAGGAGCGCCAGCAACGGGGCCAGCAGGATCCGGGCCACGCTGATGACGTTGGGCCAGCCGAGTCCGAACGGTGCTAGGCCTTGTCGCCCTTCCGATAGCTCGACGGGTCGAACGTCTCCAGGAACGGCTGGTTGGGCTGGCCGGGTGTCCCGAGGTTGGTCCCGTTCACCGTCAGGCGGACGCTGTTGCCCCATTCCAGCTCCACGTCGATCCGGCGCTCCGCTGCGAAGGAACGGACGTCACCCTCATCAAGCCTACCCGAGAAAGCGAGCTGCCCGTCCGTCTCGATGACCGCGTGCACGTCCACACGGGCCCTGAGATCGACCCGCACGCCCGAAGGGAGAACCGCGACGGAAGGCGGCGACGATAGAGGCGCCGCCGCCGGCGTCGACGCATCCCGGTTCAGCAGTCCCACAGCCGCCGCCGAGAGGAACACGATCAGCGCAGCCAGGGCGGCGAGCGGCCAGCTGGGCCGGCGATGGAGAAGGGCCCGAACCTCGCTCCCGGAGCTGGGGACCCCCGGCGGGGACTCCTTCGGTAGCGGCACCGGAGCGGGGCGCCCGAAGGCCCGGTCGTAGACGGCGAGGACCTTCGCCGGATTGAGCCCGAGGTAGCGAGAGTAGGAACGGAGGAAGCCCCGGACGTAGACCTCTCCGCCGAGTGAGTCGAACTCCTCCCGCTCGAGCGCCAGGAGGTACTCGATCCGGAGCATCGTGTCGCGGCTGGCCTCCTCCAGGGACTTCCCCCGGCGGACTCGGGCCTTCTCCAGGGCCCCGCCGATTCCGACTTCGGTCGTTGTCTGCATGGCGAACACTCGAGAGGGGTTGGGTTGCCCGGATTATAGGGCGGCGAAGGAATGCGAGCTAGGGCGGAGGGGGCAGTGCGGACCCTTCGGGGGTCAGCGCGGCACGCCGAGCCGGGTCCGGCGCCGCCGCGTCCGGATCCCGGTCGCCGGCGCCGGGATCGCCAGGCCGAACATCGCCCCCTGGCCCGGCCGGCTCTCCACCCAGACCCTCCCGCCGTGCGCCTCCGCGATGGTCCGGGCGATGTACAGACCCAAGCCGTGGCCGCCCGCCCCGTTGCCCGAGAGCCGGGAGAACTTCTGGAACAGGTGGTCCTGGTCATTTAGATGGATGCCGGGACCTTCGTCCGCGACCGTGATCCGGACCTCGCCGTCGACGCTCCCCGCGGCAACGCGGATCGCCGAGCCGGGAGGGGCGTACTTCACCGCGTTCGAGAGGTAGTTGGCCACGGCCTCCACGACCGCGCCGGGGTCGATCCGGAGCTTCGGAAGTCCCGGTGCCACCGAGAGCTCGAACCGGTGGCCGGTCCCCGAGGAACTCGCTTGCCCGACCGCCTGCTCGAGGATCGGACCGATCTCGAGGAGCCTCCGCTCCCCCACGAGTCCCCCGCGGCCGTCGGCCCCGGATCGGACCAGGCGTTCCACGAGCCGGGCGAGCTCCCGGCCCAGTCCGGCGATGCCTTCCAAGGCCCGCCGGCGCTCGCGCTCGTCGAACCGGTCCCAGTACCGCAGCAGCATCTCGGCGACCGCGGTCACCGAAGCCGCGGGAGTGACGATGTCGTGGGCCAGGACGGCCAGCCCCTCCTTCTGCGTCTCGGGATCCTCACCCGACCACGCGAGCCGGAGGACCTCAGCGAACCGCCGGACGTCGGGAGCACCGACCTCGCCGTCCGGGAACCACATCTCGAGGGGGGTGAGGAGAACCGGCACCGCCGGCGCCATCCTGAGGAGCGCCGGGAAGACCCACCGGGCGTCCTTCTCCGTGGTCGGAGCGGCGAGCAGGACCGCGTCGGGCCCGACCCGCGCGCTGACCAGGGCTGCGCCGCGGACGTCAGCGGCCTCGGCGACCACATCCACCCCGGGGACCGCTTCGAGCGCGTCCCGCAGGCGTCCTCGGGCCTTTGGGCCGGGAGCCACGACGACGAGCCGGATAGGGCGTTCGCGGTCCATGGGGATCGAAACGGTACAAGCGGGAACGCCCGAAGTGTGGGATTTCGGGCGCGGCGGCCCGTTACCCCGGCTCCCGAGCCCGCGCCCGGTTCACCAGCAGGACCCCCGCGACCACCGCCGCGAACAGGGTGATCAACGGGGTGAGCCGCTCGTCGAGCAGGACGGCGGCCAGCGTGGCGGCAACCAGAGGGTTGATGTTCACGTACACGGCCACTTGAGTGGGCGTGAGTTCGGGAGAGCGCCGCCGTCCAGGAAGAAAGCGAGCGCGCCGCCGAGGACCGCCACGAACAGCACGAGCCAGAGCGTCGCCCCGCCGAGACCGCCAACCGCCGAGGGGAGGCCCTCGACCAGCGCGATCGGAAGCAGGTAGGCGGTGCCCATCAGCATGGGATACGTGGTGACGGTGAGGACCGAGTACCGGGCCAGGGCGGCCTTGGAGAGGACGCCGTAGAGGGCTCCCCAGAACGCCGTGAGCAGGAGGAGCGCGTCTCCGAGGATCGCCCGGCCGCTTACCGATCCGAGCAGGCCCCGCTCGCCGAACGCCAGGGCGATGCCAACTACGCTCAGCACGACCCCCGGTTGCTTGCTGGGGCAGGAGCCGCTCTCCCACGGCCTTCCTGGCCAGGACGGCGCTCCAGACCGGCATCGTCGCCAGCATCAGCGCTCCCCGCGAGGCCTCGGTGAACCGGAGTCCTAGTTGAAGCTCAGCGGGAACAGCGCGTAGAAGACCAGGGCCAAGAGCGCCAGGCGCGGCACGATACGCCGGTCGAGCCGGAGGGCATCGCGCCGGACGGTCAGGGCCATCAGAAGCAGCAACAGACCCCCGATCCCGAACCTGAGCACCGCCAGGCTGATCGGCGGGACCTCCCGGACCGCCACCCGAACTGCCACGACCGACGCTCCAAAGAGGACGGCTGCGATGGCGGCGCCGACGTTCGCGCGGAGCCCGCCGTCGGCCTCAGCCTTCGCCGGCAAGCTCTCGGAGCAGCCTCTCCGTCCGACGAAGCATCACGAGGCTCCCCTTTCGCTGGTGCGCCTCGAGGGCCTCCTCCAGGATCCGCTTCGCCTCGGCGGTTTTGCCCGCCATTCGAAGCACCTCGCCCACGCTCGTCAGCGTCACACCGATCAGGTAGAGATGATCTGTCTGTCGGGCAATGCCAGCGGCTTCGTACGCCAGAGCCTCCGCCTCGTCGAATCGCCCCCGCCGAGCCAGGAGCTTTGCCCTGATGTAACGCCACCCCATCTGCGAGGCCACGTCCCCTTGTGCGGCGAGCTCCTCCGCGTGGCGGGCAGCCTCCTCGCCCTCGTCGTAGCGGCCCTGCTGGTAGAGAGCTTCAGCGAGCACCACGGCGGATGTGGAGAGAAAACCCGTCTCCCCGGCGGCACGAAGGACCTCCATTCCGGGGCGGATGGCGGCCTCCATCGCGACGGGATCCCCGGCGAGGGACTCGATCAGCGCCGGCAGATGCGCGGCCGCCAGCGTGAGGGTCATGCCGAACTCCTCCAGGATGGCCGCCGCTCGAGCGGCGTGCTCCCGCGCGCCCTTGAAGTCGCCCTGCATGGCCAGGAGGGCCGCCAACCCTCCGTGGATCCACCCCTCCAGGGAGCCGGTGACCTGGCCGAGCATCTGCTCACACCACGCCCGCCCCCGATCGGTCGGGACGTGACCCCAGACGATCGGGGACACCATGGCCCGTCGCAGGACAGACAGTTGCCCCATGGAAACGCCTCGGTCAGTGGCGACGGTAAGAGCACGCTCCACGAGTTCTTCTGCCGCCGCGGCTCTCCCCGCCCAGAACATGACCATCCCCACTCGGCCCTGGGCATCGATCAGAAGCTCCTCGTCCCCGAGCTCCTCCGCCTGCCTCAGGAGCGCCTCCGCCTCCCGCGCCATCTCCACGAACGAGGTGCTGGGATCCGTGGAGATCCTGTAGAAGACGCGTCCGAGTCCCGCACGTATCTCGGCGACGCGATCCCCGGTGGCTGCGGCCAGGTCGGTGGCCTCCTGGAGGATCTCCGAGGACCGGCCGAACCGGGCGGCCTCCTGGAACATCTCTCCCAGATCGGGGAGCAGGCGGACACGCTCCGGATCTTCTCTGGGCAAGAGATCCGCCGCCCGCGAGAGGAGATTCACCGATCCCGTCACATCTCCCCGCGCAGCGGCCCGCTTTCCTGCTCGGGCCAGGAGCTCCCCGGCCCGGGTGGCCAGCTGTCGACCGTGCTCGTCGAGCGGTCCGAGCTCGGCCCGATATCGGTGCGCCTGCTCCAAGTGGTATCCGAGGAACTCCTCGTACTCTCGGAGGCGCTCGCCCGCGCGGGCCTCGAGCCAGCCCGCGAACCGCTCGTGCAGCTCCGCCCGGGTCTCCTTGGGCATCGCCTCGTACGCGGCATCCCGGATGAGGATGTGCCGAAAGCGATAGGTCTCGTCTGAGAATTCCGTTCCGTGGGGACGGATGAGCTCCCGCCGTACCAGCGCCGTCAGATGGGATCCGACGGCCTCGCGAGCGGGCTCCGGCGAGAGCTCCGCGACCGCGCCACGGTAGAAGACCCGTCCCACGACGGAGGCACGTTGCATGACAGCCCGCTCTTCTCCATCGAGCTGCTCCAGCCGGGCCGCCAGCAGGGCCTGGATGGTGGGCGGAACGGAGACGGCGGAGAGGTCCGACGTCGGCAACCAGTCACCGTTCTGCCGGACCAGCAGGCCCTCGTCGATGAGCATGGACAGCATCTCCTCGACGAACAGGGGATTGCCCTCGGCCGCCTCGACGATGCGGTCGCGGGCCTCGGTCGACAGCCGGGCCCGTCCGAGCAGGTTCTCGATCAGGACATCGCACTCCGTTTCGTCAAGGGGCTCCAGGAGCATGGAGGTGGCGTTGACCTTCCCTCCTCCCCACGCCGGGCGTCGGTCCAGGAGCTCCTGGCGGCTGAGGCAGACGACCAGGAGCGGAGCATCGCGAGAGAAGTCGGCCAGGTGCTCCACCAGGTCGAGAAACCTGGGCTCGGCCCAGTGGATGTCGTCGAACACGATGGCCACCGGGCCGAGTCGCGCCACCGCCTCGAGCAGCTTGCGGATGGCCCAGAAGGTCTCCTCGGGGACGGCGCTGTCGGCGGTGAGTCCGAGCACCTGAGCAACGCGCTCGAAGATCAGATCCGCGCTTTCCTCACCTTCGCACAGGCCCCGGAGCTTGGCCCGGGCGTCCTCGGCCGGCTCCTCCTCTCCGATGCCCGCTGCGCTTCGAATCACCTCGGCTACGGGCCAGAACGTGATGCCCTCGCCATACGCAAGGCACCGGCCGCGAAGGGCGGTGACGTCATCCCCGAGCGACCCGAGGAACTCCTCGATGAGCCGCGACTTCCCGACCCCGGCCGACCCGAGGACCGTTACCAGGTGACACGTCTTCTCCTCGACCGCACGATCGAACGCGAGTTGGAGCAGCTGCCGCTCGCGTTCGCGGCCGACCATCGGCGAATCCAGGCGACGGGGGATGGCCTCCGCTTCGGGCAGCACCTCCCGCAAACTGAACGCCTCGACGGTCCCTTCCTTGCCCTTCAGCTCGAGGGGTTCCATCGTGTCGACCTTCACCCCCTCACGGACCAGCCGGAACGTGGATGCGCCGAGCAGGATCTGCCCGGGCCCGGCGGCCTGCTGGAGACGGGCCGCGGTGTTGATGGCGTCGCCGGTGGCCAGGGTCTGCCCGCGTGAGGGGTCCCCCGCCACGACCTGTCCGGTGTTGACGCCCGTGCGGGCCTCGACGGTGACCCCGTGGTCCCGTTCCAGTTCCCGATTGAGATCGGCCAGGGCGTCGCGCATCTCCGCAGCGGCCCGTACCGCGCGGAGGGCGTCGTCCTCGTGGACGGCGGGGATCCCGAACACGGCCATCACCGCATCCCCGATGAACTTCTCCACCACTCCGCCGTGCCGTTCGACGACCGCCTTCATCCGCTCGAAGTACCGCGACATCAGCCGGCGCAAGGTTTCGGGGTCGAGCCGCTCGCCGAGCGGCGTGGAACCGACCACGTCGCTGAAGACCACCGTGACCGTCTTCCGGACTTCCTGAGGCCCTTCGGACACGAGCGTGACGCCGCAGGCCATGCAGAACCTGGCCTCGGCCGGGTTCTCCGTCCCGCACTGCGCGCAGACCGGCACGTCGGAAGCGTACGGCCATAATGGGCGCCGATGCGAGCGTCGCGCAGCCCCCGACGTGGATCGGATCGCTCCCCTCGCCGGTCGAGCACCATTCGACCTCGCCGCCGGAAGCCGAAGGTCGCGTTCGTCCTCGGGGGAGGCGGCCACATGGGCGCCTACCAGGTAGGGATGCTCCGGGGGCTGCTCGAGCGTCAGGTCATCCCAGACCTCGTCGTGGGCACCTCCGTGGGGGCCCTGAACGGTGCTGCGGTGGCCGCCGATCCCACCCCCGAGGTGGTGGACCGCCTGGAAGAGGAGTGGCGGAAAGTGGTGAGGAGCGGCGTCTTCACCGGGTCGCTCTTCACGGGAGCCGTCACACTGTTCCGGACCCGGACGTCCGTCCACTCGAATGCCCCGCTCCGCGATCTGATCGACCGGGTGCTCCCGGTTCGCACCTTCGAGGAGCTCGGCATCCCCTTCCAGTGTGTGGCGGCAAGCATCGAACGCGCCGCGGAGCACTGGTTCCGGACGGGCCCCCTGCGCGAGGCCATCCTGGCATCGTCGGCCATCCCCGGCCTCCTGCCGGCGGTCGAGATCGACGGGGAGCACTTCATCGACGGCGGGATCGTGAACAGCATCCCCGTGAGCAGGGCGGTCGAGCTGGGCGCCCGCCAGATCTACGTGCTTCATGTGGGGCGGATCGAGCGGGCTCTCGATCCCCCGACCAATCCGTGGCAGGTGGCCATGGTCGCGTTCGAGATCGCCCGGCGGCACCGGTTCGCCCGAGACATGGCCACGCTGCCTCGAGGGGTCACGGCGCACGTCCTCCCAACCGGTGAGCGGAAGCCCCCTCGGTACGACGACCTCTCGCAGCTCCGGTACCGCGACTTCTCCCAGGTGGAGCGACGGATCCGGCAGGCGCACCGAGCCACGCTGGCGTACCTCGACGGGATGGGTCCGTCTTGATCCCTCTCCCCCCACGGATCGTCCGCCGTACGCTGTTTGCACCGCTGGTCTTCCTGCTGGCAGTCCTGCTCGTTGTCCTCTCCCCCATCGCCCTTCTCGTCGCCCTCCTCGCCGATCTGGTGCTCCCGGGACGCTGGCAGGCGGTCCGTCTGGTCGCGCTGGGCGCCCTGTTCGCCGCGTACGAGGCGGCCGTCCTCTCTTCGCTGTTCGCCCTGTGGGTCGCCAGCGGGTTCGGGGCCCGGCTGCGATCCCCACGATTCCAGGACGCCCACTACCATCTGGTGCGGTGGTGGCTGGGCGGGCTGGCCGGGGCGGCGGTCCGCCTGCTCCAGCTGCACATCGAGGTGGAGGATCGGCCCGAGCCTCGAGCGGGCCCGGTCCTGGTGTTCTGCCGTCACGCGGGCCCCGGGGACTCCATCCTGCTCGCCCACACCCTTCTCTCCGGCTACGAGCGCCGGCCCAGGATCGTGATGAAGGCCGCCCTCCAGTGGGACCCCGCCATCGACGTCGTGGGGAACCGTCTTCCGTGCGCCTTCATCCGTCCGCACTCTGAAGACCCGCGGGACCACCTCCACGCCATCGAGCGGTTGGCCCGAGGCCTCGGTGACCGCGATGCGTTGGTGCTCTTCCCCGAGGGCGGCAACTTCACCGAGCGGAGGCGGCTCGCCGCCATCGCCAGCCTTAAGCGGAAGGGCTTCGGCGAGGAAGCGGTGCTGGCCGAGCGGATGCTCACGGTCCTGGCGCCTCGCCCCGGAGGAGCGCTTCAGGCGATCCGAACGGCGCCGGAGGCCGACGTCGTCTTCGTGGCCCACACAGGGCTCGAGTTCATGAACTCCCTCGTGGCGACGTGGCGGATCCTTCCCCTGGAGGGCCCCATCCTGGCGCGGTACTGGCGGATCGCTCCCAACGAGATCCCCGTGGAGCACGAGGCTCAGGTCGATTGGCTGTTCTCCTGGTGGGGACGGGTGGACGACTGGATCCGCAGCCGCCGGCCCGACCTCAAGTTCTAATTGGGGGCCCGGAGCGCGAGGCCCACGGCCCGATCCGTGTCCATGCCCCGCCCCTCGGCCCACAGCGCATCGAAGATGCGGGCCTCGAGCCCGTCCCGGACCACATTCACCGCGCGGTCGAACTCCGGCTGATCGTCGGGGTCGAGAACGGCGCCCGCCGCATCGAGCCGGGACTGGCCCGCCGCCAGCAGCCTCACCGCTCGCTCAAGTTCGCCTCGGGCGGCAGCGGTGCAACCCAGGCCGACTACGATCTCCGTCACCAACCTCGAATCGCCCCGGTTTCTCTGCAACTCCATGCTCGCTCGGAACCGCGACTCGGCGGCGTCGAGGTCCGCGAGGTTCTTCTCCACGAAGCCGAGGTTGAGGAGCTCCATCGCCACCGAGAAGTGGTCACCCAGTTGCCGGTTCAGCTCGAGGCTTTCCTCATACAGCTGGCGGGCTCTCTCAAGGTCGGGCTCCATGCGAGCCGCCGCGGCAAGCAAGTGCAACGGGCGGGTCTCGGCCGTCGGGTCACGCATGTCTCGAGCCATCGCTCGGGCCTGCTCCGCGTTGTCGCGAACCGTGGTGAGGTCTCCATCGCGGAGTGCCACCCGGGCCAGGCCCACCAGGGCGAGGATCTGCATGGGCCAGTCGTCCGCCGCCCTGGCGATGCGCAATGCTTCCTCGTTGCCCGCGCGCGACCCTTCCTGGTCGCCCTGGTTGAACGCCAGCCTCCCCGCCTCGTAGAGCGCCTTCGCCCGGGCCGCGCTGGGCACGTCGGCCCCGGGCGCGGAGAGGATGGACTCGATCCACTCCCGACCCTCTGCAACCTGCGCCCTCTCGAGCCAGAACCCCGTCAGGGCGGCCGCCAGGCGAAGGGCACGCTCCGGCTCGCCGTGCTCGAGGAACCACGCCGCCGCATTCCGGAGGTCTCCCAGGCGCTTGTCCAGGTTCTCCCTCCACTGCCCGGACTCCGCGCCGGACAGCCCCATTTCGGCGTCCTCGGCCAGGGCCAGCAGGGAGAGAGCCTCTTCGCTGTCCATGACCTGTGCCCCGTGGTGAGGGTGCGCGCCGACTCTAGAGCCCCACCAGCAACACGAACAAGCGCTCCGAGACGATCAACCTCGCCGCCAGCGGTCGCGCTCGATCGCGTACCACACGTGCTCGCCGTCGCGCCGGAACCGCTCGCCCCGGTGGGTCAGGCCGAGCTTCTCCATGACCTCCGGGACGCCGCGTTGTCCGGCTCGGTGATGCTGATGATCCGCTCGAAGCCAAGCACATCGAACCCCAGGCGCAGGCTCGCAGCTCCGCCTTCCGTCGCCAGGCCTCGGCCCCAGAACGCCCGGTCCAGGGTCCAGCCGACCTCGACGGGCTCGTGGGGCCAGTCCACGTGCCGCAGGAGGCCGATCCGCCCGATGAACCTCCCGCTCTCGCGGTCCTCCACGCCTCACGTGCCGAACCCCTCGTGTTCCCGATGAGCTACGAAGAAAGCCACATGGTCCTCTGTCCCGACCCGGTCAATCGGCTCCAGGTAGCGCTCCACCTCCGGTTGCGAGTAGATCCGGGCAAGCTCGTCGATGTCTTCCCACCGCCATTCCCGGAGGCGAAGGCGAGGCGTCTCGATCACCGGCACGTCCATGGCAGCCAAGGGTATGCGGAGCGGGTCGACCTTGACCGGGACCGATCGCGATGCTACCCACGTCGGCGAGCCGAGCGAGGAGGTCGAGCGTGGAGGAGCGGCCAAGGGTGGTGAGAGCGGAGGACCGAGTCCGGCCGGAGCAGCAGACTGCCGGGATGCTTCGGGAGGAAGCCTTCGCCACGGAGAAGTTGTGGATCGGCGTGGTGCGAGCGGAACCCGAGCACGTTTCCGGCTGGCACCACCACGGGAAGTGGAACACGTACGCATACGTGCTCTCGGGAACCCTCCGACTCGAATCCGGCCCCGGTGGGGCCGACCTGGAAGAGGTCCGAGCTGGAGACTTCGTGCTCATCCCCAGGAACGCCATCCATCGTGAGGGCAGCGGCGGGCCGGGATTCGAGGCCATCACCCTCCGCGTGGGGAGCGGCTCGACCCTGTTCAATGTGGAGGGGCCCGAAGCCTGACATGAGTCGGCCGACCGAGAATCCTGGGGAGAGCCGTTAAGATTCGCCGCTCCTCCGGGCCCTTCATCTCAGAGTGGAAGCTGCGCGCGTGACCGAGGGTGCGCGGACCGAGCTGGAACGGGTCTACCGAGAGAGCGGCGAGCGGCTCTGGCGGGCGGTTCTCCTGTTCTCCGGGGACCGCGAGATCGCCAGCGACGCGGTGGCCGAGGCCTTCGCCCAGGCTCTGCGCCGAGGCGACGCGATCCGCTCGCCCGACCGATGGGTGTGGCGGACCGCCTTCCTCGTTGCGCGGGGCATGCTCAAGGAGAGACGGCGGACGATCGCGAAGGTTCCCGATCGCGGGTACCAGATGTCACCGGGAATGACCGAGCTCGTGGACGCGCTCCGAGCACTCTCGCCCACGCAGCGGGCCGCGGTCGTCCTGCACTACTATGCCGACCGATCGGTGCGAGAGGTGGCCACGCTCCTCGGCTCCACCCCCGCGGCGGTGAGCGTGCACCTGCACCGCGCCCGACGGCGCCTGAGGACTCTGCTGGAGGGCCGCGATGACTGATCTCCGATCCCGATTCCACGAAGCCGACCGGATCCCCGCCCCGGATCTGTGGCAGGACATCGTGACCCGCGAACCCATGGGCCCGGTGCGGCCGCCGCTCTGGCCCAGGGTGGCGGTGGCCGCCGCCGCCCTCACGGTGGCCGCGCTCGGCCTGGTGCTCCTCGTTCGAGCCTTCCTGCCGACGACCACTCCCAGCGAACAGCCCACGCCGACGCCAACCGGCGCCTTCCGTCCCGAGGCGAAGACCAACGGCCTGATCGCCTTCGTCCGCACCGATCCCGAGAGCGTGAGCGAGGGCGAGTTCCCGCTGACCGACCTCTACACCGTCGAGCGGGACGGGAGCGGGACGCGACGACTCGTCGAAGCGCAAGGATTCCTCTTCCGTTCGACCGTCGCCTGGTCTCCAGACGGTTCCCGGATCGCCTATCGGTGGCAAGGGCCGATCCGCATCATGAACGCCGACGGCAGCGGAATCGAGCGGCTGACGACGTGCCGGCTGCCGGATTGCGATGCCGACGCCGGGGGCGATAGCCACCCCTCGTGGTCCCCCGACGGTAGCCATATCGCCTTCTCTCGGTTCAACGGCACTCACGAGGAGCTCTGGGTGGTGGGGGCGGACGGCAGCGAGCCGAGGCCGCTCAACCAGGAGTTCGCCTCGATCGTCCACGTGGCGTGGTCGCCGGACGGAACGGTGATCGCGGTGGTGGGCTTCGTCGGCCCCGGCCCAGAGATCGGCCCGGACCGCATCTATCTCGTTGACCCGGAATCCGGTCGGATCACCCGCACCCTCGACGCTCCGCCCGAGCTTGACTTCGCGGGCACCGTCTCTTGGTCCCCGGATGGCCAGTCCCTGGCTTTCGATGCCTACGGTGAAGGCGGTACTCTCGATGTCGCCGGCGTCTACGTGATGCGCGGCGACGGAACCGACGTCCGCCTGCTCACGGCCTGTCCGACCGATGGGTCCCACCTATGCACGGACATGCACCCCGCGTGGTCACCGGACGGGACGCAGATCGGGTTCACCAGGGCTCTCCCGGAAGTGGGGAGTGACGGCTTCATGGGGGATATCTTCGTGATCGACGTCGACGGCGGCCGCGTCCGCCGAGTCACCAGTGGACCGGGCCTCGACTGCTGCCCAGCATGGCAGCCCGTATCAACGGGCTGATCGAGGTCAAGGTTCTGTTGAGGCCTACGACCCCGTTCGGGCCCGGCTCTCGGCCCACTCGTCCCAGGTGATCAGCACGTCTCGCGGCTTCGAGCCCTGAGCCGGCCCCACCATCCCTCGCTCCTCCAGCAGATCCATGATCCTCCCGGCCCGGGCGAACCCCACCTTCAGCTTCCGCTGAAGCATCGAGGTCGAGCCGAGCTGCGACCGGATCACCAACTCCGCGGCCTGCTCGAGAAGCGGGTCGTCGCCGTCCAAGCCCTCGTCGTCGTCGGCGGGAGGCTTGCCCAGGCCCTCGATCCCCTGGACGTAGTCGGGCTCGCGCTGCTTGCGGACCCAGTCGGCGACCTCCTCGATCTCCTTCTCGGTGACCCACGCGCCCTGGATCCGGTGCGGCTTCGACGCCGACGACGGCAGGAACAACATGTCCCCGTGGCCGACGAGCTTCTCCGCTCCTCCCACGTCGAGGATCACGCGGGAGTCGGCCTGGCTCGCGGTCATGAACGCGATCCGGGATGGGATGTTCGCCTTGATCAGTCCGGTCACGACGTCCACGGAAGGCCGCTGCGTCGCCACGACCAGGTGGATGCCCACGGCCCGGGCCATCTGGGCGATCCGGCAGATGGCGTCCTCCACGTCCCGGGGGGCCACCATCATGAGGTCGGCCAGCTCGTCGATGATCACCAGGATGTAGGGGAGGGGTTGGAAGTCCGCCTCCCGGCCCGGCGGGATGCGCAGGGTCCCCCCTGCAAGCGTTGCGTTGTACGTGTCGATGTCCCGCATGCCCACGGTGGCCAGGGACTCATAGCGGGCCTCCATCTCTCGGACCACCCAGCCGAGGGCCTCGGCCGCCCGCTTCGGGTGGACGATCACCGGCGAGAGCAGGTGAGGGAGATCGGCGAAGTGAGACAGCTCCACCCGCTTGGGATCGATCAGCACCATGCGAACCTGCTCCGGCGTCGCCCGCATCAACACCGACGAGACGAACGCGTTGATGAGCGATGACTTCCCGGCGCCGGTCGCCCCGGCGATCAGGACGTGCGGCATCTGGTTGAGGTGACAGAGCACCGCACGGCCGTGGATGTCCTTCCCCAGCCCGACCGAGAGCGGGTGGCGGTCGTCTTTGGCCGTCCGCGACCCCAGCACATCGCCGAGCATCACGAAGTCGCGGACCTTGTTGGGGACCTCGATCCCGATGGCCGACTTCCCCGGGATCGGCGCGATGATCCGGACGTCCGGCGTTGCCAGCGCGTAGGCGATGTCGTCGGCCAGCGACAGGACCTTGTTGACCTTCGTCCCCGCAGCCACCTCCACCTCGTACAGCGTCACCGTCGGCCCCCGCGTGGCGCCCTTCACCGAGGCTGCCACGCCGAAGTTCCGCAGCGTGCGCTCGAGCGCCGCGATGACCTCCTGCTCGTCTCGCCCTCCGCCCGCAGAAGGCGGAGCCTTCCGGAGGAGCTCCGGTGGCGGCAGCTTGTAACCCCTGCCGGTGACCTTGGGGAGCCTCACCTGGCCCGAAGCGGCGACGGGCTCGCCCGCCTCCTCTTCTTCCGCCTCGAGCTCCGAGAGGTCGAGGACCTCCGGCTCCTCGGCGTCGGCCCGCTGCCGCCAGCGGCGCCGCCGGCGGGGCCGCTGTTCCTCCTCTTCGTCCTCGTCCTCGAGGAGGTCGGCCTCCTCGGCCTGTTCGATGAAGAAGTCCTTCAGGGCCCGGCCCACGGAGGCGAGCGGAGTCGCCGTGAACACGAGGACGCCCAGGACGAACAGTCCCAGGCAGACGATCGCCGCTCCGTATCCGGACAACAGGCGGGACAGCGGCCACGCCACCATCGCGCCCACGAGCCCGCCGGCGTCCCCGAACCCGGAGAGCCCGGCGGCGGGGCTGGGGTTACCGCGGAGGAGCGAGACCAGCCCCAAGCCACCCATGACCGCGAAGCACAAGCCGAGCAGCATACGCCCGCGCTCCTCGCGGGCCGTTCCCCGGACCAGGACGAGGCCCCACCACAGGGCCACCACCGGGAAGACGTAGCCGGCCAGGCCGAACGTGCCCAGGACGAGGACCGCCAGAAACCGTCCGACCGGGCCCGCGGCGTCGAGCCAGAGGCCGAGCACCGACAATGCCGCGAGCACCATGAGCCCGATGCCAACGGCGTCGGCGATCTGGGGTCCGAGGTGCTCGAGGACCTTCCGGCCCGCGCCGGAGATCGCGCCGGCGCGCTCCCTCGTTCTCGGCTTCTTCTTTCGCTTCGTCGTCAACGTCCAACCTCCCCCGGGGGGTCAGACCCGTCTTCGATCGTCGCCGCCGCGGAGTGGGCGGCCTCAGACCTCCATGATGACGGGAACGATCAGCGGTTTCCGGCCAATCGCTTCGAAGAAATATCGGCCCAGCGTCCGGCGGATGTGCTGCTTGAGGATGTTGGGGTCGCCCACGGCCTCCTCCTCGACCTCCTTGAGGGAGAGGAGGACCCGATGGCGAGCTTCCTCCAAGATCTCCTCGGAGGCCTCGCCCTCGATGAATCCGCGGGTGATGACGTCGGGTCCCGCCAGGACCTCGCCGCTGTGGGCGTCCGCCGTGACCACGACGATGGCCACCCCGTCGCCGGCGAGCCGTCGGCGATCGCGCAGGATGACCTCTCCTACGTCCCCGATCCCCAAGCCGTCCACGAGGACCATCCCGGACTGAACCCGCTCGCCCAGCCGAACGTCCTCATCGATCTCCACGGTGTCGCCGTCCTCGCAGATCAGGATGCGCTGCGCGGGGATCCCCACCTCCCTGGCAAGCCGCGCATGGTGGGCCAGGTGTCGCCGCTCGCCATGAATGGGAATGAACCACCGCGGCTTTATCAGATTGAGCATCAGCTGGAGCTCCGCAGCGGCCGCGTGTCCCGACACGTGCACGTGCGCGATGCCATCGTGGAACACGTCGGCGCCGGTTCGATAGAGCCCGTCGATGGTCCGGTGGATGTTCACCTCGTTGCCGGGGATCATCGAGGAGGACAGCACCACCGTGTCGTCCTCCTCGAGCTTCACCCACTTGTGCTCGTGCGCGGCCATAAGGGCCAGCGCCGACAGCGGCTCGCCCTGGCTCCCCGTGCACACCACGACGACGTCGCGGGGCGATGTCTGCGGGAGGTGCTCCAGGTCGACCACGTCCGCCTCAGGTACGTGGAGGTAGCCGAGGGCCCGAGCCTCGGCCGTCGACTGGTTCATGCTCCTGCCGATGAACACCACCTTCCGGTTCACCGCCCGGGCCGCGTCGCAGATCTGCTGGATCCGGTGGATGTGGCTGGCGAAGCAGGCCGCCACGATGAGGCGGGGCGCCTCGGAGAAGATGTCCAGCAACTCCGGGCCCACTGTGCGCTCGCTGTCCACCACGCCGGGGTCTTCGGCGTTGGTCGAGTCGGAGAGGAAGACGTGGACGCCCCTCCGCGCCTCCTCGGCCAGCCCGGCCAGATCGGTGAGCTTCCCGTCGATCGGCGTGGGGTCCAGCTTGAAGTCTCCCGAATGAAGGAGGACCCCGTGCGGGATGTCCACCGCCAGGGCCACGCCGTCGGGGATCGAGTGCGTGACCCGGTGGAACCGCACCCGGAACGGCCCGATGGCGACCTCGTCCCCCGTGCTCACCTCGTGGAAGGTCGCCTTGTCCGCGACGCCGTGCTCTTCCAGCTTCGGTCGGAGAAGGCCCACGGTGAGCGGTGTGGCCCACACGTCGAGCCGCATGTCCCGGAGCAGGAACGGAAGCGCGCCGACGTGGTCCTCGTGCCCGTGAGTGAGCACCACGCCCGCCACTCGGTCCTTCCGCTCCCGCAGATACTCGAAGTCGGGGAGGACGAGGTCGATACCGGGCATGTCCTCTGTGGGGAACGACAGGCCGGCATCGATCACCAGGACCCGGCCGTCCATCTCGAGGCAGGCCATGTTGCGGCCCACCTCCCCGAGACCGCCGAGGAAGACGAGCCTAGAGGACCCCGGCATCCCCGAGCGCCCTCCGGATCTTTGCCGTCTCATCGTCCGTCGCGGGCACGAGCGGAAGACGCGGGGGGCCGGCGGGGTGACCGATCAACGCGATAGCCGCTTTCACCGGGATCGGGTTCGTGGTGAGGAACAGGACGTCGTAGACGGGAAGCAGTTCGTGGTGGCTCTTGCGCGCGGCCGCGACATCCCCGCCTTCGATCAGGTCGATCATCTGCTTCATCCGCTGGCCCACGACGTGGGCGGCTACGGAGATGACGCCGACGGCGCCGAGGCACACCGAACCGAACGTCGCCCAGTCGTCGCCGGTATACACCTCGAAGCCCTCGGGAACCGCGGCGATCAGGTGCGAGAGTCCATCGAAGTCGGCGGTAGAGTCCTTCACCCCGACGATGTTCTCCACGCCGGCCAGCCGCAGGAGCGTGTCGTTCGAGATGCGCACGGCCGTGCGGCCCGGGATGTTGTAGACGAGCACGGGCAGCGAGGTCGCCTTGGCCACAGCCGAGAAGTGCTCGTACAGGCCCGACTGGGGCGGCTTGTTGTAGTACGGCGAGACGACGAGGAGGCCGTCGCACCCGGCCTTCTCGGCCTCCTCGGTGAGGTGGATCGAGTGGCGGGTGTCGTAGGTGCCGCTCCCGGCGATGATCGGGCCCTTGCCCCGGGCGGCCTCCACGGCGGCCCGCCACAGGCTCGTCTTCTCCTCGTCCGATAGCGTGGCCGCTTCGCCGGTTGATCCCGCGATCACCAATCCGTCGCTTCCGTGGTCCAAGAGCCACGCAACAAGCTCCTGGGCCCGGTCGAGGTCGAGAGAGCCATCGTCCTTGAAGGGGGTGACCATCGCGGTGATCACCGAGCCGAATCTACCGGCCATCGCTACCTCCTTGCTTCCCCTCGGTGGGGACCGGTTCCGGCCGGCGGCGCTGGACGCGGGGTCCGGCCGGGCCCCGGTCGGGCGTCCCGCCTTGCCCGGCCGGCCCGCCCCGCTGCCGGCATCTTAGCTTACGTAACGCAAAGCACAAGGGTGTAAGCCGGGGGCTGAGCCCTGCAGCGCTATCCTAGCCGGGCATGCGCATCTACACACGGTCCGGGGACGACGGCACCACCGGGCTGCTGTACGGCGGGCGGGTCTCCAAAGCCGACCCCGCCACCGAGGCCTACGGCACAACCGACGAGTCCGTCGCGGCGATCGGGCTGGCCCGGGCTCTCTCCGACCAGCCTCCCCTTCAGGCCTTGCTGCTCGGAGTGCAGCGGGACCTGTTCGTGGTGGGGGCCGACTTGGCCACGAACCCGGCCCAGCGGGCCAAGCTCCAGCCCGAGGTTTCGCTGGTCACGGCCTCCATGGTGGAGGCCCTGGAGCGGCGGATCGACGAGACCGTCGAGGAGCACCCTCTTCCCGGCGAGTTCGTGGTCCCCGGGGTCAACCCGGTGTCGGCCGCCCTGGACGTGGCCCGCACGGTGGTCCGCCGGGCCGAGCGGCGGGCGGTGGAACTGCAGGCGTCGGGAGTGGACCTCAACCCGGAGGCCCTGAGATACCTGAACCGCCTGTCCGACTTCCTGTTCGTGCTTGCCCGGTGGCAGGCTGGCGGCCCCGAGGAACCCAGCCGCTCAAAGGAGGGCTAGATGGTCAGGCCCTCGCCGGCCAGGAGCTCACGCGTGCGGGCCAGCTCCCGGACGGACTGCAGCCGCTCGAACACCGGGTAGGCCTTCTCCAGCTCCTCGCGAGCCTCGGCGATCCGCCGGGCGTTGAGGAGTGCTTCGGCCAGGAACAGGCGGGTTCGAGCCTCTTCCCACCGGGCCTCGAGCGAGGCGAACCCCTCGGCCGCCCGCGTCAGCAGGTTCTCAGCCACCAGCCGACGTTGCGCGGCAAGGGCAGCCCGGCCTTCCAAACGATCGGCGAAGAACGGGAGGCTCATGATGCCGGCCTCCTCGGCAAATGTCCGGGCCCGCTCCACGATGGCCGGGGCGTCGCCCCATGCCTCCATGTCCCCGACCAGGTCGCACCGAGCCTCAAGAACCACCGGAAGGGCCTCTCGCCACGTCTCCACCAAGGGCTTCCACAGCCTCGCCCGGGCCTCCTCGAACTCTCCCCGGCGCGCGAGGGCCCATGCGATCCACGGGTCTCGGGAAGTGGAATATGCAGTCTCCTTGCGCTGATCCAGCGTCTCGATCAACGACATGAACCGATCGGCGGCGGCCCGGTTCCCCTGTATCTCGTGAACGAATGCAGCCGCCGCAAACGGCCTGGCAGCGAAGTAGGGAGGATCGCTGCTCCGTTCTCCCATGATCTCTTGGGCTCGGGCCAGGTCGGAGAACAATCCATCCCAGTTCCCCAGCCGGACCCGAGACAGGGCCCGCCACGCGGTGCAGTGCAGGATCATGCCCACGGCTTCGGGTGGCACATCCATACCCTTGGAGGCATGCTCGGCGGCCTCTCTGTACCGGCCCACGTGGAAGCGGGTCCACGCAGCCATGGCGTAGATATCGCCCAGCTCCCAGGGATCCTCCAATACGGGTATGAGCTCCAACCGGCGGTCGCTCACTTCCACTGCCTTGGCATAGAGACCCTGGGCGATGTATGTGCCACCGACCCCATCGAGGGCCGCCGCCGCCAGGGAGGGGCGACCCAGCCGTTTGGCCATGGCCGCGGCTCTTTCGCCGTCTTCGATGGCACGCGTGACGGTGTCGTCCTCAAAGGGCTGATCGCGCTTGAAGGCGAACGGCCGGAAGGCGCGACCGGTGAGGAGACCCACCAAGGCCGGGCTGTCTTCCTTCCCAATGTGGGAGAACCCCACGTCGAGATATCGGCTGACCTCGTCTTCCGGAGGGATGCCGGTCATCGAACCCGGCCACCGTGTGGGCACCTCGACCGCCCGAGCGCACAACCGAGCGATCGCTTCGCGGTCTTCGGGCAGACCCTCTACCCGTGCATCCACGGCCTCCGTGAAGTACTTCCACGCCAGGTCGCCCTGGTAGTCATTGACGTACGCCTCGCCGAGGACCTCCAATGCCTTCGCCCGCTCTCTTGGGTTGGTCGCAAGCTGGAGAGCTTGCTCCGCACCGCGTTGGGCCTTCCGGAGGACTAGCCTTCGGCGGGCGTCCTCGGCGGCCAAGAGGAGGTAGTCGAACGCCTTCGTCCGGAGCTCCTCCACCACGTCCTGCGGGCCCTGGTCGGCCCCACGTCGGGAAGTGATGATCCGAGGGCCCTGGGCGGCCCCCCGGTGCGCCTCCACGAAGTGATGCGCCAGGAGCTCCACGAACTCCATGCGGCGCTCTCCGACGGTCCCCTCGATCCAGCGAGCCACCCGAGCGTGGGCCTCTGCCCGGTCACGTCGGGGGAGCGTCTCGTAGGTCACCTCTCGCGTGAGGACATGCTTGAAGATGTACTCGCGCTGACCCGCCATCGAGGAGCTCAGCCGGGACAGGACCAGCTCTCGCCGCTCCACTCGCTCGAGGAGGTCGTCCAGTGCCTCGGGCGGGCCCTGGCCGTCGACGACCACGCCCACCGCCCCCGTCCAGAAGATCCGCCCAACCACGGCCGCCGCCTGGAGGGCTCGTTTCTCCTCCGGTACCAGGAGGTCGATCCGTGCAGCAAGCACCCCCTGGATCGTGTCCGGGATGGTCACGTCCTCCACGCTGGCCCGCGCCCGCCACCGATCGCCTTCGCGCACGATCCCGCCCGCGTCGATGAGCTGCCGGATGATCTCCTCGAGGAAGAACGGGTTCCCCTCGGCCCGCTCGAGGATCCGCTGGCGGAGCGACCCGGGCAGCTCCTCAACGGCGAGCAGAAGCCCGACGAGTCGCTCCGAATCTGCGGAGGTGAGGGGGTCCAGGAAGACGCTCGAGTAGTTCCGCTTGCCCCCACCCCACTCCGGGCGCCGATCCGTGAGCTCGGGACGGGCCGGACACACGAACAGGACCGGGCCCTCGACCCGATCCGCCGTCTCCTCCAGCAGGTCGAGTAGAGCGGGGTCGCCCCAGTGGATGTCCTCCACGACCACGACGACGGGGCTGCGACTCGCCAGCGCGGAGAAGAAGGAGCGCCATGCCCCGTGAGTCTCCACCCGGACTTGGCGCGGCGACATCTCCGCGAACGGGACCCCGGGGACGGTCACGCCCACCGTGTACGCCAACGCGGCGACCGCCCGCTCTGGGTCCGGCGCGAGGCCCGAGGTGATGAGGTCCTTCCCGACTTTCTGGATCTTCTCCAGCACGAGATCAGGTGGGTCGGTATCCAGCACTCCCGCCATGACCTTGAGGATCTCGGCCAGCGGCCAGTACGTGACCCCCTCGCCGTACGGCAGGCAACGTCCACGAACGATCGTTGGCGCGGGGCGGCGGCTCTCCACCCGTTCCAGGAACTCCCTCGTCAGGCGGCTCTTCCCCACTCCGGGATCACCGGACACGGTGACGAGGTGGGGCGTTCCTTCCGATGCCACGCGGTCGTAGAGGGACGAGAGGAGATCCAGCTCGGCGTCACGCCCCACCATCGGCGCCCGGATGCCGGGGATCCCTCGTTCCGGCTCGCCCGGTGGTGCTTCCTCCTCTTCTTCCTCGACAAGGAGGAATGCGGGGATGGGCTCGGACTTCCCTTTGAGCTCGAGGGGACCTTGCTCCCGGAACCGAAACCCCCGCGCCGCCCGGGCGGTCCGCTCCCCCACCAGGACCTGGCCCGGCTCGGCGGCCTGCTCCAGCCGGGCGGCGGCGTTCACGGCGTCTCCCGTCACCATGGCCTCACCGGGCCGGGGAGCCGTGACCGCCAGCACCTCCCCGGTGTTGACTCCCGTTCGCATGGCCAGGGTGACGTCGTGGGCGGCAGCGAGTTCCTGGTTGAGCCTCGCGAGGCGCCGTCGCATCCTGAGCGCCGCTCGGAGGGCCCGGGCCGGGTCGTCCTCGTGCGCGGCGGGCACGCCGAACGCCGCCATGACCGCGTCGCCGATGAACTTCTCCACCGTGCCGCCCTCGGCCTCGATCTCCTCCCGCATTGCGGCGAAGAAGCTGTCCATCACCTCCCGTAGCCGCTCGGCATCGAGGCGCTCGCCGAGCTCGGTCGACCCCGTGACATCCGCGAAGAGGACGGTGACCAGCTTTCGCTCCTCCCCCGCCGCGGCCGGCGCGAATTCCAGCCCGCAGGAGGGGCAGAACCTGGCGTCGGAGGGCCGGTCCGCGCCACACCGCGGGCAGGCCCCGCTGAGCGATGCCCCGCACCGGGCGCAGAACCTCGCGTCCGGGAGGTTCTCCGAACCGCAAATGGTACAGACGGCCATGTGGGCAGTGTACGGGGCTACCAGCGCCGAGGAAGGACCGCGGCCGGCATTCCGCCCCGTGCGGCCGGCCACATAGGATGGCAGCAGCCACCAGGGGGTCCAGGGGAAGGGAAAAGGAGGCCTCCCAATGACCAAGGTCCACATTTGGCTCCGGAAGAAGCGGGACATGTCCGTCGAGGAGTTCCGCGACTACTGGCTCTCCAAGCACGCTCCCATCGCTCGGGACGGCTACGAGCACCTCCAGGGATATCTGTTGAGCCTGGTCACCGGGGCGCCCGAGGGCCAGGAATCGCCCTACGACGGGGTCGCCACCCTGAGCTGGGAGGACCGTGAGGGATTCAAGGCCGACATGAAGAGCGAGGTCGCCGCGAGGAGCACGGAAGACCTGGCCAGCTTCACCGACGGCTTCGGTCTGCTGTTCATCGAAGAACACGTCGTCAAGTAGATGCGCTCGCTGGAGCTACGCCGGCATTCCCATCGAGATCCGGACAGCGACCGGTTGTCGGAGGAGGGAGAGGGGCTCGCCTTGCAGGTGGGGAAGGACCTCCCGGGCGGATACGCCATCGTGTTCACCTCGCCCACCCGGCGAGCCGCGGAAACGGCAGCCTGGTTCCTCAGGGGACTGGGCCAGAAGCTTCCGCCGCATGGCGTCGAGGAGGGCCTGACCTCTCCGGTCGAGGACCGGTGGCGGTCGGCGGCCAAGATCGCAGCGACCGGTCGCCTCGACGAGGTGGAGAAGGTCGACGCCGACCTCGTCGAGAAGGAGTCGTCCCGGCTCGCCGACGCGATCCGGCATCTGCTCGGTGAGGTGCCGGAGGGAGGCCGCGGGCTCGCGGTGGGCCACACCCCGCTCATCGAGGCTGCGGTCTACGGGCTCACCGGCCGCGTGATCGAGCCCCTCGGCGAGTGCGAGGGGGTGCTCGTTGAGCAGGAGGGAGACGAGGTGCAGCTGGCCGCCGAGTACCGGCTGGAGCGCTGAGTGCCGCTCGAGGGGAAGGACCTGGCGACCTTCCTCGGCGAGGTCAGGCTGGCCCATTTCGCAACGATCGGGCCCGACGGCCGGCCTCGCGTACGCCCCGTGTGGTTCCTGTACGAGGACGGCGCGCTGTGGTTCACCACACGCCTGGAGGCCCGGCGCACGGGCGCCGACGTCGCGGCGGGCTCACCAGCGGCGGTCTCCATCGCCTCCGAGGACCGTCCCTACCGCGCGGTCATCATCCACGGGACCCCGGAGGTCTGGACAGAGGACCGGGAGCGGTGGCTGGAGCGCATCGCCACCCGCTACGGCGTGGCTGAAGGGAAACGATGGCTGGCCGGGGCGCTGAAGGAGTCCGACCGGGTGGTCCTGCGCCTGATGCCAACCCGCGTCCTGTCCTGGGACTACGGCAGAGGCGACTACGGCCGGATGCAGAAGGGCGGAACCCTTCGCGCGGCGCTCCCGTAACGGTCTCGAACCCGACCTCCTGCGTTGGACAGCCCGAGCCGGCGCCGTAGGGGTCCAGGGGAAAGTGGCGGGGTCCCCGCGGATCGCAGCGAGCGAAGCGAGCGAGATTCGTGGGGTGCCCAGCAGCCCCGCGAGGCAAAGCCGAGCGGAAATAGGCTGCTGCATTCCCCTGGCCGAAGAACGCTGCCGAAGGCAGCGGACTGAAGGGAACGGATGAGGCTCAGCCGTCGAGGCCGAGGATGGGCTCCAGGCCCAAGGTGAGGCCCGGACGGGTGGCGATCTCCTTGATCGCCAGGACCACCCCCGGCAGGTAGCACGTCCGGTCGTAGGCGTCGTGCCGGATCGAGAGGGTCTGGCCGAGGGCGCCGAAGATGACCTCCTGGTGGGCGACCAGGCCAGGCAGCCGCACGCTGTGGACCCGGATACCTTCGACCTCTCCCCCGCGCACTCCGTGGACCTTCTCACTGTCCGGGCCGCTCCACTTTTCCTCCCGCGCCTCCGCGATACGCGACGCGGTGGCGGCGGCCGTCCCCGAAGGGGCGTCGGCTTTCTGCTCGTGATGGAGCTCGATGATCTCCGCGGCGGGGAAGAACCGGGCCGCGGCCTCCGAGAACCGCTGCGCGATAACCGCCCCGAGAGAGAAGTTGGGGGCGATGATCACGTGAGCGTCCCCGCCTTCCTCGTCGATCCATCCCTGGATCTCGTCCAACTCAGCGGAGCCGATCCCGGTCGTCCCGACCACCATGTGCATCGCGTGGTCGACGCACCACCGGATGTTCTCCATGACCGCGTCGGGCTGCGTGAAGTCCACCGCCACTTCAGTCTCGGCCTGGAGAAGGGTCTCCAGCTGTGGCGACACCTCGACGTCGACCTCGGGATGCCCGATGACCTCCCCCATGTTGACACCTGGGCGCGAGGGATTGATCGCCGCCACCAAGACGAGGTCGGGATGCTCGGCCACCGCCCGGCACACCAGCTGCCCCATCTTGCCAAGGGCCCCGATCACTCCGACCCGGATCACCGGCCCCGTCCTTTCCCCGTACCGCTGATCGCCGGCGCGCGGGCTGCGATCCTGCCCGCCCCGGCGAACTCGTCGAAGGCACCTTTCTCGAACGGGCCGATGACCGCGACCGACCGGGGGCGGGACAGGACCTCCGCGGCGATCTCCCGGGCGTCGTCCTGGGTCACCGCCTCGACCCGCTCGATGATCTCGTCCATGGAGAGGATCTCTCCGTGGCCGATCTCAGACTTCCCCAGACGGGTCATCCGGCCGCCCGTGTCCTCCATGGAGAGAACGAGCGCGCCTCGCATGTGTCCCTTCGCCCGCTCCAGTTCCTCCGCGGTCACGCCGTTCTCGGCCACGTCGTCGAGCTCCCGGTTGGCGAGCTGCATGACATCCCGGGCCCGTGTCGGAGTCGTCCCCGCGTAGACGCAGAACGCACCGGTCTCCGCGTACATGGCGTGGTAGGAGTAGACCGAGTACGCGAGTCCGCGCTTCTCCCGGATCTCCTGGAACAGACGAGAGGACATCCCACCGCCGAGCGCGTTGTTCACCACTCCGAAGGCGAACCGGCGAGGGTCGCTCCTGGCCAGGCCGCCGCCTCCCACACAGATGTGAGCCTGCTCGGTGGGCCGACGTCGCACGGAGGCGATCCCCGAAGGCCGCGGCGCCTCTCCGCCGGCGCGCACGGACCACCCGCCGCGGCGAACGCGCGGGCCCGTGTCGACGTGCTCTTCCACGAGCCGGACGAGCTGCTCGTGTTCCACGTTGCCGGCGGCCGCGACGACATAGTTCCCTGGAACGTAATGGCGCTTCCAGAACCGTCGGACCTGCTCGCGGGTTGCCCGGGTGATCGTGTCCACCGTTCCCAGGACCGGCCGGCCGAGTGGGTGGCCCTCCCAGAGAGTCTCGGTGAACAGGTCGTGCACGAGCTCGTCGGGGGCGTCCTCGTGCATGTTGATCTCCTCCAGGATCACCTGGCGCTCTGCCTCCATGTCCTCACCGCGCATGACGGAGCTCTGAAGCATGTCGAACAGGTGATCCAGGGCCATCGGAAGATCCTCGTCGAGGACCCGGGTGTAGAACGTAGTGTTCTCCTTCGAGGTGTAGGCGTTCACGTCTCCGCCCACCGCATCGAAGGCCTCGGCGATGTCGCGAGCCGAGCGTTTCCGCGTTCCCTTGAACAGCAGGTGCTCCAGGAAGTGCGACGCCCCCGCAAGGTCGGGGCGCTCGTCCCGGGAACCGACGGCCACCCAGACGCCCGTCGTCACCGATCGAACGCCCGGCATGTGCTCGGTAACGATGCGCAGCCCCGACTCGTACTCGCTGCGTTCGATCACCGAGCTCGCCTAGGGATCCTCGACGGCGTTCCGGCGGGCACCAGGCTCACGCCTCGCGCGGCCCGTCGCGGCGAGGTCCCGGCCGACGACGCCGGCGGTCCCCGCGGTCGCGGTCACCCCGGTCGCCTCGACCCCCGCGGTCCCCTCTATCGCCGCGGTCGCGCCGCTCGGACCGCGCCGCCTCGGCCTCGGCCTTCAGTTCCTCGGCCGATGGAGGGGTCTCTCCCTCCCAGACGGGGCGGAGACCGACCCGCAGCTTGATGCCCGGTTCGATCTTCACCACGACCACATCGAGATCGTCGCCCACCTTCACCACGTCCTCTACCGACTCGACGCGCTCGCCCCCTCTCCGAAGCTCGGAGATATGGATCAGGCCGTCGATCCCCGGGAGGATGCTGACGAAGGCGCCGAACTCCGTGGTCTTCACCACCTTGCCGTGGAAGACCTCACCCACCTCCGGGATGCGAGGGTTGAGGATCTCATCGATCATCTGGCGGGCCTTCTCGGCGCCCTCCCCTTCCTTGGACCCGATGAAGACGGTGCCGTCGTCCTGGATGTCGATGTCGGCCCCGGTGGTGGCGATGATCTCGTTGATCCGCTTGCCCTTCGGTCCGATGATCTCACCGATCTTGTCCACCGGGATCTGGATGGTCATCACCCGGGGCGCCTGAAGCGAGAGCGCTTCGCGCGGCCCCGAGATCGTGGCCAGCATCTTCTCCAGGATGAACAGCCGGGCGTCCCGGGCCTGCTTCAACGCGCCGGACAGTACCTCGGCCGGCAGGCCGCTCACCTTGGTGTCGAGCTGGAGCGCGGTCACGTAATCCCGGGTCCCGGCCACCTTGAAGTCCATGTCCCCCAGGGCATCCTCCGCCCCGAGGATGTCGGTGAGCGTGACGAAGTCGCCGCCCTCAGCGATGAGGCCCATGGCGATGCCCGCGACCGGCGACTTGATCGGCACCCCCGCGTCCATGAGGGAGAGCGTCGAAGCACACACGCTGGCCATCGACGTCGACCCGTTCGACTCCAGGACGTCGGAGACGAGCCGGAGCGCGTACGGGAAGTCGTCGTCCTCGGGGATCACCGGGAGGAGGGCCCGCTCGCCGAGCGCGCCGTGCCCGATCTCACGCCGGCGGGGCCCCCGCATGAATCCCGTCTCGCCGGTGGAGAACGGCGGGAAGTTGTAGTGGTGGATGTACCGCTTGAACTCGTCGGGGTCGAGGGTGTCGATGGCTTGCCGCATCCGGAGCATCCCGAGCGTGGTCACGTTGAGCACCTGGGTCTCGCCTCGCTGGAAGAGCCCCGACCCGTGTGCTCGCGGCACGATCCCGACCTGACAGAAGATCGGCCGGATCTCGTCGGGCCGGCGGCCGTCGAGGCGGACGCCCTCCTCGAGGATTCGCCGCCGCATGGCCTCCTTCTCGAGGTCCCGGAACGCCCGGCTCACCTGGTCGGCCCGGGCGCCGAGAACATCCTCTCCCCACGTCTGGGCCAGATGAACCGCCAGCTCGGCGCGGATGGCATCCAGGGCCTCGCCGCGCTCACGCTTCCCCGATATCCGAAGAGCGTCCCGGATGCGGTCTCCAGCGAAGCTGTCCACCCCAGTCTTGGTCTCGTCGTCGTAGTCGACGACCGGCGGAAACTCGCGCTCGGACGCCCCCGCCGCCTTGACCACTTCCTCCTGGAAGTCGACCATCTCGCCGATCCACCGCTTGGCCTCCTCGAGGCCGTCGGCTACAATCTCCTCGGTCGGAGCGGGCTGGCCCTCCTCGATCAGCCGGACGCCCTCTTCCGGCGCCTCTGCCTCGACCATGAGGATGTCCACGCCCCCGAGATCGTTCCGGCGACCCGCGACGACCATGTCGAAGGTGCCCAGGTCGACCTGCTGGTACGTCGGGTTGGGCATCCACCGGCCGTCGATATAGCCGAGGCGCACAGCCCCGATCGGACCGTGGAACGGCAGCCCCGCCAGCGTCACCGCCAGGCTGGCGCCATTGATCCCGGGGATGTCGTAAGGATTGGCCTGGTCCGCGGAGAGCACGGTGCAGATGACCTGTACCTCCTGCCGGAACCCCTTGCGGAAGGTCGGTCGAAGGGGCCGGTCGATCAGCCGGGCGGAGAGGATGGCGGTCTCGCTGGGCCGCCCCTCGCGGCGGAAGAAGCCGCCGGGGATCTTTCCGGCGGCGTACATCCGCTCCTCGACGTCGACAGTGAGGGGGAAGAAGTCGATGCCTTCGCGCGGCGCGCTGGTGACACACGTGCACAGGATCTGGGTCTCGCCGAACGTGACCAGAGCGGACCCGTGCGCCTGCTTGGCGAGCAACCCGGTCTCCAACGTGACCTGTTGCCCCCCGATGTCGCGGGTGAAAGTGATGGGTTCCATGTCGAGCCTCCTTGCAATCCTTCTGCAAGGAGCGGGGGAAAGCGGGCCAGTTCTCAGTGGTGGGCCTCGGTCGCCGCGACGTCCGGGGTCCGCGACTGATAACTGAACCGCTCGGGACCCCCGCTCCGTTCCTATGTGGACTGTGTTTCCTGCCTGGTGGCTTCCCCCCTCCGGACGACGCTAACGTCGCAGGCCGAGCCGCTCGATGAGCGCCCGGTACCGGTCGATGTCCGCGCGCTTGACGTATTCGAGCAAGCGACGGCGTCTCCCGACCATCTGCAGGAGCCCCCGCCGGGAGTGGTGGTCTTTCTTGTGGGCCTTGAGGTGCTCGGTGAGCTGGTCGATGCGCTTGGTGAGTACGGCGACCTGGACCTCCGGCGAACCGGTGTCCGAATCGTCCCTGCGGAAGTCCTCGATGAGCTTCTGCTTGTCGTCCTTGGTGAGGACCATCCCCCAGAGGCTATCACACGGAAGTACTGGTCCCCTTCCCCGGGACGAGGGCCCGGGTGCGCGCGACATCCTCCTTCATCTGGAGGGCCAACGCCTCGGGACTCTCGAAGCGCACCTCGTCCCGGAGCCGCTCCCAGAACTCCACGGCGAGAACGCTTCCCTGGATGTCCCCCTCGAAGTCGAGGAGGAACGCCTCCACGTGAAGGGGCTCCTCACCGAAGGTGGGGTTCATGCCCACGTCGATGGCCGCCGTCCAGGCGTCCCCTCCCGCGTACGCCCGGCCCGCGTACACCCCGCGCCCGGGGAGAAGGATCCTCGCCGGGGTCCGCAGATTCGCGGTGGGGAAACCGAGGTTCTTTCCGCGACCGGCACCGGGAATCACGGTCCCCTCTACCGAATAGCGCCGGCCCAGGGCGCGGGACGGCCAGACCAGGTCCCCCTCGGCGAGCGCCCGGCGGATCGACGTGGAAGACACCGGCTGACCGTCGAGCAGGGTCAGCGGCACGGTCTGAACACCGAACCCTCTGCCCCGGCCGAGCTCCTCCAGGACTTCGGCGGTGCCGGCGGCCTTGTGCCCGAACGTGAAGTTCGCGCCCACGACCGCGTGACGGATCCCGAGCCCGCCTACCAGCGCCTGGTCCACGAACCGTTCTGGCTCCCACCGGGATACGTCCTCGTCGAACTCCATGACCGCCAGTACCTCGACGCCCAGAGCCTCGATGAGCTCGGCCTTGCGCCGCAGCGTGGTGAGGAGCTGCGGGACGACCTGGGGGGTGAGCACCTCGCGGGGATGCCGGTCGAACGTGAGAGCGACCGATCGGAGGTCGCGCTCCTTCGCCGCCTTCACCGCCCGCCGGATCACGGCCTGATGCCCGACGTGCACGCCATCGAAGAAGCCGACCGTGACGGCCGAGCCCTCGTCGGGCCGGAAGGAGCGGATGCCCTGGATGATCTCCACCGCAGGGAGCGTATCGGATGCCCGCCGGGCGACCAGAGGGCTAGGCGCCGGGGGCGAGCACGACCTCGGGGCGGGCCCGGGCCCCTTCGTCACGCCACACCCCGATCAGAGCGCCGTCGGGGCCGAACACGGCGTGCGGTCCCCCGACTCCGGCCGGAGCGAGGGGCCGACCGTGAGCCGCGGCCTCGGCCTCCTCGGTGCCGAGGTCGACCCGGGGGAGGTGAGCCACCGCATGCTCGACGGGGAGCGGTTTCCCGGGCAGGTCCGGCGGCACCGCTTCCTCCACCCTGAACGGGCCGATCCGGATGCGGACCAGCCTGACGAGATGGGCTCCGCAGCCAACCCGATCACCCACCGCCGCGACCAGCGAGCGCACGTACGTTCCGCTGGAGCAGGTCACCCGGAACTCGAAGTCCCGGCCGTCGAAACGAAGCACGTCGAAGGCCTCCACACGAACTCGACGGGGCTCAGCCTCGACCGGCTCGCCCCTTCGGGCCGCCGTGTAGAGCCTGCGACCTCCCACCTTCACCGCTGAGAAAGCCGGCGGTCGCTGTTCGATCTCTCCGACCAGGGCTCGTGCTGCCTCGCGGACGTCCTCGTCGGAGACGTCGACCACCGCCGTCCGCACCATCCGGCCGTCCGCGTCGAGCGTGTCGGTTTCCTCGCCGAGCCGCCCCGTCCCCTCGTACTCCTTGTCCAGATAGCCGAGGAACCGGAGAAGCCGGGTGGCCCGCCCCACCCCCACGAGCAGGAGCCCGGTGGCCAGGGGATCGAGGGTCCCGGCGTGCCCCACCTTCCGCGTGCCGAGGGCCCGCCGGACGGCGTCGACAGCATCGTGCGACGTGATCCCGGCGGGCTTGTCGACGAGGAGAAGTCCCTCCGCGGAGACCACTACGCGGAGGGCGTTCGGCCCGACGACAGCGCGTCGAGAAGGGCCTCCACGGTGCCCTCGAGCCCCGCCTTCGAGGAGTAGCCCGCCGCGAGCCGGTGGCCACCGCCGCCGAACGACGCGGCCACCGACCCGACGTCGGTCCCTCCCCGCGAGCGAAGCGACACCTTGAACCCGCCGTTCGGCTGCTCCTTGAGCACTGCGGCCACATCGGCCTCCCGGGCCGTGCGCACCAGGTCGATGAGGTCTTCGGTCTCGTCGATGCCGATCCCCGCGGCATCGAGGTCTGACCGTGTGAGATACGTCCACACGAGGTTGGCCGCCGGCTCGTGCGTGGCCCTTTCCAGCACCTTCCCCACCACTCGGAGATAGGGGAGGGAGTTGTCCTCGTACAGCGCCTGGCTCAGGGCGACGTGGTCGAACGCTTCCTCCCGAAGCCGCGCGGCGATCCGCAGCACCTCAGGGGTGGTGTTGGAGAACTGGAACCGCCCGGTATCGGTCACCAGGCCCGCGTACAGACACGCGGCGGTGTCTGGATCGAGTCGCCCCCCCATCCGCTCGATGAGCACGTACACGAGCTGGGCGGTGGCCGCGGCGTGCGGGTCGATCAGATCGATGGTCCCGAAGCCGGTGTTCGTCACGTGATGGTCCACGACGATCACCGTTCCCGCTCGCTTCACCAAGTGTGCCAGACCGTCCAGGCGTTTGATGTCCGCCGTGTCCAGCGCCACCAAAACCGGAGGTTCCTTCGGCATATCACCTGGAGCCACCACGTGCTCCCGCCCGGGGAGCAGCGATGCCCAGCGCGGGGCCCCCTCGATGCCGCCCGGCCAGGTGGCCGCCACTCGCTTCCCTTGCCGGGCGAGGAAGCAGGCCAACGCGAGCATCGACCCCATGGCGTCAGCGTCGGGGTTCACATGACAGGCCAGGGCGACGTGGTCGGCGCGTTCGAGCGCCTCCGCGGCGCGGTCCAGCGCATCCCTCAGCGCGTCATCCCGCAGAGCCACGGTCTTCCTCATGTTCGTGGATCTCGCGGAGGAGCTTCTCCACACGCTCCGCCTGAGCGAGACCCTCGTCCTCTCGGAACTCCAGTTCGGGCAGGAACTTCATCCGCACCTGTCGCCCGATCACCGAACGGAGGTGCGACCGTGCCGACCGCAACCCCGCCCCAGTGGCTTTCCGCTCACGCTCCTCGCCCATCACGGTGTAGTAGACCGTGGCTCGTCGGAGATCGGGCGTCACGTCCACCCCGGTGACGGTGACGAACCCGACTCGCGGGTCTTTCAGCTTGGGTATCTCCTCGGCAAGGATCTCCCGGAATTCCTCTGACACCCGCTCGGGCCGCGTCATCGTTCGTCCGTCCCTCGTTGTCAGTCGTCCTGGGCGTGCAGGGTCATACGGTGGTCGATGATGTCGATGGTCGGCTGGCGAGATAGGTACCGCTCCACCTCGTGCATCACCTTTCGCAGGTGGAATCCTTGCGCCCCCACTGCCGACACACCGATGGTGGTCCGCTGCCACAGGTCGTGGTGGTCCACCTCGGCAACCGACACGTTGAACTTCGAGCGCAGGCCCGCCGAGAGCGTCTTCACCACGTGGCGCTTCTCCTTGAGCGAGCCGCAGCCCGGAATCCGAAGATCGAACGTGGACAGTGCAGCCAGCAAGGGTCCCCACCTTCGGTCGTGGGTCCTGCCACCACCTTACAGGGACCGGGCGACCTCTCGGATCTCGAACGCCTCGATGAGGTCTCCCTCCTTGACGTCCTGGAAGTTCTCCAGCCCGATGCCACACTCGAATCCCTCCTGGACCTCCCGGACGTCGTCCTTGAACCTCCGGAGGGACGCGATGCGGCCCTCGTACGCGACAGCGCCGTCGCGGACCAGGCGCGCTCGGGCCCCACGCTGGATGGTGCCGTCCGTGACGTAGCAACCGGCCACACGACCGAGTCTGGGAACCTGGAAGGTGGCCCGGACCTCCGCCCGTCCCAGCTCGACCTCTTCCTCTGCGGGTGCCAGCAAGCCGGAGAGGGCGTTCTTGATGTCCTCAACGGCCTGGTAGATCACTCGATAGAGACGGACGTCGACGCCCTCGGACTCCGCCACGTCGCGTGCGCCTCGGTCTGGACGGACGTTGAACCCCACCACCAATGCCTGGGAGGCCTGGGCAAGCATCACGTCGCTCTCCCCCACCGCCCCGACGCCCTTGCGGATGATCCTGATCCGGACCTCGTTGGTTCCCAGCTTCTGCAGGGCATCGGTCATCGCCTCGAGCGATCCCTGGGTGTCGGCCTTGAGGATGATGTTGAGCTCGCTGACCTCGCCCTCGCGGGCGGCCAGGAGGAGGTCGGACAGGCTCGCGGCTGGCTGGGCGGCGACTTGCTCGGCGGCGCGCTGGCGGGCCTCGCGCTCCTGCGCGATCCGCCGGGCCTCCTTCTCATCCTCGGCCCACCGGACCTCGTCGCCGGCCTCGGGCACCCTCGACCACCCCTGGACGAGCACCGGCTTGGCGGGGGGCGCCTCCTCCACCGGGATTCCGTTCTCGTCCACCATCCCCCGGATCTTTCCGTACGCGGCTCCGCAGACGACCGCGTCCCCCACCCGGAAGGTTCCCCGCCGGACCAGGACGGTGGCCACCGGGCCGCGGCCCTTGTCCAGATGAGCCTCGATGGTCACGCCCTTGGGCTTCCCGTCGGGATCCGCCTTGAGCTCCTGGAGCTCCGCCACCACCAGGATGGTCTCAAGCAGACGGTCGAGGTTCTGGTGTGTCTTGGCGGAAACGTCAACGAACTCGTAGTCGCCGCCCCACTCGGACGGCTGGATGCCGGCCTCGGCGAGCTGGGTCCGCACCCGCATCGGGTCGGCCTCGGGTTTGTCGACCTTGTTCACGGCCACGACGATCGGCACGCCCGCCGCCCTGGCGTGGTCCAGCGCCTCGATGGTCTGCGGCATGACCCCGTCGTCGGCGGCCACGACCAGGACGGCGATATCCGTCACCTGGGCGCCTCGGGCTCGCATCGCCGTGAAGGCCTCGTGGCCGGGGGTGTCGATGAACGTGATCACCTGTCCGTCTTGGTGGACCTGGTAGGCCCCGATGTGCTGGGTGATCCCCCCGGCCTCCTGGGAGATCACGTCCGTCTGACGGATCGCGTCGAGCAGGAGGGTCTTCCCGTGGTCCACATGACCCATCACGGTGACCACCGGGGGGCGAGGCCTGAGCCGGGACGGGTCGACCTCCTCCTCCTCTTCCTCGACGGCTTCTTCCGGGGCGACGATCTCCACCTCGAAGCCGTACTCTCCCGCGATGAGATGGATGGCCTCGTCGGAGAGTGACTGGGTGATGGTCACCATCTCGCCCAGCTCGAGCATCTTTCGGATCACCTCGGTAGGCTCGACCCCAAGCTTCTCGGAGACCTCCTTGGCCGAGGCTCCCCTGGCCACCTTGATCGCCTCCCGCCTGGCCTCGGGCTCCGGTTCCGGCTGCGGTTCGGGCTCGGCGGCCGGCTCGGGTTCGGGCTCCCGCGCCACCGTCTCAGCGGCCTCGGGTTCTCTCCGGCGGGGCCGGGCGGGGAGGGGCTCCTCGGTGATGATTCGAGGTCTCCCCGTGGGCACGGGCTTGCCACCGGAGGCTCGAAGGCGAGGCACCGCCTCGTCGGGCACACTCGAAGAAGCCGTAAGGCCCTCATAGCCCATCTGCTCCAGGGCGTCCACGAGGTCGCGGCTCTTAACCGCCAGCTCCTTCGCCAGTTCGTGGATCCTCACTCGATCTCCCTCTCGATCTCTCTCCGTAGCGTAGCCAAATCGTCGGGCGAGAGGTTCACCCGCAGGGCCCTCGCCAGGGCTCCCCTTCGGGTCGCCTCCCGCACACAATCGCGGTCCCGGTGCACGTAGGCGCCCCGGCCTGGAGCCTTACCCGACGGATCGGGGTGGACCCCGTCGGGGCCCCGAACGACACGCAGCAACTCGGGCTTGGGCCGTGTCACGCGGCAGCCGAGACAGGTGCGCGCCGGCCGCGAGCCCGGGTGGTTAGGCGCGCTCGACCTCCCGATCCTCGGACCCGGCGCCCTGGGCCTCACCTTCTCGGGGAACCTCCCCCGGGTCCGGGGCGGGCTCCTGTCCGGCCTCCTCGGGGCCAGTGCCGGCCTCGGTCGCCTTGGCAGGTTCCGCCGTCTCCTTGGCGGGCTCCGCCGTCTCCGCCGGCTCCACGGCATCCGACTCTTCGGTCACCGGAGCGGCCGGGGCCTGTCGGGATCGGGCTTCCTCCTCCGCCACCTGGCTCTCGCTCTTGATGTCGATCCGCCAGCCGGTGAGACGGGCTGCCAGACGGGCGTTCTGCCCCTCCTTACCGATGGCCAGGGAGAGCTGGTAGTCGGGGACCATCACCAGCGCGGTCTGGTTGTCCGGGTCGATCCGCACCCGGCTGACCTTGGCCGGCTGGAGGGCGTTGGCCACGAACCTCGACGGATCCGGCGACCACTCGACCACATCGATCTTCTCGCCCTTGAGCTCGTTCACCACCATCCGCACCCGTGAGCCCTTGGCTCCGACGCACGCGCCCACGGGGTCAACGCCCGGCTCATTGGAGGACACGGCGATCTTGGAGCGGTGCCCGGGCTCCCGGGCCACGCTCTTGATCTCCACGATCCCCTCCGCGATCTCCGGGACCTCCATCTCGAACAGCTTCCGCAGCAGGTTCGGATGGGTCCGCGACACGATGATCTGCGGTCCCTTGCTCGTCTTCCGGACCTCCACGATGTAGGCCTTGAGACGCTCCCCGTGACGGTAGGGCTCGGAAGGCACCTGCTCCTGGACGGGCAGCAGGGCCTCCACCTTCCCCAGGTCGAGCAGGGTGTATCGGTGGGAGTCCTGCTGCACGATGCCGGTGACCACGTCACCCTCGCGCCCGGCGAACTCCTCGTACGTCATCTCCCGCTCCGCATCCCGGAGCTTCTGGAGGATCACTTGCTTGGCGGTCTGCGCTGCGATCCGGCCCTTGAAGTCGTCCGAGACGATCACGGGCTCTTCCGAGATCACGGTCCCCTCTTCGTCGAGATGCTGGAGGAACGCCTCCATCTCGCCGCTCTCGGGGTCGAGGACCACCCGAACGTCGCGCGTCTCGTCCTCCTCCTCATCGGGCCCGCGCATCGAGGACTTGTACGCCGAAGCGAGAGCCTCCTCGAGGCCATGCAGGATCGTCTCGAACGCGATCCCCTTCTCGCGCTCGAGCTCCCTCAGTGCCTGGATCAGCTCCGCGTTCATCTCTGGCTCCGCTTCTTCCTGGCGAGCTCCGTCTCCCAGTCGAACACCGTTCGGGCGGAGGCGATGTCCTCGTACTCAATGGTCCGATCCCCCCCGTCCGTGGCGATCGTGACCTCCCGGTCCCCCGCGGAAACGAGGGTTCCCGTGTGGGTCCGGGCTCCTTCCACCCGGCCGGCCGTCCGGACCCGGACCCGCTCACCGACGCTACGGGCGAAGTCAGGTGCAGCCCTGAGCAGCCGCTCCACCCCCGGCGAGCTCACCTGGAGCTCGTAGGGACCCGGGTCGAAGTCCTCCACATCGAGCCGGCGGGAGATCCGCTCGCTGGCCTCGGCGATCGAGTCGAGGTCGACGCCGCCATCGCGATCTACGGTGACCCGCAACACCCGGCGTCCACCCTCACGGCCGAAGGCCACGTCCACGAGCTCGAGGCCCGCGGCCTCCACCACCGGCCGAACCACCTGCTCCAGGTCCATCGCCCCAAAAAAAGCGAGTGGGCGCCCCGCCCACTCGGCCCAACTCTACGTAACAGTATAGACCTTCGCTCTGCGGCGCGCCGGGGCCGTCCCCGGTGCGACCGCTCAGAGCGCTCGGCGCTGTCCCCCCGGCTCTCCCCAGTGGTCACGGCGGTTCATCCGGCGAACCAGCCGAGGGTCATCCCACCCGTCGTGGACCCGGATCCCGAGCTGGCGGCAGGCCTCCTGGGCCTGCTCCTTCGACGGGAAGACGGCCCGGGTCCAGTTGCCTTCCACGTCGATGAGCACGCAGTCCCAGGTGTCCCTGCCGCACCGCTGGATCACGGCCTCGGGATCGTTGCCCACCATGGCAAGCTTGCGGAAGTCCCCGGGGATGTGGACTCGGGCCATGTGCACACCGTACCGATCCGGCTCCCCCGACCGCAATGGCCGCGCTATTCGGGCAGGAGCTCGAGCGACTTCCCGTCCTCCGTCCGCAGGACCCTGAAATGACGCTGGTCCAGTGTCGCTACTTTCCGCTCGCCGAGAACGTCACAGGTCACGAACACCGCCGCGTCGACCAGGCCGATCGACAGGTCGGCATATCGGACCTGCAAGCGACTCGCGGCCAGCAGGGTCGCGGAATCCAGGGGGTGAAGGGAGTAGGCGCCCCCATGGACGTCCTCACAGAACGCGAGCCAAGCGTCGGGCGAGGCGATCTTGCGCATCCAGTACTCCAGCTCTACCAGCACCGGATCAGGGACAACGAGAGTTTCGCTCGCTTCCGTAAGAAGGGCTCCGCACTTCAGATGCTCGGGGTCCTCCTCATTGAGGGCAGCGAACAGAACTCCAGTGTCTAGGATGAGCGCCACGGATTGGCCTCGAATGGTTCTTCAGAGTCGTCAATGTCCCGCCCCGAAATACCCGCCGCAGCGAAGAGACCGACGCGAGGACGACGGGGGGTCCGCGCGAACGGTTCATCCCCCCAGTCGACGAGGGCGAACGTGTTGGGAGCCACCCTCCGGAAGACACCGGGGTGCCGGGGAAGCCGGGCGGCGAGCTGGAACACGATCTGATCCGGTCTCGCGCGTTCCGAACGCGGGTGTCGCCACCCTCGGGCCTTGATCCGCGCTCCCAGCTCCCGGGCGTGGAGCGGAATCCCGGCTTCCTCCAATACTCGTCTCGCCGCCTCGTGGAGAGTCATGCCGGCGAGAGACCCTTCCCCCGGCTTGGAAGCTGTGGTGTTCAGCAGTCGATCGGCGCGCTCCTCGATCCTCAGCAGGTCAGCCAGGATCGTGGCTGCCTCTGAAACCCTCCGTGCATCGCCTTCGGTCCTGATGGGCTCTTGGAGCACGCGTTCGAGCCCCTGCTTGAGATCCTCCATGACTCCTCTCCTATATCTCTACCGAGATACTTGAGATACTTGAGATAATATAGTTCGGCTGGGCGGGCCGTTCAAGCCCTTCGAGACGACGGCGCAGCCCTTGGGTCCCACGGCACGACGGGTCCGCTATCCTGCGCCCATGGCTCTCCCCAAGCAGAACGAGGACTTCCCCGGCTGGTATCAGGAGGTCGTGCGGGCGGCCGAGCTCGCGGAGCCCTCGCTGGCCCGCGGAACGATGGTCATCCGTCCCTACGGGTTCGCCATCTGGGAGGGTATCCAGCGCGCCGTCGACGACCGGATCAAAGCGACCGGCCACCAGAACATGTACTTCCCGCTGCTCTTCCCCTACAAGCTGCTGGAGAAGGAGGCCGAGCACGTCGAGGGGTTCGCCCCACAGGTTGCGGTAGTGACACACGCCGGGGGGGAGGACCTCGAGGAACCGCTGGTGATCCGACCCACCTCCGAGACGATCATCTGGGCCACCTACGCGAAGTGGGTTCAGTCCTACCGTGACCTCCCCCTCCTCTACAACCAATGGGCGAACGTCGTCCGCTGGGAGCTTCGCCCGCGCGTGTTTCTTCGTACCACCGAGTTCCTGTGGCAGGAGGGCCACACGGCGCATGAGACCGAGCGGGAAGCCAGGGAAGAGAGCCTCCGGATCGTCCATGAGGTCTACCTCGACGCCTACGAGCGGGTCATGGCCGTTCCGGCCCACGCCGGAAGGAAGAGCGCTTCCGAGCGGTTCCCGGGCGCCGTGGAGACCTACACGCTCGAGGGCCTGATGCGGGACCGGAAGTCCCTCCAGGCCTGCACCTCTCACTACCTCGGGACCAACTTCGCGAGGGCGTACGGGGTCCGGTTCCTCAACCGCGAGGGCGAGCAGGAGTTCGCCTTCGCCACGTCGTGGGGGCTCAGCACCCGGGCCGTGGGCGCGGTGCTCATGGCCCACGGCGACGATCGAGGCCTGAGGCTTCCCCCCGCCCTGGCTCCGATCCAGGTCGTCATCGTGCCGATCTACCGGAGCGACGACGAGCGTGGCCGGGTGCTCGAGGCGTGCGGCCGGCTGGCGGGCGAGCTCGATGTCCACCGGGTGCACCTGGACGACCGGGAGGACGTCCGGCCGGGGTTCAAGTTCAACGACTGGGAGCTCCGCGGCGTGCCCGTGAGGATCGAGATCGGTCCGCGGGACCTCGACGCCGAACAGGTCACCGTGGTCCCCCGTCTCACCGGCGAGAAGAGCCAGGTCGGGTTGGGCGGCCTCGCCCAACACGTCTCCGAGGCGCTGGACCGGACCCAACGGGGATTGTTGGAGGACGCTCGAGGGTTCCGCGACGAGCACACCTTCCACCCCAAGGAGATGAGCGAGATGGCCGCCCTGCTCGAGGACCCCGGCGGCTTCATGATCGCCTCGTGGTGCGGAAGGGAGGAATGCGAGGCCAAGGTCAAGGCGGAGACCAAGGCCACCATCCGGTACCTGCCGCTCGAGCAGAAGGACCCCGGCGGTCCGTGCATCGTGTGCGGTGACCCCGGCACCGAGGAAGCCGCCTGGGCCCTGGCCTACTGAGGCCCCATGGACAAGAACCGGCTCGAGGCGTTCAGCGATGGCGTCATGGCCATCGCCATCACGCTCCTCATCATCGAAGTCAGGGTTCCCGAGGTGGAGGAAGGTGGGCTCGCCCGGGCCCTGGCGCAGCAGTGGCCCAGCTACGCGGCCTACCTGGTCAGCTTCGCGGTGATCGGGATCATCTGGGTCAACCACCACCGGATCCTGGCCTATGTGGCCCAGGTGGACCGGCCTCTGCTCTTCCTCAACCTGCTGCTGCTCGTGTTCGTTGCGGCCATCCCCTTCCCCACGGCGCTGCTGGCCCGGTACATCGAGGCGGGGTGGCCCGACGCGAATGTGGCCGCCGCCGTGTACAGCGGAGGCGCCATCGGGGTGGCCGTCAGCTTCCAGCTCCTCTGGAGGTGGATCGTCCGGGACGCCAGGCTGCTCCACGCGCACTTCGACGTGAATGTTCTTCGGGGGTTCACCCGCCGGTTCAGCCTGGGCCTGATCGTGTACCCGGTCGCCTTCGGGCTATCGTTCTGGAGTGCCCCGCTCACGCTGGCGCTACACGGACTGGTCGCCGTGTTCTACGTGTTCGACCAGTTGACGCAGCGCGGCGGGATCGACGAGGCAGCGCCCTAGGCGCTCCCCTCGAGCTCGCGCAGCCGCGCCCCGAGGGGACCCTCGCCGAGATCGTACCGATCGATGAGCTCGCGGGCGCGTTCCAGTTCCCCCGCCTCCAGCCGGCACCGAGCCTCCGCGTACGGCATCTCCAGCGAGGCATAGATCTCCGCCGCCCTCTTGAACCGCTCTGCATCTCCTGAAAGGACTCCCTCGGCCTCGGCGACCATCACCTCGAACGCGGGATCACCGGCCGCCGGTCGGACTCGCTCCAGTAACTCCTCCACCCGTTCCTTCGGCAACAGGCGCGCTGCGGTGCTCAGGATCACGGCCACGTGCCAGACCGTTGGCGTCTCCAAGACCATGTCGGCCGCTTCGCTGATCGCCTGACGGCCGGCGTTGAGGTTCCCTCGTGCCCGCTCGAGATTGGCTTCAAGCAACAGCCCGAGACTGAGGAACTCATTGCCACCGAGGCCTCTAGCCAGCGGCATGATCTCATCCATGAGTTCCCGCGCCTCCCCGAACCTCCCCCGCGCCAGCAGGGCCATGACCACGGGGGCCGCACTGTTGCAAATCGCCGGAATGGTCTTCATCTCTCGGGCCTTCGACAGGGCCTCTCTGGCGATGGCCTCCGTGTCCTCGTACCTTCCCAGCTCCGCAAGCGACTGAGCCTCGTTCCCGGCGTGGAAGATCTCGAACGCTGGAGCGCCCTGACGTCGGCTCAACTCCTGTCCCCGGCGACTCACCTCGGCCGATTCCCGGTGACGCTGGAACATCGCCAGGGTGGCCGCCAAGTTGGAGTACGCGCGGCCGATCGCCTCCGCGTCACCCGACCTCTCGGCGAGCTCGAGGGCCTCGCGCAATAGGGTCAACCCTTCGGAATCACCGAGCATGGACCGGCAGACCCCGATGTTGTTGAGAAGCTGGGAGCGGGCGCCGTCCATCCCCAGGCCTTCCTCCATGGCCAGGCCACGCCCCGCGAAGGCTATGGAGCGATCCGTTTGCCCTTGCAGCATGTGCAGGCTCGAGGTCCATACGAACGCCTGCACCAGCTCCGCGGAGGGGCCTTGCGGCTCGAGCAGCTCGATGGCCTGCTCGAGGACCTCACCCCCGCGCTGCCCCTCCCCCATGATCCAGTGCAGGCGTCCCAGCGTTGCGAGCGCCCCTCCGGCTCGACGGAGATCGCCCTCGTTGCGCCACCCTGCCTCCGCCTCGATCAAGGCCGTCCGTGAACCACCGGGGTCGCCACCCATGAGCCGTGCCCACCCGAGCTTCTGGAGCAGCTCCAGGCGGCCTTCCTCGTCGCCTTCCCCCCAGAGTCGAAGGGCGGTCTCATATCGCTCCTTCGCCTCCACGAACCCCATCCGCTGACCCGCAAGATCGCCGGCCTTGACGGCGTAGGCTCGAGCCTTCTCCGGTACCTCGGCCCGCGCATAGTGTTCGGCCAGCGCCTCCAGAGACATGGGGTCGTCGCCGCCCGCGGCTTCCAGCGCCTCGGCGATCCTTCGGTGGATGTCCTTCCGCTGGCGGAGCAACAGTGTGTCGTAGACCACCTCTTGGATGAGGGCGTGTTTGAAGGTCCAGCGTCTCGGACCTTCGGACACGATGAGCTGTGCCCGCGCCAGCTCCTCCAAGGCCGGAACCACGTCCACACCATCGGAAAGGGCATGGACCAGGTCCGTGGAGAAGTTCCTGCCGAGCACGGCGGCATGCTGCAGGACGGTCCGCTCGGCGGGTCCCAGCCGATCCGCACGAGCGAGGATGGTGCCCTGCACGCTGTCGGGTATGTCCACGTCCACTTTGGCCAGCGCGGCTTGACCGTTCACCACGGCAAGGGAGCCCAGTTCCAACAAAGCCTGAAGCAACTCCTCGATAAAGAATGGATTTCCTTCTGCCCTCGTTGCGACGATCCGCTCCAGATCATGTGGGAGATCGCCGACGCCGAGGAACCCTCGAGCTAATTGAACGCTCTCGTCGGCCGAAAGGGGTTCGAGCCGGATCCCCGTGTGGCTAGCTCGAAGAGTGGCCTGCTCCACCCGCTCGAACCCTGGGCGGTAGGCAAGGACGAGTAGAAGCGGGATGCCTCCCAGACGTTCGAGGAGGAAGCCAAGAAGGTCAAGCGAGGAGCGGTCGGCCCAATGAACGTCGTCGAGCACGATCAGCGTGGGGCGTTCACCCCGAGCGGCCAAGAGAAATTGCCAGACTCCCGCGAAGACCTGCCGCTTCTGTTGCTCGTCCGCCATCATGATGACCGGAGGAGCGTCTCCCAACCCCAGGAACGCGGAAAGGAGCCTCGCCGTTTCCTCGTCCACTCCGATGGCGGCCGCCTTCCGCTCCAGGTCCGGTGCGTCTGAGGGCATCCCTCCGAGCATCTGCGCCACGAGGTCGAGGAAGGGCCCGAATGCTCGCTCTGCACCGCACGCGATCCGGACATCGACGGAGCCTGGGCGAGGGACGAGCTGGGAGAGAAGCCGGGATTTCCCCACCCCGGGCTCGCCCACGAGGCTCACCACATGGGTATTTCCTTTGACCGCGCTCGACCATAGGAGGTCGAGGAGGGCCAGCTCCTCCTGCCGCCCGACGAACGGAGCCTGGCGCCGGGCGGTCGGCTCACGGGAGCCCACGAGGCGGAAGGCTTCCACCGTCTGATCGCGCCCCTTGACCTCCAGAGGGCCCGCGGCTTGCGCGTCGTACCCGTCCCGGACGCGCCGCCACACTGCGTCCGACACCACCACTTCGCCGGGCCCGGCGGCCTGCTGGAGGCGCGCCGCAACGTTGACGGCGTCACCCATGATTCCCGCCTGGGTTCCGTCACCCACGGTTCCGGAGACAACCAGGCCGCTGTTGACGCCGACCCGTAGGTCGATGGGCGTCGGCGTCATCTCTGACCGGCGGCGAGCCACTTCGAGCATGCCAAGAGCCGTCTCGACCGCCCGGGCCGGGTCGTCCTCATGCGTCTGGGGAACGCCGAACACCGCCATGACCGCGTCGCCGATGAATTTCTCAACGACCCCCTCGCGCTTCTCAACCTCCGCCGTGAGTTCCGCGAACGTATCGGTCATAAGCCCGCGCAGTTCCTCGGGGTCCATGTGCTCGGCAAGCGTGGAGAAGCCGACCAGGTCGGCGAACAGGATGGTGACCTGGCGTCGCTCGCTGGGGAGGCCAGCCGGCGGCGCCTCAGCCACCGCCTCATCCATCGGCTGGCCGCAGGTTCCGCAGAACCGGAAACCTTCGGGGACCTCCGCACCGCAGTTGGGGCAAGCCCGGGCGAGCGTGCTCCCGCAGGAGCCGCAGAACCGGAACCCCTCTGGATTCTCGAAGCCGCACGATGGGCAACGCATCGCGCGGGCAGTGTAAGCGGGTGGGAGCCGGGTTGGGTAGAGCTACGCCTCGGCCGGCTCGGAGGCCTTCTCGGACTCGATCTGGCGGGCCATCTTCTTGGCTTCCTCGACGAGGACCTCCACGAACCTGTCCTCCGGGATCCGGTTGGCCTGGACCTCGCCGCGAACGATCAGCTGGCCGTAGCCCTTCCCGGCCGCGATGCCCAGGTCGGCCTCACGCGCCTCGCCCGGCCCGTTGACCACACACCCCATCACGGCGACACGGATCGGCGCCTTCAGGCCCTCGCGCTCGAGGGCCTCGTTCACCTGCTTGGTGAGCCCGAGGACGTCGACCTCGGCCCGGCCGCACGAGGGGCAGGCGACCAGGTCAAGCCCTCGTTTCCGAAGCCCCAGGGACTGGAGGATCCAGATCCCCACTTTGACCTCTTCGACAGGGTCGTCGGTCAGCGAGACGCGGATGGTGTCGCCGATGCCCTCGGCCAGGAGCGTGCCGATCCCGACCGCGGACTTCACCGCCCCGGACGGGATGGGCCCGGCTTCCGTGACGCCAAGGTGCAACGGGTACTCGCACTTCTCCGCGAGCATCCGGTAGGCCTTGATCATCTCGCCGGCGTTCGAGTGCTTCACGGAGATCTTGATGTCGGTGAAGGCCTCGTCCTCCAGGATGCGCACCTCGTCCAGGGCCGACTCCACGAGCGCCTCGGCCGAGGGCCGGCCGTGCTTCTCGAGCAGCGAACGCTCGAGCGACCCGGCGTTGACACCGATGCGGATGGGCACGCCTCGGGCCTTCGCCTCGGCGGCGATCAGCCGCACCTTGTCCTGGTACTTGATGTTGCCGGGATTGATGCGCAGGCCGTGGATGCCGGCTTCGAGCGCCATCATTGCGTAGCGCCACTGGAAGTGGATGTCCGCGATCACCGGGATGGTGGCGTGCTGCGCGATCGTCTTGAGCGCCTCCGCGTCCTCCTTGTGGGGCACGGCGACGCGAACGATCTCGCACCCCGCCGCCACCAGCGCCGCCATCTGCTGGAGGGTCGCGTTGACGTCGGCCGTCTTGGTCGTGGTCATCGACTGGACGCGCACCGGCGCGTCCCCGCCGACGTCCACCCACCCGACCCTCAGCTTTCGAGACTTCCTGCGCTCCGCCAGCACGACTTCAGTGTATCGGGTGCGCAGGCGGGGCCGGCGATGCCCGGAGCGGTGCGTATGAGGCGAGCCGTCGCGAGGGAGATCGAGGAGCGGCGGCAAACGCGTGGCTCGAGGGCCCGGAGAGACGCGCGTTTCGCCCTCCGAGATCGACCGAGCAGGCGAGGCGAATCCGCAGCCGCGAGGGCACGCCGGCCCGCATGTCAGGCCGGGCTACTGGAACGGGTTGGGCAGCGGGCGGACGACGTCGAGGTAGAGCGTGGTGAGCATGACGAGGATGAGAACGCCGGCGACCGCTGCGGAGATGGGCACCAGTCGGCGGACGTCCACTTTGCGACCGGTGATCTTCTCGAGGGCCACGACGGCGAGGTGCCCGCCGTCGAGCGGCGGGAGCGGCAGCAGGTTCAGGATCCCCACGAACACGTTGAAGCCCGCGAACATGAGCAGAAGAAAGTCCATCTGGCCCGCGGCGACCGCCTGGCCCGACAGCCTCGCCGCTCCCACCACGCTGGTCACGTCGTCGACCTGGCGGGGGCGATCACCGGTGAGGACCTCTCCGAACCGCCGCAGGCCATCGGGGCTGAACGTCCTCCCCAGAGCCTGGAACGACCGGATCACCATCTGCCCGGTGAACCGGGCTCCCTGAGCCACGGCCTCGAGCGGCCCCGCCCGGAGTCGACCTCCTGGCTCGAGGACGACCCCGAGGCGTCCAACTCTCTCACTGCCGACCCGGGCCAGCACCGGGGTGGCACTCAGCGTGATCTGCCGGCCGGCGCGGTCAACCACGATCTCGATCTCGTCTCCAACGTGGGCCCGCGTGTAGACAAGGAACTCGTCGAAGGTGAGCTCGCGGCCGTCCACGGCCAAGACCTCGTCGCCGGGGCGGATGCCTGCCTGGGCCGCGGGTGATGGGGCGTCGCCGAGCGTCGGCTCGACGCGGGCCACCTGGGCCCTCGGGACCCCCAGGGCCCCGAAGAACAGTGCCAGCGCCACGAACGCCAGCACGAAGTGCGTGGCCGAGCCGGCCACCAGGACGATGGCTCGCTGCCACGCCGGCTTGGCCCCGAATGTCCTGGGACGGTCCTCGGGGGCGGGTTCCTGGAACGGGTTCATGCCGGCGATGCGCACGTAGCCGCCGGCGGGGATGGCCTTGATCCCGTACTCGGTCTCGCCGCGGCGAACCGACCACAGCCGCGGCCCGAACCCGAGGAAGAACTCCTCGACCTTGATGCCGAACGCCTGGGCGGTGACGAAGTGCCCAGCCTCGTGAGCCAGGATCATCACGAAGACCCCGATGACGAACAGGAACACACCCAGCCCTGCCAACAGCAGCAGGGCCACCGCCCCGATGAAGAAGAGGAGCGATACCCATCCCGGCATCCCCGCGCTCTCCGGCTTCTGGTGCGTGGTCGCGCCTTCCCGGCGCTGGGGCATCAGCGAGCCTCGATCAGCTCTGCCGCCCGGCGCCGGGCCCAGCGGTCGGCACGGTCCAGGGTGACCAGTGAGACCACCGACCCCGGTTCGTGCTCGTCCAGGACCCGGCCGACAACATCTGCGATGCCCGTGAGCGGGATCTTGCCTTCGAGAAAGGCCATCACCCCGACCTCGTTGGCCGCGTTCAGCACCGCCGGGAAGGTGGCGCCCATCCTTCCGGCCCGGTAGGCGAGATCGAGGGCCGGGAAGGCGTCGACGTCCACCGGCTCGAACGTCAGCTTCCGCAGAGAGGCCAGATCGAGCGACCGGACCCCCTTGGCCAAGCGCTCCGGGTACCCCAGGGCCAGCTGGATCGGGAGGCGCATCAGCGGTTCGGCGAGCTGGGCCATGAGGCTCCCGTCGGTGAACTCGGCGAGCCCGTGAATCACGCTCTCGGGATGGACCACCACGTCGATCTGTGAGAACTCCAGCCGAAAGAGGTAGTGGGCCTCGATGACCTCCAGGCCCTTGTTCATCAATGTGGCCGAGTCGATCGTGATCTTGGGGCCCATCCGCCATGTCGGGTGGGCCAGGGCCTCCTTCACCGAGGCCTTGGCCAGCTCCTCGCGGGTCCATCCCCGGAACGGTCCCCCGGAGGCGGTGAGGATCACCCGCCGGAGGTCCTCTCGCCGCTCGCCCCGGAGGCACTGGGCCAGCGCGGCGTGCTCGGAGTCCACGGGGATCAGGCGCTCCGGCTCGCCCTTCACCAAATCGAGGACCAGCTCGCCCCCGACCACCAGGCTCTCCTTGTTGGCCAGGGCCAGGAGCTTCCCGGACTGGAGGGCGGCTAGGGTGGGAGGGAGCCCCACCGCCCCGACCATGGCGTTCACCACCATGTCGGCCTCGACGTCGCGAGCCAGCCGCTCCGCCGCGTCGGGCCCGGTGACGATCTCGGGGCTCCGCAGCCCCTCCAGGCCAGCGCGGAGCTCCTCGGCAGCGGTCTCCTCGGTCACCCCCACCACCGGCGGCATGAACTCCCGGACCTGCCCCACGAGGAGCTCGTGCTTGGTCGCCGCGGCCAGGGCCACGATCTCGAACCGGTCGGAGTGCCGCCGGACGACGTCGAGCGCCTGGGTCCCGATGGACCCGGTTGATCCCAGGATGATCAGTCGCCGCACGAATCCCAATGTACCTGGTCGTCTCGCGAAATTCAGAGGAAAGGCTCGGTACGCTGCCCAAGGGAGCGGACTGAGAACCGCTACCCGAGGATCACCATACGGAAGAAGTACCAGGCCGCGGGGGCGGTGAAGAGGATGGAATCGATCCGGTCGAGGATCCCCCCGTGTCCCGGGAGAATGCTGCTCATGTCCTTCACCTCGAGGTCGCGCTTGAATGCCGACTCGACGAGGTCACCGATGGGCGCGAAGATCGCGATGATCAGCGCCAGGCCGACCGCCCTGGTGGGGGTGAACGGCTGGATGGATGGGACGAGGGCGATCGCTACCAGGAGCAAACCCAACGTCGCCCCGATGGCGCCCTCCCACGACTTGGATGGGCTGACCGTGGGCGCCAGCGCGCGGCTCCCCCACAGCGAGCCGACCGCGTAGGCGAGGATGTCGTAGAGGATGGTCAGGCCCACCACCGCCAGGAGGAGGTTGCGCCCGTCGTTCCCCGCCACCCGCAACATCACCAGGGCGAATGACGCGAGGAAGGGGACGTAGACCACCCCCAGGAGCGTCGCACCGACGTCCACGGTGGTCCCCTGTCGAGCCGCGGGGGGCGCCGCCGTGTACCAGAGGACGCTGGTGAGCATGGCCAGGGACAGGCCGAGCAGCACCCCCGGCTCGCCGGCGACATACCCACCGGCCACGGTAAACAGCCCCGCCACGAGCCCCAGGGCGGTGGCCGGCTGCCGGCCGCGCATCCGCATCACCGCGTACAGCTCGCCCTGCCCCAACAGGATCACCGCGCCTGCCAGGAAGGCGAACGGCGTCTTTCCCCACGCCAGGAGGGCCAGGGCCAGGGCTGCCAGGATCACACCGGTGGTGAACGCGGCGACAAGGTTGCGGCCCGGGATCGTGGGCGGGGGTGGGGTGATCTCCTCGGTCTCCGCCACCGAGATCCCCGGTTCCTGCCAGGAGGGGGCACCCGCCGATGCCGGCGCAGCGGTGCCGGCGGCCGCGGGAGGCTCGATCGACACCGTTCCCGGTTCTTCCCGGGGAGCGTCGAGGTCGGCCAGGAGCTCCGCCTCGACCTCCTCGGGCGAGGCCCGAAGCCCTTCGGCGAAGTGCTCCGCCGCGGCCTCGACGGCCTCGAGATCGGGCTCTTCCTCTCCCGTCTCGGGCCCCGTCCCGTCCGACTCCCACGCCGGGGCTTCCTCCCCCTCGTCGAGGACCTCGATGGGCTCCTCCGGAGGGATGGGCTCCTCGAACATCCCGAACTCGGCTGCCAGCGTCTCCTCGTCTCCCTCCGGAGGGGCTTCGGGCTCGATAGGTGCCTCCTTCTCGGGCCCCTGGGCCTTCCGTCGCGTGGTCCGCTTCCCCGCCGCGCGCTTGGCTCCCCCTCGCTTCCTCCCCTTCGCCGCCTTGTCGGGCTGGTCCTTGGCCGAACCCTCCACCGGGCCCGCCGCTTCAGCCCCGGCGTCTCCCTGGGGCCCGGGCAAGTCGGCGTACTGGGGCGGGGCCTTCTTCAGGTCGTCCAGGGTCAGCTCTCGGTCGCCCCGCTCGCCCCCCTCGCCCAGGAGCTCTGCCTCGTCCGGAACGGTGATCTCCGGCCACTCGGCATCGGGCGGAACGTCGCCTTCGGGGACCGGCGGACCGGGCTGCGGGGGCTCGCCGGACGGCCCCTGGGGCCAGTCGGGCTCGCGGATGGGCTCGAAGAACTTGTCGAGGTCGTCGAACAGGTCCTCGACGCTCTCCTCGGGACGGTCGCCCTCGCGCTTCGGCATCACCCGCGCTCCCTGGTCGCCATCAGACCTCCATCAGCTCCTTCTCCTTGCCCGAGAGGAGCTCGTCGATCTCCGAGACGTGCTGATCGGTGTGCTTCTGCAGCTCCTTCTCCGCCCTCGCGAGATCATCTTCCGAGATCGTGTGCTCCCGCTCAAGCCTTTCAAGCTCCTCCTTTGCGTGTCGGCGCACGTTCCGGACGGCCACCCGGCCCTCTTCCGCTCGCTGGTGGACCAGCCGGATGAGCTCCTTCCGCCTTTCTTCGGTGAGCGGGGGAAATGGTAGGCGGATCAGCTGCCCATCGTTCGAAGGGGTGAGGCCCAGATCCGACTGCATGATGGCCTTCTCGATCTGGGCCATCGAGTTCCGGTCGTAGGGCTGGATGACGAGGAGTCGGGGCTCGGGGACCGAGAACGAGGCCAGCTGATTGAGAGGCGTGGGAGCTCCGTAGTAGTCCACGGTGATCCGATTGAGGATGGCCGGGGTGGCTCGGCCCGTGCGGACGGAAGCCAGCTCCTCACGGGTCACGGACACCGCCCCCTTCATCTTCTGGTCGGCCTCCTTGAGCGTTTCGTCGGCGCTCACCTCGCGCTCCCCGAGTGCACCAGCGTACCAATCGACTCCCCGGTGATGACCCCCATGATGTTGCCTTCCTTGCGGAAGTTGAAGACCCTGATCGGAAGGTCGTTTTCCATGCACAGGGATATGGCGGTGGCGTCCATCACCTGGAGCCCCCGCTTGAGGACCTCGATGTACTCGAGGTCGTCGAACTTTACGGCCTCGGGGTTCAGGTTCGGGTCGGAGTCGTACACCCCGTCCACCTGAGTCCCCTTCAGGATCGCCTCCGCGTGGATCTCCAGGGCGATCTGCGCCGCCGTGGTGTCCGTGGAGAAAAAGGGCCGCCCCAGACCCGCGGCGAAGATCACCACGCGCCCCTTCTCCAGGTGGCGGATGGCGCGGCGAGGGATGTAGGGCTCGGCAACCTGGGCCATGGCGATGGCGGTCTGCACCCGGGTCTCCGCGCCGATGCGCTCTAGGCCGTCCTGGAGAGCCAGCGCGTTCATCACCGTGGCCAGCATGCCGATGTAGTCGGCCCGGGCCCGGTCCATCTCCGGGGCGTCGCGGCCCCGCCAGATGTTTCCCCCACCCACCACCACGGCCGTGTGCACGCCGAGCGCAGTCACCTCCTTGAGCTGGCGCGCCAGGAGGTTGACCGAGTCGGAGGAGATACCGAACTCGCGATCGGGCGGACTGAAGGCGTCGCCGGAGAGCTTCAGGAGGACCCGACGGTACAGCGTTCTCGAGCCCAAGCTTGCCACCGGCTCTCCCGCCGGCTCTCTCGCCACGGCACCTCCTTAGGAGATCTCCTCCCCGAGCTTGAACCGGGCGAACCGGCGGACCTCCACCTTCTCGCCCACCTTGGCGCTCGTCTCGCTGACCAGCTCGCCCACGGTCTTGGTGTCGTCTCTCACGAACTGCTGGTCCAGCAGGCAGTTGTCCGTGTAGAAGGATTCAAGCTTGCCCTGGACGATCCGCTCGACCACCTCGTCGGGCTTGCCTTGCTCCCTCGCCTGCTCCGCGTAAAGCTTCCGCTCCCCATCGATCACGTCCTCGGGGACGTCCTCTCTGGTGATCCACCGAGGGTCGGACGCGGCGATATGCATGGCGACGTCGCGAGCGAGCGTCCGGAAGGCCTCGGTGTCGGCAACGAAGTCCGTCTCGCAGTTCACCTCCACGAGGACGCCAAGGCGCCCATTCATGTGGATGTAGGCGTCGACGAGGCCTTCCCGGGCCACGCGGCCTTGGCGCTTCTTCGAGTCCGCGAGGCCCTTCATCCGGAGGACCTCCACCGCCCGCTCGAGGTCCCCGCCGGTCTCCTCGAGGGCGCGCTTGCAGTCCATCATTCCCGCCCCGGTTATATCCCGGAGCCTCTTCACCTGATCTGCGGGTATGGCCACGTTTCCTCCAGGGACGGATTCTCCCACACTCACTCTGACTCGCCGCCCGGGCCGGCGGGGGCCTCTTCGGAGGCGGGCGCACCTTCACTGGGCGCCTCAGCAGATGCTTCCGAGCCGCCGGAGGCAGGTTCGGCCGTGATCTCCTCCTCTGGCGTCGGCGGTGCTTCGGTCGACGGCGCTTCGGCGGCTTCCGAGGGCTCGCGTGGCACCGCACCCTCCTCGGGGGTCGCCGCCGGGGCCTCGCCCGGCTCGGCTCGGCCTCCCACGCGTTTCTGAGTGTCCACGGCGGCGAGGTACCGGCCCTCCTCGATCGCGTCGGCGATGATCGTGGTCACCAGGGTGATCGCCCGGATGGCGTCGTCGTTCCCGGGGATCACGTAATCGACCTCGTCGGGGTCGCAGTTGGTGTCGACGATGGCGATGAGAGGGATGCCGAGCTTGCGGGCCTCGGTGACCGCGATGTGCTCTTTCTTGGTGTCGACCACGTAGACGGCCTCCGGCACGCGCTCGAGATCCTGGATCCCGCCCAGGTTCCGCTCGAGCTTCTCCTTTTCGTGCCGGAGCTTGAGGACCTCCTTCTTGGGCAGGAAGTCGAACGCTCCGGAGCGCTCCATCTCGCGGAGCTCTTTGAGACGCAGGAGCCGGCGATGGATCGTCTGGAAGTTCGTGAGCATGCCTCCGAGCCACCGGGTGTTGACGTACGGCATCCCGACCCGGCTGGCCTGCTCGGCCACGACATCCTGGGCTTGTTTCTTGGTCCCCGCGAACAGGACCATGCCCCCGCGACGCGAGAGCTCGCGGACGAACTCGTAGGTCCGCTCCACCCCGCGAAGGGTCTTCTCCAGATCGATGACGTAGATCCCGCCGCGTTCGCCGTAGATGTAGCGGCGCATCTTGGGGTTCCACCGCCGAGTCTGGTGGCCGAAATGAACCCCGGATTCGAGGAGCTGCCGTCGCGTGACGACAGGCATCGACGTGCCTCCCTTCGGTTGTGTCCTCCGCCCGGCTCGCCTCCATCCCCACCCGCCTCCGGCGGGACCGGGGGACGGATCCCCGGACGTGTGTATTCGGCCTTCCGGCCGGTTGGTCAGTCTAGCAGAGAAGGCCTTGGGCTCGACCCGGGCCGGGGAAGCGAAACGAGCGCCGCCGGCCTCTCGACCTAGCGACGCTTCCCCCTCCGGGAGCCGCGGCCCTTCGGGCTCCCCTTGCCGGCCTTCGTTGACGACCCCGTGCGAGAAGTCCTGCGGCTCGAGGCCTTGTCCACGACCTTTCCCTGGGCCTTGCCCGCGACTGTCTGCGACGGGGTGTCCCGAGACGACGCCTTCCGTGACGGCGCGGATCGCCTTCCCCGCCCCCGGCCCCGGGCCGCCCGGCGTTCCTCCTGCCGCCTGCCGTCCTCGGCCAGCACCCGGTCCCGGACCGCGTCCCATCGATGGGCGAGTGCCCCGAGCATCACCACATGGCCGAAGGTCGCCAGGAGGGCGATGGCCCAAGTCAGGATGGAGGGAGTGGCCGGGGCCGCTTCGCCCGCGGCCGCCGTCGCACCTACTCCCGCGTAGAGCACGACGGCGAAGTACGCCAGGACGAGCGTGAGGTGCCGGGCCCCCGGCAGCCGACCGGCCCGAAAGCCGATCCGGAGGGCTGCGCCGGCCGGGACCCCCTCGGCCGCAGCGACCACCGGGGCGAACCCGAGGAAGTGGAGGCCCAGTACCAGCATCAGCAGGACCGCGGCCGGCCCCAGGATCGCCTGCACGAAGAGCAGCAGGAACAAGAACAGCCCGACCTCGGCCCCGTAGACGCCGAACACCGACACGGCGACCCTGGGCAGCCGGCGGAGAACCGCGCTCGGGTCGGTGTTCCCGCGAAGTCCGTCGTGCACCAGGATGGCCAGGGCCCCGAGGATCAGGCCCCGCCCCGTGCCCAGGGCCAGCACGGAAACAAGGGCCAGCGTGGACGAGGTCCGGAGCATCGACTGAACCACACCGACGTCGAGTGGGACGTGCACGGGGGGGAGGCCCATCACGTACACCATCCCCTGAGCGGAAAGCGCCGCGTCGAGGAGGGTGAATCCACCCCATAGCGCCAGCAGGCCGAGGAACGCGGTCGCCAGGAGGACTGGGGAACCTCCCGCCGCAAGGGCCCCCCGGACCAGGGACTCGCCGAGGGGAGGGAACGGGGAGGCCACGGCCCTCCGGGGACCCAGTGCCCGGCCCAACCAGCCTCCTCGCTCCCTGCGGGCTGCTGCTTCGTCTTCCCCGGGCGATGGTTCCGACATTGCCTGAGGCGGCTGTCGCCCAGAGGCAGTTCCTCGCGCAGGGGCGGAGTCATCCCGAGGCGCCTTCCTCCGCTTGCGACGCCGGTCGGTCACGACCCGTCTCCTTTCTTCTCGTCATCGACACGGGGGGGCGGATCGGGCTCCATCCGCCCGCTTCCGAGCCAACGGACCAGAAGGATCATCGCCCCGCCGAGGACCAGGGCGGCGACGGCGAAGTTCAGGAGGGCGCGCCCGAGGAAGAGGGTGGTGGGCGAAGGCTCGGCCAAGAGGTCTCCCTCCGGATCGTGCTCCAGGGCCACCAGCCGACCCGACCTGCCCTGGACCGCCAGATACAGCCGCTCACCGTCCGAGGCGATCGCACTTACCGGCCCCGGGCCAACGACCCGCTTCCAGACCAGGAGCCCCGAGCGCAGATCGATGGCCGAGGCCTGGCCAACGCCATCGCCCACCACGGCCGCGCCCCCAGCGAGGACCGGCGAGGCGTCCACGAGGTCACCGGGGAACCGAAAGATCCAGTCCCGCTCGCCGGACCCGGGCTCCAGTCCGTAGAGATGTCCGGCGCGGTCACCCAGGATGACCTCATCCCCGGCGGCAGGGACGAGCCGGGCGCTGAAGGGAGCGCGGGCCCGACTCGTCCACCGCTCGGCTCCGGTGACGGCGTCCAGGGCGTGGACCGCGAAGTCCCCCAGCCCGACGAACGCCGTGTCCGCGGCCACGGAGACCGACGACACGCCGATCCCGGGGCCCGAAGGCGAGAACCGCCACCGCTCGCGACCGGTTCCGCCATCCAGCGCATAGACCGTCGCCACCCCCGATGTGAAGTCCTCCCCGACCGCGTAGACGAGGCCATCGGCCACAGCTGGGGAGTTGTCAACCCGCCCGGTTGCGCGGTACTCCCATGCCCGGGTCCCTCCGTCCGCGGCGAGTGCGAGGACGCGTCCGTCGGCCGTTCCGGCGTACACGCGCCCGTCGGCGATAGCGAGCCCCCCCAGAGAAGGTGCCCGGGTCGCCACGCTCCACACCGGCTCGCCGTCCTCCAGCCGGACCGCGGAGATCGCCGCCTCGCGCCCTCGGCCCTCGGCGAAGACCACCAGATCCCCGGAGACCGCCGCGGAGCCACCGGGTCCGGCGTCCCTGTCCGTGTCCCACAGGGAGCGACCGGTTGCCCGCTCCACCGCCACCACTTTGTCCGCGCCGACGAGGATGACCGCGTCGCCCGCGACCACTGGCCCCGCGATGGGCTCCAGACCGGGGACCGACCACGACTCACGGTAGGGAGGAACCGGGCTCTCCGTCGTGCCCGAGTGCGAGGCATCGCCTCCAACCATGAGCCAGGGATGCCCCTCGCTTCCCTCCTGCGTTGATCCCCGGCTCTGCCACCCGATACCGAGGGCCGGCCGGGGCACCGTCGCGATGGCCAGCACGAGCCCGGGGAAGAGCCAGCCGAACAGCACCACGGAGCGTACCGAGCGCGAGGTCCGCACGGCCGCCCATTCTAGGGGCGCCGGTCTCCCCGCGCGGGTCTCCGGGTGCCCGCCATCGGATCCCGATGTCGGAGCGGCCGGCCCTGGTCCGAAGAGGAGCTCGTCAGGGAGGTCCTCGAGAAGCCGGTCCTCGGTTGTCCAGGACGGCGATCCGCGAAACCGTGACGAGCACCGACTCATCGAGCGGCGCGAGGTGGATAAGGCCGACGAGGGAGCCTTCTCCCAGCAGGAGTAGCGGGTCGACGTACACGTCTCCCACCCTCGCTCCGAAGTGCAGGTGTGGCGGCACCCGCCCGGGGTGGCCCGAGCCGGTTGCTCCGATCGCCTGACCGGCGCGGACCCGGTCGCCGGCGCCGACTGACACGGCGGATAGCCACGAATACGTGGTCCGTACTCCGTCGGGATGGTCGATGGAGACGAAGAGAGAGCCCGCTACCCAGCCCGCGAACGCGACCCGGCCGGGCCCTGCCGCACGCACGGGTGATCCGATGGGAGCGGCGATGTCGATCCCCCGGTGACCCGGACCGTAGGGGGTATCGGGTGGCTCGAACGGGAGGATGACCGGGCCGCGGACCGGCCACACGTACGTGCCGTAGGCAGGGCCCTCGCTCCGCATCGGGCCCTCGCTCGCCCGAGGCCAAGCGGTCGCCCCGGGTAGGGGAACGAGGATCGCGGCAACCACGAGAGCGGCCGCCCGGGAGATTCGGCCGAACGACATGCGCACACCTCCGGTGCCCGGAGGTCAGCACGCACGCGATCCTAGCCCGAGGGTCAGACAGAAACCGGGGGGACCCAGCAGGTGGACTCAGAAGCCCTCCGCTCGCCCCGGGGCCAGCGGTCAGACGTCGCTTCGCTCGACCAGCGAGTCTCGAAGGTTGTGGACGGCTTTCGTGTGGATCTGGCACACGCGCGACTCGGTCACCCCGAGGACCTCGCCGATCTCGGCGAGGGTGAGCCCCTCGAAGTAATAGAGGGTGATGACGATCTTCTCCCGCTCGGAAAGCGAGTTGATGGCGGCCGCGAGCAGGCCACGCATCTCCTGGCCCTCGAGCTCGGAGGTGGGATCGGAGCTGGCCGCGTCGGCCAGGGTATCGAGGAGCGACCGCCGCTCACCCCGCTCGTCGCCCACCGACACCAGCTCCTCCAAGGCCATCACGGACACGAAGGAGATCTGGTTGACCACGTCGTGCAGCTCCCGGACGGTGATCCCCAAGTGGTCGGCGACCTCGCTCTCGGTCGGAGCCCGGTGGAGCTTCGACTCCAGCCCGGAGTACGCCTTCTCGACCTCGCGGGCCTTGAACCGAATCGATCGGGGCACCCAGTCCATCGCCCGAAGTTCGTCGATGATGGCTCCCTTGATCCGAGAAATAGCGTAGGTCTCGAACTTCACCTGCCGGCTCATGTCGAACTTGTCGAGGGCATCCATGAGGCCGAACATCCCGTAGGACACGAGGTCGGCGCGCTCGACGGTGTGGGGCAGGCCCGCGGCCAACCGACCGACGACGTATTTGACGAGCGGGGCGTAGTGAAGGATCAGACGCTCGCGGGAGGCCGGGGCCCCCGTCCCCTTGAAGTCCTGCCAGACCTCGTCGAGCTCGTTGAGCTCGTCGGGGGTGAGCCGCTCGCGCTTGCGAGTGCCGTCTCCCTGGCCATCACGCCCGCGTGTGGTCGCCCGAGCCATCATGCCCTCGGGTGGCTGGACCGGTAGGCGCCGAAGAGCCGGCCCCTTGACACATGGGTGTAGCGCTGCGTATTGGCCAGGCTGGCGTGGCCCAGAAGCTCCTGCACGGCTCGGATGTCGGCACCTCCCTCCATCAAATGGGTCGCGAAGGAGTGGCGCAGCGTGTGCGGGCTCGCCCGGCGAGCGGGCAACACTCGTTTGACATAATTCTCTACCAGACTCCTTACGTCGCGGGAGCCGATTCTCCTGCGGCGCCGGTTGTAGAACAGGGCGGCTGAGGATCCGGGGACCTGGGGGGCGATGGCCCCGCGTGCCCACTCGAGATACTCGGCCAATGCGCCGGCGGCAACGTCGCCCACCGGTACCTCCCGCTCGCGGCCCCCCTTGCCGAGGACCCGTACCCGCTGATCCTCGAGATCGACGTCATCGACGTCCAGGCCGCACAGCTCCGACACACGGAGCCCGGCCGCGTAGAGGAGCTCCAGGATGGCGCGGTCTCGCACCAGGTAGGGGTCGTCTCCGACGGGCGCTTCCACGAGGGCCTCCGCTTCCCGCGGCTTGAGAACCGTCGGAAGCAGCGTCGGGATCTTCGGAGCCGACAGCTGGGAGGCCGGGTTGGCGGAGACCAACCCCCGGCGTGCAACGTACCGGTAAAAGGAGCGGATGGCCGCGGCCTTCCGGGCCATCGACGCCCTGGCAAACCCTCGCGTCCCAAGGTGCGCCAGCCACCGGCGAAGCAGCGGGTACTCAGCTTTCTGGAGAGAAGAGCCTCCTCGGGCCAGAAATGTGGCCAGGCCCAGGAGGTCGCTGCGGTAGGCGGCGGAGGTATGCGGGCTAAGCCGGCGTTCGAGCGACAGGTGCTCCACGAACCGCTCGATCAGCTCGGCGTCCCGTGGGGAAGGCGTGTCCGGCACGACGGCTCCTGTAGACGGTGACAAGTCTTGTAACACAAAGGGCCCTGCCCGCCTAGGATGTCGGCACGAAACGGGGCCGACACAAGGGGTGGGGCGAAAGTCCTTCCCCCGGACGATTCCGGCCTCGTGTGGGACGATGGCAGCGAGCCGAGCAAGCCGATCTCGGACATCTCGGGCAGCCGAGGAACCAGTCAAGGGAAGGGATAGAGTGATCACGCCGGTAGCCGGGCACCCGGTCTGAGAGCTCGAACGCCTCAAGCGCATCAGGGACGCGCAGATCGAGGCGTACGTCCGGTCGGTCGGCCGGAAGAACGGCAAGGGGCGTGGGCTCTTCTCTCGCCTGCGCCGGGAACGCCCTCGGGACGATCACGCCTTCGACCTTCGCGACCGGGGCGAGGACGTGTGGGCCGTGCTTCGCTACTAGCTCCCGAGAACCCGCCTGTTCCGAGTGGGGCGGTCAGCGGCAGCAGCCTGCGTGCGCTCGTACCGACCCGCCACCTCCCGCACCAGACCCCGGAGCTCCAAGGCAACCAGGGCCGACAGTGCCTCCCCGACCGGCAGTCCGGAGTCCCCCGCCACCGCGTCCACGGTGACCGGATGTCCTGCCACGGCTTCGAGGGCGCTTCGCTCCGCCGGGGGCAGCGATACAGCCGGCCAGGGGGCGGGCTCACTCGCCGATCCTCTATCGGGTCGCGCACTCCCGTGTCCAGCGGCTTCGACACCCAGGACCTCGAGGACGTCCTCGGCCCCTCGCGCCAGGGATGCACCCTCTCGGATGAGCTGGTTCGGTACGGCCGACAGCGGGCTCGTGACCGGCCCCGGGACGGCGAACACCTCCCGGCCGAGGTCCAGGGCAAACTCCGCCGTGATCATGGACCCGCTGCCCGGAGCGCCTTCGACCACGACCACGGCCCGGCTCACTCCGGCCACCAGGCGGTTCCTGGCCGGAAACCTCCACGGCAGAGCGGGCGTTCCCGGCGGGTACTCGGAGAGCACGGCTCCCGCAGCCGCGATCCGCTCGATGAGACCCCGGTTGCTCCATGGGTGAAAGACATCGATCCCCGAGCCCAGCACCGCCATCGTTGGGAACCAGGCCGGCTCTCGCTGGGGGCAGGTCTCATCGGTCGCCCAGGGCAGCCCACCCGATGAGAGAGCGCCTCGGTGCGCGGCCGCGTCGATCCCCAGCGCCGCTCCGCTGACCACCGTGAGCCCGGCGGCGGCCAGCCCCTGGCCCAGGCCTTCGGCGACCTCTCTCCCATACATCGAGCACCGCCGCGCTCCAACGATGGCGACGGCCGGAGGCGCGGCGGCGGGTGTCCCTCCCACCACGAACAGGCAGGCGGGCGGGTCGGGCAGGTCGAGTAGCTGAGGCGGGTACGCCTCGTCCCCGGGGCACGCCTGACTGGCGCGGACCCGGGCGAGGATTGCCCGGACGGCCTCCGCTGAGAGCCCTTCCGCCCGTTCTCGGTCAACGGAGCTCCCTGCCCTTCCCCTCCTCACCGCGGCCAGGCAGCGCCGAGCCGAACCCTGTTCCCACGCCAGGGCATGGAACCGACGCGGGGTGATGCCATCGAGGTGGGCGAGCACGAGAAGGGCGTCACGGTCGGCCGGGCTCGAGACGAAGCGCGGCGGCCAGCCACGGGGCGGTGTGTGGCCAGACCCTTGCCGGTCCTCAGGCCGCACCGGCGCCCTCCGATGGGGAGGCGCGACCGCGGAAGCTCAGCGCCTCGAGGAGGTGCAGCACGTCCACCTCGTCGGACCCAGCGAGGTCCGCCACGGTTCGGGCAACCTTGAGCGCTCGATCGAACCCTCGTCCGGTCAGCGCGTACCGGTCAACCGCCTTCGCCAGGGTGGCCTCGGCGCCTGGCGTGAGGCCGGCCACCCGGCGGGCCACCGCCCCGGACATATCGGCGTTGCACCGGAACGGCTGATCCCGGAATCGCCGCCGCTGGCGCTCCCGGGCTTGCTCGACGCGGCCCCGGATCTCTGCAGAGCTCTCCGCGGGCTCCGATCCCAAGAGTTCGGCGCGAGAGAGTCGGGGGATGCGGAGACGGATGTCGATCCTGTCGAGGAGAGGGCCCGACAGCCGTTGGCGGTAGGCCTCCACTCGATTGGGAAGACACCGGCACCGCCGTCTGGGATCTCCGTCGAAGCCGCAGGGGCAGGGATTCGCCGCCGCCACGAGCGTGAAGTGGGCCGGGAACTCCACGGCGCCCGCGGCGCGCACCACCACCACGCGGCCGTCCTCGATCGGCTGGCGGAGACCCTCGAGGGCGTCGCGCCGGAACTCGGTGACCTCGTCCAGGAAGAGGACACCGTGGTTGGCCAGGCTGACCTCACCCGGGCGGATGTATCCCGACCCTCCCCCCAAGAGGCCGGCTGCGGAGATCGTGTGGTGCGGGCTACGGAACGGTCGCCGCTCCACCAGGGCCACCCCCTGCCCCAGGAGGCCGGCAACCGAGTGGAGCCGCGTGACCTCCAGCTCCTCGTCTCTGGCCATGGCGGGAAGGATGGTCGGGAGCCGGCGGGCCAGCATCGTCTTTCCCGCTCCGGGAGACCCGACCATCAGCACGTTGTGCCCTCCCGCAGCCGCCACCTCCAGGGCCCGGCGAGCCTCCGCCTGGCCCCGGACCTCCCCGAAGTCCACGTCGGCGGGAAGCGGCCTGGGTTCGGGCGGCGCCGGAGCGGCGGCTGTCCACTGGCCGCGCAGGTACTCGACCACCTTCGCCAGGGACGGCGCCCCCACCACCTCGATGCCTTCGATCAGCCCGGCTTCGGCGGCGTTGGCCTCGGGAACCACGACCGCTTCCATCCCCGCCCGAGCCGCGGTGTCGGCGACCGCAAGGATCCCCGGCGTCGGCACGATCGCCCCGCGCAGCGAAAGCTCCCCGGCCAGGGCGCAACGGGCCAGCCGGTCCCGAGGTACCTGGGCGGTGGCCGACAGGACGGCGACGGCAATGGCCAGGTCGAAGCCCGGGCCCTCCTTTCGAAGATCGGCCGGGCTGAGGTTCACGGTCACCCTGCGAAGCGGCCACTCGAGACCCGAGTTCTCCACGGCAGGGCGGACCCGCTCGCGGGCGTCCTGAACCGCCGCCCCGGGGAGTCCCGTCAGGTACAACGCGGGAAGGCCCCGGCCGACGTGCGCTTCCACGGCCACCGGGTGTCCGCGGACCCCGACGACTGCTACGGCGTTGGCCCGGGCGTACACGCGGCGATGCTAGCGACGGGCGGTGACACGGCTTCCGGCGGTCAGAAGGCGTCCTCGAACAGATGGACGTCGGTCCGACCGTCCGGCCGCAGGAGCACGCTGGCCACGTCGAAGCGGTAGGCGCAAGCGCCGAGCCCGCGGGACCTGATGAACGCCTCGGCAAGCGCCCGCACGCGACGTCGCTTGGAGTCGGTCACGGCCTCGTACGGTCCGCCGAGGGCGGTTGAGGTTCGGGCCTTTACTTCGCAGAAGACGATGGTGCCGCGGCCCCCCAGCACCAGGTCCAGCTCGCCGAGGGGACATCGCCAGTTCCGGGCCAGCAGACGGTAGCCTCGCCGGCGGTAGGCACCCCAGGCAGCGCGCTCACCACTCCGTCCGACGCGTTCCTTCGGCCGAGGCTCGTCCCGCTCCACGGGAGACAGCATCGCGCCCATCACCGACACCATCGGCCCGATAATGGAGGCAGCTGGAAGAATCGCCGGCCGCTACGGGATGAGCTCGTCCGGCAGCGTCCCGCCGCCGGGGATCTCGTCTTCCTTCCGGGCGATCTCCTCGATGTTGACGTCGCGCTGGGTGAGGACCCGAACCTTCGTCACGAACCTGGCGGTACGGTGCATGTCCCACACCCAGGCGTCGGCGAGCTCCAGCTCGACCCACGCGTCAGACCGGGTGACGTTCACCTCGTTGGTCAGGTAGAACCGGCGCTCCGTCTCCACCACGTACCGGAACATACCCAGGACGTCCCGGTACTCCCGGTACAGCTGGAGCTCGGCCTCGGTCTCGTATCGCTCGATGTCCTCGGAGCTCATGTGGCCAGTATGCGCTCTTCCACCGACGACGGGTCCGGCGAGTAGGGCAGGTCCTGAAGGGCTGGATCCCCCGGAGGTGATCCCTCCTCGTGCCCGTCCACCTCGGCCACGAGCTTGGCCACCTCGAGAGGCCACTCCGCGACCAGGGCCCGCGGCAGAACGCGGGTGGCCGATACCCTCCCGGCGGCAACCGCCACCGTCGCCTCGGCGACCCCCTTGAACGAGCGCCGGTGGATGGGACTTGGTCCGAACCGGAACAGCGCCTCCCAGTGGGCGGCGGTCCCGTACCCGCGGTTGGTGTCGAACCCGTAGTGGGGGAATCTCCGGTGGTACCGGGTCATCGTCCGGTCCCTGGTCACCTTGGCCACGACCGACGCCGCCGCGACCGAAGCGGTGACCATGTCGCCCTTGCGCATCCCCAGGCTCGGCACGGGAAGGCGGGGGATGGGGAACCCGTCGGTCAGGATGTACTCGGGCCGCACGGGAAGCAGCGTGAGCGCCCGGCGGAGGAGTCGCAGATTGGTTCGGTGGAGCCCCGAGCGGTCGATCCTCCCGGGCATGGCCCGGCACACGGCGATGGCGATGGCCTCGTCCTGGATCCGCGCGTACATCCGGTCGCGCTGGAGAGGGGTCAGGAGCTTGGAGTCCTCCAGGCCCTCGGGATCGAACCCTTCCGGGAGCACCACGGCCGCCGCCACCAGCGGGCCGGCAAGGGCGCCCCGGCCGGCCTCGTCGACCCCGGCGACGAAGCGGAAACCGGCGCCGCGGAGGCGGCGCTCGTAGTGATCGATCTCCTTCAGTCGTCGGATAACCACTCGAAGTGCGAGGGCGGCCAGATCAGGATGAACGCCTCCCCCACCACCTTATCCCTCGGGACGGGGCCGAGGGTGGACCGGGAGTCCTGGGAGTTGGCGCGGTTGTCCCCCATCACGAACAGATTGCCCTGGGGCACCTTGAAGGGCCCGAAGTCGGAGAGGTCGCGATCCTCGTTGAGGTAGGGCTCCTGGATCCGCTCCCCGTCCACGAACACCTTGCCCCGGTTTACCTCGATGGTCTCCCCGGGGAGCCCGATCACCCGCTTGATGAAGTCCTTCTCCGGGTCGGTAGAGACACCCAGGCCCTCGATGATCCAGTGCCAGAACGCGGATACAGGGTTCCGGTCCGGCTCGTCGAGCCGGGGGTTCTCGAACACGATGACCTCGCCGCGAGCCGGCTCACGGAACGCATAGATGAACTTGTTCACCAGCACCCGGTCGCCCACGAGCAGCGTGGGCTCCATCGACTGCGAGGGGATGTAGAACGCCTGGACCAGGAAGGTCTTGATGAGGAGCGCCAGGACGAAGGCGACCAGGATGAGGCCGGGCAGCTCCCGGAAGAAGGCCAGGGGGCCGGAGGGCTTGGACCGCTCAGGCTGCCGGTGCCTCCCCGGCCGCCTTCCTTCGGGCGCCAGCTCCTCGCGGCCGGCCGCGGGAGGCTTGGCGGGGCCCGCCGCGTCAGGCCGCTCGGACCCGGGCCGCGCGAGCTGGGGGAAGACCGGTGCGGGGCCCTCTTTCTTGGCCGAGGGACGGTCGCCCGAAGGTCGGGCCTCCCCCATCCCTAGCCCTCGTCCTCCGCCGGCTCCGCCTCGGGCTTCGTGGCCGCGGCGACCTGGGGTTCGCGCAGCTCCCTGATCCTGGCCGCCTTCCCACGTCGCTGCCGCAGGTAGTAAAGCTTCGCCCGGCGCACGTCGCCCCGCCTCGCCACCTCGATCTTGGCGATCGTCGGGGAGTGCAGGGGAAAGGTCCGCTCGACACCCACGCCAAACGACATCTTGCGCACGGTGAAGGTCTCGCGGAGCCCGCCGCCGCGACGGCGGATCACCACTCCCTGGAACACCTGGATGCGCTCCCGCCCCGCCTCGACCACCCGAACGTGCACCTTGACGGTATCTCCCGGCCGGAAGTCGGGCAGGTCGCCACGCAGGCGTGGCATCTCGACGAGATCGGTCCTGTTCACGGAAGATCCTTCGAAGTTCCCTCGGTGGGGCGGGGGCTCATGATAGCACCTCATTCGCGGTTCTCAGTCCGCTGCCTTTCGGCAGCGTCCTTCGACCAGAGGGAACGCAGCAGCCTGGTTCCGCTCGGCTTCGCCTCGCGGGGCTGCTGGGCGCCCCACGGATCTCGCTCGCTTCGCTCGCTGCGATCCGCGGGGACCACCTCGCCACTTTCCCCCTGGACCCCCTCGGACCGGCCGGACCCGGTCAGGCCCCAGGTGGCAGCAGGTCGGGTCGGTTCCGCCTCGTCTTCTCCAGGGCGGCGCGGCGCCGCCATTCGGCGATCCGGGCGTGATCTCCGGAGAGCAGGATCTCCGGCACGGCCAGACCCCGGAACTCGCTGGGACGGGTGTAATGCGGATGGTCGAGCGGCCCGGCCTCGAACGATTCCTGGCGCAGCGATTCCTCCTTGCCCACCACGCCGGGCACCAGCCGGCTCACCGCCTCGAGCACCACGAGCGCGGGGATCTCGCCCCCCGAGAGAACGTAGTCGCCGATGGAGATCTCCTCGGTGAGAAGCCCTTCCACGACCCGCTCGTCCACGCCCTCGTATCGTCCGCACACCAGGACCAGCCAGGGCTCGACCGCCAGTTCGCGAACCAGGGACTGGTCGAGGCGGCGTCCCGCCGGGGAGAGCAGGATCACGCGCTTCGGGCCTTTCTCCAGCGACTCGACCGCGAGGAAGACGGGCTCCGGCTTCATGACCATCCCCGGCCCGCCACCGTATGGCTCGTCGTCGACCTGACGGTGGGGGTCCGTGGCGAAATCGCGAAGGTCGTGCACCCGTACGTCGACCAGGCCTCCGGCGATCGCCTTCCCCAGCAGGCTCTCACGCAGAGGTCCCTGGAAGATCCCCGGGAAGATGGTGAAGACGTCGACCCGCACCGACTCGCTCCTCTCGCCGGGTGACTCAGGCTTCCCCGGTCTCCTCGAGGAGGCCGGGGACCTTCCGGATCACCACCCGTCCGCCCGCAAGGTCCACGCCGGCGACGACCTCCCGGATCGCGGGAAGGAGGATCTCGCCCCGGACGCCTTCCACCACCCACACGTCGTTCGCCGGGTTGTGGAGGACCTCCCGCACCCGCCCGAGTAGGCCGCCGTCTTCCGTCCGGACCTCCAGCCCGACGACTTGGTGGACCCAGAAGCGGTCGGCCTCGTGAATGGCGGGCGTCTCCCGGGAGTCAACGAGGAGCACCTGGCCACGGATCGCCTCGGCCTCCTCGCGCCCGCCCACCTCTCGGAACCGGACCAGGAGCCGACCATGATGGGGACCCCGGACCGATCCCACGGTCATCCGCCGCTCGCCCTCCGGGCCGAGGAGCAGGAGGGAGCCCGGCTGAAAGCGGGACTCGACCTCGGTCAGTGGCCTGACGGCGACCTCGCCCCTCACCCCGTGGGCCCGAGTGATCAGGCCCACGGCGAGCAGGTCCTTCACTCCACGATCTCAACGAGCGTGCTGACACCCTGGCGGGTGCCGGCCACGCGCACGATGCTCCGGATGGCCCGCGCCGTCCGTCCGCCCTTGCCGATGACTTTGCCCATGTCGTCGGGGGCCACCCGGAGCTGGAGGATCACGGACCGCTCGCCCTCGACCGCCGTGACCTCCACGGCTTCTGGATCGTCCACGACGTGGCGGGCCACGTACTCGAGGAGCTCTTTCACGACCCGGCGTCCTCCTCCTCGGTTCCGCTCTCGGCGGACTCCTCGGGCTCCTCCTCGGCAGCGGCCTCTTCCTGAGGGGCCTCTTCCTGAGGGGCCTCTTCTTCGGCCTGCTCCGGCGGTGCCTCCTCGGCCGCTGGCTCTTCCGGCTCGGGCTCCGCCGCGGCAATCTCTGCCGGGGCGGGGGCCGGGGCCTTCGCCGGAGTCTCCGCGGGCGCGGAAGCCTTCGCCGCTGCCGCCTTGGCTGCCGAGGCGCGCGCCGCCGTCGTTCGCGCGCCCGCCTTCGGCTTCTCGATGGGGGTGGTCGAGAACTTCTCCCAGATCCCGGCCTTGACGAGCAGGTTCCGCACCGAGTCGGTGGGCTGCGCGCCGACCCCGAGCCAATGCAGGGCACGCTCCTCGTCGATCTCGATCACGGAAGGCTCGGAGAGCGGATGATACCGGCCGATGTTCTCGATGAACCGACCGTCGCGGGGGCTCCGGGAGTCCGCAACCACGACCCGAAAGAAGGGGCGCTTCTTCGCCCCCATGCGCATCAGTCTGATCTTCACCATGTTTGCTCTCGCTACCTTAGCCGCTACAGGCCGGGGATCTTGGGCATCCCAGGGATCCGCATCTTCCCCCCAGTGAGCCGCTTCATCATCTTCTTGGCCTCCTCGTACTGCTTGAGGAGCGCATTGACCTGGTTGACCGAAGTCCCGCTGCCGCGGGCGATCCTGGTTCGCCGGCCGCCTCCGATCATAGACGGGTTGCGTCGCTCCCCCACGGTCATGGACGAGATGATGGCCTCCGCCTTGACGAGCTCCCGATCGTCGATCTGCAGGTCCTTGAGCTGGCCCGCCCCTGGCACCCCGGGCAGCATGGCCAGCAGGTCCTGAAGCGGCCCGAGCTTCTTGACCTCGCGGAGCTGGACCAGGAAGTCCTCCAGGCTGAACTCCGCACGCATCATGCGCTCGGCCGATTCGCGCGCCGTCTCCGCGTCCATCTCCCTCTCGGCCTTCTCGACCAGGGAGAGCACGTCGCCCATCCCCAGGATTCGGGAAGCCATCCGGTCGGGGTGGAAGAGCTCCAGGTCGGCCTGGCGCTCCCCCACGCCCACGAAGAAGATCGGCCGCCCGGTGACCTGGGTGACGGAGAGCGCTGCGCCGCCCCGCGCGTCGCCGTCGAGCTTCGTGAGCACGAAGCCGGTGAGGTCCACTCGGCGCATGAACTCTCGGGCCTGCGCGGCGGCATCCTGTCCGGTCATGGCGTCGGCCGCCATCAGCGCGTGGTGGGGCCGGATAGCCTCCCGAACCCGCTCGGCCTCACGCATCATCTCCTCGTCGACGTGGAGCCGGCCTCCAGTGTCCACGATCACCACGTCCTGGCCGTCGCGCTTCGCCTGCTTCACGGCGGCCTTCGCCACCTTGGCCGGATCCTTCCCGTCGGAAACGACGGGGACGCCGATCTCCCCGCCCAGCGTGAACAGCTGCTCGATGGCCGCGGGGCGGCGGAGGTCGGCCGCGACGAGCAGCGGGCGATGGCCTTTCTCCTTGAGGTGCAGGGCAAGCTTGGCGCAGGTCGTCGTCTTCCCCGACCCCTGGATCCCGGCCAACATCACCACCGCGGGTGAGGCCTGAGGGAGGACGAACGCTCGATGCTCGCCGCCGAGGGTGGCGGTGAGCTCGTCCCGGACCACCTTCACCACCTGCTGGCCGGGGGTCAGGCTCCGCATGACCTCCTCCGACAGCGATCGTGTGCGCACCCGGTCGACAAGGTCGTCCGCCACCTCAACGGCCACGTCGGCGTCGAGGAGCGCGTCCCGGATGTCGTCCAGGGCCGCGTCGACCTGTTTCGGGTGGAGCTTGCCGCGGGACCGGAGCTTCTTGAAGACCGCACCGAGACGGTCGGTCAGCTGCTCGAACATGGCCCCGCCAGTGTAGCGGCTGGTTACATCGGGCTATTTACCGAGCTCACGGCGCGGGGTATTCAGAGGCGCCACCACTTTGTCTGGGCGATCCTCGCAAGGGAGGCGTGGTGGGGCGGGAGAACGGCCAAGCGTTGCTGGGACTGCGAAGGCTGGAGCTCGGCCTGGCGCGGATCCGGTGGTTCGCGGTCGCGTTCGGCCTGTTCCAGACGTGGCAGGTGGCCATCTCTCCCCAGGCCCAGCCCAGCTACGTCATCCCTCTCACCCTTGCCCTGCTCGGCGTCCTGGCCGTGGGAAACCTGGTCATCACCCGGTTGGCCTCCCGGACTACGGCATCCCGGACCCTCCGGCTGATCGGCTTCGGCGCGTTCGGCCTCGACGTGGCCGTGGTCGTGGCCGTGTCGTGGATCTACTCGTACGATCCGGGCGACACCACCTGGGTCCTCATGTACGTCCTCCCGATGGAGGGCGCCCTTCGGTACCAACTGCGGGGGGCCGTGGCCACCATCGCCCTGGCCCTCGTCTCTGAGCTGGCTCGGGAAGCCTACGTCGACGCGCTCTCGCCGCGGTACGAGTTCATGCTCCAGGCGGCCACGTTCCGCGTGGGGGTCCTGGCCATCATCGCGCTGGTCGCAGGGGTCATGGCTCGGTCGCTGGCCCTCCGCGCCGCGGAGGCCGACCAGCGGGCCCGGGCCCTCGAGGAGCTGGCGGCCCGGGAGGCCGAGGGCAGGCGGGAGCTGGCAACGTTCCACGAGACCGTCCTGGCCGGGGTGGCCGGGCGGGATCCCGAGCAGGCGCTCCAGTCGATGGCCGAGGCGATCACCCGGCACCTCGGTTACGACGGGTTGGCCATCTATATGGTCGAGAACGGTCGAGTCAGGTGCCGGGCGGCCCGAGGCCTGGCGGCGAGGCTCGCCGGCACGACCGGGACACTCGGGGAGGGCCTGGTGGGAAGGGTGGCCGAGACGGGTCACGCGGAACTGGTCGGCGGGTCCCGCTCAGGAATCCAGGAGCTACCTCGGGGTGCGACCGGCGCGATGGCCTCCCCCATGCACGTCGGTGGCCTGTTGATCGGGGTGATCGTCACCTACACGCGGGAGTCCGAGCGGTTCGACGCGGACGCATTGAGATCGTTCACTCGACTCGCCGGGCAGGTGGCGTTGGTCGCCCTTCAGGCCGTGCTCCTCGCGGAGCGGGACGAGACCGTCCGCCGTCTCCAGGAGCTCGACCGGATGCGCTCGGAGTTCGTGGCCATCACCAGCCACGAGCTGAGGACCCCGATCACGGCGATCCGCGGTTTCGTCAGGACGCTTACCCACCAGCTCGATCGGCTGAGCAGCGTGGAGGCCAAGGACTTCCTCGACATCATCGACTCCCAGAGCGAGCGGCTGGCCCGGCTGGTGAACGATCTCCTCGTGGTCTCGCGCGTCGAGGCTCGCCGGCTGGAGCTCCAGATCCGCGACGTCGAGGTGGCGCCGTTCCTCAGGCGGGTGGCGTCGTTCTTCGACGGCGGCGGGCGGATCGAGCTCCGGCTCCCGGACCAGCCGATCATCTCTCGCTTCGACCCCGATCGGGTGGAGCAGGTCCTCCACAACCTGTTGGAGAACGCGGTGAAGTTCTCCCCGCCGGATGCCCCCGTCGTCCTCGGGGCCGAGAAGCCGGGGAATGCCCTCGAGTTCACGGTCGTCGACCGCGGGGCGGGGATCCCGACGGAGGAGCTGTCCCGGATCTTCGAGCGCTTCCATCAGGTGGGGGACCCGATGACGCGAGAGCAGAACGGAGTGGGGCTCGGCCTCTACATCAGCAAGAGGATCGTGGACGAGATGGGCGGCGAGATCCGCGTGTCATCCGAAGTCGGGGAGGGCACGACGTTCCGGGTCCGGCTTCCTCACCGTCCAGCCCCCGAACCGGTGCTGTAGCCTCGAGCGGCCGAGGACGCATCAGCCTCTAACCAGGGACCGGGCGAACGCCGTGGGCTCGAACACGGCGAGATGGTCGATGCTCTCACCGGTGCCCACCACCTTCACCGGCACGCCCAGCTCCTCGCGGATGGCCACCACGATCCCGCCCTTCGCTGTGCCGTCGAGCTTGGTCAGGGCGATCCCTGTCACGCCCACCGCCTCGACGAACCGTCTGGCCTGGGCGATGCCGTTCTGCCCGGTGGTGGCGTCGACCACCAGAAGTACTTCATCCGGGGGCTTCCCGGCAGCCTTCTCCAGCACCCGGCGGACCTTCGTCAGCTCGTCCATCAGAGGCTGCTTCGTGTGGATGCGGCCCGCGGTGTCGACGATGAGTACGTCTCGGCCCCGCGCGATGGCCGCTTCGACGGCGTCGTGCGCCACGGCACCCGGGTCCGCGCCACGCTCTTGCGCCACCAGGTCGGCGCCGGCGCGTTCCGCCCACACGGAGAGCTGTTCTCCGGCCGCGGCCCGGAAGGTGTCGCTCTGAGCCAGCGCCACCGAACGACCGCGCTCTCGGAAATGACGGGCGAGCTTCCCGATAGTGGTCGTCTTGCCGGTCCCGTTGACCCCTACCACCATCACGATCGCCAGAGGCCCCGGCAGCGAGAGCCCCGGGTCACCCTCGAACCGCTCGGCCAGCTCTGCGACCAGAAGGTCCTGGGGGTCGGTACCCGGCTCGTACCGGTCGCGCACCCGCCGCACGATCTCGCGGGCCGCCTTCGTTCCCGCATCTGCCTGGACGAGGGCCCGCTCCAGTCGCTCCCAGTCCGCGTCGGTGACCCGTTCTCCCTTGAACAGGTCATGGACGCGAGCGGCGAGGTCGGTGGGAGCTCGAGCCGGGGCGGCGGCCGGGACCTCGGGGCGGCCGCGCAATCGCAACCCGACCACGAACGCCGCGATCAGGATGACGAGCAGCGCGACGACGACGACGATTTCCACTCCGACCCCGCTCGGCATGAGGACTAGCGGCGGGCCGGCACCTCGGACAGACGCTGCGCGATGATCGCCGACGAGCCATCGCGGCCCATGGACACACCGTACAGGACGTCGGCGGCCTCCATGGTGCGCTTCTGGTGGGTCACCAGGAGGACCTGCGAGCTCCCGGCGAACTCCTTCACCAGGTCGAGGAACCGAACCAGATTGCGGTCGTCGAGCGCCGCCTCGACCTCGTCGAGCAGGTAGAAGGGCGAGGGCCGCGCGCGGAAGATCGCGAACAGGAACGCGAGCGCGGTGAGCGATCGCTCGCCACCGGACAGCAGCGTCAGCCGCTTCACTCGCTTTCCCCCCGGCCGGGCCTCGATCTCGACGCCCGTCTCGAGGAGCCGCTCCGGTTCGGTCAGGGTGAGCTTCCCCTCGCCTCCGGGGAACACCGTCGCGAACACCTGGGTGAACTCGCCGGCCACGTCGCGGTAGGCCGAGTCGAAGATCTCCACGATCTTGCGATCGACTTCTCTGACCACCTGCGCCAGATCGGCCCGGGCAGCCTTCACGTCCTCGGTCTCTCGCTGGAGGAAGTCGTGGCGCTCCTGGAGGGCGTTGAACTCCTCGCCGGCCACCAGGTTCACCCGTCCGAGCAGTCCCAAGCGCCGAGACACGAGGTCGGATCGGCGATCCAGCGACTCCACGGTGTCGTCCTGATCGAGCTCTTCAACGGCTGCCCGAGGGTCCTTCTCGTGGCCCTCGGCCAGGAGGCGCTCGGCCTCCTCGACCCGCCGCTCGCTGTCCCGGCGGACCTGGTCTTCGTCCTCGTACTCGTCGCGGACCCGCTGGAGCAGGGCGGCGGCCTCCCGCCAAGCTTCGTTGGCCCGCGTCTCGGCGGCCCGGTCCTCGCCCACCCGTCGGGTGGCTTCCTCTCGCGCCGTGCCGACCTCGTCGGCTCGCTGCTCGGCTTCCTGGAGCACCGCCTCGGCCGCGGCGAGATCGCGGATGGCGTTCTCGGCATGGGCCGCGAGGGCTTCTGGATCCTCGGCCCGCAGCCGGTCGAGCTCGGCACGCGACCGGGCCAGCCCGGCCTCGAGGCGGGCTCGCTCCCGACGGAGGGCCTCGATCTCCACGCGCAGGGTCACCGGGGGCTCGGCGTGCGCGGGCATCGGAGGAAGCTCGCTGCTCTCGGGCGAGACGTCGGCGAGCGCGGCCCGGGTGGCCCGGATCTGTTCCTCGACCCCACCCAGCCGCTCGGCCAAGAGCGTCCGCTCCCGATCGGCGCCGGCGAGCTCCACACCGAGCGCTCCCATGCGCTCGGCGACTTCAGTGATCTTCGCGTCGGTCGCCGCCAGCCCCTCGGAAACCTGCGCCAACTCGGTGGCGACCGTCTCCAGCTCCCCGCGCTTCCCTTCGAGCTCCTTGCGGGACCGGGCCAGATCTCTGACTGCCGCCACTTCCTCACGCCGAGCGGCCAGCTCGTCCTCGGTGGGCGTGGGCGCGGTGCGGACCAAGCCGGGGCCGACGAGCACGCCGTCCGGCGTCACGAACGAGGCGGCGGGATAGCGGCGGTGCTTGGCGAGGGCTTCATCCGGGTCGGCCGCCAGGTAGACGTGGCGCAGGGCGCCGGCCACGACCCCGGCCACCCGGGGGTCCGGACGGACGAACGAGAGCAGGCTCCGCTCACGGGGAACCACGAACCCCCCGCCGGCGGCTCCGGTCACGGCGAGCGTGGCTCCACGGGCCCGGGGGGCGTCGGCCACGGCCCGGCCGTGGTCGTCGTACACCACAGCGTCGGCGAGCGAGCCAAGCGCGGCAGCCACGGCGCGGTCCATCCCCCGGCGGACCTCGAGCAGATCGATCAGCAGGCCCAGGGCCCGCTCGCCGCCGCGAGCCAGGAACCTCTTCCCTGGGGTGTCCGCCATGGCCTTCCGCTTCACCACCAGGACCTCGCGGGAGGCTTCCAGGGCCCGCACCCGGGCCTCGATCTCACCGGAGTCCGCGGACAGCCGATCCCGCTCCCGCTCCAGGCCGCGCTGCCGGTCGGCCAGGGGGGTCTCCTCCGCGTCGAGGCGTTCCACCTCCGCCCCCTCCGACTCGCGCTCAACCCGAATGCCGGCCTCTTTCCGGGCCAGCTCCTCCAGAGACGAAGCTAGCCGCGCCCGTTCTGCCTCCGCGGAACGAAGGGTGCGTCCCAGGGTCTCCAGCTCAGCCCGGCGGGCCCCGGCGGCCTCCTGGGCGCGGCGCCGCTCGTCCTCCGCTTCTCTGCGCGCGTCCCGCGCAGCTACGAAGACCCGCTCCGCCTCTTCGAGAGAGACCTCTTTGACCGCCAGTGCGGCCACGGCGTCCGCGAGCGCGGCCTCGGTGCGCCGGACTTCCTCCTCCGTGGTGAACAGCCGTCCGGAGATTCCCGCCCCGGCGGCCGCGCGAGCCCGCGCCTCGCCCTCGGCACGGACGGCCTCTCGGAGCGCGACCTCGCCGGCGAGCCGCCCTCGCAGAGCCTGCTCCTGCGCCGCTTCCGCCTCCGCCAGGTCACGCTCCGACACACTCAGGCGCTCACGCGCCTCCGCGATCTCCCGGTCCAGCGCGTCCAATCGACCCTGGGCGTGGTTGCGGCGGGCTTGGCCCTCCTCCCAGCCAGAGCGCCGTCTTTCCCGCTCCGCGTACAGGTCCCGCAACCGCGCCGCGGCGAGCTTCCACGCGAGGGTTGCGGCTTCCTCGGAGAGCGTCTCGTGCCGCCGGGCCACCTCGGCCTGCTGCTTGAGCGGCTTGAGCTGGCGGCGCACCTCGGCCACCACGTCCTGAAGACGAAGGAGGTCCTGCTCCAGGGAGGCCAGCCGGCGCTGGGCCCGCTCCTTCCGCCTCCGGTGCTTGGCGATCCCCGCGGCTTCCTCGATCATCTGCCGCCGCTCCTCGGGCCGGGCGACGAGCACGTCCTCGAGGTGCCCCTGGCTCACCACCGTGTGCAGCCCGCGGCCGATGCCGGTGTCCGAGAGGAGCTCCTGGATATCGAGCAGCCGGCAGGGTTCACCGCCGATCAGGTACTGGCTCTCGCCCGAGCGATACACCATCCGGGCGACCTCGATCTCGGACGCCTCCACCGGGATCAGGCCGGCGCTGTTATCGATGACCAAGGAGACCTCGGCCATCCCGAGTGCCGAGCGGCCCGGGCTCCCCGCGAAGACGACGTCGGCCATCTGCGCACCGCGGAGCGCCCGAGGGCCCTGCTCGCCCAGGACCCAGGCGATCGCGTCGGCGAGGTTGGACTTGCCGGAGCCGTTCGGACCGACCACGGCGGCGATGCCGGGACCGAACTCGAGGACGGTCCTATCGGCGAAGGACTTGAACCCGCGGAGGGTGAGCGAGCGCAGGAACATCTCGGGGATGCTACCAGCGAGAAGGGTCCGATTCCCGGAAGCGACCCGGGATCACCAGGGAGGGCCTAACAGCTACCGAAGGCCTTCACAATGTGAATGGGTGGATCCCCCTTCAGATCGGGGGCGGTGACCACGGCCGATTGATGAACGACGAGCTGGTACTGGATGGAAGAGGCGAGCGATCCCAAGGACTCGACGCCAACGATCCCCTTCAACCGGAACGCCGTTATGCGGGTATGTCCGAAGCGGCTTTCCGTAGCTTCAATCTCTCCTGTTATCTCCTGAATAGACAGGTCCTCTCCGTACACACCACCCGACGTGCCTTGAGCTGACTTGAGCCATACAGTCACTGGCACCGCCTCAGAGTCCTCAATGGCGTTCAGGGCGACGCTGACTTCGACCGGCTGTTCGAGGACGAAAGCCGTATGGCATGGTGTGCTGCTCGAAGCCCAGAATGTCGCGGAGACTGCAACCACAGCAACGAGGAGAACGGCAGCTCCCGAGAGTGCCATCAGGCGTCGGCTTCCGATATTCACGGTTAGCATTCTCGGCGGACTCGAAATCCGCTTTAGAAGCGGACCTCGAAGGCGTCGAGGCCCTCGGGCTCCTCCCGTGTCACCTCGATCTCGGCGACCTCCGCCCACGGCGGGCCCTCGCGGCACCACTCCACCATCTGGTCCACCGCGTCCTCGGAACCCTCGAACACCGCCTCCACCCGCCCGTCCCGAAGGTTCTTCACCCAGCCCGACACGCCCCGGGACCGCGCCCGGTCCATCGTCTTCTGGCGGAAGAACACGCCCTGCACATTTCCGGAGACGAACACGTGGGCACGAACCACGGGGCGAGCATAACGGAGCATCTCGAGGCCGAGAGAGGAACGTGGATCAGGCGCCGCGGGCGAGGCCGGCGCTCGGCGCCGCCGGCGCATGCGTTCGCTTCGGCGGGGGACCCAGTTTCCCGGCGGCCGCGGCCCGCTCGAGCACCGCGGTCATAGTGGGCTCGTCGAGGGGTCGGGCGAACAGGAAGCCCTGGGCCATCTGGCAGCCGATCTCCCGAAGCGCCGTCACCTGCTCCTCGCGCTCCACGCCCTCCGCCACCACCTCGAGCCGGAGGACCTGAGCGAGTCGCACGATGGCCCGGGCCAGAGCGGAATCCTCCGGCCCGCGGTCCAGGCCGTCGACGAACGACGGGTCGATCTTCAGGACGTCTACCGGGAACCTCTTGAGCTGGGCCAGCGACGACTGCCCGACGCCGAAATCGTCCACGGCCAGCTTCACTCCCAGCTGCTTGAGCTCCTTGAGGACGGAGATGGTCGACTCCGCGTCGCCGAGCAGCATGGTTTCGCTGAACTCCAAGACGAGATTGGCCGGCTCGAGCCCCCATTCCGCCACGGCTCGGGCGAGCTCCTCGACCACGGAACCGGTGCGAAGCTCGGTGGCCGAGAGGTTGACGCTGACCGACAGCGGGGGGTCGACGGGGAAGACGCGCTGCCACTTCCGAGACTGCGCGGACGCCTGGTCCACCACCCACCGGCCGATGTCCACCATGAGGTCGGAGTCCTCGGCCAGCGGCAGGAACTCCTGCGGCTGGAGGAGCCCTCGCTCGGGATGGTTCCATCGCAAAAGGGCTTCGACGCCGACGATCCGCTCGCTTCGCAGCTCCACCACGGGCTGGTAGTGGAGGACGAACTCGCCGCGCTCCACGGCCCGGCGGAGGTCCGATTCGAGCTGGAGGCTCTCGATGGCTCCGGAGTGCGCCCGAAGGTCGAAGACCATGTAGCGGCCCTTCCCCTGTGCCTTGGCCATGTACAGGGCAACGTCCGCGTCCCGAAAGAGCTGGTCCACCCCTTCGGTCTCGTGGACGGCCACCCCGACGCTCGCCGTCACGAAGACCTCCTTGTCGCCAACGACGAAAGGATCTTGCATGGACCGGATGATCCGTCGAGCCACGTTGCTCACGTCGCGGGGGTCGGCCACGTCGTCGAGCAGCACGGCGAACTCGTCGCCTCCCAGGCGCCCCACGGTGTCCTCGGGACGGACGCATTCCCGGAGGCGCTGGGACACGATCACGAGGAGATCATCGCCGGCGGCGTGCCCCAGGCTGTCGTTGACCGCCTTGAATCCGTCGAGGTCGACGATCAGGACCGCCGGGAGCGGGTTTCCCCGCCGGGTGAGGGCATGCTCGACGCGATCCTTGAACAGAGCCCTGTTGGCAAGCCCGGTGAGGGGGTCGTGGAACGAGCGGTGCGCAACCTCGTCCTCCAGAGCCCGGCGCTGGGTGACGTCGCGGAAGATCGCCACGATCCCGCCGACCTCGGGCTCGTCGAGGAGGCTCCGGGCCCGCGCTTCCACGAACCGCCAGGAGCCGTCCGCGTGGCGCATCCGAAGCTCGACGCTGAACCCATCCCCGGGAGACGTCGCGGCCGCTTCGAGTAGTCGGCCCGCCGCGTCGGCATCGTCGGGGTGCGAGAGCGCGAGGAGATTCAGCCCGACCAACTCCCGGGGGGCGTAGCCCAGGACCTCGGCACCGGAGGAACTCTGCTCCCGGATCACTCCCTGCTCGCCCGCCACCACGATGAGATCCCTGGCGTACCGGATCATCTGACGGGCCCTGGAGGCCGAGCGGAGTGCCCGCTCCGCGTAGACGGCGACGGCCACGCCGAGGAGCGCCACGCCGCCGGACGCCAGCCAACCGGCCAGCCGGAGGCCGCTCGAGATCGGAGCCACGGATACGGCCACGATGAACGCTCCGCACCCAGCGACAAGAGCGATCGGGGCAGGGGAGAGGCGCGCGACGGACACCGCGCGGCGGATCATCCGAAGGCCTCGCCCTACCCGTGCCGCGGACCCGCGCGCCGATCCACGCACCGACCGGCCGGCCTGCCGGAGAGCGAATCTGGCCCGAACCCGGGCCCGGCGCAGCCGGCGCTGGAGCGGCCGCCTCCGTCGGACCGCTAGCTCGGGCTCCGACACGATCTCGGCCTCGGGCTCGGGAGCGATCTCCTGGTCAGGGGCGAGTTCGTCCGGGTCCTCGGGCGCAGCCGGGGACTGTCCGTCGTCGTGGGGCGCTGGATCGGGGACCACGTCTTCCTTATCGGTGCGAGTCCCCTGGGTCTAAATCCGAATCGCCACAACCGCGACGGCAGTGGTCAGCTCTGACACTGCGGACAGAAATAGGACTTCCGGTTGGAGATCCGGACCGTGTCGATGGGGGTCCGGCAGCGCCGGCACGGCTCCCCTTGCCTGCCGTACACCTTCAGCTCGCTCTGGTACTCGCCGGGCTTGCCGTACAGGTCGACGTAGGCCTCGTCATCGAGCGTGGTTCCTCGGAACCGGATGGCCTCCTGGACCACCTCCTGTATGCCGCGGTAGAGGCGCCGGACCTCCTGCGAGGAGAGCTCGTCCGACATCCGGTCGTGACGCAGCCCCGCCGCGAACAGCACCTCATCGGAGTAGATGTTGCCCAGCCCGGAGACGAATTTCTGGTCCATGAGCAGGGGCTTCAACTTGGACTTCCGCTCGGCCAACATGTGGGAGAACTGCTGCCACGTGAACGTGGTCTCCAGAGGGTCGATGGCGATGTGAGCAAGCTCGGACACCTTCCCCAGCTCATTGCCGTGGGCCACGAACAGCTCGCCGAACGTCCGGGGGTCGATGAACCGCAGGTCGCCTCCCTGCTGGAAGGTGATGACCACATGCGTGTGCAGGACCGGGGCCACGCGCTTGTTCCCTCGGAGGAACCTGCCGCTCATCCCCATGTGGGCCACCAGGACGTCGCCGTCGTCGAGATGGAAGAGGATGTACTTCCCGCGCCGGTCGATCTTGGTGATCTTCTTTCCGACCAGCCGGTCTCGGAGCTCCTTGGGAGCCTTGTGACGACGGATGACCCGCCGGGAGTTCTTGCTCCGCTTGACCTCTACGGCGGCGATGCGCCGGCCCACCACGTCCTTCTCGAGGTCCCGCCGGAGGACCTCGACCTCTGGCAGCTCCACTTAATCCTTCCTCCCCAGTTCTTCGACCCTCACCCTGCCTCCCCCACCCGGCCGTGGCCCTTGCCCGCGCCCCGGTCGGCCAACTCTCCGGGGCCCTCCCGGGTGAGGCGATCGAACGCCTCGCGCGCGGCCCGCTGCTCGGCCTCCTTCTTGGAGCGTCCTCGGCCCGTGCCGAACGGCTTCCCCGCCAGGAGCACGGTGGCGGTGAACTCCTTCGCGTGGTCGGGGCCCTCCTCACGGACGCGGTACTGGGGGACGCTCCCGATCTCCTGGGCAGCCACCTCCTGGAGGGTGGTCTTGTAGTCGCGCTCTCCCTCGCCGCGGGCATACGCGGCCATGCGGGGCCAGAACAGGTGCTCGATGACCCGCCACGAAGCCTTCAGGCCCCGGTCCAGGTACACGGCACCGAGGATGGCCTCCATGGCGTCCGCCAGGATGCTGGTCTTGTCCCGGCCGCCGGACTGCTCCTCCCCCCGCCCCAGGAAGATCTCTTCGCCCAAGCCCAGCTCCCGGGCCACCTCCGCCAGGGTGGTCATGTTCACGGTAGCCGCCCGCAGCTTGGCGAGCTCGCCCTCGGGCAGGTCGGGAAAGGATCGGTAGGCGAGGTCGGTCACCACCAGCCCGAGCACGGCGTCCCCAAGGAACTCGAGACGCTCGTTGGTGATCCCGGTTTCGCGCTCGAAGGCGTACGAACGATGGGTCAGCGCCGTCTCCAGCAGCCTCCGGTCGCGGAACCGCGTACCCAGAGCCTGCTCCAGGCGGCGAAGCTGTTTCAGCAAACGATCCCCTATTCGATCTCCACGGCCTGCCGGCCCCGGTAGTACCCGCAGTTGGGGCACACCCGGTGGGGAAGCTTGGGCTGATGGCATTGCGGGCACGTGCTGTAGGTGGGAAGGGTGCCCTTCCACTGGGCCTTGCGATGAGCCGTCCTGGCCCTAGACTTCTTGCGCTTCGGTACCGCCACATCGCTCCTTTCGGGTCAGTCCTGTCTCAGGCGCGCGTCCAGCCCCAGCGGCTCAGAGGCTCCCACCGAGGATCCGCCGGGGGCGGGCAGGTGCACTCCCCCACGTTCCGGTCGCCCCCGCAGCGCTCGCACAGACCCTGACAGTCCTCCCGGCACAGGGGGGAGAACGGCATGGCCAGCAGGACGGCGTCCCGGACCATCGGCTCGAGGTCGATGGCGCCCTCTCGCACGGGATAGTCGTCGTCATCGGCCGTCGGCTCACGGGCGAACAGCTCGGTCACCTCGACCCGGAAATCCCCGGAGAACGGCGTGAGGCATCTGGCGCACCGGTAGTCGATCCGCCCGGAGAGCGGGCCGCTCACCAGGATCCCCTCCAGAACGCTCTCGAGCAGCACGTCGATGCGGAGCGGGACCTCCGGCGAGGCCTCGCCGAGCTCGGTCTCGAGATCCTCGAATCGCTCCGCCAGATGGAGTTGGCGAGAGGATCCCGGGCTGTCCAGGAGATCGCGCACGTCGACGGCCGTCACCCGTCCACCTCCTCCTCCTCTGAGGGTCCGAACTCTTCCTCGGCCACGCTCGCGCCGCGGAGCCGCTGCCGGCCCTTCTCCACCTGCTCGTGCGTCCGTCCGAGTTGGGCCTCGATCTTGGCCAGCTGCTCCCGGGCCTTGGTCAAGGTGATCTCGAACGAGGCCAGCTTGGCATCCACGTAGTCCTCGGCTTCCAATCGGATCTGGCGGGCCTCCTCCCTGGCCTCGCCCAACACTCGCTCCGCCTCCCGCTGGGCCTCCTTCACCACTTCCTGGTCGGCAACCATCCGGGCCTGCTCACCCCGGCCCTCCTGCACCACGCCCTCGGCGTCCCGGCGGGCCTTGGCCAGGAGCTCCTCCCGATCCTTGACCACCCACCGGGCCTGCTTGATCTCCTCGGGAAGGGCGTCCCGCATCCCTTGCACGAGCTCCAGGACCTCCTCCCGGTTCACCAGGACGGAAGAGGAAAGGGGCATCGACTTGGCCTGCGAGATCAGCTCCTCGAGCTGCTGGATACGGGCGGCGATATCCACTAGCCGAGCTTCTCCTTGAGGAGGGGCAGCACGTGAGCGGGGACGAGGGCGCTGACGTCGCCCCCGAGCTGCGCGACTTCCTTGACCAGGGAGGCTGACAGGTAGGACCACTGGGGATTGGTGGGGACGAAGCAAGTCTCGATCCCCGACAGGTGTCGGTTCATCTGAGCCATCTGGAGCTCGTAGTCGAAGTCCGACACCGCCCGGAGGCCCTTGACGATGATCCGGATGCCCCGGTCCCGGGCGTAGTCGACCAGGAGGCCGCCGAACGAGGAGACCTCCACGTTCGAGACGCCGGAAACCGCCTCCTTCAGCATCGCCAGCCGTTCCTCCACTGTGAACATGGGCTCCTTGTTCGGGTTGTCGATCACGGCCACGACCACCTGATCGAACAGGGCCGCAGCCCGTTCGACTACGTCGATGTGCCCATTGGTCACCGGGTCGAAGGTTCCGGGGCACAGCGCGGTCAGGGTCACCGTTCCTCCAGGTAGACGAGGACCAGGGCGTCCCCGTACACCAGGCTTTTGGCTAGGGCGTAGTGTAGCGGAACGACAGCCTTGGGATTCCTCGACGGCCTGGTCAGGACGAACGTGGCGCCGGGGGCCAACCTGCTGACCAGGACTTCTAGGACCGCCGCGAGGCCCCGCTGCGGGAAGGTGTAGGGCGGGTCGAGGAAGGCCAGGTCGTACGGGCTCGCGGCGTCCCGGGCCAGGAACCGGCGGACGTCAGAACGGTAGAGCCGGGCCGCCCGCTCCTTTCCCGTCCGGCTGAGGTTGGCCCGGATGGCCCGAATCGCCCCGGCGCCCGAATCCACGAAGTCGCAGGAAGCGGCACCCCGGGAGAGCGCTTCGATGCCCACCGCCCCGGTCCCGGCGAACAGGTCGGCGCAGCGGGCGCCCTCCACCCGGGCCCCGAGGCTCGCGAACAGGCCCTCCCGGGCCCGGTCCGAGAGTGGCCGGGTGCCACCGGGGACGGGCGCCAGCCGCGTCCCCTTGGCCGTGCCGGCGATGACCCTCATCTGAGCGTTGCGGTTCCGAGCACGTGGGGCCGGACCGGCGACGGCGGCCCCACCGAAACCCGGCGGTACCGCACCTCGAAGCCGGATCGGCGAAGAGCTGCCACGGGATCGCGGTTCGGGTGGCAGCCGGCTGCCACGGCGCTCCAGACGGGCTGGATCCGATCCTGCGCCCGGCCGGCCCTCGGCGAGAGGGATCGCACGTGCTCGTAGAGGCGGATGGTCCCCCGGCGGCGGAGCACGCGGCGCAGCTCGACGGCGGCTCGGACCGGGTCCGCCACCGAACACAGCACGTTGCACGCCACGATGGTGTCGAAGACGCCATCCGCGAACGGGAGTGCCTCGGCGACGCCTCGGAGCACCCGGACTGGGGCCGTGGCCTCTTCAGCCCGCCGGCGTGCCCTGCGCGCCATTGTTGGCTCCGGCTCCACCGCCACCACCAGGCGAACGTCACGGTAACGGTGAAAGTTGACGCCCGTTCCCGCTCCCACCTCGAGGACGGTTCCAGAGGCGGTCGCTACCAACTCGTCCCGGTTCCTCTTCTCGTGAGGAGGCGCCAGCCGCATGAGGACGTCCCAAGCGCGGGCGAAGATGGGATGGCTCTTCATCCCGCCCGCGGAAAGACCTCGGAGCCCAGCAGCGCCAGCATCTCCAGGTCGTCCACGAGGAGGTCCTGGAGCATGATCCGCTGGACCCCGGCCGCCTCGAAGGCCGCGAGCCGCTCCAGCGCCTGGTCCGGCGTTCCGACCACGGCCCCCTGGGCCTCGAGGCCCGCCAAGTACTCGTCGGGTGATGAGGCGTCCTCGGGATCGATCTCCATGAGCCGCTCCACCCGGTGGATCAGCTCGCCGCGATCGGCGCCGACCACGACCCCGGTCATGAGAGAGGTGACGAACGTGCCCTGGTCGCGACCTTCCGCATCGACGGCGTCCCGAACCCGCGCGTACCGCGCCCGAGCCTCGTCGGGAAGAACGAAGAACGTGTTGTACTCGTCCGCCCACCGGGCGGCGAGCCGGGCGATCCCGGCACCGCCCTTCCCACCCACGATGACCGGGAGGTGCGGCTCCTGCACCGGCTTGGGCGCGAACGGGCAGTCTCGCAGGTTGTAGTGGCGACCCTCGAACGAGAACACCGGCTCCTTGAACAACCCGTGGACGATCTCGAGCTGCTCGGCGAGCATCTCCATCCGGTCGCGGTCGGAGGGGAAGGGGAAGCCGTGGGTTCGATGCTCCTCGGTCCACCAGCCGGCACCGAGTCCGACCTCAGCCCGGCCCCCGGAGATGTGGTCCACGGTGGTGGCGGCCTTGGCCAGGACCGTGGGGTGGCGGAACGTCACCGGCGACACCAAGGTCCCCAGCCGGACTCGTTCCGTCCGTGCGGCCAGAGCCGCCAGGAGCGTCCAGGCATCGGTCGAGCCTCGGTCCCGAACGTCCATGACCGAGTAATAGTGGTCGGACCGGAACAGAGCCTCGAACCCGTGCTCCTCGCAGGCCAGCGCCAGCGAGAGCCACTGCTCCCAGGTCACCCCCTCTTGCCCCTCGATCATCACGCAGAACCGCACCGGATCACCTCCAGCCTCCTTACGCGAGGAGACGTTCGAACTCAGCTGACAAGGGTTCGATGAATCTCAAGCCTCTCACCGAAGCGAACGCCCGATCTGCGGATACGAGAGCCTCCGCTCCCGCGCGAAGGGCAACGGCCGCGAGCACCGCGTCGAAGGCGCCCAGCTCCGTGTTCTCCTCGAACAGCCGCAATCCCCGATCGAGATCACTTACTTCAGTCAGCAGCAGCGGAGCGAGACCGACGGCGTATCGTCGTGCGAGGCGAACGGCAAGGTGTCTCGCTCGCCGGCACGAATGGATGTGCACGAACTCCTGAATAACTTCCGGAGTCGTCGATGCCGAAAGGCTTCCCTGCCGCACGGCCTCCAGCAACGCTCTGCAGGGCTCTCGCAGCGGGTGGTCTGTGCCCACCGCGTAGGCGAGCACGCTGGTATCAAGGACGATCACCGAACACGCCGCTCGTGCGCCTCTTCTATTTCTCGTTTGAGGTCGCGAGGGTCCTCAGGCACCGGCATGGGCTCCGCCTCGAGGATCTCTTTGAGCGCAGCCCGCTTCCGCGCCAGGTCCGCAGGCAGGGCCTTGTCGATGGCCTCCCGCACGACCTGCGCAACGGAAGTCCGCCGCCGCTTCGCCTCGGCCTGAAGCCTCCGGTAGCGGTCCTCGTCGAGCAGGATCTGGAGCCGCCGATCAAGCATGTGTATACATTAGCATGTGTCGGTCCGGTTTACCTACCGAATAACCTACGGTAGCGCGAGTGCGGGAGCCCAGGAAACCTGACGCCCGATCACGCATGGCGAGGAAATGGGGGCTGCCTAGGCTCAGCGTGGTGGGATGGGTCATCGGACGGTGGGGGTAGGCATGGACGCTGACCAGGTTGGCACGAACGCTTCGCGGATCAATCGCCGGGAGGCTCTGAAGCGAACCGCCATCGCCACGGGCGTGGCGTGGACGGCTCCGATCATCATGTCCGTGAGGACCCCCGCGTTCGCCCAGTACGGCTCGTGCGAGGAGGGCTGTGCCTATATTGCCCACTTCGATCTGCCCTCGTTCGCCTGCTCTCCGTGCCAAGACGTGTGCTTGGGCGACTGCGCCGACTATGGTCAGCCTCACTGCGCCGGAGCGGCCTGCGCCAGGATCACCTCCGTCACCTGTTCCGGCGTCGAGGACAACATTCTCAGGGTCTGCACGGACTGCCAGCTTAGCCCCGTGTCTAACCCCTTCCTCATCTACTGTTTTGCCTCGGAAACCGACTGCACCTGCGGCCTCGGGGGTGTCGATCCGAACGATCCGAGGTGCGCCCTGTTCGGGCTTTTCTCCGGGGGTTGCCAGGGAAACCGCGTTAACGTCTCGTTCTCGTGTTCGGCCTGCTAACTCTCTGAGTCCTGACTCGAGCGCGATACGAGCGGAAGACAGGCGCTAGGAACCGTAGTCCGGGTCGCCTCACGAGTGGAACAGCCAGTCGATGGAGTCGGCGAAGCGCCGCTCCATCTCCCGGCGCAGCTCCGCGTGACCCGAGAGCTCGGGATCGCCCTCGATGAGGTCGAAGGCCTCCTTCCGGGCCCGGCGAACCAGGTTCGTGTCGAAGGCCAGGCGGGCCAGCTTCAGGTCGGGCATCCCCGACTGACGGATGTCGAACAGTGTGCCTTCCCCCCGCAGGCGAAGATCCTCGTCCGCCAGCTCGAATCCGTCCGTGGTTCGGACCATCACCTCCAGCCTGGCCCCGGCCTCCTCGTTCTCGGGCGACGCCTCATCGAACAGCACGCAGAACGAACGGTGTGCCCCGCGGCCGATCCGCCCCCGGAGCTGGTGCAGCTGGGCCAGCCCGAACCGCTCCGCGTTCTCGACCAACATCACTGTGGCGTTGGGGATGTCCACGCCAACCTCGATCACGGTGGTGGAGATGAGCACGTCGAATTCGCCCGAACGGAACCGCTCCATCACGCCGTCCTTGTCTCTCGGGCGCATGCGGCCGTGGAGCAGCCCGATGCGGAGGTCGGGGAACACGTCGCTCGCCAGGCGCTCGGCCTCCTTCTCGGCGGCCCGGACCTCCAGCCGGTTGTCCTCGTCGATAGCGGCGCACACCACGAAGGCCTGTCGTCCCTCGCCCACCTGCTCGCGGACCAGGTCGTAGGCGGCAGTGCGCTGTCCCGGGGACCGGGCCACGCGGGTCTCGACGGGCTGGCGGCCCGCCGGCATCTCGTCGAGCACCGACACGTCAAGATCGCCGTAGTAGGTGAGGGCGAGGGTCCGGGGGATGGGCGTCGCCGTCATGATCAGGACGTCTGGGGCGACGCCTTTCTCCTTCAGGGCGATCCGCTGGTGCAGGCCGAAGCGGTGCTGCTCGTCCACGACGGCGAAGGAAAGATCCCGGAACGACACTCCCTCCTGAACCAAAGCGTGGGTGCCGACGAGAAGATCGAGATCTCCCGATGACGCCGCCTCCAGCACCCCGGCGCGCTCCTTGCCGGTCACCGACGCGGTCAGCAGGGCGTAGGTGGGACCATCAACGCCCCGGTCCCCCTCCGCGAAAAGGTCCGCCTGAGCGGAGTCGCCTCTCGGACCGCTTCGGTCCAGACGGCGAGCCCCCAGCGGCGCCAGCAGCTCCGCGACCTTGCGGAAGTGCTGCCCCGACAGTACCTCGGTGGGAGCCATGATCGCGGCCTGGTGCCCCGACTGGACCGCGATCAGGCATGCGGACAGGGCCACCACGGTCTTCCCCGATCCCACGTCCCCCTGGAGGAGCCGGTTCATCGGCTGGCCCGCTGCCATGTCCTTGGCGATCTCCTCCATGGCCCGCCGTTGGGCCGCGGTCGGCTGGAAGGGAAGGCCGGCAACGAACCGCTCGGCCAGGTCGCCGGAGAGGTCGTGGTCAACTCCTTCGGTCTCCGCTTCGACCCGGTGCTTCCGGAACGCCACCCCCAGCTCGAGGACGAACAGTTCGTCGAACTTGAGGCGCTCCCTGGCGGCACGTTCCTCCCCGGGCTCCTCGGGGAAGTGGATCTTCCGCACCGCGTCGTCGAGCGGCATGAGCTCCTGGCGCCGGCGGATCTCGGGTGGGACCGGGTCGGGGATCCGGCGGATCCGGCCCAGCGCATCGTGCACCAGCCGCCGGATGGTTCCCGTGGAGACACCTTCGCCCGCCGGGTGCACCGGCACGATCCGGCCGGTATGGACCTGGTCGGCCTCGCCCCCCCTGAGGACTTCCACCGCGGGGTTCTGGATCCGCAGACGGCCCCCGAACGCCGTGGCCTTCCCGGACGCCGCCACCTCCTGCCCCTCCTTAAACCTGGTGGCCGGCCAGGCCTGGTTGAACCAGGAAAGGTCCAGGTAGCCGGTCCGGTCCCAAAGCCTGACGGTGACGATGGTCTGCCGGCGCCGCCGGGTGAACACCCGGCGTACCTCACGGACGGTGGCGATCACAGTCGCCTCTTGCCCAACCCTCAGGTCGCCGATCCGCTCGACCGCCGATCGGTCGATGTAGCGGCGGGGGTAGTGGTGGAGGAGGTCGGCCACGCTCTCGATGCCCAGGCGCGACAGCGCCGGGAGGGAACGACGGGCCCACCCGGCGACCTCAGACACGGGAGAGGAGGGAGAGAGTGGCTTCACTCGAACTCGCGGAGGATGGTACACCCGACGTGTGAAGCGCTGGCTCGTTCCGGCCGTAACCGCCGCCCTGCTGCTCGCCTCCTGCGCCGAGCGTGACGAGCCACGCCCGGGCGGCACGGTCGCGTCACCGACCGCCGCTCCCCTGCTCCCGAAGAACCGCCTGGCCCTGCCCGAGTTCGACCTCGTCCGGTTCCAATCGCTCCTCGCCCAGCTCCGGGGGAGGCCCGTGGTCGTGAACATCTGGGCGGCGTGGTGCCCGCCGTGCCGGGTGGAAGCTCCAGGCCTGGCGAAGATCGCGCGGGAGTTCCAGGGAAACGTGCAGTTCCTGGGGGTGGATATCCTCGACAACCGGGAGGACGCTCGTGCGTTCATCCTGGAGTTCGACTGGCCGTACCCGCACGTGTTCGACCCCGACGGGGAGATCCGCGACGGGCTCGGCTATCTCGGCCAGCCGGTCACGATCATCTATGACCGGGAGGGCAACGTGGCGTTCGAATGGGAGGGTGCCGTCACCGAGGACATGCTCCGTCGTGAGATCAAGAAGGTGACCTGACCCGTCGGCGTCGAGGCGTCACCTGCTCGGAGGCCCGCTGATAGGTTGTCCTCGATGCGCGCCCGCCCCGTCGCCGTTGTCCTTGCCGCTTCCCTCCTGATCGCCGGCTCCCCGCTGGGGGACGAGCCCGCGACCGCAGCGAGGCGGCCCGGCCGGGTTCGTTTCACCGCCCCACCCGACGGCTCCCTCCTGGTCCACGGCACCTATCGGCGGGTGCAGTCGTTCTGCGTGGACCCGCAGCAACCGGTGCTCCATTCTCGATTCAGGGGAACGGTTGAGGTCGGCCGGGCATCGAACGGCTCGCTGTTCGTGATCGGCGAGCTCCCCTTCGAGGACTACCTGAAGGGGATAGCGGAGGTTCCCCGGCGATGGCCCGTCGAGGCCCTGAAGGCGCAGGTGGTGGCGGCCCGAACCTACGCCATGGTGCGTCTGAGGCGCCCCTCCGACGAGGCCCGGGCCCTCCGCTACGACCTGTGCGCCACCACCGCATGCCAGGTCTATACGGGCATGGGGGTGGAGGCGGGCCCGTGGGGGGAGCGATGGGTTCGGGCCGTGGAGGAGACGTCGGGACAGGTGCTCCTGTATCAGGGCAATCCCGCGGAGACGCTCTACTTCTCCACCTCCAACGGCCGAACGTTCGGGAACGAGCGGGTGTTCGGAGGTGGCCCGCTCCCGTACCTCCGAGGCATCCGGGAGCGCGATGACGGCGCCTCACCGCTCTCGCGGTGGCGAGTGGCGATGCCCTTCGCCGACCTCGGCAGGTTCCTGGTCTTCGCCGACCTGTGGCCGGGGGGGCGGATCCGCCGGGTCATCTTCGACCGGGGAGAGATCCGGATCCGGGGCGCCGGCCGGAGGGTGTCGCTCGACCGCGACGAACTCCGCGACGGGCTGAACTTCTGGCCCCACTGCCTCGAGCCCGGCTCCTACCCCACGTCGAAACCGGACGGCTACCGCCTGCCCCAGACCGTGCCATCCGACTGGTACCGAGCCCGCCAGAGGGGGCGGACGCTGTTCCTCGAGGGCCGCGGGTGGGGCCATGGCGTGGGCATGGTTCAGTGGGGAGCGTTCGGCAAGGCCGAACGAGGCATGGCCTACGACGACATCCTGGCCGCCTACTACGGTGGTCTGCGACCGCGGCGGGTCAAGGTTCCCGGCCGCATCCGGGTCCTCATCGCCGACGACCTGCGCTCGGTGACGGTGGTCCCGGACGGAAAGGCCAAGGTCCGGTGGCGGAAGCGGGTCTCCGAGGAGCCCTGGACGGTCACCGGCGGGCGGCGCCTTCGGCTCCGGCACGGTTCACCGCCGCCGCCGGAGCTGGAGGCGGCCGACTTTCGACCAGCTCGCCGCAGGGCCCGCGTGGGCGGCCCGCTGAAGGCGTCACTCACGCTCTCGCGGAGCGCCAACGTCCGGCTCGAGTTCGTGCGAGGCGGCGAGGTGGTGGGGTCCACACCCTGGCAACCCCAGCTCACGGGACCCGTCTCCGTGAAGCAGGTGGTTCCGGCGATCCCGAGTGGCCGCTACCTGGTCCGTGCCGCGGCGGGCGACGGCGTGGATGTCGTGCGCACCACCGCGTCGCCGGTTCGGGTGCGGGGTGGCTCCTCCTTCCCCTCGCTCTCACCATCGGCATCGCCGACCGCCGGCCCGGAGGCGGGGCCCGCTCCCCCGGCAGCCGAGAGGAACCTGGGACCGACCCTGGCCGTACTGGGCGCCTCCGCGCTCCTACTGGTAGCGCTGCTCGTTTTGACGATACGTCGCCGGAAGGGATTACATCGGAGGCCGTGATGGTGGTCGCATCGCACGTGCCCATCGATACGCGGGCTTGGCTGCTGAGCCATGGAATCAAGATCATGGTCATCCTGTCGGTGGCCGCGTTCCTGCTCTTCCTGGGGCGCCTGGCCGTGCGCCGGATGCAGCGGAAGCTCGAGGGGGTCGACAGCGTCACCCAGGAATTCAATCTCCGCCGTTCCTACACGCTGACCCATGCCCTCAGCTACGTATTGAGAGTGGTGGTGTGGACGGTCACCGTCCTGCTCCTGCTGGGTGAGCTCGGCCTCATGCTGGGCCCGCTCATCGCGGGGGCCGGGATCGCCGGGATCGCTCTGGCGTTCGGGGCCCAGAGCCTGGTCCGCGACTTCCTGTCGGGCTTCTTCATCCTGCTCGAGAACCAGTTCGGGGTGGGCGACGTGATCGACATCAGTGCGCCGGGCGGGCTCGTCTCGGGGAAGGTCGAGGACCTCAGCCTGCGAACCACCTCAGTGCGGGCATTCGACGGGACCCTGTTCGTGGTCCCCAACGGGAACATCCAGTTCCTCGGGAACAAGTCGAAGGGGTGGTCCCGGGCCATCGTCGACATCGGCGTGGCCTACGGGGAGGACCTCGACGGGGTCCGGGAGATCCTCGACGAGCTCTTCGAGGAGCTCCGCAAGGAAGAGAAGATGGAGGCCCTCCTGTTCGCCGGGCCGACCGTCCTGGGGCCCGAGCAAGTGGGGAACTCCCAGGTCACGATGCGGGTCGTGGCGGAGACCCGGCCGGGGAAGAAGCCCGACCTCGAGCGAGAGCTGCGCAAGAGGATCCTCCGCCGCTTCGGCGAGCGAGGCGTGCGGGTTCCGGGCTAGACCCCAATCGTCTGCTACCATCGCCGGGCGATGGCAGCCGTGTGCGACATCTGTGGCCGCAAGCCCGGGTTCGGGATGCAGGTCAGCCACTCCCATCGCCGGTCGAACCGGCGGTGGGACCCCAACGTCCAGAGGGTCCGAGCGATCGTGAACGGCACCCCCCGGCGGGTGAACGTCTGCGCCAAGTGCCTGAAGGCCGGGAAGGTTCAGCGAGCCGGCTGACTCGCACTCCCAGGCCTCCGACCAGCCCAAGGAACCTCGTGTCGGTACCTCGCGTCTAACTACCGAGAACCTCCTCAAGGCGGGGGGAGGGGTACCGATGATTAGGAACATGGGAAACGGGGTGGCGCGCCAGTACTGGACCGAGATCCTCGACGTTCGCCTGCCCGTGCCCGGCCCCGAGGACACGCGCCGCGCCAAACAGCGTCAGAAGCTGATCCGCCGGGTGACCGGGACCACCATCCCAAAGCCTCCCGCCCGCTAGGACCCTCTTCCTCCCGCCGGGCTCTCGGCTAGCGTTCCCTCGTCTGCAGTCCCCACGACGGGTTCACCGGCCCGATCCCCTGCCCGATCTGCAGGCTGGCCCGGATGGCCTCGGTGACAAAGGTCTTCCCCTTCCGCACCGCCTCGGTGAGGTCCTCGCCGCGGGCCAGGTAGGCGGCGATCGCGGCTGACAGGACGCAGCCGGTCCCATGAGTGTTCGGCGTGTCGATCCGCTCGGCGGAGACCGGCTGGACACCCTCGGCGGTGACCAGAAGGTCGGTGGCCTCGTCACCTTCGAGGTGTCCGCCCTTCACCAGGACGGCCCGCGCGCCCAGCTCGAGGATGGCCCGTCCCGCCCGCTCCATGTCCTGGACCGTTCGAACCTCGAAGCCGGCGAGCCCAGAGGCCTCGGACAGGTTCGGGGTCACCAGGGCGGCCAGAGAGACGATGCGCGTGCGGAGGGCGTCCACCGCGTCTTCCCGCAGAAGCGGGTGGCCGTGCTTCGACACGAAGACGGGGTCGACGACCAGGTTCGGCACGCCGGTCTCCCGAACCGCTTCGGCCACCGCCTCGATGATCGGAGCGGACGCGAGCATGCCCGTCTTGGCGGCGTCGACCCCGATATCGGTGACCACAGCCCGGATCTGACCTCCCACGGTCTCGGGGGAGAGCTCCTCGAACCCCGACACGCCCTTGGTGTTCTGCACCGTGACCGCGGTGAGGGCCGACATCCCCCACACGCCGAGGGCTTGAAACGTCTTGAGGTCGGCCTGGATCCCGGCGCCGCCGCCCGAGTCCGAGCCGGCGATGGTCAAGGCGCGTGGGATCCTCGCCTCGGTCCGCTCAGGCAAAGTGGTCCCAGCCCCTCGGTTCGAGCGGGCGTTCGGTGCCGTCCTCTCCCACGGCCTGCAAACCCTCAGGGGTGACCGTCCCCACCACGGACAGCCCCGTCCCGAAGCGCTCGGCGAGCTTCTCGGCGGCGCCGTCCACGGCCTCGGGTGGCAGGGCGGCGAGCAGCTCGTAGTCCTCGCCCCCGTGGAGAGCTAGTTCCAGGGGGTCGAGCTTCCCGTCGAACGCCTTGGCCAGGTCCTCGAGTCCCTCGGCCACCGGAACGTCCGCCAGCGTGACGGTGGCCCCCACGCCGCTCTCTGTACAGAGCCGGGAGAGGTCCAGGGCCAGACCGTCGGAGATGTCGATCATCGCCGTGGCCCCTGCCGAGGCCAGGGTCTCCCCCTCGCCCACCCGGGCCACCGGCCGCAGGTGGGCCTGGACCAGGCGGCGGCCCCAGTCCGACGCGAGGGCCTCGCGAACCTCGTGCGGGTCGGCCTGGGCCAACCGGAGGCCCCCCGCCGCGGCCCCCAGGCTTCCCGTGACCACCAGTTTGTCCCCCGGACTGGCGCCACTCCGAGTCACGGCGTGGTCCCTGGCCACAGTGCCGACGACGGCTACCGAGAGCACCACCTTGCCGGCGCGGTTGGTGTCTCCTCCGATCACGGCCAGGCCGTACTCGCCGGCCGCTTCACGGATCCCCGCGTAGAGCTCGATCACCCACGGAGTCTCGACATCGGGGGGGATCCCGATCGACACCAGCCCGAACCGCGGGCTGCCGCCCATCGCCGCCACGTCGGAGACGTTGACGGCGAGGGCCTTGTGGCCGATGTCGTGGGCCGAGGCCGAGGCGCGATCGAAGTGGACCCCTTCCACGAGCATGTCCGTCGTCAGGATGGTGTGATGCCGGCCGGCATCGACCACGGCGGCGTCGTCGCCGATCCCGATCGCCACGCCCGGGGCGTCGCCCGAGAGCACCTTGCGGATCGCGCGCACCAGCTCGTCCTCGGATATCACCGATTTCTCCCCCAGCGGTCCGGTCAACGATAATCCACCCGTCCGGGGTGACGGAGGGCCCGGCGCGCCGGGCCGCACACGAAGGAGGAACCATGCCGGTCATCAACACGCTCGAGCTCGAAGGGGTGTCCGACAAGTCGTGGGGGGAAGCCGCCCGGGAGGCCCTCCGGGAGGCGGCCAGGACCATCCGCAACATCAACAGGCTCGAGGTACTGTCCACGGGCACTGAGATCGAGGGCAACGAGATCGCCCGGTACCGAACCACGGTCCGGCTGTACTTCACGATCGAGTCGGAACGCTAGACACGCGCGCCGACCGCCCCCAAACGGGCAGACCTGCTGGTAGGCCGGGAAGTCCGTTCCCGCTGGGGTACAATCTGTAACCTCGTTCCCGAGGAGCGTGCATGTCCATCCAGGCGAAGAAGGTGTTCGACAACCCATCGCCCGAGGAGCTTCGGGCGTTCACCGAGGAGATGCCGAACGCTCGCGTTACGGAGTTCGGCAACGTGAACGTGCAGACCCGCGCGACTTCCCGCAGTGCGGGCAGCACCTACATCGTCACCGACGATCCCGGCATCACCTCGGGCCAGACCATCACCCGCGAGGAATACGAGCGCATCGCCCGGATGCAAGACGAGTACATCCGGGGACGCGAGATGATCGTGGTCGATGGATTCATCGGCAACGTCGAGGACTTCCAGACGCCGGCCCGCCTGACCATCGAGAAGGCCAACGCGAACATCGCCGGGATGCAGGAGAAGCTGTACTACCCGCGGGATGGAGGTGAGCCGGAGGTCCAGCTCATCTACACGCCCAACCTCCCGGCGCGGGGCTACCCCAACGAGCGTGTTATCGCCGTCGATCTCGAGAACCGCCTGACCCGCGTCCTCAACTCCGACTACTTCGGGGAATCGAAGAAGGGCGGCCTCCGGGTGTGGAACACGATCGTCTACGACCGCGGTGGGTTGGCCCTGCACGCGGGGTGCAAGTCGGTCCCCGCGAACGGCGACGAAGGCGTGTTCCTCATCATCGGGCTGTCGGGGACGGGGAAGACCACCACCACGTTCACCACGCAGAACAACTCGCTGCCCGTGCAGGACGACTTCGTGGCACTGATGCCGGACGGACAGGTCTACGCCTCGGAGAACGGGTGCTTCGCCAAGACGTTCTCGCTCGATCCCGACTTCGAGCCCAACATCTACAACGCGGTGGTCAAGCCGACCACGTATCTCGAGAACGTGTACCAGGACGACAGCGGCCAGGTGAACTTCCTCGAGACCTCGTACACGCAGAACGGGCGGGCGGTATTCGGGCTGGAGGATCTCGGGCGTGTGAAGGACGCGCGCGAGCTATCGAAGGTCGACTATCTGCTCATCCTGAACTGGAACGAGAACATCATCCCGGCGATAGCCAAGCTCACCCGAACCCAGGCCGCGGCGTACTTCATGCTCGGCGAGACGACAGGCACCTCCGCGGGCGGTGCGGCCGAGGAAGGAAAGTTCCTCCGGGTGCCGGGGACGAACCCGTTCTTCCCGCTGTTGCACGAGCAACAGGGAAACCGGTTCCTGGAGCTGCTCGACGCCCACCCCATGGACGTGTTTCTCATGAACACCGGCCGGGTTGGCGGCACACCCGACGAGGATCGGTCGAAGAAGGTGAAGATTCCCCACTCGGGTGCGGTGGTGAAGGCCATCGCCGAGGGGACCATCTCGTGGACCGAGGACGACGACTTTGGCTACCAGATCGCCGAGTCGGTGCCGGGGATCGACGATCCCGAGCTGATCCAGCCGCGGCGGCTGTACGAGCGCCAGAGACGGATGGACGAGTACCGGAAGTTCGTGGAGCGCTTCAAGGCCGAGCGTCAGGAGTACCTGGAGGGCTTCCCGGGCCTCGACCCCGAGATCATCAAAGCGGTTTTGTAGCGGAAGGTATTGGTTCCGTCCTCCTACTCGGGCGGGCGTCCGTGCTCGAATCGGATGACTCCGCCCTCAGCCTTTAGGTATCCCTCTTCCCAGTCATCGGGAAGATCCATTTCATGCGCACGCCATTCTCGGTGGCGCAGGATCGTATCCAACTGCGTGTCAACAGTCTCCGAAGCGTGCCCTTCCCACCAATGAACCAACTTCTCGCCATGACGACCGCTCTCCAGAAGCATCGCCTCTAGAGGTGCCGCATCATCCTTCGCTTCGACAGCCACGACCCTTGGCGCCATGATCGCTACTCGCTGATGCCGAGGAAGGTTCGGGCGGCGAGCCTCAGGCTAGCCATGCCGATGGGCACGAGGATGAACCACCTCCACGTCTGAGGCTCCTCGATCAGCGCCAGTCCCAGGAACCACGCTCCCAACGCCAGCCAGAAACCCGCCCGGGCGGCCTCGTGCAGAGCTACCAGGAAGCGCTCCCTCGTCGAGCGAACCTCCATCGGCTCCCTCAGCGACCAGTAAGCGACCCAGAAACCCACCAGGATCAAGAATCCGGCCGCCACCAGCTCGAAGATCGTGACGACCTTCATCGCTCCTCGTCGCCTCTCGCGCGCGCGTCGTCGAGGATCCGAAGGACCTCGTCGTCCTCCGTTTGAGGGAACTCCTGGTACCACTGACCCACCGCGTAGAAGGGCTCCGGGGTCTCCAGGCATACGACCTCGTCGGCTTCGGTCGAGAGATTCCAAACGCCCTCCGCCGGGGCGACGGGCACGGCCAGGATGACCCTGCGGGCCCCCTGTGCCTTCGCCCAGCGCACCGCCGCGGTGGCCGTCCCCCCCGTGGCGATCCCGTCGTCCACCACCACGGCCACCTTCTCCTTCACGTCGACCGGGGGTCGCCCCCGGCGGTACTCATGCGACCGTCGCTCGATCTCCCGTTCCTCCTCGGCGATCTCCCGCTCGAGGTACGACTCGCTCACCCCGAGCATCTCGAGCATCCGCTGGTCGAGCACCCGGACACCGGAGGGGGCAATGGCGCCCAGTCCGAGCTCCGGGTTGCCCGGTGCCCGGATCTTCCGCGGGATCACGGTGTCGAGCGGCCACCCGTGGGCTCGGGCCACCTCGGCCGCCACCACGACCCCGCCCCGGGGGATCCCCAGGACCACAACGTCCTCGCCCTCGAGTTCCGCCAGAGCCTCGGCCAGCTGCCGGCCGGCCTCTTGGCGATCGACGAAGATCACCGCTCCTCCCGCTCCTCGCTCTCCTCCTCGGCTTCCCTGCGCTCTCGCTTCTCGCGGATGTTGCGCCTGCGGTCGGGGATCACTCGGCCCGGCGGAGGGACCGGCTTGCGCACGCGCCGGTACGCGTCGAGGGGCTCTTCCTTCTTCTTCTCGCCCATCGCAGTCGATTATTCCACCCGCCCCTGCGGTTGCCGTCGTCGGGAGGGTTTGGCATAGAATGGGAAACTTCCCGGAGGAGGTGCCGCGTGGTCCAGGCCTACATCCTGATCCAGACCGAGGTCGGCAAGGCCGCCCAGGTGGCCAAGGAGGTCGCGCAGATCAAGGGCGTGCAGGCGGCGGAAGACGTGACCGGGCCCTACGACGTCATCGTCAAGGCGGAGGCCCGGAACGTCGACGACCTCGGGAAGCTGGTCGTGGCCAAGATCCAGGCGGTGGACGGCATCACCCGCACGCTCACCTGCCCTGTCGTCCATCTGTAGGACCGTCCCTTCCACCCTCCCGGCGCAAGCCCGCCGTGCCACCGTCTTCTCGCATGCTGTTGACTGTCACTCCCGCGTGGGATAATCACACCGATGTAATTCTTCCCCGGACGGGAGGTCGCGATGCGCCGTGAGACCTACTGCGAGGGTTGTGGCGAGAGGGAGTTCCGGCTGGTGAAAAGCTATGCCGCGGTCGACGCCTCGGGCGAGATCGAGGTCGCCGCGTGGGCGTGTGCGGGCTGCGGCGACCGGACGGAGGCCGTCGAGGCGGTCGCCTTCGAGCTCGTCGAGGAGGTCGCGCCGACCCGTCGGGTCGCCTGAGAACCGTCTCGCACCCCGGCTGGCCCGTACGCCTGCCCCCGGCCCGCTCCCCATGCCTCGACGATCGCGTCGTCCACCGATTCGACCGGGCATCCCCTGACGATCGAGGAATAGGCGCCGGCTCTCCGGGCTCGCTCCATCCCCGCCTGATCGGCGGAGCCGACCGCCACGACCTGGGTCGTGGGGAGGTACCGACGCAGGCTCCGCAGCGCCCCGAACCCTCCCGGGAACCCGACGTTGAGGAGGATCACGTCGGGCTTCAGGGAGAGGGCCGCCTCCACGGCGTCTGGCGCTGCGGAGACGGTGGCCACGACGTCGAACCCGAGTTGCACCAATGATTGGCGGAGGTCTTGGCGGCCGGCTGCCTCCCCGTCGGCCACGAGAACCCTGGGCCACGGCACGTCCACCTGTCCCGCGTCAGCTGGTCGTACGAACATCACTGTAGGCATCGGAAGAACCCGGGTGGCCTTGACGGTTTCGAGCGAAGAAGTCGACCGTGGGGGGACTTATCCGGGCGGAGGGAGCTCTTCGAGCGTCCGTCCGCGCTTGGCCTCCGCGTCGTGCCTCTCCACGGCCAGCTGGATCAGGCGGTCCACCAGTTCGGGATAGGAGAGGCCGGAGGCCTTCCACATCCGCGGATACATCGACACGCTGGTGAACCCGGGGATCGTATTGATCTCGTTGACGATGAGGTGCTCTGGCTCGATCAGGAAGAAGTCGACACGGGCCATCCCCATGCAGTCGATGGCCCGGAATGCCGTGACGGACATGCGCTGGACCTCCTCTGCGATCTCCGAGGAGAGCCGCGCGGGCACCTCGAGTCGTGTGCTGTCGTCGAGGTACTTCGAGCGGTAGTCGTAGAACTCACCGGCGGGCAAGATCTCCCCCGGGACGGAGGCCACCGGGTCGTCGTTCCCGAGCACCGCGCACTCGATCTCTCGCGCGCCCTCCATCGCCTGCTCCACCAGGGCCTTCCGGGTGTACCTCAGGGCCTCCTCCACCGCCGACTCCAGATCGGCCAAGGTCTTCACCTTCGTGACACCCACCGAAGAGCCCAGCGTGGCCGGCTTCACGAACAGCGGGAACCCGAGGGCCTCGGCCCGAGCCTCGACCGACTCCGGGTCCTCGCGCCATTCCCGCTCCAGCACGACCTCGTGCGGGACGATGGATAGCCCGGCCGCGCGGAACAGCACTTTCTGCACCGCCTTGTCCATCCCCACGGCCGACGCCATCACCCCGGCGCCGACGTACGGCATCCCGGCCAGCTCCAGGAGCCCCTGGATCGTGCCGTCCTCGCCGAACGGTCCGTGGAGGATGGGGAAGGCCACGTCAACGGTCTCGCGGCGGCCGTCCTGGCCGACGAGTTCCCGGGACCCCGGATCCTGCGAGAGCGCGATCTCCGAGCCGGATTCGGGCCGCACTGATGGAAGCTCGGTGGCCCCGCTCTCAAGCGCCGGAGGGCCCTGGAGGAGGTGCCACCGGCCCTGCTTGTCGATGCCGATCGGGACGATCTCGTAGCGCCCAGGGTCGAGGGCCTCGACCACCGATGCCGCGGACACGCAGGACACCTCGTGCTCGGCGGACCGGCCCCCGAAGATGAGGGCCACCCGGAGCCGTCCTCGCCCCTCCCCCGGCTGGCTGGACTGCGCGTCGTCGCTCACAACGGTCGGTTAGGCCTTCTCCAGGGCCCGGGCGAAGTCATCGAGCAAGTCATCGGGGTCCTCGATCCCCACCGACACCCGAACCAGACCATCGGGGATGCCCGCCGCCTCCCGGTCTTCCGCGGTCAGCTGGGTGTGAGTGACTGAGGGAGCGTGGACGACCAGCGTGTGCGTGCCGCCGAGGCTCGCTCCGACGAGAGCCACCTCCAGGGCCTCCTGGAAGGACCGGCCGGCCTCTATGCCGCCCGAGAGATCGAAAGCGAGCATCCCGGAGTAGCCCCGGAGGACCCTTTGAGCCACCTCGTGGTCGGGGTGCGACGGGAGGCCCGGATACCACACCCGTGCCACCTTGTCGTGTTCCTCGAGCATCCCCGCCAGGGCGAGAGCAGTGGCGCCGTGCCGCTCCATCCGAAGGGCCAGGGTCTGCACGCCGCGGAGGGCCAGCCAGGCATCGAGGGGGCCGGCCACCCCGCCGAGGTCGACGGACACCTCCCGCACATCCCGCATCGTCTCGACCTCACCGACTGCGATGCCCCCGGTGAGGTCGGAATGGCCGCCGATGTACTTCGTGGTGGAGTGCACCACCACGTCGGCTCCGAACGCTATCGGAGTGCAGAGATATGGACTGGCGAACGTGTTGTCCACCACGAGCTTCACTCCCCGCTCCCGACACACCGGTCCCAACGCCTCGAGGTCTGCCACGGGAACCACCGGGTTCCCGATGGTCTCCACGTAGCAGAGGACTGTCTCGGGCCGGAGCGCCGCCACGAGGTCCTCGACCCGGTGGCTCAGTGCCACGGTGACCTCGATCCCCCAGCGCGGCAGCAGCTTGGTGAGGAGCGAGAAGCTTCCCCCGTACAGGTACGGGCTGGCCACTACGTGGTCCCCGGCCTTCGCCAGAGTGAGGAACACGGTGGCGATGGCGGCCATCCCTGAAGAGAACGACACCGCTCGCTCTCCACCCTCGAGGTCGGCCACGACCTCCTCCAGCGCCGCGCGGGTCGGGTTGTGCCAACGGGTGTAGACGTAGCCGGCATCCTTCCCGCGCCGGATGAGCTCGGCGAGGACCTCCGGGTCCTCGTAGCTGTAGGTTGCGGTCTGGTAGATGGGGACCGCGAGCGGCCTGGCGTCACCGAGGTCGACCCGGCGCCGCATCGCTCGGGTGGTGAAGCCCTCGGCGCGGTCGGCCATGGCCGCAAGGGTAGCGCACGCGGTCGTCAGAGGGCGGTGCTGTCGTTCGAGCGTGACGGACCGGCGCTCAGCGCCTCGGGTAGCGGGCCCGGAGGTCGTCCACCAGGAGGGCAAGTTCCGCCATCACCGCGTCGGTGACCTTCCGAAGGGTCTCGGGGTCCTCCCGGTTCTCCTCGTGCTCCGAGAAGTCGCGGGCGATCCCGGCCCTGACCCAGATCGGGATCCCCGGGCGGAAGCTCTTCCGACCCCGGTCCTCCACGAACTGCGAGCCCCATACCGCCATGGGGAGCACCGGGACCCCTGAAGCGAGGGTCAGCCGGGCGATGCCCGTCTTCGAGGCCATCGGGGTGAAGTCGCGGTTCGTGGTGACCGTGCCTTCTGGATAGACCACCACGACCTCCCCCTCATGGAGGGAACGCATCGCGGTGTCCACCGGCGCGGACTCGCCGGAGCCGCGACGGACGGGGATCTGGCGGGCACCGCGGAGGACCCGGCGGAGGAGCGGGTTCCGGTACAGCTCACTCTTGGCCAGGAACCGGGGGCGGCGGCCCGCCTTCTCCAGGAAGAACGCATGAGCCAGCGGATCGAAGTGGGAGATGTGGTTCGCCGCCACGAGCACCGGGCCTTCCTGCGGCACGTTGGACAGCCCTTCGAACCGCCACCGGAACCACACCGCGAGCGGCGGGATGAGGACACTCTCGGCCAACCGATACCAGGGCTCACGCCGCCCGGGCACGCTTCCTCCTCCTAGGAACGGCGCCGCAATTGTAGGTGTGGACCCTCGGCCGGACCAGCGGAGATGCGTGTGCTGGGGCCCGGGAGGGTCTAGCATTACGGCCCCATGCGCGTCATCGCCGTGCCGGTGAAGTCGCTGGAGCGGGCCAAGAGCCGCCTGGCCCAGGTCCTCACGCCCCTCGAGCGCGCCGCCCTGACCCTGGCGATGCTGGAGGACGTCCTGGACGCCTGCCTCAGCATGCCGGGATGGCAGACGTGGGTGGTCTCCCCCGACGAGTCCGTGCTCGAGGTCTCGGCGCGGCGGCGGGCCCGGCCGATCGTGGAGGAGAAGGCCGGCCTGGCGGCGGCGATCCGTCAGGTGCAGGAAGATGCGGCGGGGGCCGATGCGCTTGCCGTGGTCCTCGGCGATCTGCCGCTTCTCACCGCCGAGTCCCTCAGTCGGGTACTCCGGACCCTGGGCCCGGTTGTGGCCGCGCCCTCTGCTTCCGAGGAAGGAACCAACGTGCTCCTCCGTCGGCCGCCCACGGCTATCCCGGCCCGGTTCGGGACTAACTCCTTCCGCAAGCACCGAGACGCGGCGGAGCTCAAAGAGCTTCCGTTCGCGGTCGTCCATGCCCCCGAGCTGGCCTTCGATCTCGACACCCCCGACGACATCGCCCAGCTCCTCGAATGGCGGCGGAGCAGCCGGACCCGGGAGGGTTGCCTGGAGATGGGGCTGGCGGAGAGACTGAACCTCCGAACGCCCTAACGAGGCGAGGAGCCAACGTGCCGCAGGGGACGATCAAGACCTACGACATCGAGAAGCGCACCGGGGTCCTGCTCACCGACGACGAGGAGGAGATCCAAATCGATCCCACGTCGGTGGAGGGCTCGGGCATCCGCTACCTCCGCATCGGCCAACGGGTGAAGTTCGACCTCACCGACGAGGCGGGGAAGAAGCTGGCCCGCTCGCTCAGGCTCGTGACCTTCGACTAGCCTTCTTCGCGGACGGCGGCTTCCTGGTCCGTCCTCCTGACACTGCCTGCTTGAATGCCGTTCCCGGGCGGAACGAGGGCATGCGCCGAGCAGGGATGCGAACCGCCTGGCCGGTGTGGGGGTTCCTTCCAACTCGCTGGCGGCGCTGCCGCCGCTCGAAGGTCCCGAACCCCACCAGGGCGACCCGCTTTCCCCGGGAGACGGACGTCTTGATGACCTCGGTGGCGGTGTCCACGACCCGAGCCACATCCGCTCTGGGCAGGCCGGTGCGATCCGAGACCTCGGCGACCAGGTCGTTCTTGTTCACTCCCTCCCCCCGTGAGTTTGGCTCCCCCAGCATTGCAACCGTACCGTTCGCCGGGCACCCACTGAATCCTGCGGCGGTTCGCCGAAATCGAACGCCAAAACCCTTGGCGACGGTCAACACGGCCAACCGTGTGATACAAAGAGCGGCTGGTGGGTCGTGGGGTAACGGTAGCCCGGCTGACTCTGGATCAGCTAGTCCTGGTTCGAATCCAGGCGACCCAGCTTCCCGGTCCCTTCGTCTAGAGGCCCAGGACACCACCCTCTCAAGGTGGAGACACGGGTTCGAATCCCGTAGGGACCACAGCTCTGTAGCTTCCGCAGTGCCTAGCTGGCGAGGTCGTGGACGCCGCAGCTCTCCCGGATCACCAGCTCCACCTCCAGGACCACCTCCCCGCCCGGAATGCTCTCGGCGGCGATGAGCCGGACCAGGGTATCCATGGCCCGGGCGCCGGCCTCCCGCGCCGGCACCGCCACCATCGTCAGAGGGGGCTGGACCCACGGCGCCGCTTGAACATCGCTGTATCCCGCCACGGCGAGGTCTTCGGGAACCCGTACCCCGGCCGCGCGAGCGCCTTCCAGGAGGCCGATGGCAATGAGGCCGGAGGCGGCGAAGACCCCAGAGGCCCGGTCCGGGAGGTCGAAGAGCCGGCGGGCCCCCTCCTGCCCCGCCTCGGCGCTGAAGTCCGGCACCTCCACCACCAGCTCCGGGGGCCGCGGGAGCCCAGCATCGCGGAGGGCTCGGGCGTAGCCGTCGTGGAGCGGCCGCACGTTGGGGAACTCCAAGGGAGGGGTCAGCAGGGCGATCCGCCGGTGCCCGTGGTCCACAAGATGCGCGGTGGCCAGGCGGGCGCCTCGCTCCGCGTCGAAGACGAAGGAGTGGTCTCCCGTGCCCGGCAGGTCGACGTACACGATCGGGGGGACGCCCGATCCCGGTCCCTCGCCATCGAGAACGTCCGGGGGAGGTCCGATGGACAAGGCGATCAGGCCGTCCACTCCCCGAGCGACCAGGCGCCGGGCCATGAGGCTCCCGCGGACCGGCGAATCGAGCGCGGTGGCCACCACGACCAGCATCCCGTGGCGGGTAGCGACCTCCTCCACTCCCTCCAGCACGGGCAGGTAGAAGGGGTCCAGGCCAGCCGTTATCACGCCGACCGCGTTCGATCCGAAGCGAACGGGGGCCACTCTGCTGTCGGGGCGAAGCGTCTGGGCCACCCGGCTGTCTGGGCCAAGTGTCTGGGCCACCTTCGTGCCGGCCCCCTGGCGCATCTCCACGAGCCCGTCGGCATGGAGCCGTCCGTACGCCGTCCGCACCGTGTTGACGCTCACGCCCAGGCGGCGGGATAGGGCCCTCACGGACGGAAGGGGCGACCCCGGGTCGAGCTCCCCGTCGGCGATCAGTAGCCCCAACCGGTGGCGAAGCTGCCCGGCCAGGGTGAGGTCGGCCCCGGGGAGCAAACGAAGCCTTGACAGAGGGTCTTCCATGGGTGTAGAGAGTATCACTGTTAGGACACAATACC
>DASYUI010000009.1:0-186534 GCA_036001425.1 Actinomycetota bacterium
CGCAAGGTAAGGACTGCCGGTATCAGACGGGTATCAGAGCCGCCCAAACGAGAGAGCTGCCGATCGCTCAACACCTCTCTGACCTGCTTCTTCCCTCGTTGCGCGGGCTGGATTTGAACCAGCGACCTCTGGGTTATGAGCGGCGTTTCCAGGTCAGCTCAGGCATATCCGCTGCTCATAGGTCATGTGAGGTCCTCTGAGATCATGTGAGATCAGGTGAGTCAGACACAAATTAGACACAAGAATTGTGGCCGTCTCCTACTCTTTCCATCTAGCCGTTCGAGTGCGGCGTCATCCGTCCCCAATCACCGTCCGCCAGATTGCCGAGTCGCGCCCCCAGAGTGCGCAGGTGCTCGGTCCCGCTGATTCGAGCGAGCCATCGCTCCGGAATCGCACCCGCTCCCGCGGCGGCCCCCAGAGCCGCCCCAGCGACCGCGCCATTCGTGTCCGTGTCGCCCCCGCACGCTACGACCTGGACGAGCGCGCCCTCGAAATCCCGCTCTTGAGCGAGGCACCACAGCCCTACCTGCATCGCCTTGAGCGTGTAGCCCATGTCCCATCCGTCGAGCCGCAGGTTGGCCGGATCCCCCTCCAGGCTCGCATGGATCGCCTCGGTGACCTCCCCGGGCGCTTCCCGGTCGCGGAGTCTCCGTGCGAGGTCGGCGAGGTCGAGGGGCTTCTCGGCCAGGGCCCCTGCCAAGGCCAAGTTCAGGGCCACGCAACTCCACTGGCATCGAGGGTCTTCGTGAGTAACACGAGCACTAATGCGGGACTGCTCTATCAGCCGCTCTTCATCCCTCCACCACCTGAGGGCCACCGGGGCGCAGCGCATCACTGCCCCGTTACCGGCTGCCTGGCGACCGCTAGCCTCCCACACGAGGCCAGCGGCATAGGCCGCCGGGGTCCCTCGGCTCAGCTGCTCGATGACTCGAGCGGTCTGAAGGCCGATCCCGCGGCCGCTCTCCCGGTACCAAGCCAGGAGCCGCCTGCCGAGATCCTCGAGGTCCAGCCGACCCTCCTCGACCAGCGCTTCGGCGAGGAGCACCGCCTGAGCCACGTCGTCGTCCCAGGGGCGATCCGTCTCAACCGGGTCGATGTCAGCGAGCCCACGCGGGTAACGCTCCCTGATCCAGGCCGCGGGTCGCCCTTCCGCCGGGAGGCCGAGGGCGTTACCCACCGCAAGCCCGAGCACGACACCACGGTAGCGATCCATCACCTCGAGTCCCATCGGCTTAGCTCCGGCCTTGTCAGCCTCTTGTCCGTCGGATTGGAAGGGCGGCGCCCGCCAACAAGTCTGCCTCGGTATTCATCTCCCGCGGCACCCAGCTCAGCTTCCGGTCAGTGAAGCTTGAGTAGAGTTCCCGAGCCTTGTCCCGGAGTTCTCTGTGCTCCGCGGACTTCAGCTTGATGTCATCGAGGACGCTCCTAACCAGAAGTTCTGAGTCGGTGAACACCCGGATCTTGTCGACCCCGTGTCGCTTGGCCATCCTTAGGCCCTCGATGAGGGCATGGAACTCGGCGACGTGGTGATCCTCGACATGGCCAATCGACTTGGATATCGCCTCCACCAATAGGTTGGCCGCATTCTTCAGGACCGCGCCAATGGCCGCCTCCCCCGCGGGCTGGCCTGGTGCCGCAACAATGCCTCCGTCCGTGTGTAGCGTGTACAGGCCGGGCCGTGGGCGAGGTGTCTGGGTAATCCCACGCTGGGCTCGGACCGCTGGATCGCTCATCGTCTCTTCGACCTCCTCCCGGACTCAAAGCGTAGGTCCAGTCGGGACGCTTGCGGGGCGTCCTTCCTGAACCGCTGTTCGATTAAGCTCGCCCCGTGGATTCGTGGGGCGTCTTGGTGTGGAACATGTCTCTGATGTCCCCGCCACCGGAGCAGCGGTCCAGGAACGCCAAGCGGAACATGTCCTATCTCTGGGAGTTGGTGGAAGAGCACGCGGTGAAGATAGCCCTCCTCAACGAAGCCAGCGTCTACCGCCTCAAGGCTGAAAATGAGGCGGCAGAGAAGATCGGCGATCGGCCGTCTTTCGAATTCTCCAAGGAGGGCACCAGAGCGAGGGACTTCTGGACCGACCGTGGGGTGCGCAAGCTCAAGGTCCGGAAGAAGTGGTCCGCTGCCGTCATGTCGCCGTTGGGCCCAGACCTGCTCGGTGAGGAGGATGTCCGAGCGAGGGCCCCTCGTCGCAGGAATCCGATCGTCGACATCCCGTTCACCAACTCCCGGCCTGGGACGTGGATCGCGGCGACGGTCCAGATAGGCGAAGAGAGCGTCACGTGCGTCTCGCTGTACGGGCTGATCGAGGAGCTCACCGACGCATCGATGCACCGGTCATTGTCCGACATCAACCCCATCTTCAGTGATCCCCGGCACAACAAGTTGGTGCTTCTCGGCGGTGACTTCAACGTGGGCACGGGCCTAGCGGACCCTTGCGACCGCGAGCGGAGCAGGATCGTTCTCAAACGGATCGAGGCCTACGGCCTGGACGATTGCCTCGCGCAGTGGATCGAGGACCAGAAGCTCCCACCGTTGGCTGGTTGCCAGTGTGTCGACGAGCCCTGCCGCCACACTTGACGCGACTCACGCCAAACGAGCCCGGAGCGAATGTTCCTTGGCAGGAGCGAAACCCCATCCAGGTCGACTATCTGTTCGCCTCAAAGGCGCTCGCCAGCCGACTCGACGAGGTCATCGAGATTCCACCCGAGCAATGGGAGCGATACAGCGACCACCGTCCTATCATCGCGAAGTTCCGGGCCCGTAAACCCTGAGGGACTCAGGGACGCAGTCAAGACCTTCACGGTCTCCGATTACACTGGCCCTCAGACCAGTCGGATTCCCAACCCAGCCAGCGCCGGCCAGGAGATAGCATCGTCGGGATCGATCGGCGGAGACGAAGCGCGGGCAGTGGCCCCCCAGCCTGAGCAAGCCAACGAGCTCTCGAAAAGCACCGAGGGTGCATGTCGACCTCGGCGGCAGAGCCCCAGGGCGTCCTCGGCCGACTTGGCCACGAGGGACCCGCGAGGCCCCGCTCTCTAGCCCAAGCTCACAGGCAGTCGCTGGTCGTGCGGGTCCAGCGCGAAGTGCTAAGAGGCGGTGGCGCGATAGAGGCGATGGCGGGCTGGGGGGCCGTACCGCACGGTTCGCCCCCCACCTCACCACACAGGCCCTGGACCTCGCCGAGGAGAGCGCGAGCAGGAGGCCGGGCCGTGCGACTGCCGTACCCTGTCGGACGGACCGAGCTCGGCTGAGAAATCCTGGTGCTCGGCGCGCCTTGTGCGCCGCCCACAGCTGTCGGCGCCACTGGGACGGGGGGACAACCTTGTATATCTGGTGCCTCCGATCGAGGTGAAAGTGAACTCGACCAGGGGTTTTAATCCCCGCAGTGAACCGCAACACCTACATCCGCTGGGCGAGAGAGGCTCTCATCGAGCTCGCGGACCTGGAACATGCCTTTCTTCGCCCCGAGGCCTTCGCCAGGATTTCCGATACCGTTTGGGGTGATCTACGCAAGACGGTCGACCCAGACCTCGTTTCCCACGCCATAGATGAGCTGAAGGCCGAAGGGGTTCTGCATGAGACGGCAGCTCCCACTCGCGGTGGACGGACCATCCCCGTGCTCCACTTCACGAATCTGACGGGTCGGAAGGCCGCCTTCGAGGCCGCGGCCAAAAGAAAGCGACTCCTACAGGGCCGCTACCTCGGCTGGGCGCTCGGCACTCCCGGCAACCCAGGCATCATTGGACCTGCCGGCGAGGCGGTGGTCCGAGCGTCCTTGCAGGCGGCTCGGGCGAAGGTACCCCTACTCTTGGTTAACGAGGGGCGAGAGGTCAACCACTTCATGGGCCAACCCGTCAAGGGCGGCTCCTTGGACTGTGCCGGCCACCTACTCACGCTCGACCAGGGAATCCCGGTGCCTGTGAACCTCCCTATTGAGGTCAAGAACACCAGGGGGTGGATGTTTCCTTGGTCCCAGGAACTCTTCCAGCTGCTCCACAAGGCGGCGCTGCTCCAGACCGCTGACTTAGGCCGCCACATCCTTCCCTTCCTGATCTGCCGAAGGATGCAGTTCATGACTGGTCGCATGGCCAAGGAGTTGGGGTTCTTCGTTGTCGGGCTCAGACTCCAACCTATCCTGCCAGCCGTCGACGAGGCGAAGCTGCAGCAGGTCCGGAACGAGTTGGGCTACTTCGACCTGACCCCAACAGTCGACCCCAGCGAGACCCTAGTCACTCGGATCGAGACCCTGGCCGCCGATGCTGCGAAGCGAGCAGAGAGGTGGCGCCTCTGGGCACCTCCTCTACTCGATTACTTCGAAGCTCTGCGGGAGGAACGGTCGGACCGTCAGGAGATCATGAACGAGCTCTACGACGTGGTCCGGGACTCCGAGCACTGGGAGGGCACGTGGCCCTTTCCTCGGCCGGAGCCTGAACCCGATGAGGAAGTCGAGTTCGAGGAGTAGTCCTGCTTGTGATGAGCGGAGTGTTTACGCGCACCAGGGAGACCCGACGGAGGCCGCCGCTAAGCCAACCTCAGAGTACGCGTACCCGGTCGTCATTCGGCGCTCGGGAATTTAGACACATATTAGACACAAAAAGAGGCGACTCCCGGGTTTCGGGAGCCGCCTTCAGGCCTTCTACCTGCGCTTTCTCTCGTTGCGCGGGCAGGATTTGAACCTGCGACCTCTGGGTTATGAGCCCAGCGAGCTACCAGACTGCTCCACCGCGCAGCCCGATGGTAGCAACGAGCGTGGTGGGCCGTCTACCCGGTCGGTGAAGGGCTGGGGGTCGGGGTGGCCTGGGCTCCGCCCTGGGCCCCCAACAGCTCCAGCGCCTGCTGGACCGCGGCCTGAGCCGCCTCGATCTCGCGCTGATAGCCAGCCAGGTCCCCCTGACGGAGCAGCTGCTCGGCCAGCTGGAAGTGCCGCCGGGCCTGGCCAAGCAGCGCCGCCACGTCGCCGGTCGGTGGCGTTTCCCCGGGCCCGGTCGGCTCCTCCGGCGGGGCCACCCCGAACAGCTGGGCCACGGCCCCTTCAAGGGTATCGGCCATGGCCACGTCCTGGCCGTTCACTACGATCACCCGCTTGAGCTCGGGGATCGCCGTCTCCTCCTGCTGGGACCGCAGGTAGAGGGGCTGGACATACAGGAACCCCTGCCCGACGGGGATGGTCAGGAGGTCGCCGTAGATCACTCTCGAACCGAGCTGCCCGAACAGGGTGACCTCCCTGGAGACGTCGGGATCCTGTGAGATGAGCGCCGCTACCTGTCCCGGCCCGTTCACGTTCCGTTCCACGGGGAATCGGAACGCCACCATGCGCCCGTACTCCTCCGGGTCGGCGACCGCGGCGAGCCAGGCCACCATGTTCGGCCGATCCGCGGGCGTCATCGGCAGGATGATCATGAACCGCTCCTCCACGGCGCCCGGAAGGCTCAGCAGGACGTAGTACGGATCGAGCGGCTGCGGTGTCTGCTGGGTGGGGTCCTGGGACACCAGAGGGATCTGCCAGAAATCCTCCTTGGCGTAGAACTGGTTGGCGCTGGTGACATGGTAGTTGGCGAACTGCGTGGCCTGGATCTTGAACAGGTCCTCGGGGTACCGGAAGTGCTCTTGCAGCCGGGGCGACGCCGCCGACACGGGCGTGAAGAGGTCGGGGAACACGCGCTGCCACGCCTGGATGATGGGATCCTCCGGGTCCACCACGTAGAAGGTGGTCGTTCCATCGTAGGCATCCACGGTCACCTTGACGGAGTTCCGGATGTAGTTGGCCTCTCCCTGAAGCGAAGGTTGGTCGGTCGTTACAGCGGGATCGGCGAGCGCGGAGAGCTCGATGCGCTCGGAGTAGGGGTAGTTGTCGCTGACCGTGTAGGCGTCCCAGATCCACACCAGTCGACCCTCGACCATGGCCGGGTAGGGATCGTGGTCGTACTGGAGGAAGGGGGCCAGGCGCCTCACCCGCTGGTCGATCTGAGTGTTGATCAGCATCCGGCTCTCGCCGTCGATGAGCCCCGAGATGAGCAGGTTCACGTCCCGGAAGCGCCAGGCGAACGCGAGCCGCCTGATGAACCCTCCCATCTCGATGCCTCCCCGTCCCGCGTAACTGGTCCGGGCGAACTGCTCCTCGCCGGACTCGGTCGTGGGAAAGTCGAACTCGGGCTGATCCGTCCGCACCACCACGAACGGAACGTCGGTGGCCTCGGCGAAGTACACGCGAGGTTGCTGGAGATCGGCTGCGATGTCGCCTCGCGGCGGGATGTCCGACGCAACGAAGGCGGGGGCTCCATCGCGGCTGGATTGGTCGGCGCGGCTCGCCACCAGCCCGAAGCCATGGGTGAAGGTGAGGTGGCGGTTCTGCCACGTCTGGCCGCCTCCCCGGATTCCGTCCTGAGTGATCTCCCGGGGTGCGACCATGACCACCCTGCGGTGCCCCTCGAGCTCGTACCGGTCGACGTCCACGTCCACGAACTCGTAGTACGGCCGGATCCGCTGGAGCTGGAGGTAGGACTGCTTGAGCACGGCCGGGTTCCACAGGCGGATGTTCTCGATGGTATTCGCGTCGTCCTCGATCTCCTGGGTGGTCACCTCCGGAGCCGCGGTAAAGGACACCGTCTCGACGTCCTCGATGTCGTACGCCTGCCGGGTGAATTCGATATTTCGGTCGATGAACTCGGCCTCCAGCTGGAGCTCCTGGGGATCCACCCTGAAGCGCTGGATGAAGGCGGGGAAGAGCCCGCCGATCACGATCGAGGCGAGGGCCAGGATCCCGATCGCGAGCACGGGCAGCGCCCAGCCCCGGAACCGGATGTTCACAAGGAACAGAACCGCGCAGAAGAGTGCGATGAAGAGGAGGACGGTCAACGCGGGGAGCTGGGCGTGGATGTCCGTGTACGAGGCACCGGTGACGGTTCCCCGGGGCGAGAACAGAAGCTCGAACTGGCCCAGCCGGTAGCCCCACGCTCGCACCAGGAGCAGCACCCCCAGCAGCACGGACAGGTGGGCCTTCACCTGAGGGGTGACCCGTTCGCCCATGGCCCGGTAGCGGATCCCACCCCAGAGGTAGTGGGCGCCGGCCGTCACCAGCGTGACCACCACGAGGGAGGAGAACAGCCACGACTGTACGAACCGCTGGAACGGAAGAGACAGAACGTAGAAGGACACGTCGCGCTGGAACACCGGCTCGATGACCCGGAACGAGACCTCGTCGGCCACCCGCCACAACCGGAACGTCTCCCACTGCGTGGACACCCCGGTGGCGGAGAACAGCGCGAAGATCAGGGCCACGGCCGGCAGGACCCACCGGGCATAGGGCTCGAAGGCCACCCGGTACCGCTCCACGTACTCCTCCTCCGCGGAGTAGACGCGGTAGCGAGGACGGATCCGCCTCGCGATCAGCAGGTTCGCGTACAGGAGGAGGAAGAACACGAAGCCGAACGCCAGGGCCAGGCCAAGCCGGGTCCAGAACACCGTCCAGAACACGCTGGAGAGGTGGAGCTCCCGGAACCACAGGATGTCGATGTAGAAGCCGGAGAGGATCGACAGGGAAACGGCGGCGACCACCGCCACCACGGCGACCCACAAGAGCCAGCGCCGACGACCTCGGCGAACGATCCGGGAACCTTCCAACGCGGGAGGAAGCGTATCAGGCTGGGGAGAAAACGAGCCTACGGGATCGGGCTGTCCTCAAGGTCTGGGGGAACGTCTAGGACTTCCTCAACGGTGCAACTGATCAGATCCGTGCACCCGGGCAGTACAAGCGGCGGTTCGGTAGGTTCATCGACGGTCCCGCCCCCTCCCGGGGCGTCCCCGGATGAACCGGCCGAGGAGGTCGAGCCGGAGGTGGATCCTTCGCCGGCCCCAGCGCCAGCCGGGCCCACCGATGGCGCCAGTCCCCGGGTGAGAAGGCTCGTCACCTGAACCAGGGTGGCAAGCGCCGTCGGGGCCAGCTGCCACTCCGCCGCGACGATCATCCAAGAGGCTCCCAAGCCGCGGAGCGCCATCACCTGACCGAACGCGTCCTCCGGGGCGACCTCTCGGACCGGAGCGGCCGCCCAAGCGACCACCGACGCCACCAGCGCCTCGGACAGCGCCCTGGCGGGAGCCCGTTCGGGAAGTCCGCCGAGCACCGTTCGCGGGTCGATCAGAAGGACCGCCGCCACCAGGTCCCTCCCGCCCCGGCGAGGCAGCTGGAGGGCCACTCCCTGCTGGAAGCGCTCCAGTCTCGCCCCCACCTCCAGGGCCCGCCCCAGGAGCCGGTCGTCCCACGGATCTCCCGGGTCGACCTGAAGCGCAACCGGCCCGCGGGGGACGGTGCCGCCGACCACTCCGACCTGCCGGAACGCGGTCACCGTGCCGTCCCATCCCGAGCCCGGAAGGGAGACCTCGCCCCGGTAGACCCCCACCCTGAGCGAGAACGACCGGTCCAGCCGGTACACGCCCTCCTCCGCACGAACCTGGACGGAACCGACGCCCACGGAGAGCGGAGAGTCCGCCCGGGCAAGGAGACTGCCGCCCTCCAGCTCCGGCAGTGCCCCGATCCGGAGGACCGACCCCCTCCGGAGCTCCAGCATCCCGCCGGGGAGCTCGACGGAGGCGCGGCCCAGACCGCGGACCTCTACGCGGTCTTCACGGGAGAGGCCCATGGTTTCGGCGACGGTACGCCACACCCCGTCGCGCTGGAGCCGGACCTCGCCTCCCTGGGGAACGAGCTTCATTCCGGAGTCGCTCCCTGGCGCCCGAGCGCAAGCCGCGCCGAGCAGGGTCAACCCGACGATCAGGGCGATCCGTTTCATCCGGCCGTACCCCTCCCGCGCTCTGTATCGGCTGTGGGGATGAGCAGACTGAACGTCGTGCCCTCTCCCGGCACGCTCTTCGCACTGATGGTACCCCGATGGGCGTCGATGATGCGTTTGACGAAGGCCAGCCCCAGGCCCAGCCCCCCGAAGCTGCGCGTATCCGACGCGTCGAGCTGGCGGAAGTCGTCGAAGATGCGGGGGAGATCGTCGGATTCGATGCCGATCCCTTCGTCACTTACGTCCAGCCTGAGCATCCGCCGCCTGTGGGCGTTCTCCGGAGACAGGGACACCGTCACCGTTCCTCCGTGAGGGGAGTATTTCACGGCGTTGTCGAGGACCTCGTCGATGGCCCGGCGCATCAGGCTCACATCGATCAGGGCCTGCGGCAGAGAGGGATCGAAACGCGTCACGAACTCGTGCCGGTCGGTCCGGCCCCGCCATTCTTCGACGGCCTTCGAGACGAGTGGACGAAGCGCGGTCGGCTCGGCCGCGATGGTCATCCGCCCGCCCTCCATAGCCGCGAAGTCGAGGAGCATGGCCACGATCCGCTCGAGCCGGTGGGCCGATGCCAGCATGGAGTCGGCGAACTGCTTGACCCGCTCCGCGGGCACCTCCCGGCCGGAGAGGATCTCCGAGTACCCGATGATGGGCGTGAGCGGAGTCCGGAGCTCATGCGACACGCTGGTCAGGAACTCCGTCTTCATCCGCTCCACCTCGTGTTCCCGGGTCATGTCCCGGAGCACCAGCACCTGCCCGAACGGCCGTCCCTGGGTGTCCCGAAGCGGGGATGACACGATCGCTACCGGGACCAGTTTCCCGTCGGCCCGCTCGACGAACGCCGTTCCCCTCCTGAGCTCCTGGCCGAGCGGAACCACCCGTCCGTCAGCGTCTCGGACCTCGACGACCCGCTCGACAGGTTTGCCCAGCACGTTGCCCCGGGAGCGGCCCAGGATCGTCGCCGCCGCGGGATTGTACGTGACCACTCGGCCCTGGTCGTCGACGGCGACGAGGCCGTCCCCCATCGAATTGACCACGGTCTCCAGCCGGCCGCGGAGCCGGGTCTCCTCCTGCGCCGCTTCCCGCAGCTGCGCGTCGGAGAGCGCGAGTGATTCGGTCATCTGGTTGAACGCCTCCGCCAGAACGCCCACCTCGTCCTCTCCGCCGACGTCGGCCTTGGCCCCCAGCTCACCGGTGGCCACGCGCCGGGCCGCCCCGGTAAGCGAGATCACCGGCCTGGTGATCCGCCGGGCCACCAGCGCCGCCAGGAGGAAGGCCAGGCCGAACAGGACCATGGTCGCCGCGAACAGCAGTCGGTTGATGTCCCGTTCCGTGGCGGCAACCGGCCCGGCGCGCTCGGCGACCAGGAGGATCCCCACCGGTTGTCCATCGGCCCTCCGCAGAGGCCGCAGGGCGGCGAATGTCTCCGCTCCGCCCACGACGAGGCTCTGCCGGATGGGCCCGGCCCCCGAGAGGAACGCCTCCCACACGCCCCGAAGGGCCGCGCCATCGACGGCCAGGCGAGGGCGGCGCTTGGCGGGGTCGTTGGCCGCCACCGGGACCGGTTCGGCCCGATAGAAGATCGCCGAGAGACTTCCCGGCGCCACCCGTTCGATCAGCGTCTGGGCGAAGTAGCCCGTCACCACCACCCCGAGAATCTGAACGCCGTCGCGAACCGCCGCTGCCCCGATCAGGGCCAGGCGTCCCCTGCCCAGCGTGTCCAGCGACGCCACGTCGGCTCCCCCGCGCAAGGAGAACCGAACGACCGGCACGGCGCTCACTTCCACGGCCTCTTCAGCGGAGATCCCGGCCCGGCCCAGGACCCGCCGTTCCTTGGACAAGAACACGATGAAGTCCACCCTGGGGAACAGGTTGTCTTTCAACGACCGCATACCCGCCGGAGGGAAGGGCTCGCCCCTCCGGAATCGAGGTATCTCTGCCTCCGCCACGACTACGAGGGTGCTGGCATCCTCGGCAGCCAGAGGCTCGAGACGCGCCTGGGCCTCCTCCGCCATGCGAGCCACTCGGTCCAGAGCGGCCGCCCGGATGTTCTGCCCGAGGACCGAGGCCACCACGGAGAAAGCCACGATCACCACGACCACCAGCAAGCCGACCATGGCCGCGGCGAACCGTAGCCGGATGCTCGATCGCACCGCCCGGATGACGAACAGGGCTGCCCCCACGTAGCCCACGACCCGAAGGGCAAGTGCGCTCTCCGGTGCGGCCTCGAGAGCAGCCTCGGAGGCGGCCAGAAACGCGAGTCCGGCGGCCAGTGGGATCACCCCCGGTGTCCGGCGTCGTCGCCAGGCCTCCGCGACCGCGGCGGCTCCAGCAACGCCGGCCGGCAAGGCCACGGGAAGGGCTCCCACCGCCAACGCGGCGGCCACAGGACTGTGGAGACGGTCGGGGGATCGCCCCAACGCCGGCACTGCCCCGAGGAGAAGCAGCGCGTAGCCCGCCGTTCGGAGGCCGGCGGGCAGCGTGGCCAGCTCTCCGTAGAACGCGGCCCCCGTCACCGCCTCTCCCGCCGCGAGCGCCAGGAAACCAAGCCCCCCGGCCGCGCGACCCCACTCGTTCGAGGCCCGGTCCTGAAAGAGCACCAGGGCCGCCCCCAACGCTGCGGCCACGGCAAACAGGTGCGCGGCGAAGCGGAGCGGCGTCACGAGCTCTCCAGCTCGCGGATGGCCTCGTCCACCGTGCTCACCGCGACGAGCCGGATGTCGGCCCCGGCCGCCCGGGCCTCGGCGAGGTTGTCGGTGGGGACAAGGAACAACACAGCCCCGGCCCGGGCCGCCGCCACGACCTTGTGGCCCACCCCGCCGATCGCCTGCACCCGTCCCTCGAGATCGATCGCTCCGGTGCCGGCGATCGTCCGGCCCTCCAGGAGGTCACCCGGGTCCAGAAGGTCCACCAGCCCGAGGGCCCACATCAATCCGGCCGACGGGCCACCGACGTCCCCGCTCCTGATCGTGACGTCGAACGGGAAGTTCTCCACGACCACGATGCCGACGATCGGTCGGTCGGCTCCGGGCACGCGCCTCGGTCGCAGCCGGACCGTACGCTCCCGGTTCCCCCGCTTCACCGTTAGCGCGACGTCGCGCCGGGTACCTGCCGCGCTGACGGCCTCTTCCAGGACGCCGAAGTCTTCGAGCTGCCGGCCGTCCACCGCGAGGATGACATCCCCCGGTGAGAGCCAACCGTCCGCCGGCGAGCCCGGAACCACCTGCTGCACCAGGCCGCCGGGCCCGTGCCGCTCCGGGTAGTCGGTTACCCGGCGCAGGGCCACGACGGTCGCTGCGATCTGGCTGGCCTTCATGTCGGCCAGCGTGTACCGCTCGTATTCCTGCTCCGTCACGTCCGGGGGTATCACCTGGTCCTCCGGGACCACCTGCTCGTCGGGAAGCAGCCAGGCCACCACAGCCTCGAAGACCGTCGCGGGCTCGAATCCTACGGTCGTGAGGAGCATGCGGCCGTGCGGCCGGTACGTCCGCGCGCCGTGGACGTCGATGAGCGGGAGGACCTCGCGGGCCGGCCCAGGGCCCAGCGCGAACAGGGGGAGATCGACGCTGGCGAGCGCCACGAAGAGGGCGGCAGCCGGGGCGAGGAGGAGCAGGCGTCGGTTCATCGAGAGGGGTCCCCTCGTAGCGAATCCTACGGCAGGCGAGCGGGTGGGCATCGAGATTCCGTGGCGATCCGTCCATCGGGTGGAAACCACCCGCCACGTCGAAGCGTCATAAGGATGACAGTGATGCGCGCGTCTACACTCGACACGTGGAGACCGTGATGATCGTCTCCCTCACGGTCGCCCTCGCCGCGGGGGTGGTCTGGTGGGTGACCTCGGGGCAGATCCCGTTGTTCTTCACGGGCCGGCGCGGGGGGCGACCCACCGCCCCACCATTCGCGAGCGAGGGGAACCCCGGGCCGGGCACCTCAGCCGTCACCCGCAACTGGCCACGCGCACCGACCGAACCGCCTCGCCGCAGGAGCCGGGACGCACCCCGGGGAGCCGTCGTGCGGCATCGATCTTCTCGCGGCACCTTCACGTACACGCCTTCCGCGCGCGACCAGCGGCCACCCCTCCCGTTGACCCTCCTGAAGATCGTGTTCATCGTCTGCTTCGTGGCGGCCCTCCTCGCCGGCAGCATCTGGGCCGTGGGCCAGTTCCTCACGTCGTTCATGACCAAGCTCGTGGGGGAGTGAGCTAGACCTCCGGAGTGATGTCGCGGAGCTCGCGCACCAGAGTCTCGGAGACGCGATCGTCGTCGCGAAGACGTCCCTCCAGGTTGAACTCGCCCGCGAAGGCGGCCAGGGCGAGACGGGTGCCCTCATCGTAGCCGCCGGTGACCTCGCCCTTGTAATGGCCCAGGGCCGCAAGGCGCTTCTGAACGTCGCGTACGAGTTGCGGGCCGAGGTCGAGGATCTGGTCCTTCCGGACGAGAAGCTCGCGGTCGTAGACCTCGAACACCCGTACCAGCTCGTCGACCGCCTGGGGATGGTCGTCCACCCGGACGTCCACGTACCGGTCGGTGAATCCCTCGTAACCGCCGCCTTCCCGCACCACGAGGAGCGCGGCGGACTGCCGGCCCCGCCGATCCCCACCCGCCCGATCCCCTGCGACCACCGCAGCGAGCAGCCGATCCACCAGGTCGCCTTCGGCCTCTTCGAACCCGCGGGCCAGGGCCTCGACGACCTCCGGTCCGATCAGGATGTTGCCCTGGCATGCGTAGCCGGCGCCTGTCCGGCCGCCGGCCCACTCCATGCAATCGGAGCCGGTGAACGTGGCCGGGGAACCCGTGACGTCCACCATGCCAACCTGCCGCTTCTCCCGTCCGTCGTCCTCGCCGGTGAGACGGCGGATCGTTTCCTCGGCGGAGATCCCGGAACCCATGAGCTCGAGGCCCCGAGGGCCGAACGACGTGTTGGCCCAGGACTGGGTGGCCACCGCGCCGATCCCCGCTTGGGCCCATGGGACGACCGACCCCACGGCGGGGAACTTCGAGGCCACGGCCACTCCCCAATCGCCCCCGTCCACGTCCGCCGCAACGATGGAGAACGTCATCGCCGCTTCCTCGGGCTCGTGGCGAACAGACCTGGAGGGGCTTCCTGCAAGAGCTCCAAGCACCGGCCGGCGCCGAGCACCACCGTCTCCAACGGCTGGTCGGTCAGGTGCACGGGGACCTCGCACTCCTGCGACAACCGCATGTCCAGACCCTTCAGCATGCCGCCGCCCCCGGTGAGGAACATCCCTCGCTCGAGGACGTCGTGGCCGAGCTCGGGCGGGCTCTGGGCCAGGCAGTCCCGCGTCGCGTCAACGACCGCGTTGACCGGCTCTGCCAGCGCCTCCCGCATCTCCTCCTGGGAGATCTCCACGGAGCGCGGCAATCCGGTGGCGATCTCCCGGCCCCGAACCTCCACCGCGGGCGCGTCGGGAACCGGATAGGCGGTCCCGCCGGCGATCTTGATCTGTTCGGAAACCCGCTCACCGATCGCCAGGTTGTAGTGACGGCGGACGAAGTTCTGGACCGACGCGTCCATGTCGAAGCCCCCCACCCGGATGGCCTTGCTGGTCACGATGCCTCCCATGGACACCATCGCCACCTCGGTGGTGCCGCCGCCGACGTCCACGACGAAGTTCCCCAGGGGCTCGTTGATGGGAAGCCCGGCACCGATGGCGGCGGCGAGCGGCTCCTCGATCAGCGCCACCGATCGCGCGCCGGCCGACAAGGTGGCCTCCTCGACGGCCCGGCGTTCGACCTCCGTGATCGCGGAGGGGACGCACACCAGGACACGTGGCTTGAACAGGCGGCTCACGCCGACCCCCTTGAGGATCACCCGGATCATCTGCTGGGTGATCTCGTAGTCGGTGATCGCCCCGCGGCGCAGAGGCCGGACGGCCACGATGTTCGCCGGAGTCCGGCCGATCATCTCCCAGGCGTCCCCGCCCATCGACAGGACCTGGCCATCCCGCGCGTTTATGGCCACCACGGTGGGTTCGTTGAAGACGATGCCGCGTCCCTGGGCGAAGACGAGGGTGTTCGCGGTTCCCAGATCGAGGGCCAGGTCGCCGGTCCGCATCAGGAACGAAGGGGAAAGTCCGCCGCCACGCCGCGATTCTAGCGGCGGGAAGGTGATGCGGGGTACGCCGGACCGCCGGTCACCCGGTTGGCTACCCGGAACGCCGGTCGGAAGGCGATCTCCGCCAGCACTGGGAGGTCGTACTCTTCGGCCGGTCGAATCGGCACAGCGCCCCGATAATAGGAGCATGACGGGACCGACAGACCCGGACCGCCCCGATCAGGGGCCCGAGGACCTCTTCGCCGATGTTCCCCTGTTCCGGGAGATCCAGCGGGTGCTGCTCGCCGGGACCGGCCCGATCAACTGGGAGCTCGCCCGCCAGGTCGGGATCGCCCAGGCGGTCGGGCAGCGACCCGACCCCGAGCCCAGTGACCAGAACCGCCGGGGATTCGAGTCCACCGTCCGGGCGGCCGAGCTCGCCGTGGCCGACCTCACCGGGCTGTCCCCGCCCGCCGAGGTCACGCGGGTGGAAGCGGTCCGTCGAGCGGTGTGGGTCGAGGCCAACATCCGCGGGCTGAAAGGCCTGTTCGAGCCGGCCGCGGAGAAACTCTCCCACGCTCTGTCCCAGACGAGCCGGGAGCAGGCACCGGCGACAGAGAGCCCGTTCGGGCTCGAGATGCTCATGGACCGGATGACCCCGCTGCTCATGGGGATGCAGGTCGGCGTGGTCCTCGGCACCGTGGGCCAGAAGGTGCTGGGGCAGTACGAGCTGCCGATCCCGCGGACCGAATCGCCCGCCTTGCTCTTCGTGGTGCCCAACATCGCGGAGCTGGAGCGGGAGTGGAGCCTACCCCCGGTGGAATTCCGGGCGTGGGTCGCTCTCCACGAGACCACCCACGCTTTCGAGCTCGGGAGGCCGTGGGCCCGGGAACACTTCTTCGGGCTCATCCGGGAGCTCGTCGACGGGATGGAGCTCGACCTCTCTGGGATCGAGGAGCGCCTCGCAGGGCTCGACCTGTCGGACCCCGAACGGCTGTCGGAGACCATCGGCGACCCGGTGGAGCTCCTGGGAAAGTCCCTGGGCGAGGAGCAGCGGCTCCTCCTGGCCCGGCTCCAGGCCTTCATGGCCGCGGCGGAAGGATACGCCGACCACGTGATGCAGCAGGTAGGGCGGAAGATGCTCCCGGCGTTCGAACGTATCGACGAGGCCATGCGGCGGCGGCGAGAAGAGCGAAGCCAGGAGGAGCGCATGGTCGAGCGGATGCTGGGCATCGACCTCAAGCGGGAGCAGTACCGCCTCGGCGGCGCCTTCTGCGAGCGCGTCGTGGAGCTAACCGACGAGCAGACCCTCGCCCTGATGTGGACGAACGCCGAGTCCCTTCCCTCCATGCCGGAGCTGGAGGAGCCGAGGCTGTGGCTGGCCCGGATGGCCTGAGACGAAATAGAACGGGTCCCGAGCACGAACCTCGTGGCATGAGAGCGGTCCGGACTGGGTAATACTGAGGCGGTCATGGAAGCCGGCTGGTTCGCACTCGCGCTCTTCGCGTTCTCCTCGGGGTGGCTGGCGGAGCGCGTGCTGCCCTGGTACGCACGAGGATTGCGACTCGCCGCCGGGCCCGTCGCGGTTCTGGGAGCCGCCGTGATCACGCGGGTTTGGCACTTCCCCGCTGCCTACGTGGTGTTGGGCTTCATCTTCGCCGTGGCATTCAGCTGGTCGTGGGCTCGGAGCGCGGCCATGGACGTCCTCGAGCGGCACCCCCGCTAGCTCCCAAGGGCGCTCGTCGTTCGCCCCCTGTTATCCTTCGCGCCGTGGCGAAAGCCGAGTTGGTCTGGGCAAACGCTCTGGACACCAGGATCCACGACAGCGAGGGAGACGGCGGGCAACCCCTCCTTTACACTCTGAGCCTACCCGGGCGGCTCCTCCCGTTCGCGGTGCTCCGGGCGTGGAAGGCCCCTCAGGGCGTGGTCACCGAGCGGTTCGAGCTCATCGGTCCGTCGAGCCGGGTGGCCTACACCTCTCCACCACGGATCCGCCGGATGCCCGGGCAGATGGACCTGACCTGGATCACCGACGTGGTCCCCGATGCGGTCGTCGAGGAGCTCGGCATCTTCCTGGTGTCGTTCCTCATCGACGACGAGGTCCAGGGCCAGGTGGAATGCCAGGTGGTCCTGCAGCAGGCTCCCCAGCAGCTCGCCAAGGAGGTCGAGGACGCACTCCGGAAGACCGACGTCATCTGGGTGGGGACCGATAGCAACGGCCGGGACCGGGCTATCCCGGTGTGGTTCGTCTACCAGCAGGGCCGGATCTACGTCCTGCACGCCAACGCCGAGGATGCCGGGGAGCAGGTGATCCCCGGCCTGCCCGACGCCACCGAGCTGGTCGTGGTGACTCGCCACAAGTACAGGGAGACCCGGGCCGACCGCTTCCACGCCGCGGTCCGCCTGATCGAACCCCAGGATCCGGAGTTCGAGAAGCTTGCCGCGGCCTTGGCCGACCGGCGCCGCGACCGCCACGGCCCGCCGGAGGACGCCATCAAGCGGTGGAAGTCCTCCTGCGTGATCGCCGAGCTGACTCCCGCGGTCCCGGGGTAGGCTGCCGGATCCGCGCGGGAGCGTCCGCTCACCCGCCGCGGGGGAGGAACCCGACCTTCTCGTAGACCGTCTGGAGGGTCTTCCGCGCGACGGCCTGAGCCTTCTCCGCGCCGATCTCGAGCTGCCGGGAGATCTCTCCCGGATCCGCCGCCAGTTCCTGGAAGCGACGCTGGATGGGACCGAAGAACTCCACCAGGACATCCGCCAGGCCGGCCTTGAACTCGGCGTACCCCTTGCCCTCGTACTCCCGCTCGATCTCGGGGATCGGTTTCCCCGCCGCCACGGAGTAGATCGTCAGCAGGTTTCCGATGGCGGGCTTGTCCTCGCGGAGGACGATCTCTCGTCCGGAGTCGGTGACCGCGGTCTTGAGCTTTCTCCTGATGGTCTCGGGGTCGTCGGTGAGATCGATCCGGCCCTGAGGCGACTCGGAGGAGGCGGACATCTTGGCCCCGGGGTCCTGCAGGTCCATGACCCTCGCGCCCACCTTGGGGATCGCCGCCTGGGGGAGAACGAAGGTGTCACCGAATCGCTGGTTGAACCGGGCAGCGATGTCCCGGGTGAGCTCGAGGTGCTGGCGCTGATCCTCCCCCACGGGGACCCGGTCCGCCTGGTAGATGAGGATGTCCGCCGCCTGGAGCACCGGGTAACTGAACAGGCCGGCGCTCACCGTGCCTTCCCCGTACCGGGCCACGCGGTCCTTGAATTGGGTCATCCGCCGGAGCTCTCCCAGGCCGGTCACCGTGCTCAGCACCCAGGACAGCTCGGCGTGCTCGTGGACATGGGACTGGACGAACAGCGTGGACCGATGCGGGTCGATGCCCACTGCCAGCAGGCCCGCGGCCATGTCCAGGGTGGCCAACCGCAAGGCCTGGGGTTCCTGGGGAACGGTGATGGCGTGCAGGTCCACGATGACGTAGAAGCTGTCGTGAGCATCCTGATCGGCCACCCACTGCCTCAACGCCCCGATGTAGTTCCCGAGGTGGATCTTGCCTGTGGGCTGGATCCCGGAAAGCACCCTGGTCAAACGAACCTCCGAAGGCGAGCTCGCCACAATCATCGCATCCCGGGGCGGCGGCGCCGGGAACGAGCTATTCCTTGACGTACGGCTTGCCGTCCGCGGCGGGTGGGCGCGCCCGTCCCACGACACCGGCCACCACCAGGATGGTGGCCAGGTACGGGGCCATGAGGAGGAACTCCGACGGGATGGGCGCCCCCAGGATGGCGAGCCGGCTCTGCAACGCGTCGGCCAGACCGAACACCAGCGCCGCCCCGAACGCGCCCACAGGCGTCCACCGCCCGAAGATCATCGCCGCCAACGCGATGAACCCTCGCCCGGCCGTCATCCCCTCGTCGAACCGACCGACCGACCCGAGGGTAAAGAACGCGCCGCCAAGGCCGGCCATCATCCCGCCGTACAGCACGCTGCGGTACCGCTCGAACAGCACGCGGATCCCGACGGTGTCCGCGGCTCGGGGATGCTCGCCGACCGCTCGGACCCGGAGGCCCCACCGGGTCCGGAACAGAGCCACGTGGACCACCACGATGAGGATGAACATGAGGTACACGAAGATGTTGTTCTGGAACAAGATCGGTCCCAGTACCGGGATGTCGCCCAGGAGCGGGATCTTCATGATCTGGAACCGCCCCGGGTTGTTCAGGTACTGGAACTCCGGATCGCCCAAGATGCGCGCCGAGAGATAGCTGGTGATGCCGAGGGCGAAGATGGTGATGACCACCCCGGCGACGATCTGGTCCACGCGATAGCGGATGGCCAGGACCGCCAGTACCCACGCCAGCAGGGCCCCCACTAAAACCGCGGCGAGCAGGCCAACCCACAAGCTGCCGGCGGCGCTTCCCACGATGGAGCCAGTGAACGCCCCGGCCAGGAACATCCCCTCGATGGCGATGTTGATCACCCCGGAGCGTTCGCACAGGACCCCGGACATGGCCCCCAGCGTGAGCGGGACGGCACGGAGGATGGTGCTGTTGACCAGGGCCACGAGGTTGAGCTCCTTGCCCCGGGCCGCGTAGGTGAGCGAGGCCAGGATGAACACTCCCACCACCACGCCGAGCACGACGTAGGTGCGCCGGCCGAAGCCTCGGACGAGCTGGATCCCCCCGAGGAACGCGCAGATCGCGGCGAGGACGATGACCGTCACCCGCACGGGAACGCGGAGATCGGCGACCTCGACCCCCCCACCGGAGAGCCCGAATGTGGTGTCCTGGACCGATTCCGCCTGTAGCCCGTACCACCACATGCTGAACGCGGCGATCAGCAAATAGACGATGCCCAGCACGCGGGTTCGGGTGATGGAGACTCGCCGCCGCTCGACGACCGCCGCCGCAGCGCTCATGCTCCCCACCCCTTGGTGAACACCTCGGCACCCACCTGTCGTCGCGCCCGGATCCGGTAGATCGCTCGCACGAGGGCCGGGGCGGCGATGAACACGATCACCAGGGCCTGGATGACCACGATGATGTCCACGGGCGTGGACGTCACCGCCTGCATCTTGGTGGCTCCGGCCCGGAGGATCCCGAACATGAACGCTGCCGCCACGATGCCCCCGGGATGGGCCCTCCCCACCAGGGCCAGAGCGATGGCGTCGAACCCTAGGCCTCCGGCGAACCCCGGCGTCAGGCTGTAGAGCGTCACGCCTCCGAGGAGCTGGCTGGCCCCCGCGAGCCCGGCCAGCCCGCCGGCCAGGGTCATGACCACGATGTAGGTGGCGGGGACGCTGATCCCGGCGTACCGGGCGGCATCGGGATTGGCCCCCACGGCACGGAACTCGAAACCGCGGGTGGTCCGGAACAGCAGCCACCACACCACCCATGCCATCACCAGCGCCAGGATGATCCCGGCGTGGATCCGCAAGGAGGATCCCAGCAGGTGGGGAAGCTGGGCGGTGGTCTCGACGGGCTTGCTGATGGGATCGGTCCGTCCGGGCCGCTGGAAAGCCGGATTGCGCAACAGGTAGTCGAGCAGCCGGAGGGCCACCTGGTTGAGCATGATGGTGATGATGACCTCGTGAGCCCCGGTCCTGGCTCTCAGGAATCCGGGGACGAATCCCCACACGGCTCCCCCGAGGAAGCCGGCGAGGATGGCCAATGGCAGGTGAACGACCGTGGGCAAGCCGGTCAAGGTGAACCCGACGAAGCCGGCGAAGATGGCCCCCACGATGAGCTGGCCCTCCGCTCCGATGTTGAACAGCCCGGCCCGGAAGCCGATCGCCACGGAGAGGCCGGTGAGGATCAAGGGCGTGGCCGCCACGACCGTCTCGGACAGCGGCCTGAACGCCGACACCAAGCCCTCTCCCGTCGATACGGCCGTCCACATCGCCGCGGGGCTGCCCAGGGATCCGGTCAGGAGGGCCTGATACGCGTGGAACACCGCCTCCCACGAGGCACGCAGCGCGGTGAGCGGGTCGGAGAAGAAGAACGTCCACTGCTCGAGGACATCGGGGTCCGAGAACACAATGATCAAACCCCCGATGATGAGAGCGGTGAGGATGGCCAGGGCCGGCACCAGCAGGGCCCGCCACCGGCTCTCGCCGGTGGGAGCGACGATGGCCCCTCCGGTGGGGACAACCTCTTCCTGGACGGCGGCGCGGTCGTCGGTGTCCACAGGAGACGGCGCCCGTTCCTGATCGCTCACCCCTGCTCCGATCCCGGGGCCTTCCCCGGGTCGCGCCGGCGATCCTTCCGGCCCCGGTCGCTCAGCCCCTTTGAGGCGGCCGGCGCGGACCCCGCCATCAGGAGCCCGAGGTCCTCCGGTGTGGCCGACGCCGCCTCGATCACGGCAACCACCTTGCCCCGGTACATCACGGCGATCCGGTCCGACAGCGAAAGGATCTCGTCGAGCTCGGTTGAGACCAGGAGGACGGCGTCACCCTCGTCTCTGGCCTTGACGATCTGCTCGTGGATGTAGCTGATCGAGCCCACGTCCAGGCCGCGGGTCGGCTGCGCCGCCATCAGGAGCTCCACCGGCCGTGAAAGCTCCCGAGCCACGATGACCTTCTGCTGGTTCCCACCCGAGAGCGTGCGCACCGCGGTCTGAATGGAGGGGGTCCGGATGTCGTACTGGCGAACCCGGTCCTCGGCGCTGGTTCTGATGGCGACATCGTCGCGGCGGAGCCCCTTGGCGAAGGGCGGCAGGTAATAGGTATTGAGGACCAGGTTGTCGGCGACGGAGAAGTCCCCCACCAGCCCGTCCTCGATGCGGTCCTCCGGGATGTGGGCTACCCCCGCCAGGAACACGCGCCGTGGCCGGGCCCCGGTGAGATCCTGCCCCGCGACCCTGACCCTCCCGGTGAGTGGCGGACGGAGGCCGGTGATGGACTCCACAAGCTCCGTTTGCCCGTTGCCCTGCACCCCCGCCAAACCCACGACCTCGCCCGCCCGCACCTCGAGCGACACGCCGTCCACGGCCACGTGGCCACGATCGTCCAGCACCGTGAGGTCCTCCACCTGGAGCACGGGCTCCCCGGGAGACGACTCCTCCTTCTTCACCTGGAGCTCGACTTCCCGGCCCACCATCATCGCTGCCAGCTTGTCCTCGTTGGCCTCCCTCGGCAGGGCGCTCCCGACGACTTTCCCTCGCCGAACGACGGTGATTCGGTCGGCGATCGCCAGGACCTCCTTCAGCTTGTGGGTGATGAAGATGATGGACTTGCCCGTTTCCTTCAGGGACCGCATCACGCGGAACAGCTCCTCGATCTCCTGCGGGGTGAGAACCGCGGTGGGCTCGTCCAGGATCAGGACCTCGGCCTCTCGGTAGAGGGCCTTGACGATCTCCACCCGCTGCTGGACACCGACGGGGAGGTCCTCCACCATCGCGTCGGGGTCGACGGCCAGCCCGTAGCGCTGGGAGATGTCCTCCACCCGCCGCCGGGCCTCTTGGCGGTCCAGGAGGCCCAGGGCTCCGGTCTCCTCGACTCCGAGGATCACGTTCTCGGTCACCGTGAACACCGGGATCAGCATGAAGTGCTGGTGGACCATCCCGATCCCGGCCGCGATGGCATCACCCGGGCTCTCGAACCGGACGGGCTTACCGCCCAGGAGGATCTCCCCTTCGTCGGCGTGGTACAGCCCGTAGAGGATGTTCATCAGGGTGGTCTTCCCGGCGCCGTTTTCCCCGAGGAGGGCGAGGATCTCGCCTGATTCGGCGGTCAGGTCAACGCGGTCGTTCGCCAGTACCCCGGGAAAGCGCTTGGTGATGCCCCGAAGCTCCAGTCTCACGGGCTCTCACCGTGGATGGGGGTGCCGGGGAAGCCCCGGCACCCTCCCATCCGGTTGAGGCTGCTCCTTCTAGACGTAGTCCTTCCCCTCGGCGGAGATGGACCCGTCGACGATGCCCTGCCTGATCTCCTCGAGCTGGGCCTTGACCTCGTCGGAGATCTGGTCCTCGTACTCATGGAATGGGGCGATACCCACCCCATCGTTCTCGAGGGTCCCCACGAACAGGCCTCCCTCGAAGGAGCCATTCACCACGGAGTCGATCGCGTTGAACACCGCCACGTCGATGTTCTTCTTGATGCTCGTGAGGAACAGCGAGCAGAACTCCTCGGCGCTGACGCAGCCGTCGGTGTCGACCCAGATCACCACGTCATCTTCCGGCGAGTCCTGGACGGCCGCCGTGGTCCCAAAACCGACCGGGCCCGCCACCGGCAGGATCACGTCGGCGCCCTGGCCAATGAGGTCTTCGGTGATCCGCCGTCCGTTGTCCTGGTTCTCGAAGTCACCGGTGAACAGGCCGTCCTGCTTCTTGGGGTCCCATCCGAGCACCTCGACGTTGGCATCGTTCTGCTCGTTGTAGTACATGGCCCCGGCGAAGAAGCCGTCCATGAAGCACGTCACGGCGCACCCGATGTTGATCCCGCCGTAGGTGCCGATCTTCCCGGTCTTGCTGAAGGACGCTGACGCGTACCCCGCGAGGAAGCCCGCCTCGTTCGTCTGGAAGATCAGACCCAGGACGTTGTCCAGCGGCGGGTCGTACGCGAAGTCCACGATGGCGAACTTCTGGTCGGGGTTGTCCTTGGCAGCCGCCGCGGTGGCGTCGCCCAGCAGGAAGCCCACGGTCACGATGATGTCGCAGCCTCGGTCGATGAATTGCTGGATGTTGGGCGCGTAGTCCGTCTGAGTCTGCGACTCGAGGAATGCGATCTCCACGCCGAGCTCGGTCTCGGCCCGCTGCATACCGGCATACGCGGTCTGGTTGAAGCTCTTGTCGTCGATCCCGCCGGTGTCGGTCACCTGACAAGCGACCATCCCCGCCCCGGGGAGCTCCTCCGGAGGCGTCGTCGGCTGACCCTCCGGCTCCCGCTGACGACACGCCGCGGCAACCAAGGCCAGCACGGCGACGAAGGCGAATAGCCTCACTCCTTTTCTCATGAATCCCCCCTCCTCCTGCCTCCCCTGAGCGGAAGGCACCTTGAGCGGCCGAATTCTAATGCCCGGGGGGTCCGGCCGCGCAAGAGGCGAACCAAGCTCAGGATGCCGCGGGCCACGACGAATGATTAGGATACGGCCGCCATGCTGCTCACCGTGGTTGACCATCCCCTGGCCCAGGACCTCCTCACCAGGCTGCGCGACGAGGCGACGCCGCCCTCGGTTTTCCGAACCCTCACCAAGCGGCTGACCGCAACGCTGATCCTCGAGGCCACGCGGGACCTTCCCACGACCCCGCGGGAGGTCCGGTCACCCCTCGAACCCGCCGACGGGCGGATGATCACGGCCGACCTGGTGGCCATCCCGATCCTGCGGGCGGGCCTGGGGATGCTCGAGGCGGTCACCGACCTTTTCCCCACCGTCTCCGTCGGCTACATCGGGCTCGAACGCGACGAGGAGACCCTCCAGCCGACCGAGTACTACGAGAAGCTCCCTCCGGTCGCGGGGAAAGAGGTGATCCTGCTCGATCCCATGCTGGCCACCGGCGGCTCGGCCGTCCGTGCCTGCCAGAGCATCAAGGCGATGAGCCCCGCCGGCGTGCGGATGGTGTGCATCGTGGCCGCTCCCGAGGGGGTGAAGGCCATGGAGGAGGCCCATCCGGATGTTCAGGTGTACGGGGCCGCGCTCGACCGCCAGCTGAACGATCGAGGCTACATCCTCCCCGGCATCGGCGACTTCGGGGACCGCCTGTACGGGACCTTCCCCTAGGCAGCATTCGAGGGATTGGGTTCCCCAGCTAGTCCTCCTCCCCCATCCCCTTGGCGATGAGGAACCCACGGGCTCGCTCGGCCAGGGGATAGCGGTCGACCAGGCGCTTGAATCGGGGTGAGTGTGTGGTGACGACCAGGTGCGCCAGCTCGTGCATGAGCACGTACTCACGCACCCACCAGGGCATCTCGGCCACCCGGGAGGACAGGCGGATCGTGCCGTCATCGGGGGTGCACGAGCCGAATCGCTCCCGCTGGTTCGAGACGTAGCGAAGTGACCGCCATTCGAGGCGGCCGCCGAAGTAGCGTCGGTTGAGGAGATCGGCCCGACGGTGGAGGTCCCGGCCCCGGTTGAGCCGCTCCGCGCGTTCTCGCTCGGTGAGGCGGGTCACCATGCGGGCCACCCAGGAGCGCTCCTCCGCCCTGGTCATGCCGGCCGGGAGCCGGACCACCACCCGGCCGTTCTTTCGCTCCGCCGTGATGGTCTTCCGGCGGCGCGGGCTCCGGACGACCTCGATCTTCATGGCCGCTCCCGATTGTAGGAGCGGCCCCTGACAAGGGAGAAACCGCAGGTCGGAGGGGGTGTCCCTCAGTACTCGACCTCGATGTCCTTGATGGCCTGGGGCAGCGTTCCGATGACCCCCTGGAGCTGCATCAGCCTCATCAGGTCCCCGTTGATGCGGATGCGTCCGCTCATGTACGCGGCCGTGGCCGAGAGCTCGTTCCTCATCAGCGCCGCGGCGGTGTCGTAGTCCTGGCTGATGACCGCCTCGGGACCGTCGATCTCCCCCAGGGACACCTCGGCCTTCCCGTCCTGGATCGTGAAGTAGTACTTGGTCTCGCCGTCGGGGGTACTGACGACGTTCTGGATCTTCGCCGAATGCGACCCGGCAGCTTGCTTGAACTGCTCGTTCGAGTTCAGGGCGTCCGTGACGGCCGTCGCCCACTCATCGGAAAGGAACTTCACGCCCACCATCGGCCTCCTTCGCCTTCAGGGTCTGCTGTCCTCGATGTTACCGGTGAGTAAGTTTACCCAAACTCAGCCCGCGTCGCCCCGAGTCACCTGCCCCCGAGCCTGCGGCGGCGGGTCCGCTGCCGGGCCCGGAACGCCCGAGCGAACTCGCGGACGTCGTCCAGGGCCCACACACGCCCTCCGGCCAGGGACGCCAGCGGAGTCGGGAAGGCCCCTCGGTCCACATAGGTGATCACCCGGCGCTTGTCCCAGCCCAGGAGCTCCGCCGCCTCGGCCACACCCACCAGCTTCGGCCACACCTCCACCAGGACCACCGTTCGCCCGGCGGCTTGCTTCCGGACACTCCGCAGGCAGGCCTCGCGGGATTGCGCCGAGGCGGAAACACGCCCGTCGGGCGACGCGGCGCGCCAGCGGCCGTCGGGGTCCTGGCGCATGCTCACCGGGACCTGGGCCCTCGCCATGGTGACGGCATCATACGGCCGGTCTGGCTTCCAGCGGTGGAATTACCCCCTTGTGCTTTCTCGAACGGGTGTTCTATCCTTAGAGGTCCCGATGCGCTGGGACAACCTTCGCCTCGACGTTCGACCCACGGACGACCGGGTCACGGTGCCCCTCTTCGAGCAGGGCGCGGTCGTCCGGACGTTCGACACGCCAGAGTTCCGGGGCATCACGTTCTACGAGGTCCGGGCGAAGTCGATCATCAACCGCGTGCCGGAACAGTCGTACGTGCCGTTCCGCTGGACCATCAATCCATATCGGGGATGCACGCATTCGTGCAGTTACTGCATGGGAGGGGATACCCCCGTCCTTATGGCTGACGGACGGATAAAGCCAATAGCAGAAGTGCGGGTCGGAGAGGAGATTTACGGCACGGTTCGCCGCGGAAACTATCGCCGATACGTCAGAACCAAGGTGCTCGCTCACTGGTCGACGGCAAAACCCGCATACCTAATCACGCTCGAGGACGGCACCGAACTGATCGCCAGCGAAGACCATCGTTTTCTGTCCAATCGTGGCTGGAAGCACGTCATCGGATCTGTATGGGGTCCGAACACCCGGCCTCACCTCACGACAAACAACAGTCTCATGGGAACGGGCCGGTTCGCCGCCGGGCCTTCCGACAACGCTGAATACCGACGCGGCTACCTCTGCGGGATGATCCGCGGGGACGGGCATCTCGGGTCGTACGCCTATGCCCGCGCGGGACGAGTCCACGGAGATGTCCATCGCTTCCGGCTCGCCCTTGTGGATCTTGAGGCACTGCAACGAGCACGCAACTATCTGCTGGACTTCCAGATTCCTACTCACAATTTCGTCTTCCAACAAGCGGTGGGAGCTGCCCGCCCCATCCACGCGATTCGCAATCAATCGAGGGCTGGGGTTGCGGCCATCCGTGACGTCATAAGCTGGCCTCACGCTCGCTCGGTGGATTGGACCAAGGGGTTCCTGGCAGGAATCTTCGATGCCGAGGGCCACTACGGCGGGGGCATCCTGCGCTTCGCCAACACAAATCTCGAGATACTCCGCGAGATCGCGTCCGCTCTGGACCGTCTGGGCTTCGAATCCCGGCTTGAGGTCACCGGAAAGCCGAACGGCCTGTGTACGGTTCGACTGCTCGGCGGAATCTGCGAAGCGCTCCGATTCTTCCATGCGACCGATCCCGCGATTAGCCGGAAGCGCTCCATCGAGGGGCAAGCCATCAAGAACAAGGCACGGCTGAAGGTGGTATCCATCGAGCCCCTGGGGATCGACCTGCCCATGTACGACATCACAACCGGTACCGGGGACTTCATCGCGAACGGGGTCGTGAGCCATAACTGTTTCGCTCGGAAGACACACACCTACCTCGACTTCGACTACGGCGAGGACTTCGACACCCGCATCGTGGTGAAGGTGAACGCTCCGGAGCTGCTGCGAAGGGAACTCGCCGCCCCGAGGTGGGAGGGCGAGCACATCGCCATGGGAACCAACGTCGACCCGTACCAACGGGCCGAGGGGCGCTACCGGCTGATGCGGGGGATCCTCGAGGGTTTGCGGGACTTCGCCAACCCGTTCTCGATCCTCACGAAGGGCACGCTGATCCTTCGGGACATCGATCTGCTCCAGGAATGCGCTGCCGTCACGGACGTGGCCACCAACTTCTCGGTCGGCTCCGTGGACCGCGAGATCTGGCGGGCGACGGAGACCGGAACCCCCAGTCAGCGCAAGCGACTGAATGCGGTGCGCACTCTGAATGCAGCCGGCGTGCCGTGCGGCGTGCTGATGGCGCCGATCCTCCCATTCCTCTCCGACAGCGATGAAGCGATAACCGAGACGGTGCGCGCCGTCGCGGAAGCGAAGGCGACGCACGTGACGCCCATCGTTCTCCATCTTCGGAAGGGCGGCTCTCGCGAGTGGTACATGCGGTGGCTAAAGGAGGCTCATCCGGAGCTGATCCCGAAGTACCGGGAGCTGTACGGGGACGGCGCCTACGCTCCGAAGGCCTACCAGCAGGAGATCGGCGAGAAGGTCCGCCGGCTGGCCCGGCGGTTCGGGGTCGGCAGGGCCTCGGCGCGTCAGGCCCGCCGGGTTCCCGCTCCCCCGCCGGTACCCCAGCCCGAGCAACTCGGCCTATCGATCTGAATCACCGCCCGAGCCGGCGCAGCTCCCGGCGCCAGCATTCGGTGTGCCAGTGGCGGCGGTCCTCGGAGTCCTGGTCGGGCACCACGACCAAGTGTTGCACGCCGGCCCGGATGTTCTGCTGGCATCCAGGGCATCGGTACACCTTGGTCCCCGTCACCTGGCGGATGGTGAAGTCCGCTCGCTGAGCCCAGGCGGGGGCGACCCCTGACGGAGGACGGGGCGGCTCCGGCGACGAACGGTCCCGCGCGGCGCGGTGGCGTCTGGGCATCGCGGCTGTATCCTCTCAGCGTCGTGAGCCAGGATATCCCCGCCGATCTCGAACCCTTCCACACTGCGGGCGAGGGCCGCTTTCCCGGGCTTCTGGGGATCGAGGTGCTCGAGGTCCGGCCGGGCGCGACCCGCATGCGACTGAGCGTAGAGCCGAAACACATCGCCCCCAACGGCTATCTGCACGCCGGTGCCGTCGTCGGCCTGGCCGACACGGCGTGCGGGTACGGCTGTCGAGCCAGCCTGCCGGAGGGCGCAGTGGGATTCACCACCGTCGAGCTCAAGACGAACTTTCTCGGGACCGCTCTCGACGGAACCATCCTGTGCACCGCCCAGCTCCTGCACGGCGGACGAACCACGCAGGTGTGGGATGCCGAAGTGGCCGACGAGGACTCGGGAAAACGAATCGCGATCTTCCGCTGTACCCAACTTATCCTGTACCCGAAGGCTGAGCCGGCGCCGGGTGTCAGCCGTGCTCGCGGATGAAGCCGGCCGCGATCCGGGCGAGCTCCCGACCGGTCCCGAGATCGTCCCGAGGCCGCCCCCGCACCCGGAAGGAGTGATCGCCGCCCTCGATCGCGTGGAGCACCGCCCGATCGGCGAGCCGCTTGACCACTCTCTCCAGGAGGTCCCACCGAGCGAATGAGTCCCGGGTCCCCTGGATGAACAGCATCGGCACGCGAACGTCGTCGAGGTGAGCATCTCGTATCCGCTCGGGTTTCCCCGGAGGATGCAGTGGATAGCCCAGGAAGACCAGACCAGCGGCGGGCATCCCCTCGGCTACCGCCATCGAGCCGATGCGTCCGCCCATCGATTTGCCCGATACCCACACTGGTCCTCCGAGCTGCTGCGCCCGGTCGAACGCGGCCCGCCATGCGTCCACAAGCACCGCCGGCGGGTCGGGTGCCTTCGAGCCGCGTTCCTTGTACGGGAAGTTGAACCTCAGACAGGCGATCCCGTCTGCCGCGACGCCTTCGGCGAAGCCGAGCAGCGTTGCATTCCGCATGTCGTTCCCCGCGCCATGGGCGCAGACCACGACCGGACGGCCGGCCCCTGCGCCGGTGAGTTCCGCCGATACCTCCCCGCGCGGCGTCTCGATGGTGAGCCGCTCGTCGGTCACGAGCGACAGCCTAGCGCGGGAAGCCGTCAGGGAGACTTCGCGGCCAGCCGTTCCTCGATCGCCGCCTCGATCGCGGCGATGCGGTCGGGCTCGACGACCTTCTCCCCGATCAGATCGCGGACGTAGAAGGCATCGACGACTCGCACTCCGTACGTGGCCACCACCGCGAGGTGCACGTCGAGCCGGAGGTCGTGAAAGGCGCGGGCCAGATCGAAGAGCAGGCCGATGCGGTCTGGGGCCGATACCTCGACGACCGTGTAGAAGTCAGACGTGCCGTTGTCCACGGCGACCTGGACGGGGACGTCTGCGGTCGGGGAAGGGTAGTGCCCGCGCTTCTCCCTGATCTTGTGGTCGAGGGAGATACGGCCCTCGAGCGCTCGTCGCAGGTTCGTCCGGAACCGTCGCCACCGCTCCTCGTCGATCTCCCCGCGGAACGCGGGCTCGACCACGAAGAGGTCCAGTGCCACACCGTCCTCGGTGGTGAACGCGCGGGCGGACAGGATGTTCATACCGCCCACCGCAAGGGCTCCGGCGATCAGCGACAGGAGACCGGGGCGGTCCCGGACCACCACGGTGACCTCGTACGTTCCTTCACGCTCCCCCACGCCCGCACGCGTCCGCACCTCCGAGGCGCCAAGTGGTGGTGCCACGAGCGGGAAATCGCGGACCACGGCGGCCGGCTCCGTCGCCAAGAGGTAGGGCCGGGGCAACCGGGCAAGATAAGTCTCGACGTCCTGGGGATTTGCCCCACCGAGCAGGGCCCCGACCTCGTCAAGCCGAAGCGCCAGGAGCACCGCCCGGTCCGGGCCCATCTCGTGCTTCTGGAGCACGCGCTCGACCTTGGAAACGAGCTCCCGGACGAGGGCCTGCCGCCACCCCGTCCAGGCGTGGGGCCCCGTGGCCCGGGCGTCGGCCGCGGTCAGGACGTACAGCATGGCCAGCCGCTCCGGATCCTGGACCCTTGCCGCCACGTCGAGCACGAGATTCTGGTCCGAGGAGTCGCGCCGCGTGGCGGTATCCGATAGCAGGAGGTGCTCCTGAACCAGGAACAGGGCTGAGGCGGCGGTCGGGTCGGGCACGCCCATCCGGGACAGCACCGAGGCCGCCACCTCCACACCCTTCGGCACGTGCGAGCCCTCACCGACCTTGCCGATGTCGTGAAGCAAGGCGCCGAGCACGACCGCGTCGCGATCACCGATCGCGCCAGCGGCCTCCGTGGCCAACGGATCGTCTCCGCTCTCTCCGGCGAGGATGCCGACAACCCCAGCCACCGTCCGGAGGAGATGAACGTCAACACTGAACCGGTGGTAAGGGTCCCGCTGAGGCCGGCAGCGCACCGCTTCCCACTCGGGCAGGAACCGCGACAGCAGCCCCGTCCGGTCCATGGTCTCGAGTGCCCGCGCTCCCCCCGCTCCTGCGTGGAGGATCGAGAGGAACGCCTCTCGCATGCCATCCGTCCATCGAGGCACTCCGAGCAGCGCGTCCTCCACCGCGTCGAGAGACTCAGGTCCGAGCGGAGTGTCGGTCTCGGCCATCCGGGCAAAAGCCCGAAGAACCTCCTCCGGACCGATGGGGCGCTCCACCTCGAGATGAGTGGTAGGACCCCCGAGCTTGGCCGCAGCACGATCGAGGAACGTATGAGACACATGCTCGATCGCGCGGGCGTGCTCGAACAGGGTGCGCATCAGCGCGTCGGCCGCCGCGAGCCCGGCGACGGCGTCGAAACCGAACGCCTCGGCCAATCGCGGCTGCAACTCCAGAGGTACGCGGTCGGTGCGGCGCCTCGTCTCCAGATGGAGCGAACTGCGCAGACGGACCACGAACTCCTCCGCCCCATCCAGCCAGGCGGCTTCGCGCTCTCGCACAACTCCCACGTGCACCAGCTCGGCAAGTGAAGCCGCTCCGAGGATTCGGCCGGCCCAGCCGAACAGGTGGATGTCGCGAAGGCCCCCGGCGCTCTCCTTGAGGTCGGGTTCGATCAGCTGGGAACAAGAGCCGTACACCGACCGTCGCTCGGCTGCGGCGATCCGCAATCGCTCGAGGAGCCCAGCCGGATCCGTGGCAACGACACGCGACAGCTCGGATTCGAGACGGCCGAACAGCTCCGGGTCCCCCGATACCAGCCGAGCGTCCAGGAGCGCTGTCAGGGCGTCGACTCGTTCTCCCGCGGTGGCCACGGACTCCTCGACGGTCCGGACGGCGTGGCCGAGGGGGATCCCCGCATCCCAGAACGGATAGAAGACGCGGCTCGCCGTCTCGAACATTGCGTCGGGATACTCGCCCGGGTGGAGGACCATGAGGTCGACGTCCGATCGTGGGCAGAGTTGCCGGCGCCCGTAGCCCCCCAGTGCAACGAGGGCCACGTTCGGCCCCAGCCCCTGAGCCAACCCTCGCACGGCCCCGTCGACGAGGTCCGAGCGCCGTCGCGCGGACCACCGGCCATGGTGGCCGGGCGAATACGCCTGCTCCAGCGACCGCAAGCTCCGAAGAAGCCGCTCGACCGGCGCTTCGGCTCCGGTCACGGTCACGGGAGAGACATCGGATCGCATCGGTGCGGGGCTCCCTCCGTCAGATCGCGTCGGGCCCCATCTCGCCCGTACGGATGCGCCAGGTCTGCTCGACCGGAACGACGAAGATCTTCCCGTCGCCGATCTTCCCTGTGCGCGCCGATTTCAAGATGGCGTCGACCACCTGCTGGACACCATCCTCGTCCGTGAGAACCTCCACCTTCACCTTGGGGACGAAGTCAACCTGATACTCGGCCCCCCGGTACACCTCCGTGTGACCGCGCTGCCTACCGAATCCCTGCGCTTCCGTGACGGTGAGGCCGTTGACTCCGATGCTACGGAGAGCCTCCTTCACCTCGTCCAGCTTGAAGGGCTTGACGATTGCCACCACGAGCTTCATGCCGAGCACCTCCCTGTTCCCTTCCCTTAGGGCATCTCCACGAGCGGCCGCCCCACGGGCATCGGCGCCGGAGCGGCGGCCGGCTCCTCGGGGAGGGCGTGCGTCCCGCCTCGATCTCCCAGTGTGTACCCGGCTTCCGCGTGCTGCGTGAGGTCCAGACCGGCCGCCTCGTCCTCCTCGGACACGCGGAGGCCGACCATCATATCCACGACCTTCAGGATGCCTGAGGTCGCCGCCAAGGAGTAGATGATCGTGGCTCCGACTGCCACGAGCTGCTTACCGACCAGGGCCGCGTTTCCGAACAGGAGGCCGTCCGCCCCCGCCGGGTTGATCACCAACTGCGCGAACACCCCCGTCAGCATGGCGCCGACGATGCCACCGACGAGGTGAACACCCACCACGTCGAGCGAGTCGTCGAAGCCGAACCGGAACTTCAGGCCAACGGCCGCGTAGCAAACACCCCCCGCAGCCAGACCGATGAGGACTGCGGCCCACGGGGCCACGTACCCGGCCGCCGGCGTGATCGCCACCAGGCCCGCCACCGCCCCGGTCGCCGCCCCGACCGTGGTGGGCTTACCGTGCTTCCGCCATTCGGGGATCAGCCATCCGATGGTGGCGGCGGCGGCGGCGACGTGGGTCGTCACAAAGGCCTGGGCGGCCAGGCCGCCCGAGGAAAGCGCGCTCCCCGCGTTGAACCCGAACCACCCGAACCACAGGATCGCCGCACCGGTGATCACCATCGGCACGTTGTGGGGGACAAACGCCTCGGTGGCAAACCCCCGACGCCTCCCCAGGTACAGGGCCGCCGCCAGCGCGGCGATCCCGGCGTTGATGTGGACGACGGTTCCGCCCGCGAAGTCCAGGGCTCCGACGCCCGCGGCGCCGAGCCACCCGCCGCCCCACACCCAGTGGGCCAGAGGCGCGTAGACCAGGAGCGACCACAGCCCGATGAACAGCACGTACCCGCCGAACCGCATCCGCTCGGCGAACGCCCCGGCGATGAGGGCGGGGGTGATCACGGCGAACATCATCTGGAAGGCCATGAAGGCGAGGTGTGGCACCGTGGGCGCCGCGGCAGCGGGGCCCTGCCCAACCCCGGCGAGCCCGAGGAAGTCGAGTCCCCCGATCAGAAGCGACCTGTCGGGTCCGAACGCCAGCGTGTAGCCGATCAGCACCCACAGCACCGTGACCAGGGCGAGCGCGGCGAACGACTGCATGATCGTCCCCAGGACGTTCTTGGCGCGGACCAGGCCCCCATAGAAGAGGGCCAGTCCGGGGGTCATGAACATGACCAGGGCCGTGGCTACCAGGATCCAGGCGGTGTCGCCGGTGTCGATTCCGGGCATGGGGCGTCTCCTCCTCTCCGCTCTGGCTCGGTTGTAGAGGAGACAGGTTTCTACTGGGTTTCCCGGCTGTTACGCGCGCGTAAAACCTCGAAGGAAGGCTAGGACGCGGCTCGCTTGCGCTTGGATGAAGCCGCCTTCTTGCTAGCCGGCTTCTCGGCGGCCTTCTCCTTCTTGGTGGCCTCCACGCTGGCCCGCAGGGCCTCCATGAGGTCCACCACCTTGGGAGCTTCCTCGGGAGGAGCCACGTACTCGATCTCCTCGCCGGCGACCTTCTTCTCGATCAGCTCGATGAGCGCTTGCCGGTACTCGTCGCCGTACTGATCCGGGTCCCACTCTCCGGTGAGGTTCTCGATCAATGACCGGGCCATCTGGACCTCCTGAGGCCGAACCTTCACTTGCTTGTCGAGCTCCTCGAACGCGGCCTTTCGGATTTCGTCGGGCCAGTACATCGTCTCCAGGACGATGACATGGTCGCTCACCCGGATCGTGGCCAGGTGCTCCTTCTCCCGGAAGGAGACCTTGGCGATGCCCACCTTGCTGTTGTCGGCGAGGGCCTCCCGGAGGAGGGCGTAGGCCTTGACCCCGGCCTCCTCGGGGATCAGGTAGTACGTCTTCTGGAAGTAGATTGGGTCGATCTCGGTGATATCGACGAACTGGTCGATGTCGATGGTCCGGCTGGACTCGACCGGGATGGAGTCGAGCTCTTCTTCCTCCAGGACCACGTAGCGGTCCTTCTCGTACTCGTAGCCACGGACGATGTCCTGGTAGGGAACCTCTTCCCCACACTTGGCGCACACGCGCTGGTACTTGATCCGGCCGTGGTCCTTCGCGTGGAGCTGGTTGAACCGGACGCTCTTCTCCTCGGTCGCGGGGAAGACCCGCACCGGGATCGATACGAGGCCGAACGAGATGGCCCCCTTCCACATGGTCCTCATGGGCTACCTCCTCCGCTGATTGTAACCACCGAGGCCCGGTTTCCACCCTCAGGCCGCGGCCAGGGGCCGGACCCGGCTCGCCCCGCACCCTCGGCATACCATTCTCTCCATGGCACCCGCCAGGAAGCGAGGCAAGGCTCGCCGCGAGGAGCCGTTCACCGTGGCCGTCCCCCGTCCCCTCCCCGCCGAGCGGGACGGGGAGGCCTGGTGGATGGAGGCCGCCGGGAGGCGGCTTCGCCTCTCGAACCTGGACAAGGTGTTCTGGCCGGAGGAGGGATACACGAAAGGCGACCTGGTCGCCTACTACTTCAACGTCGCCGAGCTGATCCTCCCCTACCTGGCCGGCCGCCCCCTCACCATGAAGCGGATGCCCAACGGGATCACCGGCGACTACTTCTACGAGAAGAACGCCCCCTCGCACACCCCAGAATGGATGCCACGGTGCCGGGTGGAGAGCGAGGGGGACGAGGCACGGCTCGGCTACAACGACTTCCTCATGGCGGAGGACCTCGCAGGTCTGCTCTTCGTGGTCAATCTCGGGGCCATCGAGTTCCACCCCCTTCATTCCCGGTGCGGGACCATCGACCAGCCCGACTATGCCTTCTTCGACCTCGATCCGTTCGAGCCCGCGTCGTTCGAGGACGTCCGGGCGGTGGCGCGTCATGTCCGTGCGGCCCTCGATGCGCTCGGCCTGGCCAGCTACCCGAAGATCTCCGGGGCCACGGGGATGCAGATCTACGTGCCGGTCACTCCGGGGCACACCTACGAGGAGACACGCGGGTTCGTCGGCGCCATCGGGCGGGCGATCCTCCGGGCCGACCCCGACCGGGTGACGATGGAGTGGGACGTGTCCAAGCGCACCGGAAAGGTGTTCGTCGACCACAACATGAACCGTCTGGGCGCGAACATCGCCTCGGCCTACTCGGTGCGCCCGGAGGCTGGGGCCACGGTATCCACCCCACTCACGTGGGAGGAGGTGGAGGCGGGCGCCATCCCCCAGGACTTCACCATCGCCACAGTCCACGAGCGGTTCGCCGAGGTGAGGGACCTCTTCCGCGGCGTGGTGGACGAGCCGGTGGACCTTCACCCCGTCTTCGACGCGATCGGCCTGCGGGTCGAGGACAAGCACGAGACCGCTGGGAGTCAGCGGGTGGGGTCCTCGGAGCTGCCTCGGGCCCCAGCCCCTTCCCCTCGCCCAGCCCTCGGCAGCCCCTCGGCCCCCACCACGTCCGATGCCCCACCCGAGGCCGCCACCCAGTTGCTCGATGAGTACCGGAGGAAGCGCGACTTCGCGGGCACGCCTGAACCGGCCCCGAAGACAGAGGAGGCAGCCGGGCCCGGCAGCCGCTTCGTCATCCAGAAGCACAACGCCACCCGTCTCCACTACGACCTCCGGCTCGAGCGGGATGGCGTGCTCGTCTCCTGGGCGGTGCCCCGCGGCCTTCCCACCGTGCCGGGCGAGAGGCGCCTGGCCGTGCGGACCGAGGATCACCCAATGGACTACGCGGACTTCGAGGGTTGGATCCCGGAGGGGCACTACGGCGCCGGCGAGGTGAAGATCTTCGACCGGGGAACGTACGAGGCGCTGGAGTGGAAGTACGACAAGCTGACGTTCCGCCTCAACGGGCGACGCCACCTTGGCGAGTTCCACCTGGTGAAGACCAGGACCGACTGGCTCGTGTTCCTCTCCAAGCGCTCCGCCAACGAGCAGCCCGCCCCCGCGCCACGCTTCACCCCGATGCTCGCGGAGCTGTGGGCCGAGCCCTTCGACGATCCCCGGTGGCGCTTCGAGCCGAAGCTCGACGGGATCAGGACCCTCGCCTACGTGTCCACCGATGGAACCCGGCTCATCTCCCGCACCGGCCGCGACCAATCGGCGCAATATCCGGAACTCGACAACCTGGCCGAGAACGTCAACGCCCTGCAGGCCGTCATCGACGCGGAGATCGTGGCCCCCGATCCCGACGGCCGCCCCTCCTTCGAGCTTCTCCAGCAACGGATGAATCTCGCGTCGCCCCGGGACATCGAGCGCGCCCGGCGAAAGCTGCCGGTCGTCGTGTACGCCTTCGACCTCCTATGGCTGGATGGCCGCGACCTCACCGGGGAGGCACTGGAGGACAGGCGCGCGCTGCTCGAGAGCATCGTCACCGCGGACGAGACCATGCGGCTGACCACGTTCGGCGACGGGGAGGGAACGAAGTTCTTCGAGGCCGCCCGGCGGCTCGGGTTCGAAGGCGTCGTCGGGAAGAAGCTGGGGAGCATCTACCAGCCAGGCCGGCGCTCGAGGGATTGGCGGAAGATCAAGGTCCTCAAGCGGCAGAGCTGCGTGGTGCTGGGATGGACGCCCGGGACGGGGTCCCGAGCCGTCACCTTCGGCTCCCTCCTGGTGGGAGCGTACAAAGGGAAGAACCTGGTGTGGATCGGCCAGGTGGGGACGGGCTTCACCGACCCGATGCTGGCAGACCTCATGGAGCGCCTGCTGGCGCTCGAGGCTCCCGAGCCGCCGGTGGACGATCCGGCGCTCCGGCAGCTGAAGGGGGCCCGGTGGGTTCGGCCGGAGCTCGTCTGCGAGGTCGAGTACCTGGCGATGACCTCGGCGGGGAAGCTCCGGGCGCCTTCCTACAAGGGCCTCCGGCCGGACAAGGTCCCCCAGGACTGTCTGCTCGAGCGGCCGGCAGGCTAGACGACGGGCCTGCGTGGGGCGGGAGGGCCCTTCAATCCGGTTCCCTGTCCCTGATAGGCTCCCCGGGTGGCACGCAGGCCAAGCGACCAACCGAGCCGGAAGCGACAGAGCAGCTCGGGGCCGAGCTCCGCGGCGGCGCGTCGGAAGTCATCCGCCACGCGGCGATCCTCGGGCAGCCGGTCGACAGCAGAGCAGCCGACCGCCGAGCAGCCCTCCGGTGAGCGAGGTGTCGCCGACCGACCCGCGAGCTCCATCGGGGCCGGGCGGGTGCTCCGGCGGAGCCGCGATGACCGCGTCATCGCCGGGGTCGCCGGAGGGCTGGCCCGGTACCTCGGGGTCGACACTCTCATCGTTCGGATCGCCTTCGTGATCTTGGCGTTTCCCCTCCCCGGCATCCTTCTCTACATCCTGGGGTGGATCTTCATCCCCGAGGAGCGGGAGGGGGAGGCGGTCGGACCTCGACCTCGGCCCGAGCGTGGCGTGGACCTCTGGGTCCTGCTGGGCGTGGGGCTCGTGGCCCTGGGCACCATCCTTCTCATCGACCGGCTGATCCCCTGGTTCGACCGGGTGACCGGGCCGCTCATCCTGATCGCCATCGGGGCGGCCGTCCTGGTCCAGGGAACGCGCCGGTGACCGAGGGCGAACAACCGAAGCGCCCGCGGCGGAGCCGAGCGGCCCCAGACGAGCCGGCTGCGCCCGTCGCACCGCCCACTCCCCCACCCGAGGCCGAAGCGGCGGAGCCGGAGCCACCGCACGGGTTGCCGCTCGGGCGCGTCGCCTTCGCGCTGATCCTGCTCGCCGTCGGCGTGGGCTGGCTGCTGCACTCCCTCGACCTGATCGATGTCCCGTGGGACGCACTCCTCCCCGTCTCGTTGATCGCGGTCGGCGCCGTTCTGGTGATCGGGTCCCGCACGGGGCACCACAGCGGGCTGATCGCTCTGGGCATCGTCCTGACGCTGGTCACCGCCTTGACCGCCGCGGTCGACGTCCCGCTGATCGGCGGCGCCGGCCAAAACGTGGTCCAGCCCACAAGCGTCGACGAGCTGGAACCCCGCTACGACCTGGCGGTGGGGCAGCTGGTCATCGACCTCACCGAACTCCAACTCACGGGTGACGAGCAGATCCGGCTCGAGGCCCGCGTAGGGCTGGGGGAGTTGGTCGTTGAGCTCCCCCAGGGGATCCTTCCGGAGGCGCATGCACGCGCCGGCCTGGGAGACGTGCAGGTCCTCGGAGAGCAGGCGTCGGGGTTCAGCCCGGAGCGCACGGTCGGAAGCTGCGACCGCGGCCGCCAAAGCGGAAGTATCCGCACTCCGACGGGGTGCCTCTTGCTCGACCTTTCGGTCGGGCTGGGAAGCGTGAAGGTGAACCAGTGACCGAGCGGCGGGACGATCGCGGCTTCGACTCCGGGGCATTGGGGTTCGGGATCTTCTTCGTGGTGGCGGGGGTGGTCTTCCTCCTGGAACGTCTCGGCGTGCTGGAACTTCGTGCCGCCGTGCTGTGGCCACTCGTGCTGATCGCGTTGGGGGTCGCCCTGCTCCTCGCCGCCGCCCGCCGCCGGATCTAGGTGCCGCTTCAGCCGAACGGCTCGAAGCCCGCTTTGACCAGGAGCGCTCGCGCCTCCTTCTCGGGGATCCCTCGGGTGGACAGCTCCTGCAGCAGGCGCATGGGGGCCAGGGACCGGCCGCACTTGGGGCAGAAGCCGAAGAAGGACTCCACCGGAGCGTCGCACCATGCGCACACCTTGAGGTCGGTCGGCGCCATCGAATCCAGTCCGGTATCCGACAGCGCGTCGATGTAGCCCTTCCCGTAGTCCCAGATGATGTACTCGTCTTCCTTCGGCTCGAACGCCGGCTCGTGCATCCGTGGCTCACCAGTATCGAGCATGTGCTCCAGGCTCTCCTTGAGCAGGTCCCAACCGTAGTAATGGTCGGACCCGCAGTCGGGACACGCGATGATCACGCCCTTCATCCCCTGGGCCTCGAAGACCGCGCGCATGGAATCGAGGTCTTCCAGGTCGGCCTCGATGTTCTGCTTCTCTTCGGGATCCAGCGGCTGCGTGCTCTCCTCGTCCATCGCTATGGTTCTCGGCTCATTCCTCGTCCAGCTCGAACGTCCGGAAGGCCTCGGCGTACTCGACCTCGCGCTCCTTCGCCAAGTCAGCGGCCCATTCTCGGATGCGCTCGTCCACATCGTTCATGCCCATGTTCTCCATCTGGCTCTTGTGGCGGTGCAGCGCTTCGATCTTGAGCTCGATGGTGTCACTGATGTCGACGAAGGTGTCCGCCCCATCGAAGGTGGGGAGCCACAGACGAGGCACCTTGTGCGGCTCCAGGCCCTCGTCGAGCAGCTCGGGGAACTGCGGCCGGGTGGGGGCGTCGCACGCCACCACGGCGAGGACGGCCTCGCCGATCGCCCGATGGTCCGGATGGTTCACGTAGCGGCGGCCACTCCACAGCGTGGGCTCGAACGTCAGCAGGACGTCCGGCCGGAGCCTGCGGACCTCCCGGGTGACGGCCCGGCGCAGCTCGAGGTTCGGCTCGAGGGTTCCGTCCACGAACCCGAGGAAGGTCACCGACCGCACCCCGAGCACGTCCGCCGCCTCTCGCATCTCGGCCTCGCGGATGCGGGCGATCTCGTCCCGGGTGAGATCCGGCCCGTTCCAACCTGCGGACCCGTCCGTGGCGCACACATAGTGGACGTCGGTTCCGCCCTTGGCCCATGTCGCCACCGTCCCCCCACAGAGGAACTCGGCGTCGTCGGGGTGGGCGAAGACGATCACCGCCCGATCGAACTCCACGAGGCCAGGGTAGCCGAAGGTCCCGGACTTGTGGGGTCCTTCCCCGCTCGGGCCAGGTCAGGTCCGGGCGAACCGGAAGTTCATCGCGGCCAGGGCGAACGACACCACGCCCCACGCCCCGAGCAACAGGAGCTGCGGCCCGGTGTCCGTGATCGACAGCCCCTCCAGCGACACCTTCCGCAGGGCCTCGATCAGCGGCGTCAGCGGCAGGAACTTCACCACCGTCTGCATGACCTGGGGCAGCGTGTCGGTGGGGAAGAACACGCCCGAGAGGAACATCATCGGGATGGCCACCGCGCTGGCGATCCCCTGGGCGCTGTCTGGGTTGGGCGACCGTCCCGCCACGGCGAAGCCGATGTTGAGGAAGATCAGGTTCGCCACCGTTGCCAGCGCGAACAGCCATAGGACGTTGCCGTAGATGTTCGCTCCGAACAGGAACACGCCGACCGCCAGGATCAGGCCGGCCTGGATGAACGCGAGCACCAAGCGGGCCAGCACCTGGGCGGAGAGGAACTTGAAGGGCCGCAGCGGCGTGGCCAGGATCCGCTTGAGGATCCGCTGTTCCCGGTAGCGGGCCACGGCCACGGCCATCCCCGTGATCGAGAAGTTCATCACGCCCATGGCCACCAGCCCCGGCAGCAGGAAGTCGTAGTACTCGACCGATCGGGCGGTCACCCCTCGCGCTTCCACCGACAGCGGCGGCGAGGTCACGCCGGCCATCTGGAGGTTCATGTGGTCCACGATCCGCTCGACGACCCCCAGGGCGAACTGGTTGGAGTCGAAGTTGCTCTCGTTGTAGTAGACGGTGACGGCCGTCGGCTGAACGAAGGGAGGACTTCCCGGCGTCTCCCTGGTAAGGCTCGCGGGCACGCTCAGCACGACGTCCCATTCGCCGTCGGTGAGTTCCCGGCGGGCGGCGGCCACGTCCGTGGTTCTGCCGACCTCGAACGAATCGATGTCCCGCAGACCCGACACCAGAGCCTCCGACACGGGCGACCGGTGCTCCGCAGCCACGGCGATGCGCACTTCGGGGGCCTGGCTGAAGTCGAACAGCCCGAAGACGACGGTAAAGATGATCGGGAACATGAGCGCCCAGAACAGGCTCTGGCGATCGCGGTAGAGCATCTTGACGCTGGCGATGAACAGCTTGCCCATGTCCCACTCCCTCTCTCGCTACTCGCGGAGGCTGCGGCCGGTCAATGACAGGAACACGTCCTCGAGCGTCGCCGGCAGGACCCGAACGTCGTCCACGCGGACCCCACGGCGTTCCGCCCAGTTCAGAAACGCGGGCAGGGTCACCTGAGCACGAGACACGCGAAGCTCGTACCGGAAGTCCCCGTTCAGCACGGCCTCCACGTCCGCCACCCCGGGCAGGCCTCGCAACTCCCCTTCGATCACGGGCTGGCGGGTCGCGAACAGGATCCGGTAGGCCGTCGGCAGCTGATGGATCAGCCCCAGCGGCGTATCCAGCGCCTGGATCTTCCCCTGGTCGATGATGGCCACCCTGTCGCAGAGGATCTCCGCCTCCTCCATGTAGTGAGTGGTGAGCACGACGGTCTTGCCATCGCGGTTGATCGCGGTGATGAGTTCCCAGAGGTTCCGGCGGGCCTGCGGGTCGAGTCCCGTCGTCGGCTCGTCGAGGAACACGACCTCCGGGTCGTTGACCAAGGAGGCCACGATGGAGAACCGCTGTGCTTGCCCGCCGGAGAGCTCGCGCACCAGCGCCTTGCGCTTCTGGCTGAGCCCCACCTTGTCGAGGAGCTCGGCCGGCTGGACCTGCCGGGGATAGAACGAGCCGAAGAGGTCCAGGATCTCTTCCAGCGTGAGGAAGTCGAAGTACGCGCCGGCCTGGAGCTGGACGCCGATCCGCTGCTTCACCTGCTCCCGGTGGCGATGCGAGTCGATGCCCAGAACCTCGGTCCGTCCCGACGTGGGCGACTGGAGCCCTTCGATGATCTCGAGCGTGGTGGTCTTCCCGGCGCCGTTCGGGCCCAGAAAGCCGAACACCTCCCCCCGCTGGACGGAGAACGAGACCCCGTCGACCGCGCTGAGGGTCCCCCCGCCCGGAGCGGGGAATTGCTTCACCAGGTCCTCCACCGTCACGGCGGCGTCGGTGGCCACCTCCTTGATCCGCTGCTTCGTCTTCACGACTCCTCCCGCCTGTCGAGCTCCCGGATGACCTCGTCCTCCCAGCGGATCACCGCTCGCGTGTGAGCGAGCCCGCAGCGGAGGGTGAGGTTCGGGAAGAACATCTCGTCCTGGTCCTGGATGAGCGTCTCGATCTGCTTGAGCACCTGAAGCTGCTCGGCGTCGCGCCGGCGCATCTCCTTCACCTGACCGAGCAGAGCCTCCTTGCTCATGTGCGCCCCGAAGAACACCTTGACGAGGAAGGGGCTCTTGATCTCGGCGCTCTCCACCTCCGCCGTCTCGAGCCACTCCCGGAGGGCCCGCCGGCCGCGGTCGGTGATCCGGTACACACGCTTGTCGGGGCGCCGGTCTTGCTCGACCTCTCGCTCGGTCGCATAACCGAGCGAGAGCAGTCGCCGGAGCTCCGAGTAGATCTGGCTCTTGGCCGGGGTGAGGAAGAACGCGATGGACTGGTCTGCCACCTTGGCGAGGTCGTAGCCGGACATCTCCCCGAACGTGAGGAGCCCCAGGACCGCGTAGGACGTGGTGGGCAGCTCCTTCTCTTCCAGGCCTTGATTCACGCGAGTCGCCATGGTTCCATGATCCTCTCGTCTGTTCCTTCTGAGACTAGTTCTATTTGAACTAGATTGGGATGCACTATACCCCGGCTGAAGGAGCGGCTGTCAAGTCCCCCGGACGGACCAGGCGGGTCCCGTTACAGCTCGTCGGGCTCGACGTCCCCGAGAAGCGAGATCGATCGGAGCACCGCTTCGGTCCGCTCCATCTGAGCGGCCAGCCACGCGGCATCCTGGGGCCCCCGGACGTCTTCCTTGGGGAACAGGAAGGTGTTGAGACGCTCGTCGGACCCCACCTGGAGGCCAAGGGTGGCCATGTACTCGGCGATGGCGAACTCCCAGGTGAACAGCGCTGAGCCATCCGGCTGCGCGTGAACCCAGTACGTCAGGTACGGACTGGGCGACGCGCTGAAGAGCCGCACTCCACGCCGCTCCTGCACCTCACTGAAGCCCTGCCGGGCCAGGGCCTCCTCGAACATGCCTGCCGGCTCCCCGTCCACCCGGTGAGGATACCGGGACCGGGAGCCCCGAGGCGCCTCGTGTCAGGCCCGCAGCATCCCCTGTAGCGGCTAGTACCCGCCCGCGTAGACCAGGTCTCCGTAATACCGGTTGCCGCTGGGCGAGTCCGGGTCCCCCACGAAGCCGTAGGCAGGGGGCTGGGCTGCCGCGTCGTTCCGCAGCCTTTCTCTTACCTGGCTCGGTGTCATGCCCGCGCACGGTCCGGCGATGCAGAGGGCTGCGGCGCCCGCCCCGTGAGGACTCGCCATGCTGGTCCCAGAGATGGTGTTGTAGCCGCCGCTCTTCCACGTCGAGAGGATGCACACGCCGGGCGCGGCGATGGTGTGCCCCGCGTCGGTGGACCCGATCGTGGCGAAGTTGCTGAAGTCCGCGGCGGTCTCGTCCACGTCCGACCGGCACGTGGGGGCTGCCCCACCTCCGGACTGGCCGTTGAAATCCGCCATGGCGGTGACCGCCAGCACCTCGTTGTACGCGGCGGGCACGAACCCGCCGAGATTGGCCTCGCTGTTGCCCGCGGCCACCACGTACGTCACTCCGGCCCCGACCGAATTGCAGATTGCCCTGTGGAGGGCGTCGTTGTTCGTGTTGCCGCAGTTGTTGTCGTCCGATCCGCTTCCGCCGAGGCTCATGTTGGCGACCTTGATCCCCGTCGAAGCGGCGTTGGCGGTCACCCAGTCGATCCCGCAGATCACCGAGGCCCAGCTACCGGATCCGTTCTTGTTGAGGACCCGCACGGCGTAGAGAGGGGCACCGGGAGCGACGCCCACGACGCCCTGGGAGTCGTCCTTGGCCGCCACGGTCCCGGCCACGTGGGTGCCGTGGCCGTTACCGTCGTCGATGGTGGGCTTACCGCGCACGCAGTTCATCCCGCCGACCACGTTGAGGTCGGGATGATCGAGGTCGATGCCCGTGTCGATGATGGCCACCGGCACGCTGATCGAACCCGATCCGTTACCCGAAGCAGTGCTGCTGTGGTCGCCCTCGATGCGGTCGACCCCCGTTGGGAGGGTCTGGGCCGTGGCCCAGACCGCACGATCCTCGGACAGGAACGCCACACGACTGTCGGCGCGCAGAGCGTCCAGTCGGGCGGAAGGGATCGTAGCCGCGTATCCCTTCAGGGCGTGGCCGTACACGTGCGTTACCTCGGCACCGAACACAGCCGCGTGCTCCGCGGCCACGGACCGCGGGTTGGCGACCGAGGCCTCCAGCACCACGATGTAGCGGCCGGCGCCCCGAGCGTTTGCCGGAGTCGGATACGACAGCGCAACCAGCGTGGCCATGACGGCGAGTGAGACGGCAAGTCGGCGTTTCATCGTCCCTCCAGGGTTCCAGCGAGAACAGGGCGAAGAGCGGCGCAGTATAGAACAAGAGAAATGCGTCTCGAAAGAGGCCGAAGGCGGGACGCCCGGGTGGATCAGGTCACGGCTGACAGCCCGTGGACGGCTCCGGAACCGTCCGTTTCGCCGGAGTCCTCCGTCCGGATCCCCACCAGATTGCCGTCGGCAACCGCTCCTTCAGTCCCGGACCGGTGCGTGGGACCCCCCGCTCCGCGTCCCCTGGCCAGGGCGCCGCGGGCCTTCCCCAGGGTCGTGCGCCACTCGTCGGCAGCGTTCTGCAGCATGGTCGTGGCCCGGGCGAGCTTGTTCTCCAGGGTGAGCTCCATGGCTTCGACCAGGCCGTCGAGCTCGGCCAGACAAGCCTGGGCGTCCGCCGCGCCGCCATGCCGGGCGGCCAGGGCGTACAGCGACAACAGGACCGGGAGGGCGGTCGAGTACGGGACCAGAACCACCCCGCGCCCGTACGCCTCGGCGTGCGCGCGACGGCAAGCCCCGTAGGCTGCATCGGGAACGCACGCCACGGCGAACGGCGTGGTGAGGCTGGGCTCGAGATAGGCCGAGACCTCCCGGGCCCGCCGGACGACCTCGTCCTCGACCTTCCTCGACAGGCCGTCGCGAGCGCCCGGGTCCTGTTCTTCGTCCAGCGCCTCGAGCAACGGCACCGCCGTCCATTTGGAGTCCACCGGCAGTCGCCTTCCGTCCGGCAGGACCAGCGCGAACTCCACGACCCTCCCGTTCACCCGGAAGTCCCGGACCATCATCCCGGCGGGCAGCTCGCCGAGCGCCTCCTCCAGCACGTTCTCTCCGGCACGGCCCCGAGCGGACCCGCCCACCAGCACGGACTCGAGGCGGCGGACAGCCTCCCAGCCCCGCTCCTCGAAGCGGCGACGCTCCTCTGCCTGGAGCCGCATCTCTTCCAGGGCCGCGCGTACCCGGACCACACCTTCCCGCACCGCTTGGTCGTCGAGCGACTGTCGCCCCAGGGCGTCGGCGAGCCGCTCGACCCGGACCCCATGGGCCTCCACCAGGGCCGTGATTTCCCGTGCCGAATCGGACCCGTCCCCGGGGCGCCGCAGGACGAGGAGCACCGTCGCGACGATGCCCGCAGCCGCGAGCGCCGCGAAGGCCACCACCAATATGGTCGCCGTCGTCATGGCCACCTCCCGAATCCGACTCTAGGAGGGGGGTCTGACACGAACCGGCGGAGAGGGCGTCAGGCCGAACGAAGGGCCCGGATCAAGCGGATCGAGTCGCGGAACGAGGCCGGGACCCGCCGCGGGTCGACGAGCGGCGCGAGCTGGGCGAGCACCGCGTGGCGCAGCCCCACGGCCCGATAGGAGAGGATCCGCGCGGCGACCTGCCGCCACGTCCCGTGGTCGAACGCCTGGTGCACGACCTCGAACGGGACCTCTCCCATCCACTTCTCTACTTGCCCGGCGTCCAGGCGCGAAGGCACCCAGTCCTGGATCCCCCGGAACCCCTCTCCCATCGGATGGGTCGCCCCGGCCTTGGCCCATACTTCGGCCGGAACGATCAGGGCCCCGAGCCGGAGCACCGGTGAGTCGAGCAGGCGGTGGGCGCTCTCGTGGCTGTCCGCGAACAGCACCCGGACGTCGTAGGAGGGCGTGAATCGCTTAAGGGTCCTTCCGGCCTCTTCCGCGGCCCGACGGATCGCGCCCAGCGCGTCGGCGTACTCGTCCGGTTCCATCTGGTGGGTGGGATACCACCCGTCGCCGTACCGACCGGCGATCCGGAGCGTCCTCGGACGGTGGGCGGCCACCCAGATCGGGGGGAGCGTCCGCCGGTACGGGCCGAGTCCGACGATCGCCCGGTCGAGCCGGAAGAACCGCCCCTCGTAGGAGACGTAGCGGTCTCTGGACCCCCACAAGAGCCGGATGAGGTACAGCGCCTCCTCGAGCCGGGAAGCCTGGCCCGCGTAGGAGAGGCCGTACGGTTCGATGCTCACGCGCTCCCCGGCCCCGATGCCCAAGACGAATCGCCCCCGCGATAAGTGATGCAGGGTGAGCGCCGCCTGCGCCAGCTGGGCCGGGTGGCGCCGGATGGCGTCGGTCACTCCCACTCCGAGCAGCGCCCGGCGGGTCCGCTGGCTGAGTGCGCCGAGTGTGGGGAACGGGTCGAAGTACTCCTCGGGATTCCGCACCATCCTTGCCGCCGGGAAGCGGTGAGGTTCCCACAGTTCCAACGGCACCAGCCCCATCCAGTGGTCGATCACCCAGATCGAGGCGGCCCCGGCGGTGTCGAACAGCCGGGCCGCGGCCAGTGTCAGACGGGCCGGCGGGCGTCCCCCCACTCCAACGCCGACGGCCAGGCCCATGTCTAGCCTTTCGACGAGTCGCTCGCGTCCATCAGGTCGACCCGCCCTCGCCGCCGAGCCCAGTTATCTGTCGCATCACCGACAGCTCCGGCATGTACCGCCTCTTCCGGCCTTCGAAGAGCTCGCCCACCCGTTCGGCGAGCTCGGCGACCTCCCACCGGGCGTCCTTCTGGAGCTCCGCGACTGCCGTCCATCCCTGGAACAGCTGCACGAGGCCCCCGGTCACGTAGAACACCTGTCCGCTGATCTCGGACGCCGCGTCCGACAGCAGGTACACGACCATCGGCGCCACGTTCTCCGGATCGAGCGGGTCGAACTCCCCCTCGGGCACCTTGAGATCGCCGAAGGTGCGCTCCGTCATCCGGGTCCGGGCACCGGGCGCGATGGCGTTCACCCGGACGCCATACCGCTGCGCTTCCATGGACACGATCTGCGTGAAAGCGGCGATGCCCGCCTTGGCCGCACCGTAGTTCGATTGCCCGACGTTGCCGAGAAGCCCTGAGGTGCTGGAGGTGTTGACGATGGCGCCTCGGACGTCTTCCCCGGCCTTCGATCGCTCCCGCCAGTGGGCGCACACGGCACCCGTGCATAGAAACGTCCCCCGGAGGTGGACCTTGATCACCGCGTCCCAATCCTCCACCGGCATGGTGAAGGACATCTTGTCGCGGAGGATCCCTGCGTTGTTCACCAGACCGTCGATGCGGCCCCAGGTGCCGAGGGCCAGCTCGAGCAGACTCTTCGCCCCCCCGGGCTCCGAGATGTCGTCGAAGTGCGCGACGGCCTCCCCTCCCGCACCGGTGATCTCCTCGACGACCTGAGAGGCGGGGCGGTCGTCCCGGCCGGTGCCGTCCCACTCCCCGCCGAGGTCGTTGACCACGACCTTCGCTCCTTCCGCGGCGATGAGCAGGGCCTCGCCTCGCCCGATCCCCCGGCCGGCCCCGGTGACCGCCACGACCTTCCCGTCGAGCGTGCGCATGGAAGCCTCCGATCTCGTCCGTCGTCCCGACGATACCGCGAGCGCGAACGCGCGGAGCCGTCCCCCGAAGGAGGCGGCTCCCTCCCTCCCGACGCCAGATGCAGGCGGGGTCTGGCACACGTGCCACCTGGTTTGCTGCAGGGCTAGTAGGGGTTTGACTATGGCCACGCACCTTGTTTAGCCTGAAATGCCCAGTTTGAGTGACTAATTGGGCTCACAGCAGGGCAGGTAAGCCCGGTTCCCGAGAAGGGTTCGCCCTGGTCAGGGCGCATTCCTGCCTCGGCGGGAGAGCCCAGGTCGCCTCCGGCTCTGCTGGAGTGGCCCGCGTCATCGGCTCGCGCTACGCTACGCGTCCACGACCCTCAGGAGATCTTCCGTGCTCGAGATCGCCAAACGCGCGGTTGAGGCGGCCGGCGCCGCCGGGGCCGGCTACGCCGACGCCCGGTTCATCCGGAAGGAGTCGGAGGGCCTCACTGTCCGCAACCAGGAGATGGAGGGGATCGACCGATCGCGGTCGGAGGGCATCGGCGTCAGGGTGCTGGTGGACGGGTATTGGGGCTTCGCCGCTTCGGCCCGCACCGGCGAGAAGGACATCGAGCGCACCGCCGGACTGGCCACGGAGATCGCCCGGGCGGCCGCCCGGCTTCCCCGAGAGCCCGTGAGGCTGGCCCCGGTGGAGCCGGTCACGGACAGGTGGACCACGCCCGTGCGCGAGGACCCGTTCACCGTTCCGCTGGACGAGAAGGTGTCCCTGCTGATGGAGGCCACCCGGCGGATGCAGGGAGTGAGGGGCCTGTCCTTCGCGGAAGGGTCGCTCGACCTCTTCCGCAGCCGAGTGGCATTCGCTTCCTCGGAAGGCGCCGCCATCGAGCAGGAGATCACTCACTCCGGAGGGGGGATCGAGGCCACCGCCATCGGCGACGGAGAGCTTCAACGGCGGTCGTTTCCCAACTCCTTCCGGGGACACCACGCCGCCGCCGGGTACGAGCACGTCCGCACCCTCGGCTTGATCGAGGAGGCCGAACGGGTGGCCACCGAGGCGGTGGCGCTCCTGTCGGCCCCAGACTGCCCCAGCGAGGAGACCACGCTGATCCTCGACAGCCAGCAGATGGTGCTCCAGGTCCACGAGTCCATCGGCCACCCCATCGAGCTCGACCGGGTCCTCCGGATGGAGGAGGCCTACGCGGGGACCTCGTTCCTCTCCCTCGACGACCGCGGGAAGCTCCGCTACGGCTCCGACAAGGTCACCGTGACCGCGGACGCCACCCTTGCCGGGGGTCTCGGAACGTTCGGCTACGACGACGAGGGCGTGCCCGCCCAACGGGTGGCGATCATCGAGAAGGGGGTGTTCCAGGACTTCATCTCGAGCCGGGAGACCGCCGCCGTGATCGACGCCGGCTCCAACGCGACCATGCGGGCGGATGGATGGGAGAACCTCCCACTGATCCGGATGACCAACATCAACCTCGAGCCCGGTGAGGGAACGCTGGCCGAGCTGATCGGGGACACGAAGGACGGCATCCTCATGTCCACCAACACGTCGTGGTCGATCGACGACAAGCGAGTGAACTTCCAGTTCGGGACGGAGATCGCGTGGCGGATCAAGGACGGGAAGCTCGCCAAGATCTACAAGAACCCCAACTACACCGGCATCACCTGGGAGTTCTGGGGGTCCTGCGACGCGGTGTGCGGCCCCGAAGAGTGGACCGTGTGGGGCACCCCCAACTGCGGCAAGGGCCAGCCCGGCCAGGTCGCCCGGGTCGGGCACGGCACCGCCCCCGCCCGGTTCCGGAACGTTCGGGTGGGAGTGCGCGGCCGGTGACCGAGCCGATCGGGCGCGACGACGTCCTGGAGATAACCGGGGCCGCCATCGAGACGGAAGGGGCGGAAGGCGTCGAGGTCCTGTTCGCCCACGAATGGGGCGGCCTGACGAGGTTCGCCGACTCCTCGATCCACCAGAGCACCTGGCGGGAGGACACCCTGCTCAAGGTGCGGGTGGTGAACGGCGGAAGGGTCGGGGTGGCCACGACGAACGACTTCTCCAAGGACGGCGCGGCCCGGGCCGCTCGGGACGCCGTCGAGCTATCGCAGACGTCGGCGCCGGATCCGCTGTTCCCCGGCCTGGCGCCGCGAGCGGAGGTTCCCCAGAAGCCCAACGGCTACGATGAGACCACCGCCCGGATGACGCCGGTTGAGCGCGCCGAGGCCGTGGCGGCGCTGGTGGCTCAGTGTGGCGATGGGTTCCACGCCGCCGGGGCCTACGACACCACGGCTTCCGAGGTCGCCTTGGTCAATACCGAAGGGCAGACCTGTTACGACACGTCCACCCAGGCCACCCTCACCACGGTGATCTCTGGCGGCGAGGGGGGCGCGGGCTTCTCCGAGGTCATCGCGAGGAAGATCGGCGACATCGATCCGGCGTCGATCGGGAGCAGGGCCTTCGCCAAGGCCCTCGACAACCAACGGCCCCAAGACCTCGAGCCGGGTACGTACGAGGTCGTCCTGGAGCCGAACGCGGTGTCGACGCTGGTGGGCTTCCTGGCGTACCTGGGGTTCGGCGGGCGCTACCTGGCCGAGGGGAAATCGTGCTTCTCCGACCGCCTCGGCGAGAAGCTGATGGCCGATCGCGTCACCATCTACGACGATGCCTTGTCGCCACTGACCTTGGGGCTGCCCTTCGACTACGAGGGAACACCAAAGCGCCGGGTGGACCTGATCAAGGAGGGCGTCGTCCTCGGCGGCGTCCACGACCGGCGGAGCGGACGGCAGATGGGCATGGAGTCCACCGGACACGCCCTCCCGCCACCGAACCCGGAGGGCCCGTTCCCCCTCAACCTCTTCGTCGAGCCCGGGGAGGCGAGCCTGGAGGACATGATCGCCGGGACGGGAAGGGGCCTTCTCGTCACCAGGTTCCACTACTCCAACGTGGTGCATCCCAAGGAAGCCATCATCACCGGCATGACACGCGACGGGACCTGGCTGATCGAGGACGGTGAGATAAAGGGGCCGGTGAAGAACTTTCGGTTCACCCAGTCGATCATCGAGGCCCTCCGCGACGTCGAGATCGTGGGGAAGGACACCGAGCTCGCCAGCGAGTTCTTCGCCGCCTCCCGGGTGCCCGCGCTGAAGATCTCTTCCTTCCACTTCACGGGCAAGAGCGACCACTAGGCCCGATACCTTTCCGCGCGGTCGCGCGTCTTCGTTGATGGATGATGGGCGTGGGCGTGCGAACGGTGGCCCGGAGCGAGGAGCGACGAGCGCGGCTGGACGAGCTGTACGTCCGGCACTTCCCGGGTGCGATGGGGCTGGCCTACCTCCTGACCGGTGACCGTCACCTGGCGGAGGACCTGGCCCAGGAGGCGTTCGTCCGCCTGAGCGGCCGGTTCCGCCACCTCCGCGACCCCCAGGCGTTCGGCGCCTACCTCCGGAAGACGGTGGTCAACCTGCACCTGTCGGGCCTGCGCCGGCTCCGGGTGGAGCGGGCCTATCTGGAACGTCACCGAGCCGACGTGGTGGAGATGCAGAGCGACATGCCCGACGTCCCCGAGAGTCGCGATTTGTGGGGGGTGCTCCAGAGCCTCCCCGCCCGGCAGCGAGCCGCGGTCGTGCTCCGCTACTACGAGGACCTGTCCGAGCGGGAGACGGCAGCCATCCTTCGGTGCTCCGTGGCCGCGATCAAGTCGCTGGTGGCCAGGAGCATGGCGACGTTGAGGAACGAGCTGCGAGGTGAGGACGAGTGATCGACCTGGAGCGCGAAGTCAGAGAGGTTCTGGAGCAGCGAGCGGAGGAGTCCGCGGGCTGGAGCAGCGAGCACATGCCCGAACGGGTCCGGGGACGCATCCGGCGCCGGCAGGCTCGGACCGTGTTGCTGTCCGGGCTGGCCGCCGCCCTCGTCGCCCTTGGCGCGCTCGCCACGACCCGTACGCTGTTCCCCACAGCCGACCGGCAGCCCGGTACCGAGGCGCCGACGCCTCCGCCCCTGCTTGAAGAGCCGACTCCCCTGACCGTGGTTGCCTCTGGCGAGTTCCGAGGCCAGGAGTGGAAGTTCACCGCGGGACGGGACGGGGAGATCTGGTGCTTCGAGGTCAAGACAGGGACAACGCGGAGAAGGGAAGGGATGGGGTCGTGTGAGCGAGACCCCCTGGGGCATCGGCACCTAGTTGCGACGGCTCTAAATCGCCGTAGCTTCCCGGCCGTCGTCGTGAGCGGTGTGGTGTCCAGGGAAGTGGACCGAGTGGTCTTCGACTTCGACGCCGGCGGGCAGATCGAGGGGAGGGTATACGCCGTCCCGGGCTCGATAGAGCCGCCGCCGTTCGACGTCTTCCTCATCGTCATCCCCAAGGAACGTCCGGTTCGCGGACTGGTCCTGGCGATCGACGTCGACGGAAACGTCCTGGCCCGACACGGTGTCTACGAGACCCGCGGCCTCCTTGGGCTCGAGGACGTCCATGGGAACGTCGTCGGCTACATCCCCGCCCAGCCTCCCCTCTGGGAAGAGTGGGCCGAGCCCGGGACGCGGGCGACTCTGGAGAGGATCGAAAGCATCCGACACGTCGCGACGTTCCCGCTGAGGGATGTCTGGCCAGATGTCAGGGAGTGGTGGAGGGGCCGTCCCCCGCCGGAAGCTACGGACGACGCGTTCCTCGACTGGTGGCAGTCATATCCGGTGGGCGGTCCGATGCCCTCTAGCTCTTGACCCTATCTCGGCGCCTGACCCCGAGTTGCGCAAACTCGGGCCCCTCGGTAGGTTCGACGTGGCCCCGAACGCGAGAAGGAGGCGTCTGCATGCGTCGCTCACAAGCCTTGTTCCTCATCGTTGCCTTGACCGCAAGCATCGTTGCGTACGCGGTACCGGCGTCGGCGGCGACAGACACAGAGGTGACTGTCGGAAGCACCGACACGATTTTCTCCCAGAACAAACAGAACGAGCCGGCGGTCGCGATCAACCCGATCGATCCCAACATCGTGGCCGCCGGGGCGAACGACAACATCGACATGGAGGCCTGCAACGCGGGCACCGACAACACCTGTCCGTTCACCCCCGACGTCGGGGGGAGCGGCATCCAGTTCTCTACGAATGGCGGAGCGACCTGGACCCAGCCAACCTACACGGGCACCACGGCCCGAGGCTGCCTCGGTGCGGTAGGAGACTCCGACCCGGGCTGCGTGCCGGTCACCGGGCCGATCGGGACGCTCCCCCGGTACGACGAGGTCGGCCTGGTCTCCGACGGCGACCCCGCTCTGGCATGGGGTCCCCGGCCGGGGCCGGGCGGATTCTCCTGGGGGAACGGTGCCCGCCTCTACTACGCCAACCTGACCTCCCGGCACAGTGCCGGGACCCGCGAGTCCCTCAAGGGCGCCGAGGGCATCGCCGTGTCTCGGACCGACGACGTGGCGGGAGCCATCGCGGGCAACAACAACGCTTGGTCCAAGCCCGTGCTCGTGTCGAAGCAGAGTTCGGCGACGTTCGCCGACAAGGAGCAGATCTGGGCGGACAACGCCGAGAGCACCAGCCCCTTCTTCGGCAGGGTCTACGTGTGTTGGGCGGATTTCCGGGGGTTCGGCGCGGCCCCGGTGATCGTGGCCCGATCCAGCAACGGCGGCGACAACTGGGCCCAGAAGCAGGTCAGCCCGGCGAGCAACGTCGCGCCGAGTCGCTGGGGACGCTCGGGGTGCACCATCCGCACCGACAGCCACGGCGTCGTGTACGTGCTCTGGGAGCTGTTCCAGTCACCCTTCACCTTCCTGCCGCCTCAGGGGAAGCTCCAGATGGTGAAGTCCTTCGACGGTGGCGTGAGCTGGACCCGCCCCAGGACCATCCAGGACATCGTCGACCCGTGCTTCCACATCGACCCCGTGACCTTCCGGTGCGTTGAGGATGGCGTAGCCGGGGCTCGAAACGATCTGGCCGCGGGACCCAGCGTGGACATCGCCAACGGAGCGCCCACGGGCGCCGGCGCCACCGACGACCTCCTGCTGACCTGGGTGGACGGCCGTCGTGGCCTGAACAACGAGGACGTGATGGTGTCGTTCTCGGGAGACCGAGGGAACACGTGGTCAGCCGCCATCGCCATCCAGACGGCGGGCGATCGCGGCTACTACAGCGCTCCGGCCCTTTCACCAGATGGTACCGACGCCTGGATCGTGTACAACGCGTTCCTCAACCCCTTCCGCGAAACGACGACCACGACTCGGGACCTGATCGGGGTGGTGAAGCACGCCGACGTGACACCGCACGTCGGGCCGGGGGCGTTCACGCAAGTGCACCGTAGCGTCGAGGGAACCGGCGATCCTCGAGGGTCGAGCCAGAACAACCTGGTCGCGGAGTTCCTCGGAGACTACGTCTACGGGGACGCCACGAACGACTACGCCACCTTCGTGTGGAACGACACACGGAACGCGACGGACTGCCCGGCGATGGACGCCTACCGGATGTCGCTTCAGAACGACGATCCGGACGATAACCTGACGGCTCCAGCCGTCCAGCAGGCGTGCCCGGCGACGTTCGGCAACACCGACATCTTCGGATCGTCGATAGGGGATCCGACTCCGTAACGATTCCCGCGCGCCCCCGGCCGGGGCCGGGGGTCCGGGAATCAGGTCGGCTGCTCGCCTACTGGAGGATGCCTTCCCGGAGGGCGATGGCGACGGCCTCGGTCCGGTCCCGCGCCCCGAGCCGCTGGAAGATCCGCTCCATGTAGTTCTTCACGGTGTGCCTCGAGAGCCGGAGCTCTCGGGCGACCTCCGCGGTGGAGTACCCCTCCGCGACGAGGCTCAGCACCTCGCGGAGACGGGGGGTCAGGACCGGTGCTTCTGCCCGCGCTGTCATGGTCGGGAGCCTACTCAGCACCCTTCGGGGCACCAGTCGCTATTTAGACCGACGGCATGGGCCGTTTGTGGGACATCCGCGAAGAAAAATGACTGGTCCCTGCACTATCGTTTCGCCCCGATGGTCCTGACCCTGGCGCTCCTCGCCGCGGGAGCCCTCCTTCTCTACCTCGGGGCGGAGGCCGCGGTCCGAGGGGCCGCCGGGCTCTCCCGGGCGCTGAGGATCCCGGCGTTCGTCCTCGGAGCGCTTCTCTTCGGGGTGGACCTCGAGGGGCTCGGTGCAGCCCTGGTCGCCGCGGGACGAGGCCAGACGGAGATCGCGGCCGGCGAGTCCTTCGGCACGATCCTGTTCCTCTTCAGCCTGGCCCTCGGGGCCGCGCTGCTCTTGGCGAGGAGCCCGGTCCCGTCGCCTTCCCCCGCGATGGTTGCTCTCCCGGCGTTGCCGGTGGTCGCCTGCGCCGTGGCCATCTCGGACCGGTTCGTGGCCCGGTGGGAGGGAGCGCTCCTGGTGATCATTTACGGGGCCTACGTCGTCCTGGTGATCCTTCGGGGGAATGGGCCGGACGAACGCCGGCGACAGGCAGACGAAGGGAAAAGAGCGAGCCCCGAGGCCCCAACGAGTCGACTCGCTCTCCTCACCTTTGGCGGACTGGCCCTCGTCTTCGTGGGGGCCACGGTGCTCGTGGCCAGCGGGGGTCGTCTGGTCGACCTCACCACGCTCTCCGCCGGGTTCGTCGGCGCGGCGGTGGTCGGCGTGCTGGTCAGCCTGGACGAGGTGCTCCTCGAGGTCCTTCCCATCCGCCGGGGCGAGCCGGAGCTGGCCACGGGGAACCTGTTCGGAACGCTGGCGGCCTTCACCACCGGAGTGCCCGGGCTGGCCGCCCTGGTCAGGCCGTTGGTGCTCGACGGCGCGGCCGCCGCCGCGTACTTGGCCGTTGCCCTCCTCTACTTCGTGGTCGGGACGGGCTTCCTGGCCCGCGGGAAAGCGGGACGCCTGCTCGGCGGGACCGTCCTGGTCCTGTACGCGGCGTGGCTCTCGCTCGCCTCGATGACGTAGGGCGCTCCACCTACGGCGGCCGTGGGCTCACCGGCCGACAGTAAACCTGGAGCGTCCGATAGCCGATACCGGAATCGTGGAGCTCCTATGGTGAGCGTTCGACGCTCTTCGGCGATCCTGCTCGCCGTCTCATTGGCGCTGGCAGCGACCGGCGTGTTCGCGCAGGTAGCCGTGGCGGCTCCCACGAAGAAGCACGCGAAGTCACAGCAAGCGGACAACGACAAGGGAGCCGGGCACACTCGCCTGCCCCCGGGGAAGGGGGCCCAGGACCCTGGACACGGTGGCATCCCCCCGGGCCAGGCCAAGAAGCTGCTTGAACCTGAGTCCCCCAAGGGCCGCTCTGGCGAGGGCGTTCACCAGACGAAGCCGAAGTCTCGGCAAGGCACCGCAGGAAGCGGGGCAACGTTGGGCAGCAGCACCGATGCCTCGAGCCATCCCTCAAGCGTCCGCGGCCCCGTGCGAACGGCCGGCGGCTCGCTCCCGGGCCAGGGGGGAAGCCTTTCCGGTGGGAGTCCCCTTGGCGGGCCGGGTTGGTTCAACTTCCGCGAGGGTCGCGAGTTCGCCTCTGACATGGCGGCCAGGAAGTTCCGGGCCCCGGTCGACGCCCTCCTCGCGGCCAGCAGGGACATGGCCTTTCCGATCGTCCTTGCCCTGGTGGTCGTGCTGTTCCTTCTCCTCCAGGGGCTGATGGACCGGCGGGATCCGAAGCTAGCGGTCGCTCCCCTGAGTCAGAACGAGATCCTGAGCTTCGAATGAGCGGCCGGCTCCCCGACCGGTCCGCCAGGGGCACGGCAACCCAGCCGAGCGGACTCGTCCCCCTGGCCGACCGCACCGGCTACATGCAGATGCTGCGAGTGGCGCTGTCTCTCGTCGCCCTGGCAGCGGGAGCGTTCGCTTCGGGGGTCGTCGGGATCTCCCTGGGCCAAGTGGCTCTGTCCACGATCCCCTATCTGTTGGCGTGCCTCGCTCTCGAGGGGGTGCGACGGAGGAGCAGGGGCCGGGGTCTCATGCTCATCGGCGCGTCGCTCCTGATCGACGGCCTCTACCTCGCGTGGATGACGTATCTCACCGGCGGTGCGGACAGTCCCTTCCGGTTCCTCATCTATCTGCATCTCATGTCGGTGACGCTCCTGGCCTCGTACCGCACGGGACTCAAGGTCGCGCTCTGGCACTCCCTCCTCTTCTTCGTGGTGTTCTACGCGCAGGCCGCCGGCTTCCTGGAGCCGACCGAAGCGACCTCGGCGACGCTGGCTGAGGGGGCCGCCCGGTTCCGCGAGGCCTCCGTGTTCAACGTGATGGTCTTCTGGCTGGTGGCCCTGGGGACCGCGTTCTTCTCGTCGCTGAACGAGAGAGAGCTTCGGCGGCGGAGGGCGGACATGGAGGCGCTGGCGGCCATGGCCGCGGAGCTCGACGAGACCACCGACCCCGACGCGATCGCCCGGATCCTCCTGAAGACGGTGAAGGAATCCTTCGGCCTGGAGCCCGGTGTCGTGCTCGGGGTACGCCGGGGCACCCGGTCGCGTCTCGTTCCCCTAGACGCGGACGAGTCGGGCGATGCCGGCGTCGGCATCGACGCCGTCGTGAAGAAGGCGTGGGACACGCGGGAGGTCGTGCTGGTCAAGGAGCTGGATCGCGCTTCCGACCCGCAACTCGCAGCGCTCCTCCCCGGAGCGAGGTACGTCGTGGTGGTGCCCTTGATCGCCGAGGGCCACCCGCTGGGAGTGTTGGCGGTCCAGAACTCGAGCCGCATCAGGTCGAGCATCGAGCTCCGGGTGGTGACGGTTCTCGCGCAGCTCGCGTCCCATGCCGCCCTGGCCCTGCGCAACGCCCGACTTCTCCAAGAGGTCCGACAGATGGCCGAGACGGACCCGCTGACGAGCCTCGCCAACCGCCGGACGTTCGACAAGGCTCTGGAGAAGGAGCTGTCGCGAGCCCGGCGCAGCGGCGATCACGTCAGTCTGGTGATGGTCGACATCGACCACTTCAAGGCGTTCAATGACACCTACGGCCATCAGGCTGGCGACGAGCTCCTCAAGGCCGTCGCTCGGGCTCTCACCCGCACCGCCCGGGACTTCGACGTCGTCGCCCGATACGGCGGGGAGGAGTTCGCCGTCATCCTGCCCGCGTGCTCCTGGGAAGACTCGCTCTCGGCGGCCGACCGCCTTCGCAAGGCCGTCGCGCAGGTCAGGTCCCACACTCCCATCACCGCCAGCGCCGGTGTGGCCACGTTCCCGGTCCATGCCACCGACGGCGCCGCGCTGATTCGTTCGGCGGACATCGCCCTCTACGAGTCCAAGAAGGCGGGGAGGGACCGGGTCACGCGGTGGGAGCCTCCCGGAGACGCCCAGAGCGAGACTTCTCTCCCCGCCGGGGAGGATCCGGTCCGTGGGGAGACGGGAGCGCAACACGCTCGACGCCCGATCCCCCTTCGGCGGGCGCGATCGGCGAAGCGGGCCTGAGCCTCCCCTGCTAGCGGCGACCCATCAGCAGTTTCAAGTACTCGAGCAAGTCTGCCCATCGCGCGACCAGTGCCCGCACCTTGCCCGCCAGCCCGGCCGCGTACAGCGTCTCGATCACCGCCGCGAACCCCCGACGCCGGGCCTCGTCGTACGGATACCACCAGCCGACCGGCACCCGGCCCGAGTCCTCCGCCACGAGCCGCTTGTCGACCATCTCGTACAGCCCGAACTTCGAATGCGTCACGCCCGTGCCGGAGTCCTTCACTCCGCCCCACGGCGTCTGGGCCGCGGCCCGCGAGTACGCGTGGTCGTTGATCCACACCATGCCAGCGTCGATCCGGTCGGCGATCGCACGGCCCCGCCTCCGGTCGCGGGTCCACACGCTCGCCCCGAGCCCATATCGACTGTCGTTGGCAAGAGTCACCGCTTCTCCTTCGGATCCGAACGACATCACGGGAAGGACCGGTCCGAAGGTCTCCTCTCGCATGATCTCCATGGAGTGGTCGACCCCGGTGAGGACGGCCGGCGCCAGGAATCGGCCGGCCAGTCCGGGCACCTCCATCGGCCCACCGCATTCCAGGGTCGCGCCGCGGGCGACCGCGTCGTCGATGTGCGCGACGGCCTTCGCCTGGTGGGCCTCGTTGAGCAGCGGGCCGATCTGCGTGTCGGGGTCCTTGGGGTTGCCGGGTTGCAGCGCCCGCGCCGCCTCCACCACCCTGCCCACGTACGCGTCGTGGATGGCCCGGTCCACGTAGACCCGCTCGACGGCCGCGCAGGTGTGCCCGGCCGAGCTCATCGCGGCCCACAGCGTGCCGGTCACCGCGCGGTCGAGGTCGGCGTCCGCGCACACGATGGCGGGGTCGTTCCCGCCCAGCTCGAGCACGACCGGCTTCCCGTGCTTCGCCGCGGCCTCCATCACCTTCCGCCCGGTGGCCACGCTGCCGGTGAAGAAGACCTTGCGGACCGGCCCTGCCTGACACAGCGCGCCCCCGGTCGGGCCGAGCCCGTGGATCACGCGTAGGAGCCCCTCGGGCACGCCCGCCTCGAAGTAGATGTCCGCGAGCAGGTCGCCGCACAGCGGCGTGTGCTCGGAGGGCTTGAGGAGGACGCCGTTGCCCGCGACCAGGGCTTCCGCCACCTCCCCGCCCGGAAGGAGCAGCGGGTAGTTCCAGGGCGAGATGATCCCCACCACCCCGAGCGGCGGGTACAGGATCCAGTGCCGCTTGTGTTTGAGGAAGGGCTGGGGATCGCGGACCCGCTCCGGCGACAGGTACCGGTGGCCGAACCTGGCGATCCAGTCCACCGCGATCACCAACGCTCCGACGTCGGCGCTCGTGGACTCCATGATGGTCTTGCCGTTCTCCCGGGTCACCGCCAGCGCGAGCTCGTCGAAGCGCCGCAGCATCACCTCCACCGCGCGCCCGACGATCCGGCACCGCTCGACGAGGGGGACGAGGGCCCATCCTCGCTGGACCCGCGCCACCTCCTCGGCGATAGCCTCCATTTGCTCGGGCGGGGTCACCGGGACCGTCCCCAGGAGCTCCCCGGTGGCGGGGTCGCGGGACTCGATCACGCCCGGCCGCGTCGCGCGGCGTGGTCGACGGCTTTCGGTGGCGCGCGCCACGGGTTCCTTCCTCTCACACTCCTCTCAGAGTCCCTTGCGGGACTTCAGCCGGGCGAACTCCTCCGGGTCGGTGGTCTCCGAACCCATGCGCACCGGATCGTACCGGGTGCCGTGACAGTCGGAGGAGCCGGTGGCGACGATCCCCAACCGGCGGGCCATCTCTCGGTAGCGGGCCCGGGCAGCCGCGTCGTGGTCGGGGTGGTCGACTTCCAATCCGTCGAGTCCGGCGCCGGCCATCCGCTCGATGAGCTCGTCGGGGACCGGGAGCTCCTTCTTCCACCGAAGCCCCGGGTGGGCGAGGACGGCGATCCCCCTCGCCCGCTTCACCAGGGCGAGGGCGTCGAGGGATGCGAGGGCGTGCTTCTCCACGTACGCTCGGCCGTCGGTCCCGATGAGCTCGTCGCTGAAGGCGCCCTTCAGCTCGGGGACCACCCCCGCCTCGACGAGTGCCTGAGCGATGTGCGGCCGTCCGATGTTGCCCTGGGCGATCTCTCGAACCCGCTCGAACGTGATCGGATAGCCGAGTGCTTGCAGCTTCTCCACCATGCGCTCGCCCCGAGTCCAGCGATCCTCGCGGAGCCGGCGAAGCTCACCCTGGAACTCCTCGTCCCAGAGATCCGGCCAGTAGCAGAGAAGGTGCACGGGTCCGTGGTCGTGAACCGTGGAGAGCTCCACGCCGGGGACGATCTCGAGCCCGGCTCGAGCGGCCGCCCCTTCCGCCTCGGCGACGCCCTCCGTGCTGTCGTGGTCGCTGATGGAGAGGACGGAAAGCCCGCGCTCCGCTGCCAGATCCACGGCCTCGGGGGGCGTGAACGTCCCGTCCGAATAGATGGTGTGAGCGTGGAGGTCGATCCCGGCCACGGCGCTCCATGGTACAGCCGGGGTGTGAGGTGATTCCCGAACGGCCCGCTTGCGGCCTCGTTCCTACCGATGAGTAGGGCGTTTGGCCGACAAGGAGTTCCTGACAAGCGCGGCGAACCCTCCAATAGAGCCACGAAGGCCGGGCCCTCACCCCCGGAGGGACCCGGACGGCCGGAGACCGCCAAAAAGGATCGCCATGACGTTTGCCCACACGCTCGAGAGCATCGAACAGACCGACGGCCTGATCCTGGCAGCGGTGGGCGAGGCCGGCCCGTGGCAAGCGGTACGAGTGCTTCGCACCGCGATGCAGGGCCTTCGGGCAGATGGGTGGTCGCCAGAGGGGCTGTTCTTCGCAGCCCTGGACCACGACGGCCGTATGCTCCCGGCCCGCGATCCCGACGTCGCCGTCTTCATCCTGGGCTACCGCCTGCGACGCACCGCGGGTATCACTGCCTGATCAGGATCTCGAGGTCGCCTTCCTTCCGGGGAACGTGCGCGGCGGTGACGCCGTCGGTCTGACTGAACACCAGGTCGAGGCGGGCCCGCCCCACCCGCATGCCGAGGATCTCCACCCGGTCCACCCACCGTGGGAGGCGTGGACGATTGATGAACAGCCGGGCGTTCGGCGCGTCCGCGGAGAGCCCGCCGTAGGACCGCAGCATGAGCAGCGGTGCGCCCGAGGCCCACGCCTGCGGCCGGCATGCCACCGGGTACTGCACCGGGACGGGAACCTGATCCATCGAGAACCCGCAGAACAGCTCGGGGAACCGCCCGTACGGGAAGTACGCGCCGGCCAGCGCCAGCTGGTCCAGCACGAGCAGCGCCTCCCGGTCGAACCCGTAACGCTTCAGCCCGTGCGCGATGATCGCGTTGTCGTGGGGCCACACCGTCCCGGTGTGATACCCGATCGGGTCGAACACCCGTTGGCGGCTCGCCAGGGAGCGGATGCCCCACCCCGACAGCAGGGCCGGGGACACCAGCCGCCGGGCCACCTTGGGGGCGAGGCGTCGGTCGACGATCCCCGCCCACAGCGCGTGGCCCGGGTTCGAGGTGATGGTGGGAACGGCGCGCTTGTCGCGATCCAGCGCCAGAGCGAAGTACCCCTCTTTCTCCAGCCAGAAGTCCCGGTTGAAGCGCTCCCTGAGCTCAGAAGCCTCCCGCTCCAGGCGGTCCGCCTCCTCGAGCTCTCCGAGCGCCCGGGCAACCTGCGCCAGCTCCGACTTCGCCGCGTACACGTAGGCCTGGACCTCCACCAGGGCGATCGGCGGCTTGGCGAGCTCGCCGTCGGGGAAGGCCACGGCGTTGTGGGAGTCCTTCCACCCCTGGTTGTCGAGGCCCAGCGGAGAGCGCTTCTCGTACTCCACGTACCCGTCGCCGTCGCGATCCCCGTACTCGTCGATCCACCGCAGCGCGGCCAGCGCATTCGGCCACAGCTCCTGGGCGGCCTCGTAGTCGGCGGTCCACCGGAACGCCGAGGCGTACAGGATGACCCACAGCGGCGTGGCGTCGACCGAGCCGTAGTACGGCGTGTGGGGAATCTCCCCGCACCGGGCCAGCTCACCGACCCGGGTCTCGTGGGGGATCTTCCCGGGCTCCTCCTCCCGCCACTCGTCCTCCTTCTCGCCCTGGTATCCGGCCAGCCCCCGGAGGATCCCCCAGGCCAGGTCGGGGTTCACCGCCAGGACCTCATACCCGGTGATCAGCGAGTCGCGCCCGAACAGCGCGGAGAACCACGGCACGCCCGCGTCCAGATATTGCGTGCCTCGATCGTCGGTGGCGAAGAGCATGCGGAGGTCGAGGATGGAACGATCCAGGAACCCTGAGAGCTGGAGGTTGTTCGTCCGGAAGCGGGTGCATCGTTTCCGCCACGACGTGTAGTCGCGGGACAGCGCCTCCTCGACCTGGTGCATGGCCCGCCGGGCGGCGGTCCGCTCCCCCACCTCGGGCACCACCTCCACGGCGATCTCCACTTCCTGGCCTGAGCCGATGTCGAGGTCGAACGTGGCGCGCCCCTCGTCGAGCTCGTCCGGCGCCGGAGAGAACCGGATCGCCGTGGTGCGGGTCTCTCCGTCGAGGCCCAGGTACGACAGCACCACCTGGTTCCGCTCGACGCGGGGGGACTGGAGCTGCCCCCGTCGCTCCCGGTCCATCCCCCGCACCTCGAAGATGTCCCGGAAGTCGGCGTCGAACTCGATGGTGATGCGCACGCCCCGTTGCCGCATCCCGAAGTTCCTGACGCGGAGACGTTCGTACAGGGCCCCGGCGAGCACCCGGAACCGGTGAAGGGAGACGTTCTCTTCCCGCTCGTGCCCGGAGGGATCGACCATCACGACCGGGTAGGCGAGCTCCACGATCTGCGAGTAGTTCCGCTCCGTCGAGGAGTGCAGCAAGATCGGCTTCAGCCTGTTGACGGTGAGCTCGAGCCGGGAGAGGAAGCGCGTGTCCAGGTGGTAGAGCCCCAACGCCGAGCGATTACCGCGGGGGACGTCTCCGTAGGGATCGGAGATGAAGAACGTGCGGTCCTCCTTGATCACCTGGACGTCGCGGATGTCGACCGCTGCGGGCGGCTTGGCCTCGCGGTCGCGGGTCGTGTCGGCGCTGGCCACGCCGGAATCGTATCCGGACTATCCTCCGGCCATGGCCCGGGTGGCCGTGTTCGGGGCTGGGGCGGCGGGTACCGCCGTGGCCATCCACCTCGCCCGGAAGGGCGAGGACGTGGTGGTGTGGGGCAGCGAGTACGACGCCCGGGTCCTCCCCGACCTGATGGATCGCCGGGTCCACCCCGCCCTTCCCGAACGGCTCCCGGACGAGATCCAAGTCCTGGGCCCGGAGGACCTGGCGGAGGCGGCGAAGGGAGCGGAGATCGCCGTCATGGGAGCGAACTCGAGCGGCGCCCGATCGCTCGGCGAGATGGTGGCTCCCGCCCTCGGCGACGAGACCCGACTGGTCGTATCGGTGGCCAAGGGGTTGGAGGACAAGACCCTCCAGCGCATGTCCGAGGTCTACGCGAAGACGTGCGGGCGGCCCGTGGTGGTGATGAGCGGGCCCTCGCTCGCGCCGGAGGTGGCCGAGGGGCTCCTCACCGGGGTGGCCATGGCATCGGCCGACCCGCAAGCCCTCGACCGGGCCACCGAGGTGTTCCGGTCACCTGACTTCCTCGTCGACCCCACCGACGACGTCGTCGGGGTGGAGATCTGCGGAACGGCCAAGAACGTGGCGGCCATCGGTGCCGGCATCCTCGAGGGGCTCGCCAAGTACCGCCAGCGCGATCTGAAGAACGCCCGGGCGGCCCTGTTCACTCGAGCCGTCCACGAGATCGCCGACTTGGTGGAGTCGGAGGGCGGCCGCCGCGAGACCGCCCTAGGCCTCGCGGGCATGGGCGATCTCCTGGTCACCATGCTGGGTGGACGCAACCGCATCTACGGGGAGGCCCTCGGGCTCGGGTCGGAGCCCCAGCACACCCTTCACGACATGCAGGCTCGCGGGCTGACCGTGGAGGGGGCGGGCTCCTCGCAGGAGGTACAGGCGTTGATGGAGCGGGGCGGGCTGGAGCTCCCGATCCACCGGGCGGTCTACGCGATCGTCCACGAGGGCGCCCCGCCCGAGCGAATCCTGGAGGCCGTGACGTGAACGAGAAACCCGACCGAAACCTGGCCCTCGAGCTCGCCAGGGTTACCGAGGCCGCCGCGATGGCCGCGGGGAGGTGGCTGGGGCGCGGCGAGAAGGAGGGATCCGACCAAGCGGCCGTCGACGCGATGCGGCTGATGCTCGACACGGTGTCGATGGACGGCGTCGTGGTCATCGGGGAGGGCGAGAAGGACCACGCCCCCATGCTCTACAACGGGGAGAAAGTTGGCGACGGGACCGGCCCGCCCGTGGACGTTGCCGTGGACCCGATCGACGGGACCCGCCTCCTGTCGAAAGGGATGGGCAACGCCCTCTCGGTTGTGGCCGTGGCCGAGCGGGGGACGATGTTCGACCCGGGCCCAGCGGTCTACATGGACAAGATCGCGGTCGGACCCGAGGCTGCGGACGCCATCGACATCGAGGCCCGGCCGGAGGACAACGTCCGCCGGGTAGCGAAGGCGAAGGGCGTCCGACCCGAGGAGATCACCGTGGTGGTCCTGGACCGCGATCGCCACGAAGACCTGGTGGAGCGGATCCGGTCTGCGGGCGCCCGGGTCAGGTTCATCACCGATGGGGACGTGGCGGGGGCCATCCAGGCAGCGCTGCCCGAAGGACAGGCCGACCTCCTGATGGGGATCGGCGGAACACCGGAGGGCGTTGTTGCGGCGTGCGCCCTCAAGTGCCTGGGCGGGACGATGCAGGGCCGCCTGTATCCGCGAAACGACGAGGAGCGCCGGGCCCTCCTCGATGGGGGCTACAAGCTCGAGCAGGTGCTGACCCTCGACGACCTGGTCTCCGGCGAGGACGCGTTCTTCGCCGCCACCGGCATCACCGACGGCGCCCTCCTGCGGGGCGTCCGGTACCGGCAGGACCGAGCCGACACGCACTCTATCGTGATGCGGTCGCGATCGGGCACCGTGCGGTTCATCGAGGCCCGTCACCAGCTCGAGAAGCTGATGCGGTTTTCCCGGGTCGCCTACCGATAGGGCCGGGGTCGTACGGGTCCTATCCCGCGCCCTCGGCGGCGGGCTCCTTCAGGGCGTAAGCGATGGCTTCGTCGACAGGCATGGCTGCGCCTTCGTCCAGCACTGGCCGGACCGTCTCGTCGTCCTTCCACTTGAGGAGCTCCGACGCCCCCACGACCTCGATGCCCACACCGAAGAGGTCCGTTCCGGTCTTGCGGGCGAGCTCCAGAGCGGCCCCCCACAGCCGCAAGGCCCGGTCTCGGTATCCCTGTCGCTCGGCGAGCCAGGCGAAGTCCCCGAGGAGCAAAGTGATACCGGAGTAATCGCGAGCGTCCCCGAACAGCGTGAGCCCTTCCCGGAAGCTTCCACCTGCGTCGTCGTACCGGCGGTCCTCGATGGCGATGAGGCCAAGGGTGTGGAGGACCCAGCCGAGGCTGAACGGATCGCGCAGTTCCCGAAATGCCGCCTCCGCCTCCACCAGGTAGGACTTCGCCAGGTCGTACTCCTTCTGCAGCCAGGAGCTCCACGACAGCCCCCAGAGGCACTTGGCCTCCCCGGAGCGGTCCCCCAGCTCCCGGAAGATCGCCACCGCCGCCCCCATGCGATCTCTGGCGATATCGTGGTCCACCCCGGGAGCCGAGTACGTGAACCCGATGTTGTACAGAGCTTTCGCCTCCCTGGCCCGGTCACCCCGAGCCCGGTGGATGTCGAGGGTCTGCTCGTAGAGGCTCCTGGCCCCGTCGAAGTCCGCCATCCAGTACCGGATCCCTCCGGCCGCCTCGAGGGCAATCGCGTGGATCAGGGGGTCGTCGGACGCCCCGGGCAGCTCCAGTAGCTCCGTCAGGCGCTGCCGGCCCTCCTGGAGGAACCCGCGGATCTGCCAGAACCGCCACACCGCGGCGGCGAGGCGGAGGGCCCGGGAGACATCGTTCCGCCTGAACCATTCGATCGCCGAGCGCACGTTGTCGTGTTCGAGCTCCAACGTATCCAGCCACCGAGCCTGTTCCGTCCCCAGAAGGTGCGGCTCCGCCTCCTCGGCCAGGCGCAGGAAGAACTCCGCGTGCCGGCCGTGGATCTCCTCCGCCTCCTCAGTCTCGTCGAGCCGTTCCATCGCGTACTCCCGCATGACCTGGAGCATCCGGAACCGGGGCTCCCCTGCCTCCGTATCCAGTCTTCTGAGCAGACTCTTGTCCACGAGCGAGCTCAGGCCGTCCAGGATGTCGATCGCCAGCTCCGGGGTGCCCACGGCCTCGGCGGCCTCGAGGTTCCACCCGCTCACGAAGATGGAAAGCCGGGCAAAGAGGATCTGCTCGGGCTCATCGAGCAGGTCGTAGCTCCAGGCGATCGCGTCACGCAGGGTCTGTTGACGGCGTGGGAGGTCCCGGGCGCCGCCGGTGAGCAGGGCCAGCCGATGCTGGAGGCGCTCCAGGATTGCGTCGGGGGACAGGACCCGAACGCGCGCCGCGGCAAGCTCGATGGCCAGGGGGAGCCCGTCGAGACGAGCGCAGATCTCGGCCACCGCGGGGGCGTTTTCGTTCGTCACGGCAAATCCGGGGTGAACAGCCTTGGCCCGCTGGATGAACAGGGCGACGGCCTCGTACTGGGACAGCACGTCCAAGGGCGGCAGGTGCTCCACGTCGGGAAGCTGAAGGGGCGGCACCGGGTATTCCTGCTCCCCGGTCACGTGCAGCACCGCCCGGCTGGTGACAAGGACCTTGAGCCGGGACGCCGATTGCAGCAGGTCCGCCACCACCGGAGCGGCCTCGGTGATCTGCTCGAAGTTGTCCAGGATGAGCAGCAACTCCTTGTCGCGGAGGTGTTCCGTCACGGTCTCAATGACCGGACGGGTCTCCTCGACCAGCCCGAGCGTGTGCGCGATCGTGGAAGGGACCAGCGCGGGGTCCTCGATCGGGGCCAGCTGGACGAAGAACACCCCGTGCTCGAACGTGCCGAGGAGATCCATCCCGGCCTGGATGGACAGGCGCGTCTTGCCCGTCCCGCCCGGCCCCGTGAGCGTGAGCAGCCGTGTCGCCGCCACGGCCTCCTTGATCCCTTCGATCTCCCGGGCACGCCCCACGAAGCTGGTGAGCTGGCTCGGCAGGTTGTTCGGACGCGCGTCCAGGGTGCGTACCGGGGGAAACTCGTCGGGCAGGCCGGCGACCACCAGCTGGAACAGGTGCTCCGGATTCTCCAGGTCCTTCAGCCGGTGCATTCCCAGGTCCCGCACGGAGAGACCCGTGGGGAGGCTTCCCTCGATCAGGGCTCTCGTCGACCCGGACATGAGGACCTGGCCGCCGTGGCCGGCCGAGGCGATGCGGGCGGCCCGGTGGACGTCGATCCCGATGTAGTTCTCCCCTCCGAGCTTTCCCTCACCCGTGTGCAGTCCCATCCGGACCCGCACGGGCTGGCTGTCGGGCCACTCGTGCGTCTCCAGGGCCCGCTGCGCTTCCGCTGCCCCGGACACCGCGGCCGGCGCACTCTGGAAGACGACGAAGAAGGAGTCCCCTTCCGTGCTGACCGGATAACCCCCGGCCGATCGGAACGCGGAACGCAGGATCTCGCCGTGGTCCTCCAGCAACCCGGTGTAGCGATCGCCCAGACGCTGAAGCATCCGGGTCGATCCCTCGATGTCGGTGAACAGGAAAGTGACGGTCCCGGTAGGGAGATCGGCCATCCACGCTCCTCGCTCGCGTCCAAGCATTATCGGGTCCGGCGGGCGAGCGTGCCCACCCCGTCGGGATTAGGATGCGCTCCGTGAAGGGTGACATCGTCGAGGTCGTCGTGGACATCGGAGGCGGCGTCCGGAGCTTCGAGATCGAAGCGGCCCGATCCGGGAGGCGCCTGGAGGTCACCAACGCCCGGGGCATCATCGAAGTTGCCGAGGTCACTCGGACGGGCAAGGTGGTGCGCACCGCCCGCTTCAACACCAACCGGGTCATCGCCCTGGTCGAGCATCCCGCCGAGGGCGGGACCCGCGGAGCGCGCAGGCGCGCCCGCTAGCCTCCCGTGCTCTTCTCCCGCAGGTCGTAGATCCCCCGCCCCGCCTTCACCACCGCGCCGCCGGACTTTGCCGCGTTCGACAACGCGGCCAGCAGATGCTTGCGGATGTCTCGCTGGGTGAACGGGTCGAGGTACCCGCGCTGGAGCGCGATGTCCTGGATCACGGTCCAATGCAGGGGCTTGCCCTGCTCCTCCAACACCTTCACGGCCGCCTCGAGGTAGTCCATCTGCAGCGAGTCCTCACTATGGGGACGGTTCCAGCTTGCCGGCGGCCGTCAACACGGTCTCCGCCAGGACGTCCAGCGCGGACTCCTCGTACAGCCCGAACGGAACCGAGGCCAGGGAACAGATGACCTCCTCCACACCCAGCTCGGCGAACGATGCCAGGCGTTCGAGCACTTGCTCCGGCGTGCCCACGAGCTTGTCGCGCCGCCATTCTTCCAGCGGCTCACCGTCGAGCCCGCCGCCGGGCGTCCATCTCTGGAGGGCGCGGTACCGCGCCGCCAGGTCTCGCTCGTCCTCCCCCACCAGCGTGTACAGACCCACCGCGCGACGCACCGTAGCGGGATCGCGTGCCTCTCGCTCGCACGCGCGTTCGAGGGCTCGGACCCGCTCGCCGTAGTCTTCCGGGGTCCATGCCCACACGGTGTTCCAGCCGTCGGCGTGGCGAGCGACGAGTCGCAGGATGCGCGGTCCGCCCTTCCCCCCGACCCACAGCGGAGGGCGGGGCTCCTGCATGGGGCGGGGCCGAGCGTACGCCTCCTGGAGGCGGAAGTGCCGGCCCTCCCAGGTCGCCGGCCCCTCCGCGAACAGGAGGCCCAGCGCCACCAGCGTCTCCTCGAGCACCTCGAACCGGTGATCCAGGTCGCCGAAGTCGAAGCCGAACGCCCGGTACTCGTCCTCGAGCCACCCCGCGCCGAGACCGAGATCCAGCCGGCCGCGGGAGAGGAGGTCGACGGTGACAGCGGACTTTGCCAGCAGGGCTGGGTGTCGGAACCCGGCGCACAGCACCAGCGTCCCCAGTCGAATGCGGTCGGTCACGGTGGCCAGCGCGGCGAGCGCGGTGAGCGCCTCGGGTGAGCCGTACGCCTCGTCCCGGCCCCCGTACCGCTCGAGTGAGAGGAAGAAGTGGTCGGACACCCACACGGAGTCGAGACCCAGCGCCTCGGCTCGCCGGGCGACCTCGGCGAGCCGATTCCACGACACCGGCGAGCCATCGGCCGCCGAGAAGTCGTAATGGGGAAGCGCGAGACCGATCCTCATTCTTTCTCCGTAGTCCGCTGCGGTCGGCAGCGTCCTTCGGCCAAGAGGAACGCAGCAGCCTTATTCCGCTCGGCTTCGCCTCGCGGGGCTGCTGGTACCCCACGGATCTCGCTCGCCTCGCTCGCTGCGATCCGCGGGCACCCCGAGACTTTCCCCCTGGACCCCCTATCTCCTTCCTCAGTCCGCTGCAGTCGGCAGCGTCCTTCGGCCAAGGGGAACGCAGCAACCTTATTCCGCTCGGCTTCGCCTCGCGGGGCTGCTGCCCCCCTGGACCCCCTCACCGTGGTCAGAGCAGGTCGATGACTTCCTGGGCCGAAGTGAGTTCGGTCCCGGGAGGCACCCGGATGCCGGCGGGCACCTTGAGTCGAGGATAGACGCTTACGTTTCCGCTCAGCCTCACTCCAGGATAGACGACCACCTCGTCTCCAAGCGCCACATAGTCCTCGACGACGGTCGGGGTCTCGCGAGAGGACCGCACCTCGCTCATGGAGCCCACCACCGAGTTCCGGACCGTGGCCCCCGGCCCGATGATGGCGCCGTCTCGAATGGATGACCGAGCGACGTATGCGCCCTCCTGGACCTCGACGTCGTCGTCGAGGTTCGATTCGGTCAGCACCACGCCAGGCTCGATCTCGCAGTACCGCCCGATGCGCACATACGGCCCGATCGTCACCAGCCCGTCGGCCATCTTCTCCTCCAGCGACTTCCCCGATCGGTCGTCCTTCATCCGAAGGGACTCGGGAGCGATCCACACGCCGGCCTCCGGGTCGTACGGCGGGCCCATCAGGCGCTTCACCGACTCGAAGCTTCCCCGCAGCACGTCCACGGAGGTCTCGATGTAGTCCTCGATGTTCCCGAGATCGCCGATGCGGCGGACGGGGAAGGCGTGCACCGGCCAGCCGTTCCCCACGAGCCAGGGGAGGAGGTCCTTTCCGAAGTCGAGCCGGCTGCGTCGGAGCGAAGCCACCTCGTCGTGGGTGGCAGCCTCGCGCATGGCCTTCGGGTCGAGGAGGTAGAAGCCTGCGTTGGTGAGGAGTGGCAGCTTGTCGAACTCCGCCGGGTCCTTCACCTGGAAGTGTTCGCGGAGCTCGGTGAGGGTCGGCTTCTCCACGAACTCGAAGATCTTGCCCTGAGGATCGGTGAGCATGACCCCGTACTTCTCGGCGACCTCCGCCGGCGCCCGGGTCATGGCGGCGATCGTCACCGCGGCCCCCGTCTCCAGGTGGTGCCGGTACATGGGTTCGAGGTCGAAGTCGATGATCGAGTCGGTCGGAAACACGAGGGAGGGACGCTCGATGCCCCAGTACTCCATGAGCCGAAGCGTCGAGTCCGCGCTGCCCGTGGAGAGCGCATCGAACTTCACCGGCGAATATTGCACGTCGATCCCGAGCTCCTCCCCGTACCCGATCAGCACCTTGATCTGGTACCGGTTCTCTTTCCCGTGGGCGATGATGTAGTACTCCTTGATCCCTTCCGAGGTGAGGATCGTCACCACCCACCGGATCATCCGGCGCCCCAGGAATGCCATGGCCGCCTTTGATCGGAGGTAGCCGGGCGCCTTGAGGGTCAGCGGCCGAGCCCGGACGCCCTGACCGCCGGCGAGCCCGATCCCGATGACGTCCGACACTGCAGACACGAGGCCATCATATCGAGGCCCCGGAAGCAGCCTGGGGGAACTGTACGGCCTGCATGAACGTCTCTAAGATGAGCCCGCCTCTTCAGGAGGTCAGGGGTGACGATTCGCCGGCTGGGCCAACTGCTCTCCCTCGTCGTTCTGACCCTCACCTGCGCGGCGTGCTGGGGTCCCTTCGGGCCCGTTCGCACGGGTGCCGATGACCGCCGTCGGGTCGCAGACCTCCGCAACGACGACCGTTCCCTCGAACGCTTCGTTGCGCGCGGCGACGATCGACCGGATACCCGGGCCGTACGGGGTATCGAGCGCGACCCCAAGGACCCCGGTCGGATCGGGCCGATCCTCGATGTCCCGGCCATCGTCGGGGTGTCGGAGCCCGGGACGAAGTCCTTCACTGGGCCCGATGGACCCACACCCGACGATGAGGTCTCCCGGTTGGGCGGCCAGTCGGACGGAGACGAGGTGCCCGACGAGGGTGACATCCGGTCCGACGATCCTCGGGACATCGGACAGATCGACAGCGGACTCGGAGGCAGGCGCCAGCTGCCGGGTCGGTAGCGGCGACTACTCCTCGGCGCTGAGCGTGCCGCGCAATGCGACGTGACCGTCGCGGTCCAGGATCACCACGCTGTCCGAGACGGCAAGGTCCTTGCGGGCAAAGATCTTGTAGGTGGTCATTTCCCCGGCCGCGGAAGGCCACAACCTCCCGAGGTAGTGGCGACCGCCCTGCATGACCAAGTAACCCTGGTACGGGCCGGCTCCTTCCGGCAGACCGCCCACGATCACGAGCACCCAGTCCTCGCCGCTTCGCGCATCGAAGAGGATGGCCCGCCCGCCGGGGCCCGGCCCCACTCGGCCGGTGGACAGCGGGGCGGACAGGATCCGGCCGCCGCCCTGCTCCCTCACGATCACCCGTACGGTCCGTTCGAACCGCTCAGCCTGGTCGCGCGCACCCGCCGCCGCGTCGGCAAGCTCCTGGACCCTCTGGCGCATGGCCACCGCCCACGCCCCGCTGATCGCCGCCAGCAGGAGCGCCGCCGCGACACCCACCGCGGCGATCCGGGAGCGGCGTGGCCGCTTCCGCGAAACGGCCCGCACCAGCCGTTCCTCGAGATCGGGAGGCGGCTGGGCCACCGGGACCAGGAGTCCCAGCGCCGCGGCTCCTTCCGCCAGCTCTCGCGCCTCTTTCCTGCAGCCCGCGCACCATGCGAGGTGAGCATCGACCTCTCCACGGCGCTCCCGCGGCAGTGTGCCCAGTGCATGCTCGGGCAGGTCGGGCCTCACGGCGGGGCAGTCCACGGCGCGCGCGCCGGCGCCGTCCACGGGAAGCGTCCCTCCGCGGCGCGCGATCACAATTCCTCCTTGACGTGGATCGAGCGCAGCTTGATCAACACGCTGCGGAGCCTCGTCTTCACCGTTCCGAGCGGGATGCCCTCGGCCTCGGCGATCTCCCGGGCGGTCCATCCACGGAAATAGGCCAACTCGATGAGCTTGCGCTCCCGCACACTCAACACGCCGAGGATCCTGTGTGCCTCCTGGCGGTCCAGGACCAACTCCTCGTCGCTCTCCCCAATCTCGGGAATCCCCTCGAGCCCACCGACTGTCTCGGGAGTGCGAGCGGCCGTGCGCCGCAGGCGGTCGACGGCCATGTTGTGGGCGATGGCCATGAGCCACGTCGAGAGCCGTCCGCGGGCCGGGTCGAAGCGGGCGGCCTTCCTCCACGCCGTGAGGAAGACGTCCTGGGTGAGCTCCTCGGCTGCCTCTCGGCTGCCGAGCAGGCGATGGCCGACGCCGAACACGGGTCTGGCGAACCGCCGGTAGATCGTGCGGATCGCCGTCTCGTCGCCTGTTGCCAGCCGCTGCATCAGCTCCTGCTCTCCCAGGGGCGTGAGGGGCTCCCGAGGATCGCTCACCGATCCCCCCTAGGAGGTGATACGCGGCCTGGGGCACCTGCGATTGTCACGAGCGGCTCGCTCCTCTGTTCATCCTCCTCATCGAGACGCCCCGATCCTTCGACTCGTTGCGTCTCGCCAGGGGAGCGCAGCAGCCTGATCCGCTCGGCTCCGCCTCGCGGGGCTGCTGGTACCCCACGGATCTCGCTCGCTTCGCTCGCTGCGATCCGCGGGGACCCCGAGACTTTCCCCCTGGACCCCCCGATTATCCGTCGGCCAGACGGTCGAGGGGAGCCGCCGGCTCGCTTGTGGTGATTCTCGGCCGGGAGCGGTGTGGAGGTTAGGCCTCGCTGCGCGGCGGCCCGGCCCGGAGCCGGCACAACCCCCGCTCGGCGAACGGCTTGAACTCCCGGAGCGTGATCCGCGGCTTGAGCCCGGCCAGCATCCCCTCGATCAGCCCCCGGTGAAGGGTGCACACGAGGTCGCGGTAGTCGTCGGCCAGGTCCCGGAACGGGCACGCTCGAAGGGTGACCTCCACGGAGGCGCCGTCTCGCCGGAAGCGAGGATCGAAGCCCGCAACCGCCATGGCCTCCCGGAGAACGGCCAGGTTTCGGCGGGCCGGCAGCCGCACGCCGGGCTTTGGTCCCCCCTGGGACACGAGGTAGGCACCCCACTCCTGCGCGAGCCCCGCGGCCCGGGCGATCTCCCGGGGAGTGCGAATCGTCCCGCACAGCATCTCGGCCAGGAACCGGTAGTCCTTCCCCCCCTCCCCGGAACCCTCCAGTGCCTCGTAGAGCATCTGGGGACGGCCGACGGCGGCGGTCTTGCGCACCTGGTGGGAGACGAGGCCCGCCTCCTCAAGCCTTCGGAGGTGTGGGCGGAGGGTGTTCGGGTGCAGGGAGAGCCGCCGGGACAGCTCCCGGACCGATACCGGGCGCCCGGTCAGGCGCAGGTAGCGGTACAGCCGGAACCGGGTGTCCTCCGCGAGGGCCCTGTGGATCTCCAGGCTCTTCTCGTCCACCATCGCCGTCTCCGGGGTGCGTCCCGGAGGCCCCGCGGGACCGGGATTTCCCCCATTGGCACCGTAGGAAACAGGATAAACTGGGGGCGCGGGCGGAGAGCGGCTCCCGCCCATCAGGAGGTCAATCCTACTTGGTCAGCGAAGACAGGGTCCGCCAGGCGCTCCGGAACGTCCTCGACCCCGAGATCGGGAAGCCCATCGAGGATCTGGGGATGCTTCAGGGCATCGAGGTGGACGACGGGCTGGTACGCGTGCACGTCCTCCTCACCATCGCCGGGTGCCCGCTGAAGGATCGGATCGACCGCGACGTCCGCGGTGCCCTGGCGGACGTCGAGGGCGTGCGGGACGTCGAGGTGGTCCTCGGCGAGATGACCGGAGACCAGCGCGAGCAGCTCGTTGGCCAGCTGCGCGGAGGCCAGCCCCCGCAGCAGACCTTCTTCACCGAGGGCGACACCGAGGTCATCGCCGTCGCGTCCGGCAAGGGTGGCGTGGGCAAGTCCAGTCTAACCGCGAACCTGGCGGTGGCCCTATCGGCCGCGGGCTATCGCGTGGGGGTCCTCGACGCGGACGTGTGGGGGTTCTCGATCCCTCGTATGCTGGGCGTCTTCGGTCAGCCCGTGGCGTTCAACAACATGATCCTCCCGCTCGAGGCCCACGGGGTGAGGGTCATCTCGATGGGATTCTTCGTTCCCGACGAGCAACCAGTGATCTGGCGGGGGCCGATGCTGCACAAGGCCATCCAGCAGTTTCTCGGCGACGTCTACTGGGGCGATCTCGACTTCCTGCTGATCGACATGCCGCCGGGAACCGGAGACGTGTCGCTGTCGTTGGCGACGTTCCTTCCCGGTGGTTCGATGCTCGTGGTGACCACTCCGCAGGACGCAGCGAGGAAGGTCGCGGAGCGGGCCGGGCGGATGGCCCAGCATCCAAACGTCAAGCTCCGACTGGTCGGGGTGGTCGAGAACATGGCCGGGTTCGTGTGCCCCCACTGCGGGGAGATTACCGACGTGTTCGGTCGCGGCGGCGGCGAGAAGACCGCCGAGGCCCTCGGCGCGCCGTTCCTCGGCCACGTGCCCATGCAGATCTCGCTGCGCGAGGGCTCCGATACCGGAACACCCGTGGTCGTGAGCGAGCCAGACTCCCCGGCCGGCCGGGCCTTCCGGGAGCTGGCCGACAAGGTCGCCAAGCTCACCAAGACGAAGGTGGGGAAGCCTCTCCGGCTCACCGTGTCGCCCGGGTAGGGGCGATCAGTCCCGCTTCTCTTTCGATTCTCTGGGCTCTCGGGGAGGGACGAACACCGTCGACCGCAGGTCGATCCGTTTCCACAACCGGCCATCGAGGGGCCGCCCTCTGGCCGCGCCGATGGGGAGCGGACGCACAGCCCACATGACCAGGAAGGCGATCGCCAGCGCCGCGGCGGCCAGCGCAGTCCACTGGCTGCCGGTGAGCCCGAACCACGTCTTGTCGACGCGCAGGAAGTCCGTGATCACCCGGCCGAGGCCGTACCAGACGGCGAACGCGGCGATCAGCACGCCTTCCCGGCGCACCCGGCGGTTCAGCAAGAACAGGAACGCGAACAAGCCCAGCGCGATGATCATGTCGTAGAGCGCGGTCTGGTGGACGGCCGGGCCCTGGGCGACGAGCCCACCGGTCTCCGAGAAGAGCCTCGCTCCCCCACGGGCGATCGTCTGGATGCTGCCGTCCTCCAGCGTGGCCGTCCACGTGCTGGTGTTCGGTTCCAGGCTCCACGGCCCGGGCAGGGCCCCTCCCGCATAGCGGAAGCCGAGAAGGAAGGTCGTCGGCTTGCCGAGGTGGTCGCCGATGATCAGGTCGCCGATCCGGCCGATCCCGATGCCGAACGCCAGTCCGATCGAGGCCGCGTCCATCAGCTGCCCGAACCGGTATCCATGGCGCCGGGCCACGGGGTAGCCGAAGATCACCGCGCCCATGATGCCCCCGATGAGGCTGATGCCCCCGCGCCACACGGCGAGCATGTCGCCGATGCTCTCGAACTCTGAATAGTGACCGAGGACGAAGAAGCCGCGCGCACCGACGATGGCCCCGACCAGCGCCCACATCACCAGGGAGCTGACATGCTCCTCGGCCATCCCCCGCTTCTTCCCTTCCCGGAGGAACCACCACGAGCCGAGGAGGTACCCGACGGCGATCCCGATCCCGTGGGGCGAGATGGCGATCGGGCCAAACCGGATCCGGTCGAGCACCGGCCAGCTCACGACGGCAAGCGACGTCAGCGAGGCGAGGCCCACGTAGGCGAGTCTATCCGAGGGTTGTGGGATCGGTCCTGGGGGAGATTCCGGCCGACCAGAGGTCGGCGACCGCCCGCCCGAGGAGCAGGCCCCCGGCGACGTCGGCCGGGTAGTGCACCCCCAGGTACACGCGCGACACGGCAACTAGCCCGGCGAGTCCGGTCAGCGCACGTCGTTCGCGGAGCGGAAGCTCGAGATCTCTCGCCGCCACCGTGACGAACGCCAGGAGCACGGCCGGGTGGCTGCTCGGCCACGAGGCACCCCGAGGTCTGCCGATCAGCAGGCGATTCGGGTTGCCGGTCTCGTAGGGACGTGCCCGTCGGAAGGCTTCCTTGAGGACCTGGCCCAACCCCCACATCGCGGCGGCCGCGCCGAGGGCGTCCAGCCCCTCGCGGCGCCGCCCCCGAAGCGCGAGTGCGGCGGCTGCCCCCCCAGACGCGTACAGGGAACCGAGCTCGGTGATCGCCCGGAAGAACCGGTCCAGGATGGGATGGTGGATGTCGGTGTTCGCCCAGGCGAACACGCGGTCGTCGAGCGACCGGCCGCGCCCCCGGATGGTGGCCGCGGCCAGACCGAAGGCGGCCCCTACGAGCAGGGCGGTGCGCGTTTTGCTCAGTCGGTGGCGCTTCACGGTTCGGCCATCGAACCGTCGAGGTGAACGCGCTGGCGCCTGGTCCTGAACGTGCTCCGAGGATAATGTGCCCCGGGGTCAGGCGGGGAGACCGGGATGGCGCACGGAGACGGGGGATCGGAGCGGCAGGGGCGGCCCGGGCAGGGCGGCGCTGCGCCTCCGGCCGAGCGCCCCTGGAAGGTCGAGCCGGGAACGGCGATCAAGGTGGGCCTGGGCCTGTTCCTCCTCGTCGTCTTCATCCTCTTCATCATCCAGAACTCCGACCCGGTCCTGGTGAACTTCGTGTTCTTCCGGGCGAACATCCGGCTCATCTGGGTGTTCCTTGGATGCGCCGTGATCGGGGGGGTCATCGCCTGGCTCGTCGGGAGGCCCCGGCGACGGGCCATGAAGCGCCTCATCGACGAGCTCGAGCGGCAGCGCAGGGACCGCGGCTCCTGACCGGGCAGGTCACGCGTGTCTCGATCGCCCGGCCCACTACCCTCGCTCGACCTGCCGCTTCTGAGCTCGGGTCCCGCGCCGGAGGAGCGTGCCCGCCCCCATCACCCGGAGCCCCTGGTCGATGATCCGCCCGGCTGGTCCGATCCGCTTCACGCGGTAGGTCACCTCGTGGTCGAGGCGGGAGCGCGCCTTCCCCGCCGGACGCACCCACGTGCGCACCAGGGCCTCGAGCGGTCCGGTGAGGCGGATCTCCGCGTACCTCGGAGGATCGATCCTCAGGACCTCGGCGTGGACATCGAAGGGGACCCCCACCACCCGCAGGCTCGTCGTGTACCGGGATCCGGGCTTGAGACCGTCCTCGGGCACCCCGGTGACCTTCTTGATGTGCTGGTTCCACCGGGGGAGGTTCCGTGGATCGGAGATGATCTGCCAGACCGTCTCGGGAGAAGCATCGATGATCTCCGACGCCCGCACGACGCTCACCGGCTCACCCTACCCCCGCCCCCCGGCGCTTCATGCTTTCCGTCGCGGCCGCCGACCGTACCGCTCGCCCAGCCCTTCCACCACACGACGGCATCGGGTCGCACCCGGACGACCGCAGGCTCATCGGGGAGAGGCTCCGCGGCTCCGAGCCGGCGGGCCAAGGAGTCGCGGCCGCTCCGGACCCGCGCTAACACGAACGCATCGGCGCGTCCTCGTACCAGGAGTCCCTTCATGTCGGCGGCTCGCCACCTGGAGGCCCGGTCGGCCACGAGCCCCGCCCGCTCCGCGCCGGTCCCGGCCAGGGCGAGGAGGCGCCGGGCGAGCACGGCGTAGTACGCCCCGTCCCCCGCGTGCCGGACCCATCGCGCCGGAAGGACCGCGACACCGCCGGACCCCTCGAGCGCGAGCACGCCGTCTCCCGCGGCGCCCACGGCTTCCCGGACCTGGACGGGCACTTCCCTATCCGCCAACGCGCCTCGCGTCGCCCGGAACGCGTCCTGGGACTGGGCCCGGGCACTCCACCGGCCCCACCGCTCGATGATCTGTCCCGCCCCCGGATCGAGGATCGTCCCGTCCTCCATCTCGACCGAGAAGAACACTCGCCCCGGCGGCGTCCACGAGAAAGGCACGCGGCGGGCATCGAGCGCATACCCGGCGAAGAACGGGGCGTTCTTGAGCGTGAATGCCACCGAGGCTCGAACCACGGACGGGGCACCCCGGATCGTCGAGCCCCACGTCCCTGGGTCCAGCGCGTCGTACGTGGTGACCGATCCTCGGAACGACAGCGCCGTGGATCCCCACCGAATCAATCCGGCTGCGCGGGGATCGCGCCGCCACGTTTTGGCCTTCACCGTCCTTCGCGCGGTGGTCCCCCACAGGCGGCCGGCGTGGAATGCGAACACCACCGGAGTGACGTGGGGCCCCAGGGGCCGGCCCACCGCCAGGTAGCACAGCCGTCCCTGGCGGAGGATCTCCTCCGCCGGTGCGGAGAGTCCCCTCATGCGGGGTCCTCCAGCGGAACGGGAGGCAGCGCGACCATCAGCGCGGTCCACATGGCGTGGCAGGCCAGGCTGGCGACGACCCCGCCCGTCCAGGCGGCCAGGGCCGCCCACACCCCTCCGCCCACGACCGCGCCCAGCACCACGGGCACGCTTCCCGAGAACGCGTTGGCCCCCACGTACGCCGCCCAGGCGAGGACGGCCCCGGGGAGATCGCCCAGGGCCCCGCCGGCCACCCCCTGGACCACCCCCCGCCAGAAGAGCTCCTCACCAGCAGCGGAGACTCCGGCCGCCAGGAGGACGGCAGCGCCGAGGGACAGGCCACCCCGACGCCGGTACAGCGCCGTCGTATGGCGCGCCAACAGCCTCCAGCCACGGGTCATGGAGAGGAACGCCGCGGTGGCCAGGTACAGGGTCACCCCCGCGCCGAGACCCAGGGCCACCATCGTCGCCAAAGGGACCGCTTCACCGACATGAACCTCCCCCGTGAACAGAGAAAGGGCGCCCAGGGCTCCCAAGCATGCGGCCATGGTCGCCCAGACCGACGCCCGGCCCCTCAGGACGAGATTCCATGCCACCGCCACCGCGATCGAACCCACCACGGCCAGGGCCACGGCGGGGACGCCTGCGCTGGGACCGGCCACCGCACTCGCCGGCGAGCCCACCGCGACTAGCCCAGGAAGCCGATCTTCGCCGCCATCTCCGCGGTGAATGCGGTGATCACGGCGAGGTAGAAGAAGCCCGTGGCCGCCTGCACCGCTCTGGCCCGGGACCCGCGAAGGCTCGCTCGGATGAGCACGGCGATGAGGGCGGTGGCGGCGGCCATCCCGAGCGCCAGCCAGGAGGTGATCCCCGCGACGGAGAGGATCGCGCTGAACCCCGCCGCGGCCGCGGGAGTTCCACTGAAACCCCCGGACACGATGGCCACAGCCTCCAACACGACCGCCGCGATGAGCAGGAGGGAGAGGCGTTGGATGTGCTCCCGCGAGAGCCGGCGGTCGGTGAGATACCAGTGGCCGAGTAGGAGCCCGTCGGTGACGGATCCCATGAACGCCGCCCCGGCGAGCAGCATGAACAATGCCAGCGCGTACGAGGACCCTCCAAAGGAAGCCAAGGCGGCGAGCATGGCCACCGCCGACGCCACGGAGAGGAAACCGAGGAACCGTCCCGCCGCATTCAACCGGAACAGGAGGGCCACCAGCGACAGGCCCAACGCGCCGGCCGTGGTGGCGGTTGCCCGCCAGGCAAGGGTGGCCGGATCGCTCTCCGCAGCGGCGGACAGCGAGAGCGCGGCGAGCGCGGCGCAGCCGAACGCGACGGTCCCGGTGAGGATGAAGAAGCCTCTCTTCACCGCTCCCCACAACGGGGCCACCCACAGCACGGCGGCGGCTCCCGCGGCAGTCTCCGCGAGCACGAGTGCGAGGACCCCCGACGGCCCCCTCATCGGCAGCGGGGATCGGAGTGGGAGTTCACGTGGAGGTGGGTTGGGCGTTCACCCGGCCCGAGGATAGCCTAACGGCATGGGCCCCCTGGAGCCGGGACTCGCCGCCACCGTGCGCCAGGTCGTCGGCGAGGACGACACGGCGGAGGCGATCGGGTCGGGAGACGTCCCGGTCCTGGCCACGCCCGTCATCCTCACGCTGGTGGAGCGGGCGGCCGTCGCCGCCGTGGCCCCCCATCTCGAGCCGGCGACCACGACCGTCGGGGCCCGGGTCGGTCTCGACCACCTCTCTCCCACACCGGTCGGGGCGCGGGTGTCGGCCACCGCCCGGCTCGACTCGGTAGAGGGACGGAGGCTGAGGTTCTCCTTCGAGGTCTCCGACGGTCGGGGGGTGGTGGCCAGAGGGATCCACATCCGGGTGGTCGTGGGGCGGGACGCGTTCCTGGCGCAGGCGGGCCAGGGCGCGTAGAGCACGGGTAGGACGAGGGCCCGGCACATCGGCCGGGCCCTCGAATTCGTCCCTCAGATCACGGCAGGGTCACGAACTGGCCCAGGAAGTCCCGAGCCACCTTCGTGTCCAGGCGGTAGGTGACGTTCGTCGCCTTGCACGGGAAGTCGCCCGTCACCGTGAGCGAGCCGATGGTGCCGGGAATCGTCTCCGCGCCCACGCCGATGAAGTTCGGGCCGCCGGAGTCTCCGTAGCAGGTTCCCCCGTCGCTGGTGGCGCTGTTCTGCGACAGGTGCAGCCAGGCCTTGGTCAGGCCGTTGAACTCGGACACCGACCGCCAGCGCTCGCCGTCGTAGGGCCAGCTGAGCGGGCCGCCCTGGTCCGGCTCGTGCACCCCGTAGCCCACGTTGGTGAACAGCTGGCCGTTCAGCGTGCCGGCGTTCTTCATCTGGGTGAACAGGCCCGCGGTCGGCAGCCGCGCGGGGGTGATCCCGTTGATGGCCTTGTCGAACCGGAACACTGCCAGGTCCTTGTAGTCCCCCAAGTCGTGCCCGAACTCGGGGTGCTGGATCCACACGCCCGAGTAGAGCGTCGTCGCGGACGTCACCGGGTCCACATCGGCGTCGAAGCTGACGAACGCCTGGTCGTTCGCGATCCCCAGCGACGTGAGGAAAGACGTGCAGTGTCCCGCCGTCAGGAAGTACCGCGACGAGATCAGCGTCCCGGAGCAAAGCTGCTCGAGCCCGGGGTTCTCGTCGTCCCAGTCGGCGATCAGCGCCCCTACGTTCCGATGGGGGTTCGGGGAGTCGGGCTCCCCGTAGGTGATGGCCCCGGCCGGCCCGGGGACCAAGGCAACCGCCAGGGCGGCCGCCAATGCAAGCATGAAGCCTCTCCGCATCCTGCCTCCTCTCGGCCAGGTCCCGATGAAGTGGCCGAAAGGATACATCAACCCAGGTAGGACGCTCTCCTGACCAAGCTGGGGTCGAGGATCACGTTGATGCAGGCGGGGACGCCCGCGTCCAAGGCCCGCCCCAGGGCGGGGCGGATCTGGCCGGGCTCGGTCACTCGCTCCCCGTGGCCGCCGAGCGCCTCGACCATCCGCTCATAGGGGGTGTCCTGGGAGAGCACGGCGGCCGGGGCGTTGCCCTCACCGTACAGGGCCTCCTGGGCCACCCTGATCTGCCCCCATGCCCCGTCGTTCCCGATGATGCCCACGAACGGGAGGTTCTGGCGGATGGCGCTCTCGTACTCCATGGCGTTGAGGCCGAACGAGCCGTCGCCGTAGACGATGAGGACCTGCACGTCCGGCTTCGCCAACCGGGCCGCGATGGCGAAGGACGGCCCCACGCCCAGGCACCCGAAGGGCCCCGGGTCCAGCCAGTTCCCCGGCTCCCGCGCATGGATCAGCGACGAGCTGATCCCCACGATGTCCCCGCCGTCGCCCACCACCACGGCGTCGGGGTCGAGGAAGTCTCGAATCTCCCGGGCGAACCGCAGGGGATGGATCGGGACCGCGTCGGACTCCATCCCGGCCCGGGCTTCCTCCGCGAGGCGGTGCTCCTCGTCGCGAACCTCGCCGGTCCACGAGGGCTCTTCGCCGTGGCCGATCCCCTCGGCGAGGAGCTGCTCGGCGACCTTGCCCGGGTCCCCGACGATGCCCACGTCGACCGGCCGGTTCCTGCCGATGTGGCTGCCGTCCACGTCGACCTGGATGACCCTCGCCCCCTCACCGATGTGCTTCCGGCCGAATCCCAGACGGAAGTCCCAGTCGACGCCGAGCGCGAGGATCAGGTCGGCCTTCCCGAGGGCGAACTTGCGGGCCGCCGAGAAGAAGCAGGGATGGTCGGGGGACAGGCACCCACGCCCCAGTGAGTTGAGGAACACCGGCGCCTTGAGGGCATCGGCCAGCGCGGCGAGCGCCTCGTGCCCGCCGGCCCACCGGATCCCGGCGCCCGCGAACACGACGGGATGCTCGGACTCCCGCAGGGCCGACGCCGCCCGCCCCACGAGGTCGGGATCGCCGAGCGGCTTCGCGTCGGTCCGGTATCGTTCCGGCACCTCCACGCCCGCAGGCCACACGTTGAGCTGGACCTCCAGCGGGATGTCGAGGAACACCGGTCCCATCCGGCCCGACGTCGCGTGGCGGAACGCCTCGGTCACGTAATCGGCGATGCGCCGGGTCTCCCAGCACGTGCGGGCCCACTTCGTGATGGACCGAACCAAGGTGACGTGGTCCATCTCCTGGAGTGAGCCCATCTCCAGCTCCGAGAGCGGGCTCTTGCCTCCCAAGACCACCATCGGCGAGTCGGCGTAGAACCCGTTGGCGATCCCGGTGACCGCGTCGGTGACACCGGGCCCCGCCGTGACCGCGCACACGCCGGGCCGGCCGGTGACTCGGGCCCACCCGTCGGCGGCGTGGGCGGCGGCCTGCTCGTGGCGGAAGTCGACGATCCGGATGCCCTCGTCCGTACACCCGTCGTAGATCGGAGCGATGTGGCCGCCCGAGAGCGTGAAGAGGTGCCGGACCCCTTCCGCTGCGAGGGCCCGAGCCACCAGATGCCCACCGTGGCGCGGCTTGTCCATGCCACCGCATCGTGGCCCGGCACCGGTCCCGACCGCAACCGGCCTCTCTCGTCGGGCAATGCTTCAATGCGTCGGTGAAACTGCTCCGCCAGCACGACTTCCTGCTCCTGTTCATCTCACTGGGGCTCTCCCACTTGGGTGACCTTCTGGCCGCGCTGGCTCTCACGATCCGGGTGCACGACACAACGGGCTCCGGATGGGCGGTTTCCGCCCTGCTGCTCGCTGAACTCCTGCCTCTGGTGCTGCTGGCTCCCCTGGCCGGGATGCTGGTGGACCGCTTCGAGACCGTGCGAGTCCTCGCGGTGGCGGTGACCCTGCAAGCGATCGTGGCTGTGGGGCTGGCCTTCGCCGGATCAATGTCCGTTCTCCTCCTGCTGGCACTCCTCCTGGGCGCCGGGGCAGCTGTGGCCAACCCGGCCATCTTCGCGCTGGTCCCTCGCGTGGCGGGGGAAGACCACATCACCGAAGCCAACGCCTATCTGGAGCTGGCTCGGTATGGGGGTGCCACGCTCGGGCCACTGCTCGGAGGGGCGCTCTCCGCGGCACTGGGCGTGCGCACCGCCCTCCTCATCGACGCCGCCACGTTTGTCGTGGTGGGTGTCGCGGCCGTCGCCCTCCGGGTCAGGAGACGGCCGGTGGCGGAGCCCTCTGCCGAAGAGGCCGTCGGAAGGCGTGTCCGAGCCATGCGGGAGGGCTTCATGTTCCTCGCTCGCGACCGGCTGCTGAGGATCGTCGCGTTGGCCCACGCCGCCATGCTCCTGTTCGCAGGAGCCGAGAACGTGGCCTTCGTCTTCTTCGTCAAGGACGTGCTGCATGCGGGCGACGCAGGCTTCGGGATCTTCGTCGCGACCTGGACGTTGGGCATGGTGGCCGGCATCGTCCTGGTGGGCAGGCGAATCCGTGTCGCCAACCTCGCGCTGGCGTATCTGCTGGCCATGCTGTTTGGACGAGCGGCCGTTACGTTGGCCGGTGCGCTCCCATTCGTCCTGGTCGCGCTCCCCGCGTTTCTGTCTGGGGGCGGAGGGAACGGCATCGAGAACGTGACCAGCCGTAGCCTCATCCACCACCGCTCCCCCGAGAACCTTCGCGGCCGCGTGTTCGCCGCCTGGGCCGGGCTTGGCTCCGGGGCGCAGATCGCCGCGATGGCACTCGGAGGTGCCATCGTCGAGCTCGCGGGACCTCGAGGAACCATCCTGTTTGCGGGCCTGGGCGGCGTCCTGGTGGCCGTGGCGGCGCTGATCGCGATCCCCCGTTGGTCGCCCGAGCCGGCCCAGAGTGGGAAGTAGAGCGACGAGCGGTTCGGCGATCACGCGCTATCCTCGGCCGAATGAGCGATTGGCGGACCTTCGACACCGTCGCCGAGACCTACGATCGGGTCCGGGCTCCGGTGCACGCTGCCCCCGCCCGCGATCTGGTCGAGCTGGTTGCCCTGCCCCGCGCCGCCCGCGTTCTGGACGTGGGCACCGGGACCGGCGTCGCCGCCGAAGCGGCAGCGGCGACGGTAGGCTCGGAGGGCCTCGTGGTGGGGATCGATCCCTCGCTCCCCATGCTCCGTCTCGCTCGCCCGCGGCACCCTCGCGTGCTCGCCGCCCAGGCCATCGACCTTCCGTTCCGCGACGAGACCTTCGACGCCGTCCTGGCGAACTTCGTGATCGCCTTCTTCACCAAGTACGAGACGGCCCTGTTCGACATGCTCCGAGTTTTGCGCCCGGGCGGGACGCTGGGGGTCAGCTGGTGGGGAGGAGGTCCGGACGAGTTCGTCCGGACGTGGACGGAGCTTGCCGAGACCTTCGCCACGAAGGAGCTCTTCCGCGACTCCCAAGGGGCCATCCCATGGAACGAGCGCTTCCGGGACCGCCACCTGCTGGAGGAGACCCTGCGAGACGCGGGGCTGCGTGAGGTCCAGGTCTATAGGCGCCAGTACCGGTCCACGATGAGCCAGGCGGACTACCTCGCCGGGCGAGAGACCAGCAGCGAGGGCCGGTTCCTCCGAGAGGCCTTGGGGGAGCCCCTCTGGGAACGGTTCCGGGAGCGGGCCGCGGACGCGTTCCGGGAACGCTTCCCGGACCCCTTCGGCGACACGAACGACGTGCTCATCGCCGTGGGCACGAAGGGCTGATTCTACGGGTCCTCAGAACGGTTTCAACACCATGAGCCAGAGGATCAGGGCGAGGCCGATCACGCCCATCCAGGCGAGCTGGTAGGGGCGGTTCGTGGAGAGGAGCGCGTCGAGCTCCGCGGGCGGGGCGGGCGGAGGCCGCTCCTTCAACCAGGCCTTCTTCCGGGCCCCGTATATGGGTTCGGTGCCGACGGCGATCCGGACCCGGTCGTAGAAGCTGGTCCCCAGCAGGCTCATCCCCACCCACAGGGCGACGAGGAGAGCCAGCGCCGCCCAGATCCACCCGTGCCCCCACCAGTGCCCGAGGAAACCGGCCACGATGCCGGCGATGAGGAGGACGAGCAGCGACGCGTACGTCAGAGCGAGGTAGACGCGCGAGAGACCGAGCAGCGCCTGGATCCGCTGGGGCTCACGCTCTCGCCGGAGCGCGACGGCCATGGCCACCGAGACGCCATGGCCCAGCAGGAACGCGAATGCCCCCAGGATGTGGACGAACACCCACCAGCGGTACACGCGGGTCTGTGAGAACCGACCCTAGGACCAGAACTCGTCCACCGCGTACTGGTCGCCGGGGTGAGCCCAGAACTCGGTGACCTTGCCCCCCTGGAGATGGAGCACATGGACCTGGCGGTCCTCCAGGCTCTTCCCCTCCCGCTGGCCCCGGGCGACCACCAGCGCCACGCCGTGCTCGTCGTCGGCCAGAAGGTCGTGCACTTCGAGACTGAAGCTTCCCCCGGTCAGTTCCATCGTCTTGCCAAGGAAACCGAGGACCTCCTGCGCCCCTTTGTAGTCTCCTGAAAACGGGTTGCGCCCAGGAGCGTGCCACACGATGTCGTCGGCGAAGAACGCCTGCACCGCGGGCATGTCCGCCTTGGCGAACGCTTCGTACCCTCGCCGAAGTAGGTCTTCGTTGGCGTGGGCCATGACTTCCTCCTCCCCGCACGGGTTCGAACCGACTCTACGGCGGGCGGGACACCCGGGGCAATCCTACCGCTTCGAGCGAGAGCGGCTCCGTCCGGCCGCCTTCGCCGTGCCCCCGTCGGCCTGGCTCTCGATGAACCGAACCAGCGTCCGCACGGGGTTCCCCGTGCCCCCCTTGGGCCAGTAATCCCCGGGGCGCTCTGCGAAGGCCGTGCCGGCGATGTCCACGTGGGCCCACGGCGTGTCACCAACGAACTCATTCAGGAACAGGGCCGCAGTGATGGCGCCCCCCCAGCGGTTACCGATGTTCTTCACGTCGGCGATGGTGGACTCGATCTGTCTCCGGTAGCCCTTCCACAGCGGGAGCTGCCACCCAGGCTCGCCAGCCTGATCCCCGGCTTCCAGCAGGTCCTTGATAAGCCGGTCGTCGTTGCCCATCACGCCCCAGATGTCTTCGCCCAGGGCGATCATGCACGCACCGGTGAGGGTGGCGAAGTCCACCATGAGGCGGGGCTTCCGCTCGGTGAGGTAGGAAAGGGCGTCGGCGAGGATCAGCCGCCCCTCGGCGTCGGTGTTCAGCACCTCGGTGGTCTTGCCGCCGCGGTGGGTGATGACATCGCCCGGTCGGATGGCCGTCCCGCTGGGAAGGTTCTCGGCGCTGGGCACCGCCGCGACCACGTTCACCTTGGGCTTCAGCTGAGCGATGGCCTGCATGGCGGCGAGCACTGTGGCGGCCCCGGCCATGTCGGCCTTCATCCACTCCATGCCCTTGGAGTCCTTGATCGAGAGGCCCCCCGAGTCGAACGTCACGCCCTTCCCCGTGAGAGCGAGGGGCGCGCCTCGACCCCCTTCGTAGCGGAGCTCGATCAGCCGCGGCGGGTTCTCGCTCCCCTGTCCCACGCCGAGCACACCGCCGAAGCCGCCCTTTTTCAGCTCGGCCTCGGACCAGATCTTGCACGTGAGCCCGTGCTTCCTGGCCATCTTCCTGGCTTCCTGCGCCAGGAAGTCCGGGGTCGCGTCGAGCGCGGGCGTGTTCACCAGGTCGCGCGCCCATGCGGCGGCTTCCGCCAGGATCTCGGCCCGCTTGATCGCCTGTGCCGCCGCCCGGGCATCCCCGCGCTCCGAGCCCAGGACCGTGACCCGCTCGAGCTTGGGGGGCTCGCTGCCGTCCTCGTCCGACGAGTTCCCCTTGTACCGCTCGAAGCGGTACCCACCGAGCAGCAGGCCTTCGACGAGCGCCTGGACGGCGTCCTCACGAGCGCCGCCCGCCGCTTGGGGCAGAGTCGTGGACACCCGGCGATAGCGGCCCACACGCCCGGCGATCTTGCCCGCGACCCGCCGCACCCGATCCGCGTCCGCCTCGGCCTTCGGGCCGAGACCGGCCAGGAGCACCGTGCCGGCCTTCAGCCGGCCGAACGTTGGCACGCCGAACGTCTCGCCGAGGCGTCCCTTGACCCCGTTGTCACGGAGGATGGCGAGGAGATCGGCGCCCAGCGCCTTTCCCGTCTCGCGCATGCCCGGCCCCGCCTCCGGCCCCTGGAAGAAGGGAAGAATCAGGAGATCGGCCGGCTGCTCCGCCGGGGAAACCGTCTTGTACTCGAACCGTGGCACACGAACCTCCAGGAGTCGGGGCGAGATAGCAGTTTACCGAGTTCCCCGCCAGCGTCCCGCGCCGAGCCCCGCGTGAACTCCAAAGGCAACCGCAAACGCGAGGATGCTCGCCGGCGCCGCGCCCCCGAAGAGCGGGAAGGGAAGGCCCAGGCCCTGGAAGGCGGATTCCACCACGGCCTGCCACGCCGCGGGTCCCGTGGGGACGATCCAGTGGTATGTGGCGAAACCCAGGAACCAGGCCAGCACCGCCGCAAGGTTGAAACCGCCCGTGTACCGGTACGGGCCCCCCGAGTCGAACAGATCCTCGGAGCGATAGGAGAGTCCCCGCCGCACCACGAAGTAGTCGGCAACGAACACTCCGAACAACGGAACGAAGATCGACCCGATGAGAAACAGGAAGAACTCGTACGACTGGATCCCTTCCTCGGCCTGACCGAAGAGCCACGCGGCCCCGGCCACCCCGACGGCAGTCACCGCTGTGACCACGGCGCGTTGCGGCAGTCGGTGAACGAGGTTCTGGGTGGACACCGCGCCCGAATAGATGTCCGCGAACGCCTCGTCGGTCTCCCCGACGAGCAGCACCACGAGGACCAGCGTCCCCCCGGCAACCGCCGCGATCCCGTCGGCGATCCCAGTGACCGACGGCGTCGAGGCACCCGAGCCGACGATGAGAAGGGCACCCAGCGCGTAGAACCACACGTTCGCAAGGACGTACCCGACGTACGTTCCGCCCGCCGCCCCTCCAGACTTCCTGGCGAATCTGGTGTAGTCGGCGACCAGCGGGATCCAGGACACGGGCATGACCACCACGAGGTCCACGGCGCTCCAGAACGGGAGGCCGCCCTCCCCAGGACGGGACCACAGCGTCGACAGGTCCATTCCCGTTACCACCCGAAGGGTGACCCACGCCGCCACCGCGGCCAGCACCCATGCCCCGAACCGCTCCATCCACCGCCGAACCACGAGCACCGGGCCGCCCAGCGAGAGAAGCAGACAAACGACGGCCACCACGCCAAGCCAGAGATAGAAGGAGCTCCCCCCGAAGAGCGGCCCGCTGATCCGGCTCGCCACCAGCGCCATGGCCCAGAGCTCGAACGCCGTCCATCCGACGAGCTGTCCGATGTTGAACACGGTCGGCAGATAGGAGCCGCGAACCCCCAGCACCGGGCGGAGGAGGACCATACCCGGGACCCCTTCCCGGGCCCCGGCCAGTCCCACCAGGGCCAGGGGAACGCACCCCACGACGGATCCCACCACGATCGCCAGCAGCGCCCGAGGAAATCCGAGCGCCGGGACCAGCAGAGCTCCGGTAACGAGCACCAGCAGGCCGATCCCCAGGTCTCCCCAGAGGACTGCCAGGTCCAGCCCGGAGAGACGGCGCATCTCGGGGCCGACGGGACGAACGTCCCACGAGGGCGCCTCGCGCTCGATGACCTCTTCGAAGCGACGGCTGACCGTTCCCATCCCCATACCTCCCGGGCCCGGACTGTACGGGTAGCCGGGTGGCACCGCCAACGCGGCCACTAGAATCCGCAGCGTGACGCGCGAGCGACCCGCCGTCGGTGAGGAGGCAACGTTCGAGGTCACCGTGACGGAGGAGATGCTCGTAGACATCCTCGGCCGGAGGATCCATCCCGTGTACGCGACCGCGTGGATGGTCCGGCACATGGAGGAAGCCGGACGGATGCTGATCGAGCCGCACCTGCGAGACGGCGAGGACGCCACCGGCTACTCGATCTCGGTCGTCCACGAACGGCCCGCGCGATCCGGCGACCGGCTCCGGGTGACGGCCCGAGCGATCCGGGTGGACGACCGGGAGTGCCAGGCGGAAGTGGACGTGCAGGGCCCGGTGGGCGTGGTAGGCCGAGGAACGCTGGTTCAGAGATACATAGAGCGTGGTCGGCTGGAAGGGGGTCGGTGATGGACTATCAGGACATCAAGCTGAAGCGCGCCGGAACCGTGGCCCGCGTCACCATCAACCGGCCCGACCGTCTGAACGCCATGTCCACTCGCACGAGCGACGAGCTCGTGGACGCGTTCGCCACCCTGGGCGAGGACCCGGAGGTCCGATGCATCGTGATCACGGGCGAGGGGCGAGGGTTCTCCGCGGGACAGGACCTCACCGAGTTCCGCTCGGACTACGAGGCCGGGCGAGAACGAGACATCGAGGGTCATCTTCGGGCCACCTACAACCGGCTGATACTGCAGATCGTCGAAATCCCCAAGCCGGTGATCGCCGAGATCAACGGGGTCGCGGCCGGCGCCGGTCTCTCCCTCGCGCTCGCGTGCGACCTCCGCGTGGCCGGCGACGGCGCCCGGTTCACGTTGGCTTTCGTGAAGATCGGGCTGATCCCCGATTCCGGCGCCACCTGGCTTCTCGCGAGGACCGTCGGCCACGCGCGGGCGATGGAGCTGGCCGTCGGCGGGGACGTCATCGACGCGCAGCGAGCCCTGAAGATCGGGCTGGTGCACCGGGTGGTGGTGGCCGACTCGCTGCGCGAGGAGGTGGACACGCTGGCGGAGCAGCTCGCGGCGCTGCCCACCCGGGCGATCGCCGAGACCCGGCGGCTCTTCCTGAGCGGCCAGGACGGCTCGCTGGCGGAGGCCCTCGATCGGGAGGCGGCTTCCCAGGGAGAGATGGGCCGGACCCACGACCATCTCGAGGGCGTTGCCGCGTTCCTGGAGAAGCGGGAGCCGAAGTTCGAGGGGCGCTAGGCACCGCCAGCATGGGCTTCCGAACCGAGTCCCGGTCCGCGTCGAAGTAACGAAGGAGCCCGCCGAGCGACAGGAGGTTTGCCATGAAGAGACGCACGCTGGCCGTTGTCCTCGTTCCCCTGGCGGTCTTGGCCCTCGTGACCATCCCCGCTCTGGCTCACGATGACGACGACGAGTTCCGCACCCGCCTCACGGGGTTCCTGGAGACGCCGCAGTCGATCTCGACCGCGGGACACGGTTCGTTCACGGCCGAGCTGCAGGGGATGACAATCGAGTACCGCCTGAGCTACGAAGGCCTCGAGGGGGGAGCCGTCTGCTGCGCGCACATCCACCTCGGGCAGCGGGCGACGACCGGCGGGGTCATCGCGTTCCTCTGCGGCGGGGGCGACAAGCCGGCCTGTCCCCAGTCGGGGACCGTCACGGGAGTGATCGACGCGGCCGACGTGATCGGGCCGAGCGGCCAGGGCATCGCCCCCGGGGAGTTCGCCGAGGTCGTCCGGGCTCTTCGCCAGGGCTTCGTCTACGCAAACGTCCACACCCAGACCTACCCGGGCGGAGAGATCCGGGGCCAGGTCAGGCAGGACTGAGGGCGCGGCCAGCCCGGACTAGGGCGGCGACTTGGGGTCTCGCCGTCCGTTCGGGACGCGAACGGCCCCCGCGGGTTTCCCATCGCGGGGGCCGTTCCATTCGGTCCTTCAACTGCCTCGCGTTTGTCAAGCCCCCTTCGAATGGGCAAAGCTCAGCCCGCTAGAGTGGCCGAGAAGGAGGGCTGATAACGCTGTTCGACTGGGTGAAGTTCGCCCACATCTTGCTGGCCATCGTCGCGGTCGGATTCAACGCCTCCTATGGCATCTGGCTGACCCGCGCGGCCCAGGCGCGGGAACACGAGCTCCATGTGCTCCGGGGGATCAAGATCCTCGACGACCGCTTCGCCAACCCCGCCTACGGGCTGCTCCTCGTGACCGGCCTATGGATGGTCGTCATCAGTCCGTGGGAGATCACCACGTTCTGGATCCTCGGGGGCCTCATCCTCTGGGCGGTGGTCATCCTTCTCGGCGCGGGCCTGTACACGCCAACGCTCCGGCGGCAGATCCAGGTGTTGGAGGCGGAGGGTCCGGGTTCCGAGGAGTTCCAGTGGCTGTCCCGGCGGGGCACGATCCTGGGCATCGTGCTGGGCATCCTGGTCGTCATCATCGTCGGCCTCATGGTCCTCAAGCCGACGTTCTGAGACACGAGGAGGACACGTGGAGCGCAGCGACCTCGAGGCGTGGGTTGATCGGTACATGTGGGCCTGGTCGACGAACGATCCCGAAGACATCGGCGACCTCTTCACCGACGATGCCCGGTACTACACCGCACCCCACAGGGAGCCGTGGGTGGGGCGAGACGGGATCGCTTCCGGCTGGATCGGGCGGAAGGACGAGCCGGGCAGTTGGAAGTTCCGCTACGAGGTCGTCGGCATCGACGGGGACACTGGATTCGTGCGCGGGTGGACCCTCTATTCGGACGGCCCCGACTACAGCAACCTGTGGGTGATCCGCCTGGCCGAAGGCGGTCGCTGCTCGGAGTTCACCGAGTGGTGGATGGCAGTCGAGGCTTCTCCTTGAATCCTTCGAACGGGTTGCGGCACGCCCGGCAGAAGTGCGTCGTGCGGCACGGCGTGGGACCGAACGCCGCTTCTCTCACCGTATCGGCCGACCCGCAGTAGGGGCACGGGGTCCCGGCTTCCCGCATCAGGGAGACGGCCACCGGGCCGCCGGCCGGCTGCTCCCAGTGGGGGGAGATCCCCAGGGCTCGGAGGCCCGCCCTGCCCGCCTCCGTGATCCGGTCGGTGGTCCACGGCGGGTCGTAGACGAAACGGACCCGCACGGCGTGCCCATCGCCGACCCGGCGAAGGGCCGCCTGGACGTCCTCCCCGATGACGTCCTTCGCCGGGCACCCGACGAACGTCGGAAGGAGATCGACTTCGACCGTGTCCTCGTTGACGTTGACCTGTTCCACCATCCCCAGGTCGACGATCGAGCACGTGGGGATCTCGGGGTCGGGAACGGACGCCAGGGCGTCCCAAACGCGCCGCTCCAGTGTGTCCATCACCAGCTCGCTCCGGGGAACGCTCGGTGGAGCGCGGTCATCTCCTTCCACAGCGGCCCGAAGTCGTCCGAGTGCCGGCCGTGTCGCCCGCCCGTTCCCGCGAACCCTCCGACGTGAACCCACTTCCCATCGCGCCGCTCGACCCCCGGGACGGTCAGCTCGTCACGCTCCTCCACCTCGCCCGAGGAGGTAGGGACGAACTCGCCGAGGCGGGCATGGCCGGTCAAGACGTAGTCGAGCGAGACCGACTCGAGGTCCGATCCGATCCGGTCCAGCCACTCCGCGAGGAGGTCGGCGCTCCCCCGGGCCAGTACGCCATCCGACAGAAGAGCCTCCTCTCCGGGGACGGTCTCGAACAGCGCCATGGCCTCGGGCACGGCGAGCTCGAGCCCCCCGGCCAATCGGTCCCGGGCGGTTACCCCGTCCTCGGCGACGCGGCGGAACCACGCCCTCCCGTGGTCGAGGTGGTACCGCTCCTCCATGCGGATCACGCCCAGCGCATCGCGAAGCTCCTTCCACGAGGTGGACTCGAGGGCCCCGGTACGAACGTCGTCGGCTTCGTCGTACAACCACTGCCGTGCGATCGTGTAGCCCCAGTCGCGATTGGGCCGTTCGCAGATGACCGCGTGGCGGTACTCCTCGGGCTTCCGCCCCAGCGCCAACACGTTCGGGTCGCGTCCGGCGATCGGCTCCGCCAGCTCGTAGAGCAACCGGGCGTGTGCCATCTCGTCCTGGGCGATCGACGAGAAGGCCAGATCCTCCTCGAGGTGCGGGGCCCACCCGGTCCACTCCGAGTGGCGGTGACCGATCACCAGCTCGTCGTCGGCCAGCGATAGGAGGAGCACCAGGCGCGCGTCGTCCGGTAGCGGTGGCGCCTCGATCGGCGCGGCTTCCGGGACCGGCTCGGAAGCCGGGGCGAAGTACGACTCGCGCTCAGGCATGGGCGGCCTCGTGGCGGCCGCGGCTGACGGGCGGGCGAGGGCGGTCGATTACCAGTCCTCGCTCCCTCATCAGCTCGTGAACCTTCTTCAGTTTGGCGCCGACGCCCGCATACCCCTCGCTGCGTCGGTATGCCCGGTCGATCACGCCGCCGATCCCCGTCAGATCCGTCGCGGGATGGACCTCCTCCGTGCCGCGCAGGCGGACCGCGAACTCGGGCGCCTCCTTGTGACGGAAGTGCGTCTCCCGAGCCAGCAGCATGGCCATCTCCAGGTCGGGCGCCTTGATCCCCCCAGCGACCTCCCACTCCGCGCCGGCCTTCCGGCGCTGGAGCACGTCCCAGACGAGGATCGCGGTCACGATGGGATCCGCTCGAACACCTCGCGGACCCACGAGTGATGGTCCCAAACCATCTTGCGGTGATCGAGACGAACCTTGGTCATCGGACCGTTCCCCTTGACCACCTGCCAGAACTCGTCCCAGTCGGGGTCCGACCAGATCCACTCCCCCTTCTCCTCGTCCCACCGGAGCTCGGGGTCGGGAACGCTGATCCCGATGTCCCATAGCTTCGGCACGTACGTCGAGAAGAACTCCTGGCGGAGGTCCTCGTTCGATCGTGTCTTGATCCCCCAATAGAGGAGCACGTCCCTGTCGGGCTTCGACGGGGGTCCGAAGAAGTGCATGATCGGCCGCCACCACCGGTTCACCGCGTCCTGGAACAGCTCGCGCTGCTCAGGGGTGCCGGTGACGAGCTCGAGCACCATGTCCTCGCCGTGGCGGAGGTGGACGGATTCCTCCGCGCAGATCCGCCGCATCACCCGAACGTAGGGCGCGTACGAGCACTCGAGGAGCGCCTTCTGCGTCACGAGCGCCGCGCCGTCGATCAGCCAGCCGATCACCGCGACGTCGCCCCACGTGTTCGCGGGGTAGTGGAACACGTTGTGGAACTTGGTCCTTCCGTTGACGAGGTCGTCCCACATCTGCTCGCGCGACTTCCCGAGGTCCTCCGCAACCCGATACAGCAGCTGCCCGTGTCCCGCCTCGTCCTGGACCTTGGCGGTGAGCGAGAGCTTCCGCTTGAGCGTCGGGGCGCGGGGGATCCATTCGCGTTCGGGGAGGCAGCCCATGACCTCCGAGTTGGCGTGCATCTCGATGAACTTGAGGAGCGCTTGGCGGTATTCGTCGGGCATCCAGTCGCCCGCCTCGATCTTGTCCCCGGAGTCGATGCGGGCCTTGAAAGCCGCGACCTTCTGGTCGTAGGTCATCGCTGTGTCTCCTTCGTGGCCAGGCCACCGAGCAGCAGATCGGTGAACCGGTCGGCGATCTCGTCGGGGCTGAGGGGACCCGCCGGGTCGTACCACGTGTAGGTCCAGTTCGCGGCGGACAGGACCAGGAGCCGGGCGAACCGCCGATCCATCTTCCGAAAGGCGCCCTTCCGGATGCCTTCCCTGATGATCCCGTCCCACAGCGATTCGTACCGGTCGCGAAGGGCCCGGACCTCCTCACGTCGCGGTTCAGAGAGGGCCGTCCACTCCTCCAGAAACACGCGGGCCGCCTCCCGGGCTCGAGCCACCACCTCCACGTGTGCCCGCATGGCGATGCGCAACTTCTCCGTCGGCGGCCAGGGGCCCTTCGCCACCAGCTCCAGCCCGCTTATGAATTGCGCCGCCGCCGCCGTGCAGATGTCGAGCAGGATGTCCTCCTTGCTCGCGATGTGCGCGTACAGGCTTCCGGGGAGGATCCCGGTCTCCGCGGCGATGTCCCGCATCGTGGTTCCGTGATACCCCCGCTCGCTGAAGAGCACTTCGGCCGCCTCGATGATCTGTCCCTTGCGCCCATAGGCGCGGAGGGTTTGCTTCCGGGAGTCCGGGAGGAACTCCTTGGGCCGCGGTTTCGTGTTCTGGGCGGTGGGCAATGGGGAGGCCTCCGAATCGGGGGCCTCATCCTACCAAACAAACGCTTGTTTGGAAAGCTACCTGGGCGGGCTCAAACCAGGGTGGGCTGTCGGTAGGGCCGCGGGTTATCTCGAGGGCGCGGCGGCGTCTGGGGCGCCCGGAAGCTCGGTGCTGGCCCCGCCGCCCGACCCGGAACCGCGCGAGCCCGAGCCCCCGCCGGAGCCGGATCCGCTTCCGGACCCGCCGCCCCCGGAGCCCGACCCGCCGCCGAAGCCTTGATCGGCGCCACCGGCGGCGCCACCGGCGCCGGCACCGCCCGTGTCGGTCCGGCCGCCGGACCCGGAGCCGGAGCCCGCGCCGGCCCTCTTACTCCCGGACCGCTCGTCGCCCTCCGTGCAGGCGTTCTCGGGCAGGTCGGGATCTTCCGCGGCCTTGCTGGTGGCCACCTCGGCTACCGCCATGCCCTTCTCGCACCCTGACAGCTCGTCGTTCCGGGCTGTCTCGCTGACCTCCTTGCCGTGTCCCGCGGCCTCCGGGGCACCACCGGGAAGGTCGAGGCCAACCACCGCGGCGGCGTCGGCCACGACGTCCTGGACCGGGCCCGGAAGGGCCCCAGCGATCGCGAGGCCTCCGAAGAGGACGAGGCACACCGCCAGTCCAACGATAGCCAGACGGAGTCGAGGGAAGGGCCTCCACTTCCTCGCCATGCGTGCTGTGCGATCGAGAGCGGATGCGGACTCCGAGGCTGCAACCATAGCGGCGAGGTGACGCGCGGCGACTTCGGGGCCGGGCTGATCGAACAGTTCCCGGCGAAGCTCGTCGAAGGCCCGGCCGAGGGTGGCGCCAAGGGGATCGTCGTCCGCCCTCGCGCGGCCAGCCAGGATGGCCTCTGCTCGCTCGGAGGTCAGGCGCCCACTCATCTCATCTTGGTAATCGTCGAACGGGTCCATCAGGAAACGGCCTCTCCCAAGAGATCTGCTGCCAATCGGGCCAGCGCCCGTCGCTGGAGGGTCTTTACCGCACCCTGGGACCGGCCGAGCACCCGCGCCACGTCGGCCACCGGCAGATCAGCCACCATCCGGAGGAGCACCACCGACCTCTGATCCGGTGTGAGGCGGCGAACCGCGTCGAGGAAGGTTCGTCCGTTGAGGAGAGCCATCGCCTCTCCCTCGACATCCCCCGCCGGGCCGAGCAGGCGGAGCGTCTCCGGGTCGGCTGGGGTCTCGAGCCTGCGGCTGTTCCGTCGCCGCTCATCCACCAGCCGGCGGTGGGCGATGGTGAACACCCAGGAGCGCAAGTCGCGCTCGTCCCCCTTGAACCTGACCAAACCGCGAACCAGGGCCACGAACACCTCTGAAGCCACGTCCTCGGGCTCTCGGGCGCCCTGGGCCCGGAGGTAGCCGAGCACCGGCGGCGCCAAGTCCCGGTAGACGACCTCGAGGGCGCTGTGGTCGCCGGCCTTCGCTGAGGCGAGGACGGCCGCGAAGGCTTGGCCGATCACCGCAGCAACTCGCGAGCTGGATCCATCCCTCAGGATTCTCGACCTGTGGGTCGCCCGACTGGAGGAAGATCGGTCGCGGCGACGGCCCGGTGCTCGACCAGTGGCAGGATCGCCACGGCCGCGACCACCAGCGCCCCTCCCAAGAGCTGAATGCCCGTCAGCGACTCACCAAGGACGACGACCCCGAGGATCACGGTGACCACCGGCTCGACGGTGGCCCCGATCGATGCCCGCGTGGGTCCGAGGCGGTCGACCGCCGAGAGAAAGAGTGCCAGCGCCGCAGCGGTGAAGAGGGCCACCGCGACCATCCAGCCGAGGGAGACGGGGATCCGACCGGGGTGGACCGCCCCCGTGGCCACCGCCACGGGGGCGAACGCGAAGGCCGCGGTCCCCTGGACGATCCCGCTCGAGACCAGGGGATGCACGGCGGCGACCGCTCGCTGAGCCAGGACGATGAACGTGGCCAGGGCCACCGCGGCTCCCAGGGCCATGCCGACCCCCACCCAGTCCAGCTCGGCGGCCGGGGTCCCGAGGACCAGGACGAGCCCGACGGTGCTGAGCCCCAGGGCCACGCCCTTACCGAGGCCCCAGCGCTCCCGCCCGAGCGCCGCGGTGGCCAGCGCCACCATCGCCGGATGCGCGTAGAGCAGCAGGGTGGACGCCGACGCGGGGATCCGCTCCAAAGATCCCACGAACAATCCCCCGACGACGGAAGCCACCAGACCCATGACGACGAGAGATCGGAGCTTCCGCGGTTCCGGGCGCCGGGCCACCCGCAGCATCCGAGCCAGCCCCCACAGGACCAGCGCCGCGCCGGCGAAGCGGATCCACGCCACGAGTCCGGTGCCGGCCTGTTGCCGATAGGCGAGCTTGATGGCGATCGTCGCGGCCGCGTAGCAGCAGCCCGCCACGGTGACCACGCCAACGCCGACGAGGTCGGCTCTCCGGAAGCGCACCGCGTGACTCTACCGGGTAGCATCGTTCCCAGGTTCCGCACCCGAGGAGGCCAACCCCATGACCGACTACCAACTGGTGATCGACGGTGAGCTCATCGACGCCGCATCGGGCGAGACCTTCGAGTCCATCGACCCGTCCACCGGCCGACCGTTCGCCGAGGTGGCCAAGGCGGGGGCGGAGGACGTCAGGCGGGCGGTGGAAGGCGCCCGGAAGGCCTTCGACGAGGGTCCGTGGCCCACGATGCGCGGACGCGACCGGGCCAAGGCTCTCCTGGCGGTCGCCGACCTGATCAAGAAGAACGGGACCGAGCTCGCCGAGCTCGAGTCGAAGGACTCCGGCGGAACCATCCGCAAGGCGAAGAACGCCGACATCGGGATGGCCATCTCCACGTTCCGGGTGTTCGCGGAGCTCGCCGGGCGGGAGGACGACGAGGAAGCGCTTCCCCGCTCGCCCACCTCCTACAACTACCTCCGGCGCGAGCCCATCGGTGTGTGCGCCGCCATCACACCATGGAACTTCCCCATCCAGATGGCGTCGTGGAAGGTCGCTCCGGCCATCGCCGCCGGGAACTCGGTGATCCTCAAGCCGGCCTCCTACACCCCGCTCACGTCGATCGAGATCGGCCGGCTCTGCCTGGAGGCCGGGATCCCCGAAGGAGTCGTGAACGTCCTGCCCGGGCCCGGCGCCGGCGCCGGCGAGGAGCTGGTCGCGGCCGACGGGGTGGACAAGATCTCCTTCACCGGATCGACGGAAGTCGGCCGGCGCATCATGCAGCTCGCGTCGGGGACAGTGAAGAAAGTCACCCTCGAGCTCGGCGGAAAGTCCCCGTCGATCGTCCTCGGCGACGCCGACCTCGACTACGCGGTCGAGGGCGTGTTGTGGGGGGTTTTCTTCCACCAGGGGCAGGTGTGCTCCGCGGGTACGCGTCTGTTCGTCCAGCGCTCCATCCACGACGAGCTGTTTCCCGCGCTGGTGAAGCGGGCCGAGGACATGGTGGTGGGGCCGGCCCTCGACCCGGAGTCCGACCAAGGGCCTATCGTTTCCGAGACGCAGCTCGAGACGGTGGAGAAGTACGTGGCCATCGGCCGATCGGAGGGAGCCGAGGTCGCGGTGGGCGGCGAGCGGGTGACGGTGGAGGACCACGAGGGCGGGTACTACTACCGTCCAACCATCCTCTCAGGCGTCGACAACCGCATGAAGGTCGCTCAGGAGGAGATCTTTGGACCGGTCCTGGTGGTCATCCCGTTCGAGGGCGACGACGAGGCGGTGCGGCTGGCCAACGACTCGATCTACGGGCTCGCGGGGGCGGTATGGACCCGCGACGTGCCGCGCGCGGTGAAGCTCGCCGAGCAGCTCCACACGGGGACCGTGTGGATCAACGACTACCACATGATCAACCCCCGGTATCCCTTCGGCGGCTACAAGCAGTCGGGCATCGGCAGGGAACACGGCGCGGTCGGCTTCGATGAGTACCGGCAGGTCAAGCACGTTCACGTCGACCTGGCCGGAGGGCGTGAGAAGCACCCGTGGTGGGACATGATCCTGCCGCGCCGGGCGCAGCGGCAGTAGGGCGTGCGGAGCCAGCCGCTCCTGGGGACGGTCCAGGGCCTGATCGTCCTGGTGATCCTCGGCCTGATGGTCTGGAAGCCCGGCTAGGGCGTGGCCTGCGGGGCCGCGGGAGCCGGGATGGTCGGCTCCTCGAGAGCGGCGGAGCCGGCGTCGCGCCGCCGGTCCCGAAGCGGAGCCGCCCCGAGCAGGGCCCGGCACAGGAGCGCCGTCCCGATGAACATGAAACCGGAGATCGCGTAGGTGGCCCGGATGCCCAGATGGGTGCCGAACCACCCTGATGTCGACGCACCCGCCAGAAGGGCTCCCTGAAGCACCGCCTCCGAGGCCCCCATGACCCGGCCCCGGAAAGCATCGGGGGTCCGCTCCTGCAGGAGCGAGTGGTACGCCACCGAACCCACGCCGTTGGCGAACCCGGACACCAGCCAGAGCAGCAGGAGGGTCGAGAGGATGGACGCCCGGGAGGCGGTGACGACGGCGAGCCCAACCACGCCGATGGCCACGGCGAACAGCCACTCCCTGGACCACCGACGGGCTGCCGCCGGCGCGGCCACCGAGCCCAAGACCATCCCCAGGCCCCACACGCCGCCGACCAGTCCGAGGGCCTCCGGGCGGAGTTCGAGGATCCGGATCACGAAGAGCGGCTCGAGGGGCGAACGGACCGAGGCCGCCAGCATCACCAGCCCGATTACGATCAGGGCGCCGCGGATCACCGGACGCGCCAGCGCGTACTTGATCCCCTCCACGAGAGCCCGGACCGGCGAGGTCGAGGAAGCATCCGGGTCGCTCTTGGGGAACCGGACGCCCACCAGAAGCGCGGCCGAGATGGCGAACGACCCCGCGTTTGCCACGAACGCCGAGGTCGGACCGAGGCTGGCAACCAGGAGCCCGCCCGCCACCGGACCGGCCATGACTGCAAAGTTGTATGTGGCGCCCACCAACGCGTTGGCAGCCACGATCCGCTCCCTCGGCACCAGGTTGGGGATGGACGCCATCAGGCTCGGCTGGAAGATCGACCCACAGAGCCCGAGGCACGCCGCCACCACATAGAGGTGGGCGAGCGAGGGCTCCCCCACCAGGAGGAGCGACCCGACCGCCAACATCCTGATCACGTCCGAACCGATCATCAGGGTCTTCCGAGGGAACCGGTCGATCAGCGGGCCGCCCAGGGCCCCGGCCACCGCCCCCGGGGCCACTTGGGCGACCAGCAGTGCCGCCAGGGCGTGGGCGCTGGACCCGCGCCCTGCCAGGCTGGCGACGACGGCGAGCGTGTACACCCAGTCGCCGAGGTTGGAGACCGACTGGGCTGCCCACACCCGCATGAACGCCCCGTGGCGGTGCAGTCCCCTGTACTGGCCCTTGCCGGACGGGATCAGCCGCGAGCCGCAGATCCGGTGGAGGGCCACCGCCGCGCCGAGGGCGATGCACAGGTCCCCGACGCTGAACACGTTGTGGAACGGGAACGGCGGGGGAAGAGCGAAGACGTCACCGAGGAAGGCCAGGTTCGGGTCGGCGAGGGCCGCGGAGTTGCGGAAGCCGGCGTGGCTCAGCGCCCGTCCCGCCGACAGCAGCGCCGCGGGCGACGCCGGGATCACACCGCCGTTGGCCGCGATGGCCATCAGGTTCATCACCCCGCCTACGGCGATGAGCCACATCCCCGGGAGTCGGCGGTTCGCCACCACGAACAGGCCGGCCAGCAGGTACGAGACGATGTGGGCGATCCCGTGGAAGGCCCCGCCACTCTCGGGGACCACGCTGACGATGAGGATCTGGAGCCCGAGCGCCGCCAGGAGGGCCCAGGCATGGCGGAACCGAAGCTCGGCCAGTGAGCCGAGCCTTCCACCGAAGATGGGCACCGTGGCCACGGCCAGGACCACGAATGCGACCAGGAGCACCCTGCGACCTCCGTCCAGCTGGAGCTTCCTCCGGTCTATCGGCAATCGGGGGGTCCCTCTTGAGCGACCCCGATTGCCCCAAGGGGCAGACCTTCGAATTCCCCACCCGTCGGCCTAAAGGCCTACGCCGTTTCGTGCCGATAACTGGACAGACGGGGGCCCTCGTCTGGGGGACTCCGCCTGAAGTGAGAGGAGGTGACGGTTTGAAGGCACGGCTCTTCCGGCTGATCGTGTCCGTGGGCATGATTGCCATGCTGGCGGCGGTATTGGGTGCCGTCGAAAAGTGGGGGTAGACCGTAGCCACCGTCAGGGCGCCCCGGGGAAGCCCGGGGCGCCCCCTCCGGCCTAGGTCACGAGGGCTCCATGCGACTACATAGCATCCGACCGATCCACTGGTACGTGACGGTCGTGTCGGCCACCGGCCTCGCCCTGGCTGTCGCCCTTCCGGCGACCCAGGGCTTGACCAATATCCAGAGGGCGCCCGGCCAGTTCTGGCTATTCGTGGCGTTCCTCGTTCTCGGTGAGATGGTCCCGGTCAAGGTCCCCCGCTGGAACGAGGACGTGGAGATCAGCACCGCCGCCACCTTCGGTTTCGCCCTGCTGGTGGGGTTCGGGCCCGCCGCCGCGGCCTTAGCGCACGGGCTGGCCACCCTGGTGGCCGACCTGACTCGCAGGAAGCCCTGGTGGAAGGCGGGGTTCAATGCCTCCCAGTACGCCGTCTCGGTGGCCGTCGCCGGCAGCGTCCTGGCCATCACCGGCGTGCCCCACGAGGGGATGCCCCCGGCGTTCGGTCCCGCGGACATCCCCGGCATCATGGCCGCCGGCGCGGTGTTCTTCCTGGTCAACCACACCCTCACCCAGGTAGCCATCGCCCTGGCCCAAGGCCTGGCCATCGTCCCGAACATCCGAAGCGACTTCACCTTCCAGGCATCGACGGCGTTCCTGATGCTCTTCCTTTCACCGATCGCCGTGGTAGCCGCGGAGCAGAGCCTTTGGCTCGTCCCGCTCCTGGCCCTCCCGATGCTCTCGGTGTACCGGAGCACCACGGTGTGGCTGGAGAAGCAGTACAAGGAGCACCAGGCGCTGCACGACCCGCTCACGGGGCTCCCGAACCGCCGGCTGCTCCATGACCAGATCCGCCAGTCCATCATGGGCGGCCGGCGATCCGGGCGGCCCCTGGCGGTCATGTTGATCGACCTCGACCGGTTCAAGGAGATCAACGACACCCTGGGGCACCGGACCGGGGACATCGTCCTCCGGGAGATCGGCGTGCGCCTCTCCGGGCTGCTCCGGGAGACCGACACCATCGCCCGGCTCGGGGGCGACGAGTTCGCCGTCCTCTTGCCCGAGGTGCCCGACGCGGCGGGGGCCATCCAGGTCGCCGACAAGATCCTGAAGTCCTTCGAAGCGCCGTTCGTGCTCGACGGGCTGTCCCTCGACGTCGACGCAAGCATCGGTATCGCCCTGTACCCCGACCACGGGCTGGACGTCCACACCCTGATGCAGCGGGCCGACATCGCCATGTACGTGGCCAAGGAAGCTCACACGAGCTGCGAGCTGTACACGGCGGAACGTGACCGAAACAGCACCCGGCGACTGGCGCTCCTCGGCGAGCTGCGCCGGGCCATCGACCGCGGCCAATTCTTGCTCCACTACCAGCCCAAGATCGACATGCGCACCCGCAGGGTGGCGGGCGTTGAGGCGCTGGTCCGGTGGCAGCATCCCCGGCACGGCCTCATGCAGCCGGACGAGTTCATCCCCCTCGCCGAGCACACCGGGCTGATCAAGCCCCTCACCCTCCACGTCGTGGACCGGGCCCTGGCCCAGTGCTGGCAATGGCAGCAGATGGGGCTGGAGGTCCCGGTGGCGGTGAACCTATCGGTGCGGAACCTCCAGGACGTCAACTTCCCGGAAGAGGTCGGCGAGCTGCTCCAGAAGCACCGGGTTGATCCGGAGCTCCTCGAGCTGGAGATCACCGAAAGCGCCATCGTCGTCGATCCCACCCGGGCCCTGGCGGTCCTGGGGAAGCTCACCGGCATGGGTGTGCGGCTCTCGCTCGACGACTTCGGGACCGGGTACACCTCGCTGGCCTCGTTGAAGCGCCTACCGGTCCGTCAGGTGAAGATCGACAAGTCCTTCATCGTGAACATGGTCGTGGACCACGACGACGACATCATCGTGCGGTCCACGATCGAGCTGGCCCGGAACCTCGGCCTCCAGGTGGTGGCCGAGGGCGTGGAGACCGAGGACACGTTTGAGCGGCTGGCCGGGCTGGGATGCGACCTGGCCCAGGGCTACTACCTACGCGAGCCGGTGTCCGCGGTGGAGCTGACGACCTGGCTGGCCGCCCTGAACGGCCTCGGCGACGGGAACGGCCACGCCGCTGGAAACGGGAAGGTCCCCGGAGCCACGGAGCTCGATCCGATCATCAAGGCGGGCGGCAAGGGGAACGCAAACGGGAATGGACACGGCCGGGCCAGTGGGAACGGCCACGCTCCCGCCCCCGTGGAGACTCGAACCAAGGCCCGTTAGGGCCGAACCCCCCGAGCGATCTCCGCTGCGGCCCGCTCCACCAGATCGACCTCTCGCTCCCCGAACGCGTCGGGGCTGTCGGAGTCGATGTCCAGGACTCCCACGACGGTGCCGTCCTTGACGATAGGCGCCACCACCTCCGACTTCGTGGTCAGGAAGCACTGGATGTGGCCGGGGCGAGCGTTCACGTCGGGAACCACCTCCGTCTGCGCCTTGGCGGCGACGGTGCCGCACACCCCTTCGCCGAGGGGGATGCGCTCATGTCCGGCAGGGTTCGGGCCTCGGAACGGCCCCAGGACCAAGGTGTCGCCTTCCAGCAAGTAGACGCCCACCCAGTCGAAGCCCTCTCTCTCGAAGAGCCGCTCCACGATCTCGTCGATGACCTCGGCGTTCACGACCGGGCAGTCTATCGGGTGTGGTATGACCTCGCCGTGCGCGCCGTTGGCTGCTCCACCCTGGTGACCTGCGCGGTCGGGATGCTCCCCGCCCGTGGGGCCGTGGAGCCGGAGGCCGTCCGCGACGCGGTGGTGGCCTGGCAGGGAGACGCCATCGTCTACGCGGGCGAGCGCCGGGGCTGGGAGGGCGACGTCGACGAGGAGCGGGAGGGGTGCACCGTCGTCCCTGGGTTCGTCGACTGCCACACCCACCTGCCGTTCGTGGGGTGGCGGGACGACGAGTTCGAGGCCCGGTTGGGAGGCCGCACCTACCGCGACCTGCACGGCGAGGGAGGCATCGCCCGCAGCGCTCGGATGCTGGCCGAGGCATCGGACGAGGACGTGCTGTCGTTCTGCCGCCCCCTCCTGGCCGAGATGCTGGCCATGGGGACCACCGCCCTCGAGCTGAAGACCGGCTACGGGCTCTCGGTCGAGGCAGAGCTTCGCCAGGCGCGCCTGGCCCGCCGCCTGTCCGAGGAAGCCGCCCAGACCGCCACGGTGACCCTGCTGGCCTGCCACGCGGTGCCGCCGGGGATGTCCCGGGAGGACTGGGTGAAGACCGCGTGCACCGAGCTGATCCCGCAGGCGGATGCGGAGGGGCTGGTGGACGCGGTGGACGTCTACGTCGAGGACATCGCGTTTTCGGTGGAGGATCTCCACCGGGTGGCCGAGGCGGCGGCGGCGGCAGGACTCCCGCTGAGATGCCACGCCGACCAGCTCGGGCCGTCAAGTGCGGGCGAGGCGGCCGCCTCCCTCGGGGCTCGAAGCGCCGACCATCTCAACCATGCGCGTCCTGAGGCGGGGACGACGCTGGCCCGTGCAGGGACGGCCGCGGTGCTGCTCCCTGCCTCCACCCTGATGCTTCGAGCCCAGCCTCCGCCGGTCGCCGCGCTGGCCGGGGCGGGCGCCGCGCTCGCGGTGGCCACCGACTTCAACCCGGGGACGTCTCCGGTGCTCTCGATGCCCCTCGCCATCGCGCTGGCCTGCTCCCTGTACCGGCTCTCTCCGGGAACGGCCCTCGCGGCGGCGACGGCCAATCCTGCCTGGGTCCTGGGGCTCCACGACCGCCTGGGGTCCCTGGAGCCCGGCATGCGCGCCGACTTCCTGGTCCTGGAGGGGTCGGACGTCCGGATGATCGCCTACCGGCCCGGCCACAACCCCGTCCTGGAGGTCTTCGTGGCCGGTGAGCGAGTCGTGGGGGAACCTTGAACCAGCGCGGTGAAGTGCGGGGTCGCTCGCTGCCGACGAAAAGGAGCAAGCGCATGCGTCGGACTTCCTTACTTATCGCCATTACGGCCCTGCTCGTGGCCCTGGCTCCTCTTGCCGCGGCGCCGGCTTCCGCCCGCATCGCCCGTCGGGCGGTGATCCGCTGCAGTGGCTGCTGGCCGACGGCTCTCGCCTTCACGCCCGGGGGCGGACGGATGTTCTATGTCGAGCGGTTCACCGGGGAGATCCATTCCTACGACCTCTCCGCCGGGACCAATCGAGTGTGGGGGCGGATCACCAACCTCGGGACCGACGGGGAGCAGGGGGTCCTGGGCATCGCCGTCGACCCGCGGTGGCGCCGCGAACGACGGTTGTACGTGTACTACACGAACGGGAAACCGCTCGAGAATCGCATCATCAAGCTCCGATGGGACGACGACGGGACGCCGTTCAGAACCATCCTGCTCAGGATCCGGGCAAGCTCGAACCACAACGGCGGCGTGATCCACTTCGGCCCGGACGGGTTGCTTTACGCAGTGACAGGCGATGCCGGCGACCCCGCTCGCTCCCAGGACACCAGCAGCAACGCCGGGAAGGTCCTTCGCCTGACGCGGAACGGTAACGTGCCGGCGGGCAATCCATTCGCCGGTGAGTACGCGTTCTCATACGGACATCGCAACTCATTTGGATTCACGTTCGATCCGCAGACCGACCGCCTGTGGCAGACGGAGAACGGGCCCGAATGCGACGACGAAGTCAACTTCGTCCGGTCGGGGATGAACTACGGGTGGGGCCCGGCCTCTGACTGCCCCGACACCTCGGAGAGCGGGCCCAACCCCGTTCAGCCCGAGGCCGTTTGGAACCCGGTCATCGCACCGACCGGCGCCACGTTCTGTGACAGGTGCGGTTTGGGCCCCGGCGTGCGTGGACGACTCCTCGTCGGGGCGTGGAACGACGGAATCATTCGGCGACTGACGCTGGACTCCCAACGGAACGACGTCGTGGGCAGGAGGCTGGTTTTCGACAACTCCTCCGGTGTGCTCGCCGTAGAGTCGCGGCCATCGACGCGCGGCATCTTCTTCAGCGACGCGAACGGCATCTACCGCCTCGTTCGGGTCTGAGGAGACATCCATCCCTTGGAGCGGTAATGTCCCCAAGCGGATTCTCTCGACAAGAAGGAGCAAACAGATGCGCCGGACAGGCTCGCTTATAGCTCTGACTGCTCTCCTCGTCGCCGTATCCCCGCTCTCCGCGCCACCGGCGTCCGCCCGCCTCAGCCGGAGGGCGGTGGTCCGCTGCGACGGCTGCTGGCCAGTTGCGCTGGCCTTCACATCCAATGGTCTAACGATGTTCTACGTCGAGAGGTTCAGCGGCGAGATCCGTCGCTACGACTTCGCTCGGCGCCGACATCGCCTGTGGGGGCGAATCACCAACCTGGCGGGAGAGCCCGTGGCTGGCCAAGAGGAAGGTCTCCTCGGAATTGCCCTCGATCCCCGGTGGCCGACCGTACAGCGCATCTACGTTTACTACACGAACAGGGATCCCTTCGAGAGCCGTATCGTAAGACTAAGGTGGGACGACGACGGGACCCCCTTCAAGACGATCCTCCTCAGGATCCGAGCCAGTTCCAATCACAATGGTGGGGTGATCCACTTCGGGCCCGACGGGAACCTGTACGCCGTTACTGGTGATCTCCACGACTCCTCCAATGCCCAGAACACCGGTAGCACCCTAGGAAAGGTCCTCCGCCTGACGCGGGACGGAAACGTGCCCTCGGACAACCCATTCCCCGGCGACTACGCGTTCTCGTACGGCCACCGCAACTCGTTCGGGTTCACCTTCGACCTCAAGACGGAGCGTCTGTGGCAAACGGAGAACGGGCCCGAGTGCGACGACGAGGTGAACCTGATCCGGTCCGGCAGGAACTACGGCTGGGGCCCGAGCTCCCGCTGCCCGAACACGTCCGAGAGTGGCCCGGACCCGGTGCAGCCCAAGTGGACGTGGACGCCCCCGATCGCACCCACCGGCGCGACGTTCTGCAGCGACTGCCGCCTCGGGCCCCGGTACTCGGGGCGGCTGCTCGTGGGATCCTTCGTCGACGGGAAGATCCGACGGCTTCGCCTGAACGCCGATCGCAACCACGTCTTGGGCCAGCGGGTCGTCTACAACCAGTTTGACGGGATCATCGCTCTGGAGACCCGGCCGGATGGCCAAATCTTCTTCAGCGACGCGAACGGCATCTATCGCCTGGTGTCTGGCAGAGGCAGTTCCTTCCGCCCCCCCATCTAGCAGACAATAGTCTGGAGCGGCCGGGAGCATCTCGGATGCCGATACTCGACAACTTCCTCGACGCCATGGGCCACACCCCGCTGGTCCGGCTGGGCCGCGTGACCCGGGGCGTCCGGCCGACCATCCTCGCCAAGCTCGAGATGCTGAACCCGGGCGGCAGCGTGAAGGACCGGATCGGGCTCCGGATGATCCTGGCGGCCGAGCGCGCCGGGCTCCTCAAGCCCGGCGGGACTATCGTCGAGCCGACGTCGGGGAACACCGGGCACGGCCTGGCCATCGCCGCAGCCATCAGGGGATACCGGTGCATCTTCGTGATGCCCGACAAGATGAGCCAGGAGAAGGTGGCCCTCCTTCGTGCGTACGGCGCGGAGGTGGTCATCACCCCCACCGCGGTGGCACCGGACAATCCGGAGTCGTACTACCGGGTGGCCGACCGGCTCACCGAAGAGATCCCTGGCGCGTTCCAGCCCAACCAGTACTTCAACCAGGAGAACCCCAGGGCGCACTACGAGACCACGGGACCGGAGATCTGGGAGCAGACCGAGGGCCGGATCGACGTGCTGGTGGCAGGGGTCGGAACCGGGGGGACCATCACCGGGGTGGGCCGCTACCTGAAGGAGCAGAAGCCCGACCTCCTCGTCGTGGGAGCCGACCCCGAGGGCTCCGTGTTCTCCGCGCCTGACGAAGAGCCTCGCCCTTACCTCGTGGAGGGGATCGGGGAGGACTTCTGGCCCGAGACGTTCGACCCGAAGGTGGTGGACCGGTACGTGCGCGTGTCCGACCGGGATTCGTTGCTCACCGCGCGAGCGATCACGCGGGAGGAGGGCATCCTCGTGGGCGGATCCTCCGGCACCGCGCTGTACGCCGCCCTCGTGGCCGCCAGGGAGCTCGACTCGGACGCTCTGGTGGTGGTGATCTTCCCCGACACCGGTCGGAACTACCTCTCCAAGCTGTACTCGGACACGTGGATGCTGCAGTACGGTTTCCTGGAGCGACGGGCCGTGGTCCGGGTCGAGGAAGTGCTCTCGGCCAAGCCCGCCGGTCTCCCACCGATCGTCTCGGTGAACGCGCACGGGAAGGTTCGTCAGGCCATCGACGTACTCCACGAGTACGGGATCTCCCAGGCCCCCGTGGCCCGGGGCCGGCTCGACGACGTCACGTCGCTCGTGGGCAGCATCCGCGAGCGAACGCTTCTCGACCGGGTCTTTCGTGACCCCGATGCGCTGCAGGCCGATGTGGCTCAGGTGATGGAAGGGCCACTGCCCCTGGTGGAGACGGACGACCCCATCGAGGTGGCCTTCGAGCACCTGCAGAATCAGCCGGCCGTCGTGGTGAGCAAGGACGGCCGGGCGCTTGGAGTCCTCACCCGGACCGACCTGCTGGAGTTCCTGGCCCACCGGCAACGCGTCGGAGAGTAGGTGCGTGCCGGTGCAGGATGACGACGAGGGCATGAGGTTCGAGACTCGGGCGATCCACGTCGGCCAGGATCCGGAGCCCCTGTACGGCGCGGTGAACGTCCCCATCTTTCAGACGTCCACGTATGCCCAGGATGGCGTGGGCAAGCCGAAGGCCTACGACTACGCTCGCGGAGGGAACCCCACCCGCGAGGCCCTCCAGAGCGCCCTGGCCTCGCTCGAGGGCGGCACCCGCGCGCTGTGCTTCGCCTCGGGCATGGCCGCGGAGGCGACGCTGTTGTTGCTGCTCCGTCCGGGGGACCACGTCGTTCTCCCCGACGACGTCTACGGGGGCACGTATCGCCTGCTGGCGCGGGTCCTCTCCGAGTGGGGGCTCCTATTCGACACCGTTGACATGACTGATCCCGACGCGCTCCGGAAAGCGGTCCGAGGGGAGACCCGGGTGGTGTGGGTGGAGTCACCGTCGAACCCGCTCCTCAAGGTGGTGGACATCGCCCGAGCTGCGGAGATCGCCCACCAGGCGGATGCCCGGTGCGTGGTGGACAACACGTTCGCCACTCCCTACCTTCAGCAGCCACTCGAGCTCGGGGCGGACGTCGTGGTGCACTCGGTGACCAAGTACCTCGGCGGGCACTCCGACCTCGTGGGCGGGGCGATCGTCGTTCGGGAGGACGAGCTCGCCGAGCGGCTGGCCTTCCTCCACAACTCGGTCGGCGCGGTCCCCGGGCCGATGGACTGCTACCTCGCCCTCCGGGGGGTGAAGACGCTGGCGGTCCGGATGGACGCCCACTGCCGGGGGGCCCGTCGGGTGGCGGAGTTCCTGGCCGGGCACCCCGGCGTGACGCGGGTCCATTTCCCCGGCCTGCCGGACCATCCCGGCCACGAGATCGCTGCCCGCCAGATGCGCGACTTCGGAGGGATGGTGTCGTTCGAGATGGGGAGCCCGGAGGAAGCGATCCGGGTAGCGGAGGCCACTCGGCTGTTCTTCCTGGGAGAATCGCTGGGAGGCGTGGAGTCCCTCATCGAGGTCCCCGGCCCCATGACCCACGCGAGCGTTGCAGGCTCGCCCCTGGAGGTTCCCGCCACCCTGGTCCGCCTGTCGGTGGGCATCGAGCATCCCGACGACCTCGTGGCCGACCTCGAACAGGCCCTCGGGTAGGAGCCAGTCGGGGCGGCCTTCGCGGATCCGCTCGCCTCGCTTGCTCCCTCGTCTCTCGGAGGGCGAACGGCTCGTCTCTCCGGGCCCTCGAGCCTCGCCGTTGCCGCCGCGCCTCGAGCCTCGCTCCCGACGGCTCGCCTCAAGCATCCGCTCCGGCCATCCCCGACCGGGACGTCACCGAGAACGCGGGTCGGACTCCTGGTCGGCCGGGTATAGTCGGTCCATGCGGGCGTCCCCGACTCTTCGGCCTCGGTTCCTGGCAACACTCGTGGCCCTCGCCGTGGCGGCGACGGCGTGCCGGTTGCCGAAGCTGGAGGAGGAGACGAAGCACTCCCGGCCGCTCGAGCAGACCTCCATCGTCTACTCGGCCGATGGCACGCCGATCACCCGGCTGCACGCCGAGATCGACCGAGTAGTCGTACCGCTCCAGCGGATCCCCAGGGTGGTCCAGGACGCCGTGGTGGCCATCGAGGACGAGCGCTTCTGGTCGCACCGGGGGATCGACGTCAAGGCCATCCTTCGGGCGGCGTACGTGAACGCCAAGACGGGCCGGATCGCCGAAGGTGGCTCGACCATCACCCAGCAGTACGTGAAGCAGACCATCGTCGGCGATGCCCGGAGCCTCGAGCGGAAGCTCAAGGAGGCCGCGCTGGCGTGGCAGCTCGAGGAGAAGCTCACGAAAGAGGAGATCCTCGAGCGTTACCTGAACACGGTGTACTTCGGGAAGGGCGCGTACGGCATCGAGGCGGCCGCCAAGCGGTTCTTCGCCGTTCCCTCATCCAAGCTGGGACTCACCCAGGCGGCCCTCCTGGCCGGGCTCATCAAGAACCCCGACCGGTACGACCCGGTCGACCGTAAGAAGGACGCTCGGGCCCGGCGGGAGGTCGTGCTGGACAAGATGCTCGAGCTCAGGATGATCGACCGGGAGCAGTTCGCCAAGGCGAGCGAGCAGAAGCTCGGGATCAGATACCGGGAGCGGATCCAGGCGTATCCCGCCCCCTACTTCATCGACTACCTGAAGCGCCGCCTCCTTCACGACCGGCGGATCGGCAAGACCCAACGCATGCGATACCGGACCGTGTTCGAAGGCGGGCTACGCGTCTATTCCACCGTCGACCTCAGGATGCAGCGGGCGGCCGAGCGGGCCATCCAGAACCACCTGCCCTACACCACGGACCCGTACGTGTCGCTCGTGGCGATCGATCCGCGGAACGGCGAGATCAAGGCCATGGTGGGAGGACGGGACTGGTTCGCCCCGAAGAAGGTGGACCGCTACTCGAAGGTCAACCTGGCCACCGGCGACGGGGGTACCGGCCGGCAGGCCGGGTCTTCGTTCAAGACCTTCACGCTCGCCGCGGCCGTGGAGAAGGGAATCTCACTGCACTCCGTGTTCGCTGGTCCATCCCGAGTGCTGATCAAGGACCCGCGGTGCTACGGGCCCGACGGCCCATGGGAACCCGGCAACTACTCGGACTCCGGGTTCGGGACCATGGACCTGGTCAGCGCCACGGCCAACTCGGTCAACACGATCTTCGCTCAACTCGTGGCCAAGGTTGGACCTGAGCGCGTCGTCGACGTGGCCCACCGCCTGGGGATCACCAGCCAGCTGGATGCGGTGTGTGCGATCACGCTCGGCACGGAGGAGGTCACGGCCCTCGAGATGGCTCACGCGTTCTCCTCGTTGGCGTCTGGCGGGGTGCGGATGCCCCTGACCGCCGTCCGAGTCATCAAGACCACCGACGGACGAGTGGTCTACCGCCACAAGCCCAAGGGCAAGCGAGTGATGGACGCCAACGACGCCTGGCAGGTCGTCTACGCGCTCCAGAGAGTGGTGACCGGCGGCACCGGAACCGCGGCAGCGTTCGGCCCGCCGGTCTTCGGGAAGACGGGAACAACCGACGATCACACCGATGCGTGGTTCTGTGGGGGCACCGTGGTGCTCGTCACCTGCGTCCAGGTCGGCTACCCGCAGGGCAAGATCCCCATGGAAGGACTGCACGGGATCAACGTGACCGGTGGGTCGTTCCCGGCCATGATCTGGCACGACTTCATGGCCGCCGTCCTGGGCGGGCGAACCCTGGCCGGCTTCCCCACCCCGGTGTTCACCGGAGAGGTCATCCACGCGGCGCCATCGCCGTCGCCCACACCCTCCCCGAAGCCCCCGCCGCGGGAAAAGCCCAAGGAGAAGCCCAAGCCCAAGCCGAAGCCGTCTCCGGAGCCGTCTCCCGAGCCCACGACGCCTCCACCTCCTCCCGAGGAATAGCGCGCAGGTCGAGTGGACCTCGCCGGACCTGGCACTTCCGGGCAACGTTCCGTCCCGTTGGTTGTGATACGCCCGGTTCGCACGCCACCCTCGGCTTGACCCTTCGGCTCTCGCGGCGATAGGAAAGTCTGGCGACCGGGCGGGCCTACTTCCCCCCGGCGGTGTCGGCTGATCGGACCCGAAGGAGGTCGCCGTGCCCAGACGGTTCCGTCTGTCTCTGGCGGTCACGTTCGCACTCGTGGGAACGTTGCTGCCTCTATCCCCATCACCGGTTCAGGCAGTCGTTCCGCACGCGAACAAGGCCATCCTCTTCTCGTCCGATGGCATGCGACAGGACCTCGCCGAGAAGTACGTCGACGAGGGGGCCATGCCCACCTACGACGACCTGCTCGACCACGGCGTCAAGGCTGCGAGCAACGGCATGCTGCAGGGCTTCCCCCCGAACACCGGGGTGGGCTGGTCGACGATGGCCACGGGTACCTGGCCTGGAGAGCACGGCTCGACCAACAACACGTTCCATCGGACTGGCGCGACGTTCACCGGCGGTACCAGCTTCGCCACGACGGGCATCCTTCAGACCGACACCATCGCCCAGGCGGCCGAGCGGGCCGGGAAGAGCGTCGTCGCGATGGAGTGGGTTGCCGCCCGGGGCTACGTCCCCGCCCTTCAGGGCCCGGTGGTGGACTTCCGGAGCTTCTTCGGCGGCCGCGGCATCGTCCTCAACTTCGACATCCCCGGCCAGACCGCGAGCAGCTTCGGTGTCCAGTACCAGCAGAGGACGCTCGCGGACGCCACCGGCTGGACTTCCGTTCCGGTCTCTTACAGCCCCGCGAAGGAGACGTTCTTCACGCATAACGACACGAGGATCCCGGGCGGCGGAGTCTGGGACGTCTACATCTACGACTCCTCGGACGACAGCACGGTCAACTACAACCGTGCGCTGGTCGTGAACAGCTCCGCGGGAAAGAACGGGAATGCGGCCGTAGCCACCCTCGCGCAGGGCCAGTGGGCGGACACGAAGGTCACCTTGGTCTCGGGCCCCCTCGCCGGAAGGACGGGCGGCTTCCTCATGAAGCTGATCGACCTGACGCCCGACCTGAGCAAGTTCCGGCTCTATTTCACCTCTGTCCAGCGCGCGAACGCTACGTACAACGCGCTGGGCGCGAGCGGCTCGGCGGATTTCGAGGAGACGCTGAACCGTGACTTCCCGAGTTCGACCGCTGCCGACTTCGCGCCGCTGGAGGCGGGCATCGTCGACGAGGACACCTACGTGGAACAGGGCCTCAAGTGGAAGGACGCCCACTGGGCATACCTCGAGTACATCATCAACGATCTCGGGGTGCATCCCGATCTGCTGATGCTTGGCGTCCCAGTCACCGACGAGTTCAGCCACCAGTTCATGGCCCTCGTAACCCCGACAGACATCGACGGGAACGCCAACCCTTACTACGACGACCTTACGAACGACAACGTCCCCGACGACCGGATCGACGAGCGCGAGGGCTACATCCGATCGGCGTACCAAGAGGCCGATGGCACCCTCGACCTCGGTCGTGACCTCATGGGATCGGGCACCGCGGTCTTTGCCGGTGCCGACCACGGCTTCGCCCCGCAATGGTTCGCGGTGAACGCCAGGCGGGTCCTGTGGGAGAACATGGTGGAGGGCGTGCGGCTTCAGGCGAGTGGCGAGACCGCCACGGGCAACTGCGCCGCCACGACGACCGACGTGGCGAAGGCGTGTTGGGCCGGTGGCACCGCGCAGATCTACGTCAACCCCACGCTGCCGTCGGGAATCACCTACGAGGAGGTCCGGCAGGCGGTGGTGGCCGCCTTCTCAGCCCTTACCGACGAAGCCAACCCCGGGGCTCAGGTGGTCGACGAGATCTTCTTGAAGGAGGAGCTTCGGAACGTCGTCGGCACAGACGCGCTGCACCCCAGCCGGAGCGGTGACGTCGTTGTCGTGACCCGCCCGCCGTACCAGTACGACGCTGCCACACCCGGAGCGAAGATCGCCTTCTCGCAGTTCTTCGGTCAGCACGGATACCTGCCCAACCTGGTCGACCTGGCGGACAACGTCAACATGCGGGCCTCGTTCATCGCCGCCGGGCCTGGGATCAAGAACGCGGGCCTGGTGGCCAATATGCGGGCCATCGATATCACCCCCACCATCGCCTTCCTCATGGGCATCCCCGGGCCTCAGAACGCCCGCGGCAAGATCCGCCTGGACATGCTGACCGGAACGGCGAATCTGCGTGAGGTCGACATCCTCGACATCAGCGATTACCACGGCCAGCTGGTACCCCTCAGCGAGCCGGCGGACTTCGTCATCGGGTCCAGCCCGCCCGTGGCGGTGGGCCCGAGCTTCGGGATCGGTGGATCCGCCTTCCTGAAACCCTGGTTCGACGCCTACCGCGCGGAGAATCCGGGGGCGACCCTCACCGTGACCGCCGGCGACGCGGTAGGAGCCACCCCTCCGATCTCCAACTTCTTCGGCGACAAGCCGACCATCGAGCTCATGAACATGATGGGCTTCACCCTCGACGGGCTCGGCAACCACAACTTCGACCGCGGCCAGGCCTACCTGCGGAACGAACTCATCCCGCTTGCCAACTTCAAGTACGTGTCGGCGAACGTCGTCCACAAGAAGTCGGGTGACACGCCGGCCGAATGGTCCAAGTCCAGAGTGTTCAACTTCGGGAACTTCAAGCTTGGGGTGATCGGATTCACCAACGACGACGCCCCGACGCTGGTCAAGCCCGGATCGTTCGACCCCTTCATCGTCACGAACTCGACGGCCGCGGTGAACAAGCGGGCGTCACAGCTTCGCAACCAGTCGGACATGGCAGCAGTCGTGGCCATCGGACACCTCGGTGTCACCGAGGGCCCCTCTCTCCGGCCCGAACCGTACTTGGCCACGACGACCACCCCCACCGCTTCGCCGAGTGGACCGCTGGTCGACCTCGTGGACAACGTCCAGAAGGTGGACGCGGTCATCGGCGACCACACCGATTTCCAGGTAATGGACACCCGGAACAACGGCGTGCTCGTCGTCGAGAACCGCAGCAAGGGCATCCGGTTCACTCGAGTGCGGCTCATCGTCGACACGGTGGCCGATGAAGTCGTCTACATGACCGCCGACTTCCACAAGCCGTGGAACATCGGCAGGACGCCCGACCCGGCGATCCAGGCGAGGATCGACGAGCTGAACGCCGAGCTCGCGCCGATCCTCAACACCAAGGTCGGCGACTCGACGAAGAGGATCCCGCGGGACGACCAATGTGGGAACGCTGCCGGTCGCACCTGCGAGTCGCTGGTGGGGAACGTCACCACTGACGCCATGCGATCGACGTACAGCTCGATCGGCGTCCAGTTCGCCATCACCAACTCGGGTGGCCTTCGGGCCGACCTGACCTGCCCCACGACCGACAACCCGAACGACTTCTGCCCGGCGAGCCTGTACCCGATCCCGGACGCGTCCGGGCGGTTCCCGATCACCCGGGGACAGGTGCTCACGGTGCTGCCGTTCGGAAACGTCGTCGTGACCCTCGACGTGAACGGGGCAGAGTTGAAGACCATGCTCGAGAACGGCGTGTCGCAGATGCCGTCGGCCAACGGGCGGTTCCCCCAGGTCTCCGGGCTCTGCTTCACGTACGACATCGCGCTGCCCGCCGGGAGCCGCGTCCTCTCGGCAGTGATGGCGAACGCCGACGGCTCGTGCACCATCACGCCGGTGAGTCTGACGGCCGCGGCGACGTACAAGATCGCCGAGAATGACTTCATGGTGACCGGCGGCGACCTCTATCCGAATTTCTCGAGCCGGGCCACGACTCAGAACATCATGGATCAGGTGCTGGCGGAGTACGTCGAGGCCAGCTCGCCGCTCAGTCCCTTCGTAAAGGCGGCCCCGGATGGCAGGATCAACTGCATTGACTCCAATGGGGCAGTGGCGCCCAACTGCCCGGCGCTGACGCCGTCGCCGTAAGAGCGAACGGCATGAGGAGGGGCGGCTTTCGGGCCGCCCCTCCTTCCTTTTCGACCTCAGCGCGGCTCGCCGGTCACCTGGAGGACTTCGCCACTGCGCAGGTCCGTTACGTACAGCTCGCCCTCCTCGTCCTCGCCGAAGGAGCTGATGGCGTGGTTGGATCGCAGGACGATCACCGGCTCCTGCGGCCCCGGGTCGTTGGGGTCGAGGGCGAAGATCACCCCCGCGCAGAAGTCGGCGAAGAAGTAGCCGCCCCGAAGCGCGGGGAACTGCGACCCCCGATAGACGTGACCTCCCACCACCGCGCACCCGAGTCCAGTGGGGTACACGGCGACCGGCCGAACCAATCCCTCGCCGTCGCAGCCCTCCGGAGGAGAAAAGCAGTCGGTGCCTTCCATCACGTTCCAGCCGTAGTTCAGGCCGCCCGGTCGCCCCGCCCGAGCCCGGTCGATCTCCTCGAGGGCGCCCTGCCCGACGTCACCGATCCAGAGATCTCCAGTCTCCCGGTCGAAGCTGAGCCGCCACGGGTTCCGCAGCCCGTAAGCCCAGATCTCGGGCCGCGCGCCGGAGCGTCCGAGGAACGGGTTGTCCTCCGGGATCCCATAGGGGCGGCCCCGGTCGACGTCGATCCGTAGCAGCTTGCCGAGGAGCGTGTCCAGCCGCTGGCCATTGCCCATGGGATCCCCCCCGCTCCCACCGTCTCCCGTGGCGATGTAGAGGAACCCGTCGGGGCCGAATACGAGTGCCCCACCGTTGTGGTTGGAGAACGGTTGGTCGATACGCAGAAGCACGCGGGCGGACCCGGGCTCCGCGCGGTCCGAACCTCCCGGTGCCCGGTACTCCGCCACGACGGTGTCGCCGCTGCGATCCGTGTAGTTCACGAAGAACCGGCCGTTCGATTCGAACTGCGGATGGAACGCCAGCCCGAGGAGCCCTTGCTCGCCGCCGGCGGTGACCAGGGAAGCGATGTCGAGGAAGGGCTGAGGTTCGGTCTCGCCCTCCCCAACGGTCCGGATCCGCCCGACCTGCTCAACGACGAACAACCGCCCGCTACCGTCTCCCGCGTGCGTGACGAGCAACGGCGCGGTGAACCCAGCGGCCACGGCGCGCAGTCGCAACCGGATGGCTCTCGGGTCGAATCGCTCTTCCCCCGCGGGCGACAACCTGGTGGCTGCCGGAGACGGACTCGCGGGGCTCCGCTCGGCCACGGGTCCGCTCCCACAGCCGGTCAGAACGAGCAGGGCCGCCGGAAGAGCGGTGGCCCAACGCCAGACCCCCCTCACTCCTTGGGCCGCTTGAGGTAGGCGATCAATCCCTGGGGCTGCTGGAGGACGGCAACCAGGTCCCACCCGTCCTCTCCCCAGTTGTTGAGGATCTCGGCGGTGGCGTGTTCGATCAGCGGAACGGTCGCGTACTCCCACTTCTGCATGGCTCACCCTCCTTGCCGGCTCGCCTCGTCGTCTCGTCGGGTGGCTTCCTCGAGCTCGAAGCGAGCCACCACGGTTCGGATGCAGAGGTCCATGACCACCGTCATCCCCGCCTCCTCGGCGATCCGACGGGCCTCATCGTTCTCGATCCCGAGCTGGAGCCAGAGGACCGGCGCCCCGATCGCCACCGCGCGCTCGGCCACCTCCGGCGTCGCCGACGCCCGCCGGAACACATTCACCAAGTCGACCGGCTCTCCCACGTCGAGCAAGGTCGGATAGGCCGTCTCCCCGAGCACCTCCGACTCGTTGGGGTTGACGGGGATGATCCGGTATCCCCGGGCTTGCAGATAGCTCGCCACCCCGTAGGAGTCGCGCTTCGGGTTGCTCGACAGTCCGACCACAGCGATCGTCCGGGTGCGATCGAGGATGGCCCGGAGCTTCTCGTCCGGCGGAGCGTACCTCACGGCGCCCAGCCCTCGGCCCGAAGGACCTCGAGGAGCTGGTGCAGGACGCGGCCGGTCGCTCCCCACACCAGGGCGCCGTCCAGCTCGTAGGCGTGCCAGGAACGGCCGGTCCCGGACAGGACCTCACGCTCCACCTTCGCCAAGCGGCCCAGGTCGAACTGGAGGACCTCGGCCACCTCAATGGGGCTCGGGGTGAGGGGCGGGAGCTCGGCCAACCGTCCAACGAACGGGACGATCACGTAGCCGCTCACCATGGTGTGGACTGGGGGAAGAGTGCCGAGGACCTCGACCGCCGACGGCGAGATGCCCAGCTCCTCCTCTGTCTCCCTGAGTGCCGTGGTCACCAGGTCCGGGTCTTCCCCGTGGCGCACGCCTCCAGGAAACGAGATCTCGCCCTTGTGGTGGAGCACCAGGTCGCTGCGGAGCGTGAACAGCAGCGACGGCCCAGGCGTCTCCACGAGCGGTACGAGGACACCTGCCGGCGTCCCATCCGGCAATGCGGGGTCCGGGTGCGGAGGCGGCAGGGCCCGGCGGAGCATCTCGATGAGGTCGGTCACGAGGCCATCGTATCGAGGAGCCGCGCGAGCGACCGTGCAAGCGGAGAGGGTGGCCTTTCGGCCGCCCTCTGCCGCGAAGCCCCGAGTCTCGATCAGCAGTTCTTGATGCAGGCGACCTTCAGCGTGTAGCTGCCATTGCCGCCGAAAAACCAGGTTACGTGGATGAAGAAGGTCCTCGTGGCGCCGGGTTTGTAGCTGAAGGTCTCGTCGCCCCCCGGGCCCTTGAACGAGCCCTTGATGAGCTTGCCCGGTTGCCAGATCTCCTTGGTGTCCGACTTCAACAGATAGAGGTCAAAGTCCCTGCCGTTCGGCACGACCAGCGTGACGCGATACGTCTTTCCCTTGGAGAGCTTCTTTTTGAAGACGTCGTTGACGTCTCCCGGCCAAGCCAAGGAACCCGACACCTTTGCCTTCAGCCCCTTCGCCCCAGGGATATCGCCATCGTGAGAGGCGCTCCCGTTCGGCGGGGTCCCAACGAAGTCCACCGCGTCGTTGGCGTTTACCCTCGCGGAAGTACGAGTGAACTTCCCGGTCCTCTTGGTAGTGAACAACAACGTGTTCATCGACGTGTTCAGGTCGAGCGGGGTAACGCCGTCGTCCTTGGTGGTATCCGCCGTGGCCATGATGATGTTCTTGAGTGACAGAGCGGTCCTGGTTGCGTCCTGGGATAGGAGCAGCCCGGCCACCCCGGCCGTGTGCGGCGCCGCCATCGAGGTTCCATCGAACGTGGAGTACGTGTTTGACGGCGTCGTACTCAGGATGTCCACGCCGGGAGCGGCCACGTCGACGGAGTACCGGCCGAAGTTGGTGAACGCGCACTCGGGCTTGGAGAACCCAGCCAGCTGACAACCGGTGAAGTAGCCATACTCGTCGTTGTGGTTGCTGGCGGCCACGGTGACGATTCGCGACAAATTGTAGCTGGCCGGATAGGCAGGCGAACACGTCGGCCCGAAGCAAACGGCCACGTCGTTGTCTAGGCTGTCGTTCGCAGCGGCAGCCACGAACAGGATGTCGTTGTTCACCCCGGCCAGCCGGATGGCCTCGCGCTCCGAGTTCGTCCAGCTCGGACCGCCGAAGCTCGCGTTGATGATGTCGGCGCCCATGGTCCGGGCGTACAGGATGGCCTCCAGCTCGGCGCTCAGCTCCCCGGCCATGGTGTCGGGAACGAAGTCCTCGTCCGTGTCGATCGGCTCCATGAACTTCAGGACCATGATCTTGCATCCGGGGAGCGGATCCGGAGCTGCCCCGGCGTCGCCGCCGCACACGCCGGAGACGCCCGTGGCGTTGTTGGTAACAGCGGCGATCGTGCCGGCCACGTGGGTCCCGTGCTCACGCCCGGCGATGACGGGATTCGCTTCCAGGAGCGTGTTGTCGTCCTCGGCCGTATCCCGCCCATTGATATCGTCCACGTAGCCGTTGGCGTCATCGTCAACGAGTGGCGTGCCCCCGGCCTCCAGCGGGTTCTGCCATATGTTTCCGCCAAGATCCTCGTGGCCGACGTCCACGCCGCTGTCGAGGACCGCGATGACCACGTTCGGGTCGCCCTTCTCGAGGTCCCAGGCCTCGGTCACATCCATGTCGGCGCCCGATGTACCGGAGGCCGTTGGCGGTAGTGGGTCCGCGATGGGATGCTCCTGGCCGGTATTGTTCAGCGCCCACAGGCTGTTGTAGCTCGTGTCATTCGGCGTAAACGTTGGATACCGGTAGTAGTTCGGTTCCGCGTACTCGACCAAGGGGCTCGCGGAGTAGGCGCGCACCGCCTCGGCCACCGTAAGGCCGCGCGGCAGTCGGACGTGGTCGATGCCGAGCCCGCCGGCGATCCTCGCGAGCACGCGGGCGCCCACCGCAGCGTGCGTCGCCCGCTCGACCCCGCGAGAGACTCCCGATCGGAACTTGACCAGGACCTCGCCGGGCACGAACGCGCCCCGCGCCTGGTAACCCATCTTCACGGGCCGGAGAGCCGACCGAGCCGAGGTCTTGCCCCGGTCGGCGGCACCGGACGGCGGAACGAACAACGAGGTGAGCAGCAGGGCTGACAGGGCGGCCGGGATCAACGAACGACGCACGAGATACCTCCTAGGGGAGACAAAGCCGGGCAAGCCTAGGGGTTCGGAGCCGGTCCATCAATAGCTCTTTCGGGCGGGGTCGGCCGTGCCTGAAGCAGAGCAGGTCCGGGTCCTACAGCAGGCCTCGGTACATGCCGCCGTCGATCTGGATGAAGCAGCCCGTCAGGTAGGAAGCTCGCTCCGAGGCAAGGAACGCCACCACGTCGCCGAGCTCACGCGGGTCGCCGAACCGCTGCAGGGGTATCGTATTGGCTTCGGACTCCCTGACCTCCTCGAAGGACCGGCCCTCCCGCTCGGCCTGGCCTTCCAGGAGGGAGACGACCCGGTCGGTGTAGATTCGTCCCGGCAGCACCACGTTCAGGGTGATGCCGGCGGGAGCCACCTCGTCGGCCAGAGTCCGTGCCCACCCGGCCATCCCGGCGCGAATGGCGTTGGAAAGCATCAGGTTGGCGAGGGGCTGCTTGATCGCCAGCGACCCGATGACCACCACCCGCCCGTAGCCCGCGTCTCGCATCAGGGGCAGGGCCTCACGGGTCATCCGCACCGTGGACAGGAAATTCAGCTCGAAAGCGCCCTTGAAGTCGTCGTCGGAGAGGTCGTCGAAGCGCCCCGTCGGAGGCCCGCCCGCGTTGGGGACGAGGATCTGGCAGCCGCCCAGGGCCTCGGCGCCCTCGCGGATGAATCGGACCGCGTCCTCCTCTTGGGAGACGTTCGCGGGGATGGCCACGACGGTGGCCCCGGTTTCCTCGGCGATCTCGTCTCGGGTCGCTTTCAAGTTGCCCTCGTCCCGCCCACAGATGCCCACCGCCGCGCCCTCTCGCGCCAGAGCCACAGCGCAAGCTCTTCCCAGTCCCTTGCTCGCGGCGGCCACCAGGGCGGGCCGCCCCTTCAGGCCGAGATCCATCAGCGACTCCTCACTCCGCCCCCGTCCCGGGCCGGGCAGTCATCGAGATGCCGTCGGGCGATGCCTACCCCGGCCCCCTTCGGCAAGTCAAGTCAGGCGTTGACCGGCCCTCGCGCCTCTCGCGGCTAAGCTTGCAGCGATGACCGACATCACCTTCGTCGCCGCCCTGTTCACGCCGTTCGGCGAGGACGGGGGAGTGGAACGCGACGCCCTCGGCAGTCACGTTCGCTTCCTCCTCGACCAGGGCATGGACGCGGTCATGCCCTGCGGGACGACCGGAGAGGGCCCTCTGTTGGAGGAAGCCGAGGTGGCACAGATCGTGGCGGCCGCCGTGGAGGCCTCAAGCGGCCGCACGGTCATCGCCCACGTCGGGCGGCCCGGCACCGAGGCGACCATCCGCCTGGCCCGCCGGGCAGTGGACGCCGGCGCCACGGCGATTTCAGCGGTCGTTCCGTACTACTACCCGCTGGCCCCGGAACAGACCCTTCGCCACTACCGGTCCCTCCTCGAGGCCGTCCCCGATGTCCCGGTCTTCGCGTACACGATCCCTGATCGAACGGGGAATCAGCTCGAGCGGGAGACCCTGGAGGCTCTGGCCGACGACGGACTGGCCGGCCTGAAGGACTCCACGAAATCCTTCGACCGCCACCTTGAGTACCTGGCGGCAGCGAAGGGCCATAGCCTCCGAGTGCTCATGGGCTCCGACGGGATGGTCCTGGAGGCCCTTCGAGCCGGGGCGGCCGGGTCGGTATCCGCCCTGGCCAATCTGCGGCCCGACCTCCTAGCCCGCTTGAAGCGCGCCTTCTTGGAGGGACGGGAAGAAGAAGCCGAGCGCACGCAGCAGGAGATCGCGGAGCTCCGCAGCTCGTTCTTCCAGGGTCCCACGCTGGCAGCGTTGAAACTGGCGGTCTCGGAGACGATGTCGGAGCTCGGGGTCCGTTACCCGTCCGCTCTCCGCGCTCCGCTGAGCTGACCGGCGCCACGACAGGCCTCGGCCCACTCTGTCCCCACCTCAGCCTGAGGGCCGAGGGACGGGGCGTCGGGCGGCTGCTACCATTGGATTGCATGCCAAAGGCTCAGACCACTCCCATCGGGATCACCGAGAAGGCGGCCGCCAAGGCGCGCTCCCTCGCCGAGCGTGAAGGGCGCCCCGAGGCGTGCCTGCGGGTCCGGGTGACTGCCGGCGGTTGTGCCGGCTTCCACTACAAGCTGAGCTTCGAGGACACTCCCGCCGGAGACGACCACGTGCTGAGCGCCCACGGCCTCCGCGTTCTGGTCGACTCCAAGAGCATCCCGGTCATCGAGGGATCCACCCTGGATTTCAACGACGCGCTGCTGGGGGGCGGGTTCAAGATGCTCAACCCCCGGGCCGTCCACGAGTGCGCCTGCGGAGAGTCCTTCTCGATCTGAGGGTTGGCTGAGCCCGGGCGGTTCACGCCCGGCGGTTCCGCTCCTGCTCCCTCGCCCACTTCGGCCAGAGGGCGTGGCCCAGCGCCGCCGCCACTCGGCCGTCCCAGTGCATGGCCCGCCACACCCCTCGGTATCCGCGGAGCACACCCGACGCCACGACCAGGTGCCCGGCCACGGCGATGCCGAGCACCCAGGTGACCACCCGGTGGATCCGCAGGCTCGCAGCGAACGCCTCGGGGAGGAAGCGCTGGGGGAAGGACATCACCGCGCCCGTCGCCGCCAGGGCGAGCAGGGAGGCCACCACGACGAGGTTGAACACTCGCTGCCCCGGGTCGAAGTGCCCGTCGTGCGGGGCAGGAGCATGCCGAGAGGGTTTCAGCAGGAACCTCGGGTACCACGCGAACCAGCGGAGATCCCCGGCCCTGAACCGCGCCGACTCGGCGAGGAACCACATTGAGGTCCTGGTTCGGATGATGGCCACCAGGGAGGCCAGGCCCAGGAGCCCGAACCCCACCCACCGGTGCCACCTGGCCGCCGCCGCGTGACCGCCGAGGAGGGCTTCGAGGGTGGGGCGGCCCTCGCCCAGCACCGCGAGCCCCGAGAGGAACAGGAAGCCGGTCAACAGGTAGACGGCTGCGTGGAGACGTCGGGCCGCGGAGCGATTCCGCAGCATCCGGTTACTAACCCCCGCCGTAGTCTCCGTAGCCGCCGCCCGTGTCCCCCGTGTCACCTGTGGCTGCCGAGACGGTGAACGTCACCTCGTCCGAGATCTGTGTCTCCTCGTGGTTTGGGTGGGCCAGGACAACTCGGAGGGTGTGCTCGCCGTTCGGGACGGAAACGGTGGTCTCGGTCGACGGGACGACCTCGTATTGATCGGAGTCGTCGACGTACACGTGGAAGTGCATGGCCCCCGACTCGGGAGGCCCGATCTCGGTGCCCTCGACCGAGATCGCCAGGTCCACCTTCCCCGACACCATCGCGCCGTCCTCAGGCTTCAGGATCGACAGGCTCATCTCGCCCCCGGCCTCGCCCCCTGTCGGGCCGACGTCGCGGCACGCGGCCATGAGGACCACGAGCGGGAGGAGCAGGACCACCGTCCATGCTGGCCGCATCCGAAACCTCGTCACCGCCATCGGCCCCTTTCTACACCCTCAACCAAGCGCACCCGCCGAGCGACCCTAGACCTCGGTGTTGATGGTCAGGTCGCCGCCGACGGAGAGGGCTCCGCGCATCCCTCGGCTCTGGTGGAACCGGCAGTAGAAGAGCAGCGCTCCCGAGTCCGGCAGCGTGACCTCGATGGACGTCTGGGCTTCGGGAGCAAGCGTCTTGTCGATCCCCAGCGCGTCCACCGTGAAGGTGTGCGTGGCTTCGCCCTCGTTGAATGCCTCGAGCGCTACCTTCTGGCCGGCTTCGCCCTCGACGACCGTGGGCTCGAAATAGAAGTCGTCGACCTCGAACTCGACCGAGGACTCCCCTGCCACGTCGGCCTCGCCGTGGTTGTTCGCGGCCTCCCCACCGATCCGGATGCTTCCGGTGGTCTCCTCCCTCTGGCAGGCCGACGCCCCCACCAGGGCCAGAACGAGGCCCAGGACCAGCCATGATCTCCGCATCCGCCGCTCCATGGTTGTAAGTAGTTCGAAACACGGGGGGAGGGAGGTTCATCCCCCCGTATACTGGCGCCGTGAGCACGGCCAAGACCCAGTGGCGGGACCTCTACAACGAGGTCGTGGCCACGGGGCTCTGCACCGGGTGCTCGGCCTGCGTGGTCGTCTGCCCGTTCCACGTCCTCGGGTACGAGGACGACAAGCCCGTCCAGCTCGAGGGGAATGGCCCGGACGCGTGCACCCATGGGGACCGGGGGTGCGACATCTGCACCCGTGCCTGCCCCAGGTTCCGGGAGTGGGAACCGGAGATCGAGCGGCTCTTCTTCGGCCGGACCCGGGGGCCGGAGGAGATCATCGGCGTCCACAAGGACGTCGTCCTGGCTCGGGCGACCGACCCGGCAGCGCTGGCCCAAGGGCAGGACGGTGGCGTGGTCTCCGCCCTCCTGGTCTGGGGGCTCCGGAACGGCGAGATCGACGGCGCCCTGACCTCGAAGCTCTCCGACGAGCGCCCCTGGGACGCGGAGCCGGCGGTCGTGACGACGGAAGAGGAGATCCTGGCCACGGCGGGGTCCCGGTACACGTACTCGGCCAACCCGCTCGCTCTCACCAAGGCCCTGGAGATGGGGCTGGAGAGGGTGGCGCTCGTGGGGATGTCGTGCCAGGCGAGCGTCACCGGTGCCCTGGAGGCCCGGAGGGTGAACAAGTGGCGCCGCCGGATCGCCTGGACCTTCGGTCTGCTCTGCTCCAAGACGTTCACCTACGACGGGCTGATGGTGGACATCGCCCAGGGCGAGCTGGGCCTGTCCCTCGACGATCTGGCCCGAGTGAACGTCAAGGGGAAGCTCCTCTTCTACACCAAGGACGGCGAGGAGGTCACCTACTCGCTGAAGAAGGCCCAACAGCACACTCGGCCCGGATGCCTGAAGTGCCCGGACTTCGCCGCCGAGCACGGGGACATCTCCTTCGGCGGACTCGGCCAGACCGACGGATGGACCCTCACGGTGATCCGAACCGATCGGGGCGAGGACCTCTGGAACCGGGCCGTGTCCGACGGCGTCGTGGAGTGGCGCCCGGGGTCGGAGGACCCCGACGCGATCGCCCTCATGGAGAAGCTCGCCGCCAAGCAGCGAAAGCGGTGGCCAGGGGACGAGCTGCCCGAGGAATGGCGGTTCCCCGGCGTCCTTCCAGAGGAAGACGGGCAGACGACCGACGGGGGGTGAGCCCTTGCATTACCGCACCCTCGGCCGGACGGGCGTGAAGGTCAGCACGCACTGCCTCGGGGCAATGATGTTTGGAGGCTGGGGCAATCCCGACCCGGACGACGGCGTCCGGATCATCCACCGGGCGCTGGACGCCGGCATCAACTTCATCGACACCGCGGATGTCTACTCGCGGGGCCAGTCCGAAGAGATCGTCGGACGAGCCCTGCGCGGCCGTCGTGACGATGTCGTCCTGGCTACCAAGGTCTACGGGGAGATGGGCGAGGGCCTCAACGAGCGCGGCACCTCTCGGCTGTGGATCATGCGCGAGGTCGAGGCGAGCCTTCGGCGCCTCGGCACCGACCGCATCGATCTCTATCAGCTCCACCGGCCGGACCTCGACACCGACCTGGAGGACACCCTCGAGGCGCTCACCGACCTGGTCCACCAGGGCAAGGTCCGGTACGCCGGGACCTCGTGCTACCCCGCATGGCAGCTGGCCAGGGCTCAGGAGCTCGCCGGGCGCCGGGGGCTGGTGCGGTTCGCCTGCGAGCAGGCCCCGTACTCCATCTTCACCCGGCACATCGAGTGGGACGTCCTGGAGGTGGCCCGCCGGTACAGCATGGGGGTCATCGTGTGGAGCCCGCTCGCGGGCGGATGGCTGACCGGCAAGTACCGGCGGGCCGAGCAACCTCCCAAGGACTCCCGGATGGTCCGCTCGGGCGAGCGACAGGGCCGGGTGGCCGATCGGTTCGACCTGTCCCGGCCGGAAGCTCAGCGAAAGCTCGATCTGGCAGAGGAGCTCCGCCCGATCGCGGACAAAGCCGGGGTGTCACTGATGCACATGGCCATCGCGTTCACGTTGGCCCACCGTTCCGTGACGTCGGCCATCATCGGGCCAAGGACCATGGATCAGCTGGAGGATCTCGTCGATGGGGCGGACGTCCGCCTCGACGAGGCGACCCTCGACGCCATCGACGAGGTGGTGGCTCCGGGGACCGTGGTGGACGACGCAGACCGGGGCTGGGACCCGCCGTGGATGGAGCCCGAGAACCGGCGCAGGGCCTAGCCCATCAGCTCGCCTGCCCTTGCGGCTCAGGCGGTCCCACGGATGGGCGGAGGCGCCGGAACTGCCCGGGCGTGAGCCCGACCCTTCGTTTGAAGATGCGCCGGAAGTAGCGGTCGTCGCTGAACCCGACCTCGGCGGCGACCCGTTCGATGGACCGGTCGGTGGACCGAAACAACATGCGCGCCCGGTCGATGCGCAGCCGGTGGATGTGGTCGGTGGGTGTCTCCGCGAAGGCCACTCGAAAAGCGCGGCCAAGGTAGTCGGCATTGCACACAAGGGCGTCGGCGATCCGGGCGGTGCTCAACTCCGGGTCGGTCAGGTGATCGGCGATGAGCCCTGCAGCCCGTGTCGCGAGGTCGGCGGCGCCCCTCTCCCCGTCGGCGCCCGCGGGTTGCAGGAGGATCTCGGCAAGGATCAGCGAGAGGAAGCCGCGGGCGGCGGGGAGCGTAAGGATCCCAGCCTCCTGGTCCTCCAGCAGGTGCTCGAAGAGCGTTCGGAGCCGATCGGGTCGAGCAACGGGCCCTGTCTGTACCCCTCGGAGTACCGCGAACTCGACGGTCTCGGGATCGGGCGGACCGTAGCCAAAGCAGACCCAGTAGAACCAGGTGTCGGGGCCCAGGTCGTCGTAGCCGTAATGTCGACGGCCGGCCTGAAGCAACACCCATTGCCCGCGCCGCACCAAGAATCGTCGCTCGTCCTCGGCGATCGGCAGGGTTCCGGACTGCACGGCGATCAGCTCGTGCACGGGCATCACCCGGTCGGCGTGCCGACGCATGAGGTCTGGAGCGTGCACGCCCGCCTCCACGACCGGCGCCCCCGTCGACCGGCCGTCTGACATCAGACCCATCCCCCAACCTCCGGGCTCCCTGGGTCGGAATCGTACCTATTCTCGTCGGAGCCCACCCTCGTCTCAGGCTGGCCACGTGACTATCGTCCGCGACGGGTCGGAATCAGCCCAAAACGACGAGGAGGACGAGCGAATGCTCACCGCGTACCAGATCGATCGGTTCCACCGTGACGGCCTGCTCGTGCTGCGCGGCGTCTTCAGCCTCGACGAGGTCCAGGCCCTTCAGCTGGCGGCGGACGAGGTGACGAAAGAGGCTCTCGCCGGCGCCGGCAGCGGCCACGGGTACCGAGATATCGACGGCCATCGACAGTACTACCGCACCGACGGCGTGCTCTGGGAGCGCTCCGCCGCCTTCCGGATGGCCACGGTCAACCCCGGGTTGCTGGCGTCGGTCAGCCAGTGTCTGGGCCACCCGTTCATGCCGATCAACGACTCCCTGGTGGTGAAGCTGCCCCACTCCGGAGTGGCCATCCCCTGGCACCAGGACCCCCCGTACGACGGGGCCGACGGGCGGGCGGAGACGTTCGGGATCCCCAACTTCGACTGCGACATCTACCTCGACGCCGCCACCATCGACAGCGGCTGCCTTTACGGCCTGGCCGGCTGCCACCTCGTCGGCCACGTCGAGCTGGAGCGCTTCCACGAGGACGAGCTGTTTAGCCGGACTGACGCCGTCCCGCTGGAAATGGCACCGGGCGACGTGCTGTTTCACGCCATCACCGCGCCCCACGGGTCAAAGGCCAATGATTCCAACACGTTGCGGCGCGTGTTCTACGTGCACTACATGGCTCAGGAGGTCCTGGAGACTCTCCATCCCGAATGGGTGGGGACGAAGCGGGGCTTCAGGGGTCGCGACATCCAAGAGGTTCAGGGGATGCTCGACGAGCGCATCGGGGCCGGCCTGGGCGGACCGAGCACGGCGAAGGTCAAGCTCACCCCCCACGGATTCGTCTTTTTGGGTGAGCCGGTCACCCAGCCACGGCATTGGAAGTCTCTCGTCGCCGACCTGGCCCCCGACCAGGTGCGTGCGGTCAAGACCCTTGCCTCGTGACCGAGTTGCGCGAAAAAGCACCAGGTAGGTAGGCTGGGAACGGTCCAATCGGGGCCCTGACAGGGGGGTGCGACCGGTGGCTGAGATCACCCTCGACGACGTCACCAAGATCTATCCGGACGGCACTCAGGCCGTCACCAACCTCGGCCTGGATATCAAGGATGGCGAGTTCGTGGTCTTCGTCGGTCCCTCCGGCTGCGGCAAGACCACCGCGCTCAGAATGGTCGCCGGTCTCGAGGAGATCAGCTCCGGCAAGATCATGATCGCCGGCCGGGTGGTGAACGACGTCCCACCGAAGGACCGAGACATCGCAATGGTCTTCCAGAACTACGCCCTGTACCCGCACATGTCTGTCTACGACAACCTGGCCTTCGGCCTGAAGCTCCGGAGGGAGAAGAAGGAAGTCATCGACAAGCGGGTACGGGATGCGGCTCGGATCCTTGGCCTCACGGAGATGCTGAAGAAGAAGCCCCGCAACCTGTCCGGCGGCCAGCGTCAGCGCGTGGCCATGGGCCGGGCCATTGTCCGCGAGCCCCAGGCTTTCCTGATGGACGAACCCCTGTCCAACCTCGACGCCAAGCTCCGGGTCCAGATGCGTTCCGAGATCGCCCGGATCCAGCGGGACCTCGAGGTGACCACCATCTACGTCACCCACGACCAGACCGAGGCCATGACCATGGGCGACCGGGTGGCGGTCATCAGGAAGGGGGAGCTCCAACAAGCGGAGCCTCCACAGGATCTGTACGAGCACCCGGTCAACCTGTTCGTCGCGGGGTTCATCGGGTCTCCGGCCATGAACATGGTCGAGGCCTCGGTCTCCCGGGGAGACGGCGCGGTGTTCGTGGAGTTCGCGGGGAACCGGCTCCGAGTGGACGACGAACTACTCAAGGAGCGTCCCGGCCTCAAGCGGTTCGAGGGAAGACGGATCGTCCTTGGCATCCGTCCCGAAGACTTCGAGGACGCCAGCCTGGTGCCCCGAGCGGCGAAGGACCGCCGTATCCCGGCGACGGTGGACCTCCGGGAGGCGCTCGGCTCGGAGGTGCTCATCCACTTCACCGTGAAGGCGCCGGTGGTGCTGACCGAGGACACGAAGGAACTGGCCGTGGACGTGGGGGCGGAGGCGCTGGAGGACCTGGAGCAGGTGGCTCAGCAGGGCGAGAACGAGTTCGTGGCCCAGCTCAACCCCCGAACCCGGGCCCGCCGGGGGGAGCCCATCGAGCTGTACGTGGACACCTCGAGGCTCCACTTCTTCGACCCCGAGACCGGACTTGGCATCTACACCGACTGAGGCACCTGGGACAGGAGGCTAGCTGGGGCCGATGGCCGTAGCCGAGCAGGCGGGTCGATACCGTCCCTCCCGCGCGGGACTGCTGGCGGCTTGGGTTCGCAGACACCGGTTCGAGATCGCCCTCATCACGCCGCTCGTCGCCTACGTCGTCCTGCTGACCATCGCCCCGATCATCGACACGTTCAAGATCTCGCTCACTCACCCGCGGACGCTGGCTTTCCCCTCGGGTGCCAACTACCAGGCCAACTTCGGCTCGGCGACCTTCCGGGAAGCCACCGTGAACACCGTGATCGTGGCGGTGCTGTCCCTGACGCTGGAGCTGGCGGTGGGGCTGGCGGTTGCCCTGGCCCTCCACGCGCGGTTCCGGGGACAGGGATTCGTTCGGACGGTGATGCTCGTTCCCCTGGGGGTGCCCACCATCGTGTCCGGCGCCATCATGCTACTGATCTTCGCGCGGTCCGGATACATGAACTCGGTGTTCGGCGGAGTCGCCAACCTCATCTCGAACATCCCCGGCGTGGACTGGGAGTTCCGCAACCTGAGCTGGACGACGGACGGAGGAATTCGGACGCTGGCCACGGTAGCCATCGCGGACATGTGGAAGGTATTGCCTATCGTCACGCTGATCTTCCTGGCTGGCCTCCAGTCCATTCCCGAGGACATCTACGAGGCCGCGGACGTCGATGGGGCGACCAAGTGGCAGAAGTTCGCCCGGATCACCTTCCCGCTCTTGATCCCCTACATCACGATGGCGCTGATCTTGAGGTCGATCGACGCGTTCCGGATCTTCGAGCTGGCCCTGGTGCTCGCCGGAGCGATCGAGCCGGTCCTCGGCACGTACATCTGGGATCGGTACGGTCCCCCCACCAACGACGTCTTCACTGCGTCCTCGGCGTCCATCGTTCTGTTCGGGATCATCATGGTCTTCATCATCCTGTACCTGCGGTTCGTCGCCACCCGCGCGGAGGTGGCCCGATGATGCGGACGGCGACTCCCCGGCAGGGCCTCCTCGACCGGCCCTTGAAGATCATCTTCCCGATCTGGGTCGTGGTCTCCGTCCTTATCGTGGTCTTCCCTCTCTATCTGGTGTTCATGGTGTCGTTCGCCCCGGGGCGGGCCCTGTTCGGAGAACGGCCGGCCCTGTTCATTACCGACCCGACGCTCCAGTGGTGGACCAGGGTGATCGAGGGAGGTGACCTCGTCCCGCCCCTCATCAAGAGCCTCAGCGTGGCCACGCTCTCCACCCTCTTGGCCATCGTGATCGCCGCGCCGGCCGCCTGGGTGATCTCTCGCCTTCCCGCGGGGATCCGCTACACGGTCGTCATCGGTCTGCTGGTGACCCGGATGTTCCCGGAGTTCGCCATCGGGATCTCCGTGGCCACCCGGTTCGCCAGGTTGGGGCTGTTGGACAGCTACCTCGGCCTGATCCTGGCCCACCTCATCGGGTCCCTCCCGTTCATCGCGTGGATCCTGGTGGGCACGTTCGAGACCATCCCTCGAGATATCGAGGAGGCGGCGGCCATCGACGGGGCGTCCAAGCTCAAGACGCTCATGCGGGTGGTCTTCCCTCTGGCGGCCCCCGGGATCGCCGTGGCGTCGCTGTTCGTCTGGCTGTACTCGTGGAACGAGTTCGTGTACGCCCGGCTCCTGACTACGAACCAGAACACCCTGCCTCTTCAAGTCTTCCAAGCCATCGACCGGGGAAGCAAGCAAGACATGGCCACGGTCGCGGCCGTGCTGACGCTTCCCATCCTGTTCGTCGTGTACTTCCTGCAGCGATATCTCCGGCCGGGCGCCCTGGCCGGAGCGGTGAAGGGGTGAGGGGGGGAAACCTGGTGCGAGACTTCGGTCCGCACCCCGAGGAACAGGAGGTGAGTGAATGAGGAGGCACAGTCGGTTCTATGCCGGCCTTCTCGGATTGGCCTTAGTGGCCACAGCCTGTGGTGGCGCCCCGGCCCCTGTCGAACAGGGGGAGCTCTCCGGGACCACCATCACGTTCAACATCTCGCTGGCCGAGGCGGAGAAGGCCACCATCGACAGCCTCATCCAGCAGTTCCAGCAGCAGACGGGGGCCAAGGTCAATATCTCGTCGGTCACGGCGGCGGACCTGCCCCAGAAGCTCGAGGTAGACCTCGGGGCGGGCAGTCCCACGATCCACCTGTTCGCCCAGGACAACCTGAACCTCCGGATCCTGGTGGACAAGGACCTGGTGCAGGACCTGGGGGACGTCGAAATCCCCTCGGAGGTCATCCCGGCGATGATCCCGGAGCCGATCGACGGCACGCAGTACTTCCTGCCGTTCCGGCCGAACGTCCGGGTGGCCTACGTCAACACGGAGCGCTTCTCCGCGGCCGGGGCGAGCCCCCCGACGACGGTCGAAGAGTTCCGGGCCACGGCTGAGGAGCTCAAGTCGGCGGCGGACGGGGAGCCCAAGGTAACGCTGTCGCTCGAGCCCACCAGCGGGGCGGCGGCGATCACGGTCTCCGAGTGGATCCTCTCCTTCGGGGGCGACCCCCTGGTCCTGAACGACGAGGGCTCGGTGGCCGCGTTCGAGTTTCTTCAGGGAGTGTGGCAGGACGACCTCCTCGCTCGGGAGAGCCTCCAGGCCAGGTTCGACACCGAGGTGGATTACCTCCGAGGGGAAACGTCCTGGCTGGCCCAGAACTGGCCGTTCACCTCGGGCACATTCGCCGACGAGGGGATCCTCGAGCTGTTCGATGTCTACGCGGGGTGGAGCGGCCCCGAGCGGGCGGCTCACGTGATCGGGGGAGACGTGCTGGGGATCCCTCAGGGGGTGGAGGGCGACCAGAAGACGGCTGCCCTGGCCCTGGCGGACTTCCTGATGTCCAAGGAGACCCAGGAGACCCTGGCGGCGGAACAGGCCTGGCCCTCGATCAGGAGCGACGCCTACGCCCAGGTCCCCGAGGAGCTCCAGCAGACCTTCGACGCGATCCAGGGCGCCCTGGAGGGTGGCTGGTACAGGCCGGCCGTCCCGTACTGGGCGGACGTGGACGAAGCCATCAACGCGGCCATCCAGCAGGTGATGATGGACGGAAAGGACGCCAAGTCGACCCTCGACGGGCTTCACGATCAGATCGCGTCGGCGGCACAAGACGCCGGCGCCGAGTACCCGCCCAGCGGCTGATCCTGAGGGTCGGCCAGGGAGGCGCAATCGCCCGCCCTTCGGGGCGGGCGATTGCTAGTCTCCCCCGCCGGACTCGTCGAGATCCGGATCGGTCACCTGAGCGGCGTGCTCCCGGCGCTCGTCGTCGACCAGCTGCCATAGCCACTGGGCCCACGCCCGGACCTCGGGCCAGGCCCGCCAAAAGTCCTCAAGGTGCTGGTCCCCGAAGGCACGCCATGCCTCGGGCGGCTTGATCTCCCCCGCCAGGGCCTCTAAGGAGCCCATGGCGTCCTGGAACCTCTCACCCTGCCGCTCGTCCATCGGCATCCTTCTTTCCTTGATCCTCAATCCGTTGCCTACGGCAACGTCCTTCGGCCGGGGGAATGCAGCAGCCTGTTCCGCTCCGCTTCGCTACGCGGGGCTGCTGCCCCCCCGGCCCCCTCGGCGGCAGTGTAGCGAGGCCGCCTCGGGTACGCTGGGAAGATGAGCGAGTCTCCCGGCTCGAACCGTCTCATCAAGGCCACCAGTCCTTATCTGCTCCAGCACGCCCACAACCCGGTGGACTGGTACGAATGGGGCCCGGAGGCGCTGGAGCGAGCCCGCCGAGAGGACCGGCCGATCCTCCTCTCGATCGGGTACGCGGCCTGCCACTGGTGCCACGTGATGGAGCGCGAATCCTTCGAAGACGAGGAGACGGCTCGCCTCATGAACGAGCGGTTCGTGTGCGTGAAGGTGGACCGAGAGGAGCGGCCCGACCTCGACGCCATCTACATGGACGCCGTCCAGGCCATGACCGGCTCCGGCGGGTGGCCGATGACGGTGTTCCTGACCCCGGATGGCCGGCCTTTCTTCGCCGGCACCTACTTCCCGCCCGAAGACCGGCAGGGCCTTCCCGGGTTCCGCCGGGTGCTCGAGGGAGTGAGCCAGGCCTGGCGGGAGCAGCGCGAGCAGGTCCTCACTCAAGGGAAGCGCGTGGTGGAGGCGATCGCCGGGACGTCCTCACTTCTCGAGTCGCACGAACCGCTCGGCGACGACCTGCTCCGGGGGGCGCACGCGCAGCTCACCAAGGCCTTCGATCCGCAGTGGGGTGGATTCGACGGCGCTCCGAAGTTTCCCCAGCCGATGACGCTCGAGTTCCTCCTGCGGTGCCACCTGCGCGGATATCCCGACTCCCTGCGCGTCGTCCTGCTGACGCTGGAACGGATGTCCGCGGGCGGCATCCGCGACCACCTCGCAGGGGGGTTCCATCGCTACTCGGTGGACGCTCGGTGGCACGTTCCCCACTTCGAGAAGATGCTCTACGACAACGCTCAGCTGGCCCGCCTATACCTGCACGCATGGCAGGTCACCGGCGACGACGGTTGCCGCGCGGTCGCGGTCGACACCCTCGACTACCTCCTTCGCGAGATGCGTCATCCCGACAGCGCGTTCTTCTCCTCCCAGGACGCCGACTCCGAAGGGGTGGAGGGAAAGTCCTACGTCTGGCGATGGAAGGACCTCGTGGAGGTGGCCGGCGAGGAGGTGGCGCGCTTCTTCGGGGCGTCCCCCGAGGGCAATTGGGAAGAGGGCACGAACGTCCTGTGGCTCCCCGACCGGGGAGCTTCCCCTCCGGCGGGGTTGGAGGAGGCCCGGCGGAGATTGCTCGAGATCCGCGAGCAGCGCCCCCGGCCGGGCACCGACGACAAGATCCTGGCGTCGTGGAACGGCCTCGCCATCCAGGCCCTGGCCGAGACGGGCCGGGCCCTGGGAGAGTCGAGGTACGTGGACGCCGCCTCGGGGGCGGCCCGCTTCGTGCTGTCGGCCCTCCGCCGGGATGACGGGCGGCTGTTGCGCTCCTGGCGGGAGGGCCGGGCCGGGGGGCCCGGGTACGTCGACGACTACGCCATGATGGCCGCCGCCTGCGTCACCCTGTACGAGGCCACGTTCGACCTCGGATGGATGGCCGAGGCCCGGCGGCTGGCCGACGACCTGATCCGGTTGTTCCACGACCCCGACCGCGGGGGCTTCTTCCAGACCGGCGAGGACGCGGAGGCCCTCGTCCTCCGCCCCAAGGAGCTCTTCGACAACGCCGTCCCTTCCGGCAACTCGGTGGCCGCCGAGGTTCTGCTCCGGTTAGCCCACCTCACCGGGGAGGATGCCTACGAACGAGCGGGCGTGTCGGGGCTGCGGGTCGCCCGCAACTTGATCGAGCGGGCCCCGACGATGTTCGGCCACGCCCTCGGCGCCCTCGACCTGTACGTGTCCCCGTCGAAGGAGGTGGCCATCGTCGGCGACCTCGAATCGGAGGAGGCCCGCCGGCTCATCCGGGAGCTGTGGTCGAGATATCTGCCGAATGCCGTGCTGGCGGCGGCTCCCCCGGGCGACGACGAGGCGGCGCGGATCGTGCCCCTCCTCGCCGGACGCGAACCCCTGGACGGGAAGCCCGCCGCCTACGTCTGCGAGCGGTTCACGTGCAGGTTGCCGGTGAGTGACCCGGAGGCGCTGGCCGCGCAGCTCACGGGCTGAACCTCGGGTGGGGCTCGGCCTACGCCACTCGGCCGGCGTCGCCCTGGTCGGTGACGAGTGGAAGTCCCTGGTCGGACCAGTCCTCGACCCCGCCCTCGAGGTTGTGGGCTTCGTAGCCGCGAGCCCGGAGCATCAGCGCGGCCACCTCGCTCCGGTTGCCGGTCTTGCACACGGCGACCACCGGCCGGCCCTTCTCCAGGCTCTCCATCCGGCCGGCCAGAAGCTCGTTGAGGGGGATGTGGACCGAGCCGTCGATGTGGCCGGCGTCCCACTCCCAGCCCTCGCGGACGTCCAGGATCTGGACATCGTCGCGCCGCTCCCAGCAGCCCTTCGCGTTGGTGAGGTCGGTATCGGTCATCGGCTCCAAATCAGACTAGCACCGTCGGGTTCGACCGCCCTCCGAAGGAACCGGCCCGTTCTCGCGTCTAATAGGCATGAGGCCCATGGTGGAGCGGCCTGACTCCTCGGCAGCGCCTTGTCACCAGGTGGACGCGTTCTGGCCCCTGGTCCAGCAGTACGACCGCGGGCTGCGGGCCCTGGCCTACCGGTTGGTCGGCGACCGCGACCTCATGGACGACGTGCTCCAGGAGGCGTACCTGAAGGCATTCCGAGCCCTCCCGTCGCTCCGGGGGCGGGAAGCCTTGGGGAGCTGGCTGTACCGGATCGTCTACAACGCCTCGATGGATCAGTTGCGACGGCGGCGGAAAGCCATGCAGGTGCCCCTTGAGAACGCGCCGGACCGACCCGACCCCTCGCCCGACCCCGGAGAGGTCGCGTCGGCACGGCGAGACCTGGCGGCGGCGCTCGGCGCCCTCCCACCGCAGATGCGTGCCGCGGTCCTCCTCGTCGACGCGGAAGGGCTCAGCTACGAGGAGGCGGGAGCCATCATCGGCGTTCCCCCGGGAACCGTGGCCTCTCGCCTCTCGAGGGCCCGGGCGGTCCTGCGGCGGACGCTCGGAACGGACACGGAAGGAGCGAACGAACGATGACCGGCGAACTGCGCGACGACATGCTGGGCGCTGCCCTTCGCGAGTTGACCGTGCCGGAGCACCGGCCAGGATTCGAGGCCGCTCTCCGCGCAAGGATCGCGGAAGAGGCGACGGCAGTCCCGGGGCGGCCGCGGCCCGCGTCAGGAGGCCGGCCCAGAGCGATCCGTGGGCCGACGTTCCGTCCGGTCCCGTGGGCTTGGGGTCTCTCCGCCGCGGCGGTGGTCGCCGTGGCCGTGCTTGTGGTCACGTCGACGCTCCCCGGGACGAAGCCGAGGGTCGCCACCGCCGCGGAGGTCCGGCAGGCCGTCGCCCGGGCCTGGTCCTCGGCCCGGAACGTCAGCGGCGTTCTCGTGTCGCACGCCCCCCGGGTGTTCGAGGAGGGTACCAATCGCTGGTCGTTCATCCTCACCGCACGCGGCGACTTCCGCCTCGACAGCCTCACTCGCGGCGGCAGTACCGTCTACGACGCCAAGAAGGGCGTGGAGCGGAGCTTCCACCCCTCGGAGAGCATCCCCGACAGCGGGGCTCTGTTCGCCTCCGAACGCCGGGGGCTGGCGCCCGGCCCGCCCGATAGCGGGCCCGCGAGCAGCATCCTGGACCGCGGCCTGGGCTCCGTGGTCCGTGCCCTGGCCACGGGGGGAGAGGGAACCGTGAAGGAGATCACCTACCACGGACACCCCGCATGGCTCCTCGACACCGACATCCGAGCGAACCTGATCGTTCCCGAGCTTTCCCCCAACCACCTCCAGGTCACGGTGGACCAGGAAACTGGGTTTTCGGTCCGGGTCGTGGCGACGCGCGACGACGAGTTCGTGTGGGAGACGAGGATCGAGGACCTCGAGGTCGACGGCCCGGTTCCGGACGACGCGTTCCGCCTGAAGTTCCCGCCTGACGCGGAGGTTTTCCGGAGCGACCTGGGCTTCCGCCGGATGTCGCTCGGCGAGGTCCAAGGCTTCGTCGGCTACGACCCACTCGTGCCTTCGTGGATCCCCGAAGGCTACGTCCTCGCCGAGGTGACCGCCTCGCGGAAAGGCAGCACGACGGGGGCAGAAGGCGCCAACCCACCGATCCCCGACGTGGTGTCCCTCTCCTACCGGCGCGGTCTCGACCAGTTCATCGTGACCACACGCCCGGTGGGACCCGACGCCACACTCTGGGGAGACCCGCTGGCCTCCGGCGAGGGCTATCGAGACGAGCCCGAGCGGAACAGCTTCAAGAGCGGTGCGCTGGCGGGAGAGACGGGGAAGCTCCTCATCGACCCACTGGCCATCCCTCACGTGTGGGTGAAGACCGATCGGCTGGTCGTCACCGTGTCGGGCGACCTGACTCGAGACGAGCTCCAGCGGGTGGCAGAGTCGCTCGGGTAAGGCCGCTCAGGCGCTTCCTCGAGCCGCCGGGAAGAACCGCAGGCCGTCGGGAAGAAATGGCAGCAGGACCCGAGACGCCGTCGATGATCCCGCCAGAGCCAGATGGGCCGCGGAGCCAGCCCGCAACGCGAACATGTCGCGGATCCGCTCTGGCAACAGCGCCAGGGTCACGAGCCGCACTCCCTCGGTCGGTACCCGCCACCAGAGAGGAAGCGGCGGACGGAGCACCTGCCGGACGAGGCGGCTGCTCTCGTCGGTGGCATCGAGCTCGTCGCCCTCGATCATCTCCTTCATGTACTCGTTGAACGCCTCGAGGGTCGGCGGCGTGGCCTCGTCGGGGATGCCGTAGAGGGGCCCGAACCCTTTCGCCTCCTCGTAGTAGGTGTGGCGATCTTCGTCCGACAGCGGGCGCACGAACCGCTCGTACACCACCAGCGTCGTCTCGAGGAGCGTGGCGTTGACCCACGTCAGCAGCCGCGGATCAGTGGCTCGGTACGGACGTCCGGCCCGGGCTCCACTCACCCGCTCGTGCACCCGGCGGATGCTGGCGATCGCCTCGTCCGCTTCAGTCGCCGTGCCGAAGATGGTGGCGAGCGTCAGGTCGAGCGTCCGTCTCAGACGTTCCAGGGCCCCCCGAGGGAAATCGCTGTGGTCGGCAACGCCCGCGGCGACCATCGGATGGGCCAGCTGCAGCACCAGGGCCCGCTGTCCGCCGACCAGGAGCACCCGCTCGCGGTGGATCCGTCGCATCGTGGGCGTGTCCATCGCGCGCTAGCCTACCGGCCGTGGCAGCCGACAGGGCCCGGATCCGTGATGCTCTCCCCGAGGACTGGCCGGCCGTTGCGGACCTCCTGCGGCAGCTCGGGCGGCCCTCAGCTCTCGGCACCCCCGGCGAGGGTGAGCTCCGCGAAGGCTACCTCGAGTTCCTCTCTCGGTCGGACGCGGCGACCCTCGTCGTCGAGACCGACGGGCGGGTGGTCGGCTTCTGCGATCTGCTGTTCCTCCCCCGGTTGAACTTCGTGGGTCCACAGGCGTGGATCCCGGACCTCGTGGTCGCCGAGGAGGAGCGCGGCAGAGGGGTCGGCGCAGCCATGCTCGCCGCCGCGGAAGCTCTGGCTCGCGACCGGGGATGTTGGAGCATCTTCCTCAGCTCGGCGAACTGGCGGACGCGCTCTCACCAGTTCTACCGGCGCGAGGGGTGGGACCAGAGCGGCCAGTATTTCAGCAAGAGCCTCACCGACGAGCCCTGGCCTCCACCGCCGCCGGCCTAGTTCCTGCTCCTCAGGGCCTCCGGCAGCGTCCTTCGGCCAGGGGCAACGCAGCAGCCTGATCGGCTCCGCTTCGCTCCGCCGGGCTGCTGCCCCCTGGACCCCCTGGGAGGCTAGACCCTGCCCACGACGACCCGGGTGATGTCGGGCCAGCCTCGCGTGCTTCGCACCCCGAAATAGCCGGACCGGATGAGCCGCCCCCGCACGACGCGGGCCCGATCCGGGCTCACCTCCACGAGCAGCCATCCGCCCGGGCGCAGCCACTCCGGAGCCTCGGCGGCCGTCCGCTCCAGGAGCCCCAGCCCGTCGGGCGAGAAGTCGGTGAGCGTGTGTTCGGGTTCGAACCCTCGAACTTCGATCGGGAGGTCGCCGACTTCACGGCGGGGCACGTACGGCGGGTGGACCGTGATGACGTCGACCTCTCCACGCAGGCCGGCCGGCAACGGAGCGAAGAGGTCCCCCCGGTGGAACGCCGCGTTGGACAGCCCCAGTGACCGCGCGTTGGCACGGGCCTGCCGCACGGCGTCCTCGGAGATGTCGGTGCCGTGCACCCCCGCGGCCGGGACGGCGTATGCGACGGACAGCGCGACCGGTCCGATCCCGGTCGCCAGATCGACCGCCACCGGCCTTCGCCGTCCCCGCAGCCGGTTCACGGCCCGGGTGGCCAGCAGCTCGCTCGACTGGCGAGGCACGAACACACCCGGCCGGACCGAAAGGCGCAATCCCCGGAACACCGTCCACCCGAGGATGTGAGCCATCGGCTCGCCGCCCGCTCGGCGGCGGATCAGCTGCCGGTAGCGGTCCCGGGCCCGGGTCCCAACCTGTCGGTCGGGATCCACGAGCTCGTCTGAGCCGTCGCGATCCCCCAGGGCGAAGGAGAGCAGCACGGCGGCCTCCCGGTGCTCTCGGTCTGCCGGCCAGTGGTCGATGGCCGGCGACCGCTTCAGCCGGGCCTCCCCCTCACCCAGCAGCTCGACGGCGGTTGGTGGGGTCCTCATATCGGTCGGAGCGCGGGCGCGCGTCGTATCCTACTTGGCACATGAGCCCCACACCGCTGCGCCCGGCTCCGAGCCCGCCGCCCGACGAGGGCGAGGCCCTCAAGGCCGTCCGGATGATGTCGGATCGGATCCTGGTGCGCCGCCCCGAGGAAGACAGCGAGCGGCGGTCCAAGGGTGGCCTCCTCATCCCGGCCACCGCAGCCAGCGTGAGCAAGCGCGGCCTGTGGGCGGACGTCGTGGCGGTGGGGCCGAGCGTCCGGAGCGTGGAGGCGGGGGACCGGGTCCTGCTGCTCCCCGACTCGGGCGTCGAGGTGGAGATCCGGGGGGAGGAGTACCTCCTCATCCGGGAGCGAGAGGCCCACGCCGTGGCCAGCGAGCGCGAGGAGCCGAGCGGGGGCCTGTACCTGTAGCCCCAAAGGGCCTCAAGAAAAGGAAAGGGCCCCTCGCTCGCGCGGGGGCCCCTTCCGAAGGACTCGACCCTAACCGACGACCTTGACGTTCGCGGCCTGGGGGCCCTTCTGTCCCTGGGTCAGCTCAAACTCGACCCGCTGGTTCTCCTCCAGGTTCTTGTAGCCCTCTCCCTGGATCGCGCTGAAGTGTACGAACACGTCAGGGCCATCCTCCTGGGAGATGAAGCCGTACCCCTTCTCGGAGTTGAACCACTTCACGGTGCCTGTTGCCACTGCAATTCCCTCCTTCCTTGACCGTTCCCGGGATCGCGCCCCGGCGGCCTCCGGCTGGGAGCCGGTGAGGGAACTGCTCGGCAAACCTGTTAACGAACAGAAAACCCTCATCAGTAGGGTATCAGGCCGAGCCCTCGGCCACCTCCCCCGCGCCGACCTCGGAGGCCAGGAAGGCGCCCACCCTGCTCACCAGGGCCGGGATCTCCCGGATGAGGGCGAAGCGGTCCGCGAAGAGCAGCAGCTCGGCCCGGGGAAGGATCTCCGTAAGCTCGCGAGCCACCTCCGCATCGTGCACCGGGTCCCCTCCTTGTGCGATGACCAGTGCCGATGCCGAGACCCGGGTGATCGGCTCCGGGTCACGGATGGGCGGATCGTCGATGCACTCTCGGATGGCCAGCGGGATCCCGTCGCGGTTCATCGCCAGGATCGACTGCCTCCGCAGCTCCTTCGACGCGGGGAAACCATCGAACCGGCCGGCCGCTTCCTCCTCGGCGATGACGATGTCCGCGACCCGACCGAGCGGGTGCGACTCCAGGAGGTCGGCCAGGCGAAGGAGCCCCGCCCGGGCCCCCGACCCCAGGCGCGCCGGGAGGATGATCACGAGCTTCTCGAACCGATCGGGCTGGTGGCACAACAGCCGCAGGGTCGCCCCGGCGCCGAGAGACGTGCCGGCGGCACACGTCGCTCCAAAAGCCTCAGCGACATTGTGGACGTCGGAGGCGAAGTGACCCATGGAGTAGTGGCCGGGGCCCGGCCGCTCGCTTTCCCCGTGGCCCCGGAAGTCGAACAGCACCTTGGTCCCCGGGAGGAACGGAGCCACGAGGCCGAGGTCCCGCCGGCTCTGGGTCAGGCCGTGCCCCACCACGGTCACCGGATCCCCCTCTCCGACGACCTCCACCGCGAGCCGCACCCCGTCCGAGTCCACGGTCGACATGGACGGAAAGCATAGCGGCCCGGCTTGCGCGCCCCGAGCCCAGACGCGATTCTCTCGTCCGTGCAGGTGAGCAGGCCAGGCGAGCCCGCGTACGCGGGAGCTGCCGCTACGTTCTGCAAGGTTCCCCTGGTCCTCGACCCCAAAGGCCTGGAGGGCGCCGACGTCGCCGTGGTGGGTGCGCCGGTGGACGAGACGACTTCCTATCGTCCCGGCGCGCGGTTTGGCCCCCGGGCCATCCGCCTCGCCGACGTGAGCGGAGGCGCGTCGGGGCGTCCGCATCTCGACCTCGGTGTGGACCCGTTCGAGGTGTTGAAGGTGGTGGACTACGGCGACGCCGATGTGGTTCCCGCCGACGCCGCTCGTAGCCACGCCGCCATCCGCCGAGCTATCGGGGAGATCCTCGCCGCGGGTGCGGTCCCGGTCGTTCTGGGAGGCGATCACTCGATCGCGCATCCCACCGTCTCCGCGCTCGCGGAGCACGTCCGGCCGGCGGCCGTCGGCATCGTCCACTTCGACGCTCACGCGGACGACGCCGAGGACGTCTACGGTGTCCGGCGGTCGCACGGGACACCGATGCGGCTGTTGGTCGACGAAGGCTCGGTGCGAGGGGAGCACGTCCTGCAGGTTGGGTTGCGAGGCTACTGGCCGGGACCAGAGGAGTTCGCCTGGGCCCGGGAGCAGGGATTTGCCTGGTTCACGATGGGCGAGATCGAGGAGCGCGGGTTCTCAGAGGTCATGGACGACGTGGTCGGCCGGGCGGCGCGGTTCGAGCACGTGTGGCTGTCCCTCGACATCGACGTCGTCGATCCGGGGCATGCCCCCGGGACCGGCACGCCGGAGCCTGGCGGCCTCACCCAGCGCGAGATGCTGTGGGCGATGCGACGCCTGGCCCGCGAGGTGGGCTTCGCCGGGATGGAAGTCGTCGAGGTCTCCCCGCCCTACGATCACGCCGACGTCACGGCGCTCCTCGCGCACCGGATCGTCTTGGAGGCGCTGTCGGGCTTGGCGTTGCGACGCCTCGGCCGGGAGCCGGCTCCCGAGCGGCCCGCCGCCCGGTGATCCGCCGCCTCGTCGCGCTTGGATTCGTCTGGCCGCCGGCGGGAATCAGGGGGTCGGAGTTTCCACCTCGGTCAGACCCCGGCGGGCGACGCTCGCCGTGGTTGCCGCCGCAAGGATGAGCAGTCCCCCGGCCATCACGCCCGCCCCAAGCGGTTCGCCCAGGAAGGCCAGGGCCAGGAGGGCTGTGGCCACCGGCTCCAGGGACGCCACGATCGACGTCCGAACGGCGCCGATCCTTCGCAGTCCCGCGAAGAGGCAGAAGAACGCGCCGGCCGTGAGGATGCCCATGCCCCCAACGGGAAGCCACTCGTTCGCGCCCGAGGGCAGACGGGCCTGGGCGCTCACCAGGGCGAAGAGCGAAAGTCCGCCCGCCGCCGACAGGCTGACCCACATCGCCGCAGCCGGGGACGAGGTATCCCTCACCACTCGTTCCGCTCCCACAAGGTAGAGGGAGAAGGTAACCGCTGACCCGAGGGCCAGGCCCACGCCGGCGGGGGTCACGTCGAGGCCTTCCGAAGAAGCCACCACCAGAGCCGCCCCTGCCAGCGTCATCACCAGGGATCCGATCACCAGCCTGCCCGGGAGTCCCATACCCATGACGGCCGACAGCAGCGCCACCCAGACCGGGTAGGTGAAGAACAGCAGGGTGATGGCCGCCGCGGTGCCGTGTCGGAGGGCGAAGAAGAAAAGCGCCGACTCGGCGGCATAGCCGACGCCTCCGAGGAGCACGAGCCGCAGCCTCTCTCTCCGGGCGGCTGCCAGGCGCATCCGGGACAAAGCCAGGACGGCCGCCAGCACTCCACCGGCCAGGGCGAACCGAACCGCCAGCATGGCCGGGACGGGAAGGTCGCGTTCCGCCATGAGTCTCCCCAAGACCACCACCGCTCCGAACTGGAGCGAAGCTAGGGCGACGAAGGAACCTCCGGCGAGCTCCCGGAGGTTCGCGGCGCGGCCGGTCGACCGATCGGGCTTCATGAGCACGCCATCCTGCCAGAACTCGCGGGGAGCCGCATCCGCCCGTCTGATAGAGTGATTCTCCCGATGCCAAACAAAGAGGTTTTGTACGAGACGTTCTTCACCAAGGCGCCCGGTAAGGACACGCTGCGGAAGACCGCGGACGGCCGCCTGAAGTTCCTCGTCCGCGAAGGGTGGCACGAGGCCGGCCGGGAGCAGGTGGGAGCGGATTCCATCCGCATCCGGTTCGAGCGGGAGGGTTTCCAGCGCCTCATCCAGCCCCCTCGGCGCAAGCCTGAACCACGGCGCACGCGAGGTCCCCGCGGCGAGCGCGGCGGCCCGCGTGGGGGCGGCGGCGGTGGGGGTCCCCGTGGTGGCGGCGGGGGTCCGCGTGGTGGCGCTGGAGGCGGCGGGCCCCGCGGTACCGGTGGCGGTGGAGGCGGCGGGCCCCGCGGTACCGGCGGCGGCCGCAGCTAGCCGCTAGGCTCCGGTCCGCTCGCCTCGCAGGACGGGTGCCCGGCGGTGGTGCCCCGTGGCCTCCTCGTACGAACGGGCCAGGCGCAGAAGGACGGCCTCTCCAGCGGGTCGCCCGATGAGCTGTACTCCAAGCGGAATCCCCTCGCGCGACAAACCGGCGGGCACCGCCAGTGCCGGGAGCCCCGACAGGTTCACCGAGCGAGTCAGCCATGCCGGTCCCCCGTGATTGACGTCCCACGTGGTGCCGCCGAACTGGACCTCCTCCCGGTCCGCCGGCGGGGCCGGGAACGGCGTGGTCGGCGCGAGGAGGGCATCCGCTTCCCGCAGCGCATCGAGGAACGCGTCGCGTATCTGGGCGGCACGCTCCTTCGCCTGCAGGTAGTCCACGGCGGTGCGGGCCGCCCCATACTCGAGCCGGTTGCGGGTCCTCGGGTACAGGGTCTCCGGCCGGCGCAGGAGCCTCCCGTGAGCGGCGGCGAACTCCGGCCACGCCACCCGATTCCACACCTCGGGGCTGTCCCGGATGTCCCCCAGGTCCACCTTGCTGGTCCGGACGCCGGACCCCTCGAGCACGGCTCGGACCTCCTCCACAGCGTCGAGGACCTCGGGATGGATCCGTTCCGCGAAGAACCCGCCCGCCACGGCGACCCTGAGCTTGTCGGCAGGCCTCGCGGACGCCTCGACCAATCCGGGATCGTCGGTCAGCGCGGCGAGGAAGAGAGCCACGTCCTCCGCGGTCACGGCGATAGGCCCGCCGGTGTCGAGCGACGGGGCGAGGACCATGGCCCCTTCCATACTCACCCTGGCGGTGGTGGGTTTGAGGCCGGTGATCCCGCAGAACGAACAGGGGATGCGGATCGACCCACCGGTGTCGGAACCGATCGCCAGCGGCACGATGCGGGCGGCCACCGCGGCGGCCGACCCGCCACTCGATCCTCCCGTGATTCGCAGCGGGTCCCAGGGATTCTTCGTGGGCCCGGAGGCCGAGATGAGGTTGGTGGCGCCCGCCGCGAGCTCGTGCTGGTTCGTCTTCCCCACGACCACCGCACCGGCATCGCGAAGCCGCCGGACGGCTTCCGCGTCGCGCCGGGCCACGTTGCCCCGGTAAGCCAGGCTGCATCCCGACGTCTCCCACCCGGTCACGTCGAAGAGCTCCTTCACGGCCAGGGGGACTCCCGCGAGGAACCCGGCCGGCTCGCCTCGGGCCAGGGCATCCGCCCTGTCCCTGGCCTCCTCCAGGGACGATTCGGGCCGGATCTGCGAGAACGCGTTGATCACCGGTTGCCACCGGTCGAGCCGGTCGAGGGACCGCTCCACCAGCTCCACCGGGGAAACTTCCTTCTCGCGCACCGCCCGCGCGCACTCCACCGCCGAGTCGAGCATCGGTGAATAGGCTACGTCCTCGAGCGGACCGGCGGCGAGTCAGACCAAGCCGAAGCACGAAACGGAAATGCGGCCTCACCTCTGCTCAAGTGGTAAGGAACTCGGGGAGAATCCTCAATCCGCTTACCTTCCAAGGTCGCCGATAGGATGAGGCGCATGGTCGAGATCGAGATCGAGCGAACTGGGGCGAACGGGCAGATCGTGTTCGACGTTCGGGTGACCGAGGAGGCGTCGCAGTCACGCCACGAGGTCACGCTGTCCGAGGAGGACTACCGGCGCCTGGGGGAGGGGTACAGCTCACCCGACGAGTTCGTGCGGGCGTGCTTCGTCTTCCTACTCCAGCGTGAGCCGAAGGAGTCGATCCTGTCCCGGTTCGATGTCAGCGTGATCCCTCGGTACTTCCCCGAGTTCGAGGACACGATCCGGAAGGCCTAGTCTGGCGTCTACGGCTCTGCTGGGGGGGACGCCTCTGCCCGCTGCTTCGCGGGTCGAGCGCTCACGATGAGCGCCACGGCTACGACGATGATCGCCCCGGCGACGAGCGTTCCCGCCGCGATCGGCTCGGCAAGGACCGCCCATCCGAGGAACACCGCCACCACCGGGTTCACGTACGCGTAGGTAGACACCAGCGTGGTCCGTGTGACGCGCAGGAGCCACACGTAGGCGGCGAAGGCGACCAGCGAACCGAACACGATCAGGTAGCCGAGCCCAAGGACCGACTCGAGCGAGACGGACGAGGAATCGAACTGTGCGAACTCGCCCCGGACCGCTCCCACCAGAGCCAGGAGCAGTCCGCCCGCGAGCATCTCCATCCCCGTGCCCACGAGCGGCCGCTTCGGCAGAGGCGCGTGTCGCGCGTAGAGTGATCCTGCGGCCCAGGACAGCGACGCCACCACGAGCGCCGCGGCCCCCGCGGGATCGATGGTGCCTCCCCCCGTCGGGTTGAGCAGGAGAACCAGCCCCCCGAAGCCGACCGCCAGCCCAAGCACGGCCACCCAGGAGAGACGTTTCCCGAACACCAGCCGGTCCAACAGGGCCAGCCACAGCGGCACGCTGGCGATGATGAGAGCGGCGATGCCGGACGGGACGGTTTGCTCGGCCCACATGACCATCCCGTTGCCCCCGAGGAGGAGGCTCCCGCCGATGATGGTCGCGGCCACCCACTGAGCCCGGCCCGGGCGGTCCCCCTCCCGGTCGCCCCGGCGAACGGCGAACGCGTACAGGAGGGCCCCGGCCACCAGGAACCGGATGCTCGCGGAGAGGAACGGGGGCATGGTCCGAACCACCAGGCGGATGGCCAGGTAGGTGCCTCCCCAGAAGAGCCACACCGAGAGCAGGGCGGCCCAGACGGCGGCCGCCGGGGCCCGGTGGCCATCCGTCTCGAGGGACGCCGCCTCGTGGCGGGCCCGCCCGGACGTGCCGAGACCGGAATCTGTACGAATCATGTTGACCATGATATAAAACCGATTGCCCGAGAGGAAGCCCTAGAACGAAGGAGATGCGATAGAAATGACGAAGAATCATAACCCAAATGGCCCCGAGACTTTCGGCCCCTCCCGGACCCTCGACGACACCGGGTGGGCCATCCTGAGGGAGCTACAGGAGAACGCCCGGATCAGCTTCAGCGAGCTGGGCCGGCGGGTAGCCCTCACCCCCCCTGCGGTAGCGGAGCGGGTCCGGCGGATGGAGGAGGCTGGGCTGATCACCGGGTACCGCGTGCAGATGGCCATGGACCAGGCCGGCTACCCGATCAGCGCGTTCGTCCGGATGCGGGCGCGCGGCGAGCGGGGCTGCGAGATCCTCGGTGAGTTCGTGAAGGAGGTCCCCGAGGTCGTCGAGGCCCACCGGGTCACCGGTGAGGACTCCTACATCGTGAAGGTCGTGGTCCGGTCGGTGCAGCACCTCCAGGAGCTCATCGACCGATTGATGCCCTACGGGGAGACGGTGACCGCTCTCGTCCTCTCCTCCCCGGTGACCCACCGTGTCCTCGGCGAGCCTCGGAAGGCGGTGACGGAGGAGCCCGCCTCGGCTGGTAGGGTGACGGCGTGACGGTCCGCATCGGCTTGGGGCTCTTCACCGGACAGATCCCCAAAGGGTCCGACCGTACCTTCGCCCAGGAGTATCACGACCTCGTCGAGCTGACCCGACTGGCGGAGACCCTCGGCTTCGATTCGGTCTGGGTCAGCGAGCACCACGGCTCGTCGGACGGCTATCTCCCCTCATGCCTGCCCCTGCTGGCCACGCTGGCCGAAGCGTCGGATCATCTCCTGCTCGGCACCGGCGTGATGCTCACGCCGTTCCACCATCCCCTCCGCCTGGCCGAGGACGCCGCCGTGGTGGACCAGATCTCGGAGGGACGGTTGATCCTCGGGCTCGGCCTGGGGTGGCGGGAGGAGGAGTTCCGGATGTGGGGCATCCCGGTCTCGGAGCGCGTGCGCCGCACCACGGAGACCGTGGACATCCTCCGGAATGCGTGGACGGGGAAGCGTTTCTCACACGAAGGAAAGATCTTCCGGTTTGACGACGTCCTGATCACCCCGGCCCCCCACCGCCAGGACGGGGTGCCGATCTACCTCGGGGGCATGATAGAGCCGGCCATCAAGAGGGCGGGACGTCTTGGCGACGGCTACATCCGCAGCCGTGGCAACCTCGAGAGCTCGCGCCAGGCGCTCGCCTGGGCCGAGGAGGGCGCCCGGGCCGCGGGAAAGGATCCCTCCGCTCTTGGCTTCGCCCTGCTCCAGAACGCCTTCGTGTGGGAGGGAGGCGACGCATGGGAGGTCGTCCGGGATGGTGTGGCGCACCAACTCGGGGTCTATGCAGGGTGGCGTGCGGGAACGGACACGCCGGAGAAACCCGAGCTCGAGGTGATCCCTCCCGACGAGGAAGAGCTCCGGGCGATGACCCCGGCCGGCGACCGGCACACGGTCCTCCGGGCGCTCCGGCCGTTCGTCGAGGCCTTCGCTGACCGCAATGAGTTCCACCTGGTCGTCCGGCTCCACTACCCGGGGATGAGCCTCGACACGGCGGCCCGGGCCGTGGAGCTCTTCGGCGAGGAGATCATCCCCGGCCTGAAGGGCGCCTGACCCGGGCACTATCCGGGATAGCTGCGGGCTACGAGCTTCGACCCGTTCCCGTCATCCCCAGGCGAGGGCGAACGGCCCGGAAGACGACCCATCCCGCCAGAACCAGCAGTGCGAACGGCAGGAGCGCGCCCGCCGCCACGATGGCCCCGGACACGATGGCCAGGAAGGACTGAACCGCTCGATCCCAGGCCCGCTCCAGTGTGCTCGGCTGCCCGGGCGCGGCTACCCCGGCCTCACGGAGACCCACCGCGATGGTGCTCATCCTGGTCTGGTCTTCGAGGTAGCGAAGCCGGCCCCGGATCTGCTCGATCTCCAGCTGGACCTGCTGGAGCTCCCGCTGGACCCGGATCGTGTCGGTGACCGACTGCGCCCGGTCCATGAGCCGCAGGAGCACCACTTCCTGGGCCCGCCAGTTCCGGAGCCTGGCCTCGAGGTCGATGAACTCCTGGCCCACGTCCTCCCCCGCGACGGTTTCCCCGAGCACCTTCGTCCCCAATTCGCGGATCTCCGCCAGAGCCACCTCGAACCGCTCGGCGGGCACCCGGATCACCAGCAGGCCCGACCTGGCCTTGGCCCCGGCCACCTGCGTCGAGAGGACGAAGCCGCCGTGCCGCCCGGCGATGGCGGTGACCTCTCCGACGGCGTCACGAAGCGTGCTCCGCCTGACCTCCACCCGAAGGTCGGCGGTTTTGATCACGTTCGGCCCGATCTGCGGGAGGGCGGCGCCGACGACCGGCCCTCCGGTTACGGCTCCGCCTTCCGCTTCATCCGGGAGAAGCCCCTTCGCCTCCTCCCCCGCAGCTCGGTCGGCCGGTTGCGGCGCGAAGCCCGTCTCCTCGCCACCCGTTGACCTCACCTGATTGCAGGCTGCCAGAAGCAGCACGAGGGCGACCCCACCCAACCAGAGCTTCCTATTCATGGCTTCCTCCTCCCTCATTCCCTTGTACGGTTCGACGAGCGGGCGCGGCTCGAAGTTCCCGGAAGGAAACCCCTTCGCAAAGCGCCGGGTGACAGCGTGCTTCCCGTGCGAGTAGTGTTCGGCCATGACCACGGTTGGAGACGTCATGACCAGGACCTTGCTGGCCGTCGAGCCGGCGGCGACCGTGGGAGAAGCGGCCACCCTGATGGGCGAACGGCGCGCGGGCTCGGCGCTGGTGATGGAGGGGGACCGTCTCATCGGCATCTTCACCGAGCGCGACATCGTCAAGGCGCTCGGCCAACACTTCGACGCCGCTGGGCACGCCGTGTCCGAGTGGATGACCTCGAACCCGATCACGGTTCCACCCGACACCCCGGTCCGGCAGGCCCTCGAACGGATGATCCAGGGCGGCTTCCGCCACCTTCCCGTGGTCGACGACGATGCCGTCGTTGGGGTCGTCTCGATGCGGGACCTCTCCGCCCTCGACTAGCTCACGCCGCGGGGGGATCCGGCCTCTGGGATGAGGCGGAGGGCCAGCACCGCTACCGCGTGAACCCGGCCTGGGTCGTCTCGGGGAGCTCCTTGGCGGCCTCCTTGAAGGCCTTCCACACCTCTCGGAACACGTCCGCCGCGTACTTGGGCGGTTGGGAGTTCTCCCCTCCCATTCCGCCGCGCAGCGCGGTGGCGGCCACGTCGCAGGCCTTCTCGAAAAGCTGCCAGTCGATCTCCCTCGCCATGGTTCCTCCTCCCGGTCGGGTTGTCGATTCTCGGCGGGCGGGACGCTAGGCTACCCGAGCCGCACCCCTGGGCGTGAACGGTGCGCTAGCTCGCCAGTGGCCGGCCAGACGCCCGCCACTCCTCGGGGCCGCCCGGGAAGATCACGAACGAGTCGATCCCCGCCCGCTCCAGCAGCGACGCCGCCACCGCGGCCCTGGCCCCGGTGGCGCAGTACGTGACCACGGGACCGCGGCGAAGCTCGGGGGGAATCCTCTGGGCGAGGGCCCCGAACTCCACGGTCATCGCGCCCGGGAGGATGCCCTCCCGCCACTCCGAGGGGTGGCGCACATCGAGCACGGTCGGTCGGTCGACGCCCTCGAGGAGGGCGGCCAGCTCCTGCGCGTCCACCATGGGCGTCTCCACCACCCGCATGCCGGCGTCTCGGAGCGACTCGAAGGTGGCCCACCCCGCGATGTCCTCGTACCCGATGCCGGCGGCCTTCATGGTCGCCTTCCACACGGAAGCCTCGTCGTCGGCGATCAGCACCAGCCGGGTCCCCCAGGGGACCACCCAGCCAAGGCGGACGGCGAAGGAGCCCCCGCCCAGCGGCACGATCACGCTCTGATCCAGATGCCCCGAGGCATACGAGTCCGCCGATCTGATGTCCAGTGCCCAGGCTCCGGATGCGAAATCCCGCTCCACGTCGCTCGGTTCGAGCCGAGGGGGCCCCGGCGGTCCGAGGAGGACCGGTGGACCGGCCCGGTTGAATTCTCGAAGCCGGAGGAAGTAGGGAGGATACAGCCCATAGCCGGAGAGCAACGTGTCCAGGAACGCTTCCTCCGAGTCCGCGTTGAGGAGCGGGTTGTGCTTCCGCTCGAACCCCAGGGTTGTGGATCGGTCTCCCGATCCGGCCCCGCCCGTGGAGCAGAACGACCCGGCACCGTGCGTCGGATGCACCACGGTCGCGTCGGGTAGGTCGGCGAGGCGCTCGTGGAGCGTGCGGTACAGGAGCCGAGCCAGCTCCACCTTCCGCTCCTCTCCCAGGAGGTCGGTCCGGGCCGCGCCTCCCGGGATCAGGGCGCCGCCCGAGAAGAGGATGGGGGGATCCGTCCCTTCGACGATGTAGGCCAGATGCTCGGGACTGTGCCCCGGTGTGGCCAATGCCCGCAACGACAGACCGTCCACCTCGACGCGCTGGTGCTCCCGCATCACGCGGTGGGTGAAGGACAGACCCGCCGAGGCGCTGGCATACACGCCGGCCCCGCGGGCGGCGAGCTCTCGGGCCCCCGAAACGAAGTCGGCATGCAGATGCGTCTCGAAGGTGGCGACGATCCTCGCCTTGCGGCTTTCCGCTGCCTCGAGATAGCGGCGCACGTCGCGGGCGGGGTCTACGGCCACGGCCGTCTCACCCGAGACGATCAGGTACGCGTCGTTGCCGAGTCCCCCGTCGGTGAACCGGACGACTTCCGGACTTCGCTCCGCCACGGGAAAATCATCGCCCGGCCGCTGGCCCGCATCAACGCGCGGCCGCGCCGCCGCTCAGCCGGCCGTACGGATGGCCTTGATCAGATCCCATTTCCCCATCTTCGACCGGCCGGCGATCCCCCTCCGCTTGGCGACCTCGTAGAGGTCCTGCCGTGTCCGGTCCTCGAGCGCGCGACCGGGCACGCCGCCCCGCTGGCGGGACTTGGCCGCCTGCCGCCCGAGGTCGCTGCGGACGCTCTTGGGAAGCTTGGAGATCGTCTTCTTCCTCCGAGCGGCCTGCTGTGCCTTCTTGATGTTCCGTTTGGCCGCCGTCGTTTGCCGCCGAGTCGCCACGTCGCTCACCTCCTGCGTGCGAACGTCTCTGTAAACGTTCTACCCAAGAAGAGAGAGGCCTCACCCGCCGCGCGCTCAGGAGACGATCCAGCGACGAGGAGAGATGAGCTCTTCGGCCTCGCCCGGGCCCCATGAACCGGGCTCGTACTCGGAGGTCGTCGGCGGGGCATCCAGGATCGGCTGGAGGATCGCCCAGGCCCGCTCCACCCCGTCCTGCCGAGTGAACAGCATGTGGTCTCCCCGCATGGCCTCGAGCAGCAGGATCTCGTACGCCTCGACCAGCGGGGTGTCGAAGGCCGTGCCGTACCGGAAGTCCAGCGCAGCGCGATCGAGCTCGATCTGCGCTCCGGGTTTCTGGACCGTGAACCCGAGCCTGACCCCTTCGTCAGGCTGGATCCGGATCGCCAGCTGGTTCGGCTCCAGGTTCTCCATCCCCAACTGCTTGAAGAGCATGTGGGGAATCTCCTTGAACACGATGACGGCCTCGGCTCGCCGCTCGGCCAGCCGCTTCCCGGTCCGGAGGAAGAAGGGCACGCCCGCCCAGCGCCAGTTGTCGATCTCCAGACGGAGAGCCACGAACGTCTCCACCTGGGAATCTGGGGGAACGTCCTTCTCCTCCCGGTAGCGGCGGTACTGGCCTCGCACGACCTGCTCCCTGGAGACCGGGGGGATCGACCGCAGCACCTTCACCTTCTCGTCGCGGACGCGGTCGGGGTCGAACGAGGGCGGGGGCTCCATGGCGAGGAACGTGAGGACCTGGAGCAGATGCGTCTGCACCATGTCGCGCAGCGCGCCCACCCGCTCATAGAACCGCCCGCGGCCCTCGATGCCGATCTCCTCGGCCACGGTGAGCTGCACGTGGTCCACGTAGCTTCGGTTCCAGACCGGCTCGAACAGCGCGTTGGCGAATCGAAACACCAGGATGTTCTGGACGGTCTCCTTACCCAGGTAGTGATCGATCCGGAAGACCTGGGACTCGTCGAAGACCATCTGGACGATCTCGTTCAGCTCCCGCGCCGTCTCGAGGTCCTCGCCGAACGGCTTCTCGATGATGATCCGGGCCCGGTCCTCGAGTCCCTCCTCGCCGATCCTGCGCACGATCTCCGGATACGCCTCCGGTGGAGTGGAGCAGTAGAAAAGCCGGTTCTTCGTCCCGAACTCGGCCTCGACCTTCTCGAGGTGTTCTGCCAGGTGCTCGAAGTCGCGCTCTTTCTGGAACTCGCCGGGGACATAGGACAGCCGCTCGGCGAACCTCTCCCACATCCCCTCCTCCAGCCCCCCGTACTTGGCCACCGCCTCCTTGGCATGGTCCCGGAACTCATCGTCGGAGAGCTCCGTGCGTGAGTAGCCAACCACCGCGAAGGTCTCGGGGAGCATCCCCTCGTGGAACAGATGGAACAGGCCCGGCAGCAGCTTGCGCCGGGCCAGATCGCCGGAGGCCCCGAAGATGACGATGGTGGTCGGGGGAACATCGGGCTTCACTCCTCGGCCTCCTTCACCGCGTGCCCTCCGAACTCGTGCCGGAGCGCCGCGATCACCTTCGCGGCGAACGATTCCTCCTGTCGCGAGGCAAACCTGGCGAACAAAGAGAGTGTGGTCACCGGGGCCGGCACGTCCTGGTCGATTGCCGTGAGCACCGTCCACCGCCCCTCGCCGGAGTCCTCCACGTAGCCCGCCACGTCCCGGAGCGCGGGATCCTTCTGCAGGGCGCTGGCCAGGAGATCGAGCAGCCACGACCGGACCACGGCGCCGTGCCGCCAAAGCTCGGCGATCTGGTGGAGGTTCAGGTCGTAGACGGAGGTTTTCAAAATTTCGAACCCCTCCCCGTAGGCCTGGAGGAGCCCGTACTCGATCCCGTTGTGAATCATCTTCACGAAGTGCCCGGAACCGTTGGGTCCCACGTGCGCCCATCCGTCCTCGGGGGCGAGCGCGTCGAGCGCCGGGCGGAGGTGGTCGATCGCCTCGGCGTCTCCGCCGAGCATCATGCAGTAGCCCTCCTTGAGCCCCCACACCCCTCCGGAGACGCCCGCGTCGACGAAGCGGATGCCGCGCTCGGACAGCTCCGCGGCGCGGCGCAGGGAATCGCGGAACAGGGAGTTCCCACCATCGACCACGATGTCGCCCTCATCGAGGAGCTCGCCGAGCTCGGTGACGACCTGCTCGGTCGGGTCGCCCGCGGGGACCATCACCCACACGATGCGCGGGGGATCCAGGGTCTTCATCAACTCCTCGAGCGAGGTGGCCACTTCGGCGCCCTGGGTCGCCACCTCCTGCCGGGATCGCTCGCTGCGCGCGTAGCCCACCACCTGGTGCCCGTTCCGGATGAGCCGGACCGCCATGTTGCCGCCCATCCGGCCGAGTCCCACCATCCCCAGGCGGAGCGGGGTGACGTCTTGCCCGGCCCCGCTCACGGCGCGACCTGGAGCTCGCCGCCCTCCACCCTGACCTCGTAGACGATGACGGGCTCGGTGGCCGGAGGCGCCACGACTTCCCCGGTCTTGATGTCGAAGGTGCTGCCGTGGCAAGGACAGACCACCGACGTATCCTCGAGGTCCCCCTCGGAGAGGGAGCACTGCCGGTGGGTGCAGACGTCGCCGAACGCGAAGTACTCGCCCTCGACGTTTGCGACCGCGACGTCCTCGCCGCCCACCTGGAACATCCGCATCTCTCCGTCGGGAACGTCCTCGGGTGAACCGACGGTCACGAAGTCAGCCAACACCGCCTCCTTTCCATGTTCCTCGATCTGTCTCCTCAGGACCCCTAACCCTCCCATGACAGAAGGTCTTCCACCCGGACCCGGGCGGCCCGGCGTCCACGCTCCCGCAGAGCCGCCAGGTCGCCGGCCGCTTGGGCAGCGATCAGCCGCCCGAACGTGAGGTCCTTCCCCGGCACGACCCGGTCCTCCTCCGGCTTCTCGAACACCTGCAGGAATACCCCCGTGTTCGGCCCACCCTTGTGGTACTGGCCGGTGGAATGCAGGTACCTCGGCCCCAAGCCGAGCGTGGTGGCCACGCCGAGCCGGTCGCGGAGCCGCTCGCGCACGCCCCTCAGACGGCGGGCCGTCTCGCCGCGCGGGTCGACGAAGGCCTGGATCGCCACGTAATCGCCGGGGCGCACCGACGCGAGCTCTTCCTCGATCTCCCCTGGGGGCTCCGGCGGAATGTCGCCGCCGGCGAGCACCTCGCCGGTGCGGTCCTTGGCCGACTGCACGTCCGGCTGGTCGAAGGGATGGATCCCGATGACCGCCCCCGCGACCGCGGTCGCGAACTCGAGGACGAAGAATGCCCACCCGAGGTCACCGGGCCCGCGAAGCGAGAGCTCCACCGAGGGACCGGGCGCTTCAACGCCGGGCGTGGTCAGGAAGAGGCGATCGTCACCGTAGACGTCCGGCGGACCCAGCGACTCACCGTCGACGGGAAGGATCCCCGTGCCGTCCTTGCCCGTGGACTCGGCGAACAACTGCTCCACCCAGGCCCCGAGGGGCTGGAGCGGGTCGCCGAATGAGAGGGTGGCCTTGTCTCGCCCGGCCAGGGTGGCCTCCCCAACGGCCGCCCCGAGGACCGCCCCCGGGTTCTCATCGATCGTGGTCTGGGGGCGGCAGCTCTTCGCGGCGCGATCCGCCGAACCGAGCAGCTCCTCCACATCGACACTTGCCAGGATCGCGGGCAACAAGCCGAAGACCGTGAGCGCGGAGTAGCGTCCGCCGACATCGGGCGGAGCGTGAAACACTCGCCGGAAACCGACTTCCTTGGCGGAGGCTTCCAGGTCAGTTCCGGGGTCGGTGATGGCCACGAAATGGGTGGGGTCCTTCGCCAGGTCGAGGAAGTACGTCATGTGGGAGCGAGTCTCGACCGTCGTCCCTGACTTGCTCGAAACGACGAACAGCGCGTCGCGCGGTGGGATCTCTCTCTCCAGCCGGGCGATGGCATCGGGATGAGTGGTGTCGAGGACGGTGAAGCCCGCCGCGCGATCCACCGACGAAACGACCTCGGCGGCCAGGCTCGAGCCGCCCATCCCGAGGAGCACCACGGGCCGGAGCCCCTCCCGTCGCGCCTCGTCGGCGAGGGCCCGGAATTGCGCCAGTTCCCGGCGGGACCTCCCCACGGCGTCCAGCCAACCGAGCCGGTCCGCGATCTCGGTTGGATCGTCCCTCCAGACGGTGTGGTCCCGGTCCCAGATCCTGCCCACGACATCCTCGTCGGCGAGCTTCTTCAGCCGGGCCAGGACCCGGTCCTCCATCTCACCGAGATGGGTCCGGACGTCTCCCACGGACCCATCCTACGGCTGCGTGGTGGCGCGCGGCCGTGAGGGGGCGGGATACTCCGGCCGTGAGCGCAGCCCACGGCGGCGAGCACCCGCGGAGATCGCGATCCGCCCCCGAGTCTCCCACCCCCCGTGCCCGAGACCTTCCCGGGCCCCGGCGGGGGGAGAGCCTGACCGCCCCAGCGTTCAGGTGGCTGTTCCAGTGGCCCTACCGACTCGTCTTGGCCGGCCTGTACCGCGCCCGCCTCCGCGCGTGGCACCTCACAGCGTTCTCCGCCGTGGCGGCGGCCGGTGTGGGTGCCCTCCTGTTGGCCGGGTTCTACCTGGCCGCGGGGTTCGCGCTCCTCGGGGCGGGCCTCCTGGATCTGTTCGACGGCGCTCTGGCTCGGCTGCGCGGCGAGGACTCCCCCCGCGGCGCCCTGCTCGACTCCGTGGTGGACCGGGTCGCGGACGCCATCGTCTTCGGGACGCTGTTCATCTCCGAGGGTCTCCGGGGGGCACGGCTCTCGGCCGGCCTGGCCCTCGGCTCCCTGGTCGTGAGCCTGCTCGTGAGCCACCTCCGGGCGCAGGCCGAGGCCTCGGGGGCGACGATGACCGAAGGGATGTTCCAACGACTCGAGCGAGTCGTGGTGCTCTTCCTCGGGCTCACCATCCCCGGGGCTTTGGTCCCGGCTCTTGCGCTTCTCACGGCGATGGGAGCACTGACCGTCGCCCAGCGCCTCGTGACCGCGTGGCGCCGGCTTCCGCGAACCGGCTCGTCCAGCTTCAGCGGATCCGGGGTGGTCACGCGCGAACGACCCTCAGCGCGTCCTCCTTCTTCACCTGAGCACCGATCGGGTTCTTCACCTTGACGTCGTAGAGGCCCGGGCGGAAGCCGGCGGGCAAGCGAGCACTGATCTCGGTCCGGCTGATCACTCGAGCGGTGACGATGCGCTTGCCGACCCTCACGATGGTCTGCCCGGTCCGCTGGAAGTTCGTACCCAAGATCATGAAGGCTCCCCCCCGCGTCGTGAGCTGCTTGGGCACGACCTTGGTGATGGTCGCAGGCGGGTTGAAAACGTCGAAGACGAGCTCGTCGAGGAGGTCGCCGAACGAGAGGCTGCTCCCGACATCGTCCATCGACTCGATCCCGAATCCCAGGTACAGGGACCGGAAGTTCCCGTCGTCCACGTGCCGGCCGGCCAGCGCGGGGGCGTGCACACCGCTCGGGTACTCGGCCTGGTCGCTGGAAACGCCCTCGGGATCCGCCTGGGCGACGAGCTCGTCCGTGAAGATAGCCGTCGGCTCCCCCGTCGTGTTGAGGTCGTAGGAGTTGACGTCCAGCGTCACCCCGTCCAGCAGGCCGGGAGACAAGCCTGAGACGCTCTCCGGATAGACCTGGTTGTTGAGATCGGGGAAGAACGGCGCCAGCACTCCCGACAACCGGAGATAGTCCCGGAAGAACGTGGTCGGGAACCGTCGGTCGTCGGATGCCCAGATCTCTCCGGTCAGAAGGGCGTTCCCACCAGCGTCCAGGTAGCCGCGGAGCGTGAAGGTGTCGAGGAATCCCCAGTCCCCGAGCCACAGGACCGTGGAGAACTTCTTCATGACCCGTGGCCCCGGCGGGAACCCGTTCGCGTAGTGGAAGGACAGCTTCGCGTCGGCCAGGACATCCTTCAGCCCCCAGTCGATGCTCGGGAAGCTGAAGTCAAAGTAGTTGAAGGTCTCGGTGTTGAAATAGAAGGGCTCCCTCACCACGAGGACCTTCGGGCGCACCCCCACCCAGAACGGCGTGGTGTACGAGTCGGTCTTGCAAGTGTCGGCGGCCTTGCAGGCGGCCGTCTCGGTCGTCACCGTCACCGAGAGGTCGTAGCGGCCGGGTAGCGCATCCTCCGGGATCGTGAGGACCAGTGACCGCGCCTGCTCCTGGCTGATCCAGATCAGGAAATCGCGTCCCCCGAAACCGACGTCGATCGGCTCGATGCTCCCGGAGAGCTGGTCCACCGGATCTCCATTTCGATCGGTGACGGAGAACTCCACGCTGGCCCGCCTCGGCTCGCCGAACCGGTGGTTACCCAGGAACGTCGTGATCACCACGTCGTCACCGGGATCCAGCAGCAGGGTTGCAAAAGGATCCTCCTCGCCCTTAGGTGGCTCCGGCTCACCGTTGAACACTTCGGCCAGGACCTCCGCGGAGGCGTCTTCCTCCACGAAAAACTCGTCCTCGAACTCGAACGCCGGAGCTATGGTGGCGTCATCGACCCGCACTCGGTCGTCCTCCACCATCACCCGGATGTCTCGGGAGGGAGCGGTGGGGTCGTCGGGGTCGGCGGTCACGGTGGCCGCTCCGAAGAAGCCCTCCAGGGTGAGGATCGTCTCCGCCTCCCCGTCGCCGTCCGTGAGGAAGGACTCTGACGAGAGCGTGCCCTCGGTCGTGGAGAAGGTGCCCGTTCTGCCCACCTGCGGGTTACCGTTGCCGTCGAGCATCCGCAGGGTGATGGTTGCCTCCGAACCGTCCGAGGCCACCAGGTGCGGGTCGCGGTACAGCTCGACCTGGGCTCCGGCCAGCGGCAAGTCGGTCGCGTCTGCGAGGTCGGGGAAACCCGACCCGGACACCTCGTCCTTGCCGTCGAAGTACCGGGCGTCCGCCGTCACGGCCAGGGCCTGCTCGAGCTGTTCGGGAGAGGCATCCACGCCGAGTGAGCCGTACTTCTCCTTCACCAGGGCTACGCCACCCGCGACCTCGGGAGAGGCCATCGACGTTCCGGAGAATCGCTGGTACGTGTCGTCGGGGGTCGTGGACAGCACTTCCTCTCCCGGAGCGAGGAAGTCCACGTTCCCCCAGTTCGACCACCACGTCTTGGCCTCGCCCAAGCTCTCCCGCTCTGCGGCAGCCACCGAGATCACCGAGGGATACCCGGCGGGAAAGCTCGCGATGCTGTAGAAGAACTCGTTGCCGGCTGCGGCCACGACGGTCACGCTGTTGTCATGTGCGTATTCGACGGCGTCTCGCATGACCGAGGAGAAGAAGTAGCCGCCGAGGCTCATGTTGATGACATCGGCCCCGTTGTCGACCGCATAGCGGATGCCCCTGGCGATCTGCGAGTCCCACCCCGCCCCGATGTCGTCGAGGACCTTGACTGGCATGATGGTCGCGTCGGGGGCCACCCCGATGACCCCGATGCCGTTGTCTTCGGCGGCGACGATCCCGGCCACGTGGGTCCCGTGGCCCAGTGCGTCCATCGGGTCGTTGTCCTCGTCCAGAGAGGTGAAGAAGTTGCCCTGGAAGTCGTAGCCACGGACGTCGTCGACGAAGCCGTTCCCCTCGTCATCGACCCCGTTGCCGGGGATCTCGCCGGGGTTCGTCCAGATGTTGTCGTCGAGGTCCTCGTGGAGGTAGTCCACACCGGAGTCCACGATGGCCACGATCACCCCGGCGCCGGTGGTCCCGTTGACCACGTGCGCGGCCTCGGTGTTCATGGCATCGAAGCCCCAGTCGTGGGCCTCACCGGTGTGCCCGAGGGCACGGACCCGGAAGTCAGGCTCGGCGTAAGCCACGCGGACCCGGTCCTTCACCCTCCTCGCGAACGCCTTGACCGAGATCCCTCGTGGCACCCGCAGCACCACGGAGCCGTCTCCCAGGACAGTGTCGACGACCCGCCAGTCGTGACGGCGGGCCGAGGCCCGGGCCGCCGCGTCCGACGAGAATTTCACGATCAGACGGCCTCGCGCGGGCCTGAAGTCGTCTCGCGCCCGTGCCTGTCTCGCCGCCGCAACGAACTCGGCGATCGACTCGGGGCTTCCGAAGTCGGGCCTCGAGCGCAAGGCAGCGGAACTCCGGCCGGAACTTCCGGACGCGGGAGCGGCGGCGGCTGCCAGAGCGAGCACTGCCAGGAGAGGGATCACGCCCCTCGAACGACGAACGAAAAGGGACATGACGCCCCTCCTTTCGACCAAGTGTGGCCCGGATTTGACCACGCATTACCCCACTGGGCAATAGACGCTGGAAAGTTCCGGCGCGTTCCCGAGCTCTCGGTCTCGCGAGGCGCCAGACCCTCGCTTAGACTGACGGGGCCCGCTCGCGCGAGGAGGGATCCATGCAGCTCGCGGACCGCATGAAGCGCGTGGGAACGGAGTCGGCGTTCGAGGTCCTGGCCAGGGCACGGGCCCTCGAGGCCCAGGGCCGGAAGATCATCCATCTTGAGATCGGAGAGCCGGACTTCGACACGCCGCCGCACATCGGGGAGGCGGCGGCGCGGGCGATCCGAGACGGCTACACCCACTACACGCCGGCCCCGGGGATCCCGGAGCTGCGGGAGGCGGTGGCCGGGTTCTTCTCCCGCACCCGAGGCGTCGAGTATCCGCCGGATCGGATCGTGGCGGTCCCCGGAGCAAAGCCTGCCCTGTTCTACACGATCCTGGCCCTCTGCCAGCACGGAGACGAGGTCGTCTACCCGGATCCCTCCTACCCCATGTACCAATCCATCAGCGCCTTCGCGGGCGCCAAACCTGTGCCCATCCCGCTTCGGGAGGAGAACGAGTTCCGCCTGGACCCCGAAGAGTTGGCCTCCCTCCTCACCGACCGCACGCGACTGGTCGTGCTCAACACCCCGGAGAATCCTTGCGGCAGCGCCCTCACCCGCCAGGACCACGAGCGCATCGCCGAGGTGCTGGCCGATCGCGACATCTATGTGATCTCCGACGAGATCTACTGGGCGATCCGGTACGAGGGAGAGCACTCGAGCATCTCGCAGATCGAGGGGATGCGAGATCGAACCATCTTGCTCGATGGGTGCTCGAAGGCGTTCGCCATGACGGGCTGGCGCCTGGGGTTCGCCGCCCTGCCTCCACCGTTGGTGGAGCCGGTGATCCGCCTGATCATCAACACGGTCTCCTGCACAGCGACCTTCGTGCAGAAGGCGGCGGTGGCCGCTCTCGAGGGACCATTCGATCCGGTCCGCGAGATGGTGGAGGAGTTTCGCCGCCGGCGGGACGTCATCGTGGCCGGCCTGGATCGGTTGCGGGGATTCCGGTGCCTCGAGCCGGGGGGCGCCTTCTACGCGTTCCCGAACATCGCCGGCACGGGGCGGTCTTCGGAAGAGGTCGCCGAGCACCTCCTCGAGCGAGGCGGCGTGGCCATCCTCCCCGGGACGGCCTTCGGTCCGGGAGGGGAGGGATACCTGCGGTTCTCCTACGCCAGCTCGGTGCAGAACATTCGCGACGCCCTCGAGGCCATCGAGGCCGTCCTCCCGGAGCTCGATGGTGACTGAGCCCCACCTTCGCCACAACATCCTGGTGACCCGCCGGCTCCCCCCCGGCCCCATGAAGCTGGTTCTGGAGCGGTGCGAGGCCGACGTCTGGGAGGGAGAGAACGCGATGCCCCGTGATGAGCTCCTGACCCGGATCAAGGGGAAGACCGGAGCCATCACCCTCCTGACCGAACGGGTCGATGGCGAGCTCCTGGACGCGGCGGGGCCCGACCTGGTGATCGTGGCCAACTACGCGGTCGGGTTCGACAACGTCGACGTTGAGGAGTGCACGCGCCGCAGAGTCCTTGTGTCCAACACGCCCGACGTCCTCACCGAGACGACGGCGGACCTCGCCTGGACTCTGCTCATGACGGCAGCGCGCCGGGTGGCCGAGGGAGACCGGTTCCTCCGAAATCGCACGGCGTGGATCTGGGCTCCCGAGATGATGCTCGGCCAGGACATCCACGGAAAGGTGCTGGGGGTCGTGGGGTTCGGACGCATCGGGCAGTCCATGGCCCGGAGGGCCTCGGGCTTCGGCATGCGCGTGGTCTACTACGACGTGATCCGTCCGTCCGATGACGTGGCTCGGGGGCTCGGGGCAGAGTACCGCGCGTTCGACGACCTCCTGGGCGAGGCGGACCTCATCAGCATCCATGTCGCCTTGACCCCGGAGACACGACATCTGTTCGGAGCGGAGCAGTTTCGAAAGATGAAGCCCACCGCCGTGCTGGTGAACACGTCGCGGGGTCCCGTGATCGATGAGGCCGCACTGGTCGATGCGCTGCGGGAGGGGGAGATCTTCGGGGCCGGGCTTGACGTATTCGAGAACGAGCCCGAGATCCACCCGGGGCTTCTTGACCTCGACAACGCCGTCCTGATCCCCCACCTGGGCAGCGCTACCGTCGAGACTCGCGACGCCATGGGGTTCCTCGCGGTCGAGAATCTCCTTTCAGCTCTCGAGGGGCGCCGGCCTCCCACCATGATCAACCCGCGCGCGTGGGAAGCGCGAGCGGGGACGTAGGAGACAGGGGGTCGGGGACCGCCTTCCGAGGGATCGCGTGTCGCCTAGCCCGTGTCGACTACCTCGATCTCTGTCGAGATGTCGATGGCGCCCTCCAGTGACCTGGCCACCGGGCATTTCCTCGGATGGAACTCCATGCAGCGGTCGATCTTCTCACGCGTCTCGTCGTCGAGACGTTCCACCACGAGTCGGTACTTGACGTGGATGCGCCGGATGACGAGGACATTGTCGTCCGTCGTCTCGATCTCGCCCGTCACCTCGGCCACGAGCCGGCCGTCGTGTGCTGGTATCCCGCGCGCCTCCAGCGCGCCCCCCAGGGTCCCGGTCAGTCACCCACCTGCTGCGGCCACGATGTAGTCGAGGGTCGCTGCGTGGGGTTCGTAGGTGCCAGGCTCACGCTTGTAATGCTCCGCGATCTCGTCGTGCGAACCGACGAGCGCGGACTCCCCAACCGGAAGGTCGAGTCTGCGCGTGCCGTCTTTGTATCGCTCGACGCGGGCCCTCGCCGTATAGACGACAGTCATGTGGAGGCGAAGAGGTCACGCGCCGCCATCTTCAGGTCGTCGACCCCCCGCAGCTCGTCGTCGTAGAGGGGCAGGATCGCTCGAACCCGTTCCCCGAACGTGTCACGGATCTCTCGAAGGTAGCCTGTCTGCATGTCGATCCGGTTGCGTACGAACTCGGCTACGCGACCGTCCTGCTCCTCGATCACCTGGTTCACCACCACCCCGCCAACAGGGATGCCGAAGTCGGTGAACCAGCTGATGAACCGGCGGATGACCGCGATGGGCAGGGCCTCGGGCAGCGTCACGAAGAAGAAGGCTGTCTTCTCGGGGTCGGTGAGGAGCTCCTTGGCATGCCCGATGCGCTCCCGGAACTCCACGAGGTACTCCATCAGGGGGTCGGTTTCCTTCTTCTTGGTGATCGACAGAATCTCCCGCAGGGACTGCGCCTCCTCGCGGGCCTTGAGCATCTTGTTCACCCACAGCCCGTACACCTTGGACATGCCCAGCAGGCGCCGGGCGTTCGCCGTCGGGGCCGTGTCGAACACGTAGATCTCGTACTCGTCCTTGAACATGAGCTCGACCATGTTCTCGAACATGGCCGACTCCTCGAAGGCCGGATTCATCGTGGCGGCCTCCACGAACTCATCCGCCTTGGTCTGGATCTCCGCGAACTTCAGGAACCACTGGACCTTCTCCTTGATCTCACGCTTGGACCGCGCGATCGCGTCGCGCGTATCGATCTCGAGAGCCCATAAGTTGTCCACTCCGTCCACGGACGTGTGCTTCCCGAACACATCCATGTCCAGGAGCCCGGACAGGCTGTGAACCGGGTTCGTGGAGGCCAGCAGGGTGCGCCTCCCTTGGCCGGCCAGCCACGTCGCGGTGACGCCGGCCAGGACCGTCTTGCCTACTCCTCCCTTGCCGCCGAAGAAGAGATACCGCAGCCCTTCCTGCTGCTGGAAGAAGTTCTGCATCGACAACTCGACCAGCTGGAGCTCATCGACCACGGCTCGAGGCATCTGCTTCTCCTCACCCCTCGTACATCCGTCGGGCAACCCGCTCGATCATCTCGAGCCCGGTCACGTCTCGTTCGAACTCGGGGACATGCGCCAGGATCTGCCCGCCGAAGGTCCCCTCGATCTCGGTCAAGTACTTGCGCTGCATCTCGATGCGCCTCTTGAGGTACGGGGGAACGTCCTCTTGGAGGAGCTCCTCGGGGAGGACCCGGTTGACGACGTACCCCGCGATGGGCACGTCGAACTTGGCGAACAGCTCCGCGGCCTTGCGCGTATCGAGGATGATCATCTCCTCGGCGGTCACCACGAAGAAGAAGGCGGTCTTCTGCCGGTCGGTGAGGATGCCGGACGCCGTCCGGATCCGGTCTCGGATGTAGTGCAGCTCGTTCAGTATCTGATCTTCCTCGGTCTCCTTCTCTCGGCGGATCTTGGCCACGACCTCCTGGTACTCGGCCATCTCTTCGCGCAAGTGCGTGATCTTGCCGATCCACTCGTCGTAGACCTTTGCCATCGACAGGTAGTAGAGGGCGTGGCCCAGCGGGACCAGGTCGTAGATATAGAAGTCGTAGTCCCCCTCCACCACGATGTCGACGACGGAGTCGAAGATCGCGCTCTCCTCCATGGCCGGCTCAGAGGACGCGGCCTGGATGTAGTCCTCGATCTCGTCGGGAACCTTGTCCATCCCGTACATGTCCAGGATCTTCTGGCGGATCTCGTCCTGGTATTCCTTGATGTGCTGGTCGGCGTCGATCTCCTGCGCGAACAGGTTGTCCATGATCTTCACCGCGCCCTTGCCGAAGATGTCCTTCTGGAAGATGTCCGACAGGCTTGCTTGGGGATCTACGGAGAACACGAGCACCTTGTTGCCCTGCTGGGCCAGCCACCACGCGGTCGCCGCGGAGAACGTGGTCTTCCCCAGCCCTCCCTTGCCGCCGAACATCACGTACCGGCGTTCGGGATGCTCCTTGAAGATGTGGGCCAGGGACTTCGGCTGTGGCCGCTGCTCCCCTTTGGTCTGAGCCATGGCGTCCTCAGAAGATCGCGTCGGTGACGTCCTTCTCGCGGAGCATGCGCCGCTTCCACGTCGCCACCTGGGGCACGACGTAGGGCAGCAGGCGCATCGAGTAGTAAGGGGGCAGGATCGGCACGCCCAGCATGTCGCCCATGGTCACCAGGATGAACAGGTGCTCCATGCTGGCCCGGGTGCGCAGCGCGTACCGGGTCATGTCGTGGGCGGCCATCCCGTAGGTCACCTTCCTGACCTTCCCGAGGAAGCCGCGGAGGCCGCGAGCTTCCCGGGGCTCTTCGCTCGGCTGGCTATCCGGCCTCGGCTCGTCGGTCATCGCGTCCCTCCTCGCTCAGACACCGTGCAGGTCCGCGCTCTCGTGGTCGGACAACTCGCGCTCACGGAGTACGCGTTTCTTCCACGACTCGATGCTCGGGATGACGAACGGCAGGAGGCGGAGCGAGTAGTAGGGCGGCAGGATCGGAAGGCCGACCATGTCCCCGACCGTGATGGCCATGAACAACGCCTCCATCGAGGATCGCTCCTCCATGGCGTGGCGGACGAACTCGTAGCCAACCATGCCGTGGAGGAACTCGCGGAGGACCCGTCCCAGCCGCGACCGGCCCCGCCCGGCCTCCTCACTCGCTTTCGGGCCTCCCGCCTGCGGATCCGCCACCGACACGGCCAATCTAGCACCGAGCGGAACATACCCGCCAAGGGGCATGGTCAGTCCCGAGGCGGCGAAGAGGCCTCACCTTGATTCCCGACAGTTCTCTCTGCGAGAGTGCAACCCTCAAGGCAGCCACGGGAGGAGGCCCGATGCCGTACCCGATCCTCGACCTCAGCACAACGGACGTCGGCGTACAGGTCAAGGGCAAGGCCGACCCCAAGTCACTCGCGGACCAGCTCACCGAGCTTCGCGATGCCCTCGGTCCAATCCTTGCGGGGCCGCAGGCAACCGTCCAGGCCCTGGTCGTCTCGCTCACCGTGGACGCGGACGGGGGGCTGGCGTTCGTGACCCGAGGCGCACCCGACGCCTCAATCGTGATGACCTTCACTCGGCCCCTGGTCTAGCAAGCCGAAGGGAGGCTCGCCGCGGGATGCCGGACCTGCCGCCGCTCGCCACCCTCCTCATCGTGGCCCTCCTCGGCGTCTTCCTCGTGTTCGCGTTGGGGACCCAGCGGAACATCCGCAAGGGAAACGAGCTGCTGAGCTGGCTCCAGGGAGGACTTCCGCTCCTGGGCGCCCGGACCTCCCTCCGCTGGTTGGGAAGCACCGCAGCGATATTGACGATCCGGGAAGCCAAGGACCCGTTCCGGGAAACCGAACTCGTGGTCGTCCTGAAACCTCGAGACGTGACCGTCCTCTGGGCGTGGGCTCGCGCGAAAGGCCGTGAAGACTTCGTGATCCTGAGGGGACGCCTCCGTGGCGCGCCACGCTTCGAGCTCGAGGCCGGGGACCGGCGCGGCTGGACGGGTATGGAGCGGATGCGCCGGCTCGACCTGGAGACGTGGCTGGAGGGTGACTGGGGTGACCCCAATGTCAAGGTGGCCCACAGCGGCGACGCGGACTCAGCCCTCGCCCGACGGGCTTGGGACGACCTAAACGCGGCGAGTGGCGGCGTGTGGCGACTGTCGGTCCGCCGGGACAACCCACACCTCGAGGTGCATGTGCTACCTCCCGACACTGCCTCGGTACCGGCCGACCGTCTGGTCGAGGCATTCCGCAGCCTGGCGCGGTCCGTGGCCAGAAAGAGCTAGGGCGGTCCCCCCGGAGAGAAGGGGGGTCCGGGGGGAGTAGCTCGCCCGGAGACGCAGAAGCGTTGAGCGGGATAGCGAGCGGTCCCCCCGGAGAGAAAGGAGAGGGGCCGCGTCACGCGGCCCCTCTCCCTTTCCTTCGGGCAGTGCGGTTACTTGCCGCCTCCACCCCCGACCGGTTGCACCATCGTCGGCGCTGCGCGGTGCCTGGCCCAGGCCCGCCATCCGTCGTACGCGATGACCAGAGCAGCCACGGTGATCAACAGGGCCACGATGATCATGGCCCACGCGCCGATCACCGAGATGGTGGCCACGCCCTCCTTGATGGCGATGGTCTTGTACAGGTTGTACGCCGTCACCAACGTCGCGGCGATCGTGGTCGTGTACATGAACAGCATCGGTACGCCCGCGAACGCGGGGTTCCGGCCGGTCGATGCCAGCCAGATGGTCACCACCAAGAGCGACAGCGCCGCCATGAGTTGGTTGGACGCGCCGAAGAGCACCCACAGATATACCCAGGTGCCGGAAAGTACCAGCGCCAGCGTCAGGGCCATCGAGATGATCGAGGCGACGTGCTGGTTCTTGAAGCCGACCCACGCATCGCCCAGCCACTCGCCAAGCGTTACTCGCATCACCCGGAATACCAGCTGGACCACCGTGAGCACGATGACGACGAACGCCCCCGCCCCCAAAGCGGTGCCGAAGTCGACCGGAAGCGCCTTGAAAGTGGCCACGTTGAGGAGCTGACCGACACCGGCAGCGAACGCTCTGGCTCCGGCGATGCCTCCGCCGATGATGGCCACCGCCGTCAGCGACAGCAGCCCCAGCGTGTTCTCCGAGAACATCCCGCCGCCACCGACCGGCAGCGCGTCCGTCTCGTACTCGAGCTGCCGGGCTGTACCGACGGAACCGAACAGAGCGTGCCACCCGGAGATCGCTCCGCAGGCGATGGTCACGAACAGCATCGGCCACAACGACCAGAGCGCGCCCGTCGCTCGAATCGACTCAGACCCCAGGAAGCTGGTGTACGTAGGGATCTTGAACGTGGCGACATCGGACGCGATGAAGGGCGCCAAGATTGCACCGATGGCGCTGATGCCGATGGTCAGTGCCGTGACGTAGAACCCAATGTAGTTCACGGGTTGCGCGAACCGCCAGATCGGCAGGTTCGCACCCAGATAGCTGAACACCAACAGGAACAGCGCCCAAAACACGAAGCTCGGAAACACGCTGATCTCGCCGGTGGCCGGATTGAACGCCGCCGTCTCGGGACGCTCTCCCGTCGCCGGGTCCGGCGGTGGGACACGCGGGTCCGCGTTGGTTGGGTCAACCACCCCGTACAAGGGGTTCCCCTTCGGGTTCGCATCGGAGACGCCGTTCAGTCCCTTGTTGATGCTCAGGACGGTCCCACTGATCGGTCCCTTGCTGTAGTCCGGCGGCACCGACTTGGTATCGGCCCCGAGAGGGCCGAGAGCCATCGCCAGCAGGGTGACGATGACTACTCCGAGCGTCACGCTGATGAGATTAGCCTTCCGTCGGTAGATCAGATGGCCCGCGGCCAGCCCTGCCACTGCCAACACGGTGATGCCGAACGGCACCGTCGGGTTGGCATCCAGCACGCCGGCCATGATGCCCACGAACGCTCCGGCCACCAGCAGCAGGTAGAAGAAGATGAACACGAACAGGATCGTCCTGGCCCGCGGAGCGATCAGTCGATGCGCGATCGCCGACAGAGAGTTCCCGTCGTTGCGGACGGCCACCATGATCGCGCTGTAGTCGCTGGCCCACCCGATCAGGCTCACCCCGACCATGAGCCAGATGATCGAGGGGAGCCAGCCCCAGATGTTCGCCGCAGTGATGACCCCCACGATGGGTCCCGCGGCAGCGATCGACTTGAAGTGGTAGCCGTACAGGACGTACCGGCTGGTGGGCACGAAGTCCACGCCGTCCATGTACATCCTCGCAGGCGTGGGCCGCTCGCGGTCAGCTTGTATGACGGTTCGGTCGATCCTCTTCGCGTACAGGTTGTACATGGTGAGGATCACCACGAAACCGATGACCACGACCCACAGTGAATTCATCCCTCACCCCCCTCTCTCCCATCCAAGGCTTGCCTCACTGATAGCCAGGGAGTCTCGTTTCGCCGACGCTCTCGCGGCTGAGCCTCACCTCCTTCGGAACCGTCAGTTGTGAGGGGCGGTGACGAAACGCTCGATCACCTGCCCCGCAACCTCCAGATCGCCCGAGACGTGCTTCCGCTCCCCCTCGACGATCACAGCCGGGTACCGCCGGACGCCGTGGCGAAGCGACTTCCAGAAACCCTCGATGGAAGCGGCATCCACCAGCCTGACGCGGACCTTGGTCCCGAAGCGGTGGACGACGTCGTGGACCCAACCCGAGACGAGCTCGTACTCGTGGCGGAGGTCGTCGGGGAGGGCCTCTCGGGCCTGCTCCTGGTGGATGCGCTCTCCCAACCCCATCTCGGAAAAGGTCAGCTCGCAGTGCTGACAGTGGTAGAACGCCGTGGGCGCGTAGGTGATGACCTGGACCCGTACCGGCCTCATCGCCACCCCTCTGAGCAGGTCATTCCATCCTACACCGCACGCGGCCGGAGCAGTGTGGACGAAAGCATATGAGACCCCCGAATCAGCCCTCTCGGGCCCGACGGACCACCAGGTTCATCCCATCCACGGCCACGACCTCCACCCGGTCTCCGACCTCCCCGTCAACCACCCTCGCCGGATAGGAGGTCCCCCGGATGCGCACGCGGGACGGCCCGGCGAGGACCCCTCGTTCCCCCACGAGAGCCTCGTGCCCGGAAAGGGGCCGTCGACGCCTCAGGGACAGCCAGATGGAGAGCTCGATGGCCTCGACCCCCGCGAGGGCAATGGGAACTACCACCCGCCAGGGCCAGGGGAGGAACAGGAAGGCCAGGGTTCCGCCGATCAGAACCAGCAAGCCGAAGAGCCGAAGCACGCCGCGAGCGTACCGCGGCGGTCACGGGCGGAACGGCTCCAAGGCCACGACTTCGTAGGCGAACAGACCGCCCGGTGCCTGATAGGTGATGCGATCGCCGACCCGCCGGCCGAGAAGGGCCTGCCCGAGGGGGGAGGACACGGATACGGTTCGCGCCCCGGGGGCCCGTTCCTCCTTCGTCGCCGCCAGGAGGTAGAGCTCGTCCTCGGGATCGTCCTCCTCGAGCGGGCGGAGCGTGGCGAGGACCCCGGGGGCGGCCTCCTCGGCGTCCTCGAGAATCTCGACGATGTCCGGATCCTTCAGCATCCGCTGGAGCTGCCGGATCCGGGCCTCCATCAACCCCTGCTCGTCCTTCGCCGCGTCGTATTCCGCGTTCTCCCTGATATCCCCGTGCTCCCGGGCCCGGAGGAGCCGCTCGGCGATGAGGCGGCGTCCTTCGGTGGTGAGCTGATCGAGCTCCTCCTGCAGCCGGTCGAAGGCCTGACGCGTCAACACTGCGCTGGGCTCATCTCCGGGATTGCGAGGAGGTCTACGGTCCATCGAGGCAGGAATGTAACAGGAACCTCGCGGGCGTCGCGTGCAGGACCACACGTTCTCGCGTGGCAGATAATCTCCTCGGATGGTCTCGCCACTGATCCTGCTGGTCGACGACGATGCCCGGCTCCGGGAGATCGTGGGCATGGCTCTCGAAGGCGAGGGCTACGGCGTTCGGACGGTGGAGTCCGGAGAGGAGGCCCTCGGCGTGTTCGACGCCGACGATCCCGATCTCCTCATCCTCGACGTCATGCTCCCAGGGCGGGACGGCTTCGAGCTGTGCCGCGACATTCGGAAGCGGAGTCCGGTGCCGATCCTCATGCTCACGGCGAAGACGGACACCGTCGACATCGTGGTCGGACTCGAGTCCGGAGCCGACGACTACGTGACCAAGCCGTTCGTGACCAAGGAGCTCTTGGCCCGCATCCGGGCTCTCCTGCGAAGGGCCCGAGACCGAGGATCGCTTCCCCGCACGATCGTTCTGGGGCAGCTCGAGATCAGCCCCGACGCGGCCACGGTGACCAAGGGTGGCGCCCCGGTCCACCTCACCAAGACCGAGTTCAAGCTCCTCTGCACGCTTGCGTCCCGCCCGAATCAGGTGTTCACCCGGGAGATGCTCCTCCAGCAAGTCTGGGAATACGACTACTTCGGGGATTCGCGACTGGTCGATGTCCATGTCCGGCGGCTCCGCGGCAAGATTGAGGACGACCCCGCCGAGCCCCGCATCGTGCAAACGGTGCGGGGACTCGGGTACAAGCTTGCCGGTGGAGGATGAGGCGGCACCGATGAGACCCCTCCGCAGGCGTCGCCAGGTCGGTTTGAGGTGGCGGATCAGCATCGCGTTCATCGCCGGGGCACTGGTACTCTCCGCGCTCGTAGCCGGCTCCACCTATCTGCTGGCCTACCGCTACCTCTTGAACCAGCGGGTCGATGACTCCACCCGGCAGGCCATCAGCAACGTGCGCTTCGCCGTCTCGTACCTGTCGCGGGCAGAGGGAGAGGTTTCGCTGGCTGAGCTGGGGCGCTTCCTGGAGACGCGGGGCGCGTTCGAGACCCTGGTCATCGAGGATGGACGGGCCGGGCGGTTCTTCTCCTCCTCGCTCTCCATATCAGACCGCTCTGTCCCCAGGGAGTTGGAAGCCGCGGTCGGTCAGGGCAGCGTGGGATACGCGTTCCGACCCGGCGAGTCCCGGCAGCTGGTATTCGGATCCCCCGTTCCTGGACACGGCGTGCGAGCATTCTTCTTCTACCCGCTGAGCGATCTCGACCAGACCCTGGCCGTGCTGCGGCGGGTGCTGATCGGTGTGGCCCTCGGCGCGGTGGCCCTTGCTGCCGCGGTCGGCGCCCGTGCGAGCCGACGACTGGTCGGCCCGGTCCGGCGCGCGAGCGAGGCCGCCCGGCGGGTCGCCGATGGCCTGCTCGAAACCAGGCTCACCGTCGAAGGTGGAGACGAGTTGGCCGCTCTGGCTCGGTCATTCAACGAGATGGCCGCGGCCCTCGAGGAACGCATCGCCCGGGAGCGGCGCTTCGTCGGAGACGTCTCGCACGAGCTGCGCACCCCGCTCACGACGCTGCGCGCGTCCACCGACTACCTCCTCCAGGGGGAACGCAATCTGCCCCCCTCCCTTCGCCGGGCATTGGAGCTCTTATCGGCCGACGTTGAGTACCTTCGTCATCTCGTCGACGATCTGCTGGAGATCTCTCGCGTAGAGGCCGGCAGGGTCCAGATGTCCTGGGAGCGACTGAACCTCGCCGATCTCGCCCGCGAGGTGGCCGCGCGACGGCGACGGGCCGGCGGGGACAATATCGCCGTGGTCGTCGAGAGCGAGCACGAAACGCTCTCGACGATGGCGGACAAGCAACGTATCGAGCGAGTGGTGGCGAACCTCGTGGACAACGCGGTGATCCACGGAGAAGGGCGCGACGTCACCGTTCGCGTGGGTGCCGGCGACGGTCATCTCCTTCTCTCCGTGGAGGACCAGGGGCCTGGGATCCCCGCAGGAGTCGGCCCTCGTATCTTCGAGCGGTTCTTCAAGGCCGATCCCGCCCGTCACCGCGGCGACGGCCGTGGGGCGGGGCTGGGGCTCGCCATCGCACGCGAGAACGCCCACCTCCACGGCGGAGAGATCGCCGTCCAGAGCGCTCCCGGACGAGGCGCCCGGTTCACGCTCCGGCTGCCCCGGCGCGACGAGGACGCGTCGGCAGAGCACGCTGCGAAAGGAGCGGTGTCGTGAAGCGCTCAGCGCTCCTCGTTGTCGCCACGATGCTCCTGACATCCTGCCAGACACAGGATCTGCACCTCATCCCCCGCTCCGAGTTGCCGGAGGACGTGTACGGACGTCCCGCGGACCAGGTGCCCGTCGAAGGTGAGGAGATCCCCGATGAAGGGACGGTGTTCCTGGTGGACAAGGGGCGCCTCTCCGAGGTGCGACGGGAGCTACCGCCCGCGATCTCTCTTCCGGCCGCTCTCGTGGAGGCTCTCCTCGAGGTCGAGAACCCCGTGGGGAACACCGACCTCTTCACTGCTATCCCGCGTAATACTCGTCTTCTCTCGATCCAGGTCGACCAGAACGTGGCCACCGTCGACCTGTCCGGGGAGTTCGAGAGTGGAGCCACCGGAGAGCCCTTGGCCCTGCGCCTCGCCCAGGTCGTGTACACACTCACCCAGGAGGGGACGGAGATCCTAAACGTGCTGTTCTCCATCGAGAGTGAGCCGGTCGACGTGCTCATCGGAAACGGCCTTGTCGCCGACCGTCCAGTGACGAGACAGGACTACGCACGGTTCGCGCCGGCGCCGCCCAGGAAGCCCGACGCGAAAGCCTCACCCTCTCCGGGGGAGAACCCGGCCTGACGCGTCGGGCGGACGACCGACACGGTCGCGTCACAATGTCGGACGGACGACCGAACGGCGTTCGACTTGTCATCGAATCGTCACGCTGCTGTCGCTCTTTCGACCCCACGAAGGGGCATGCTGGTAAGGCCAAGACCCCACGGGGTAGCTCCTCCGGTAGGTGGTGGCCCCTTGAGCCACGAGACCTGCCTCCCTCGGGGGGATCCCCTCTCTACCCGAACCTGCCGGAGGAGGCCCCGGGGGCACGCGTGCCTGTTACGCTTCACGGGATGCGCCGGGGCAGAACCACTCTCCTCCTCGCCCTCCTCAGCTCCACCGCGATCCTCCTTCCGCACACGGCCTCCGCCGCCGAGGTTCGGTGGGTCGCCTACGTCCGCGCGCAGGACCCGTTCTCCCCTGGGTCACTCCACCTCGTACGGTCCTCTGGGACCGGGTCACGTGTGTTGGCCGAGGACGTGATCACCGCCGATCTCGGCCCCGGCGGAACCCTGTTCGCCGTCCAGCAGGAAGGCGAGGACTTCACGACCAGCTCGGTGATCCGCATCTCGCGCAGAGGACGCAGCCGAGAGCTGCTTCCCCCGGACGGCACGCTGTACCTCGCCCTCGCGGCCGGGGCACGTGGGCCGGTGGCGATCCAGCGGTTCGTCACCCGGGGCTCCGATGTCCCGGCGTTCCTCCGCGAGGCGATCCCCGTGCTCGCCTCAACCGAGGTCTCCGTTCTGACACCGCCTCAGGAGCCCTCTGGTCCGGTCGAGCTCTCCACCGTCGCCGAGAGCGCCCGCCGCTCGTACCAACTCACGTTCACGAACGATCCCGAGGGTCAGATGTCGCACGCTGAACAATTCAACGTGTTCGTCGGCGGGCGTCGGGGCGCGGAGGAGCCCCCGCCGGATGCGACGGAGGTGGAAGTCCGGGGAACCATCGGCGCGTTCTTCTGTGGCGCGTCGACGTGTTTCCTGTCGTGGCAAGAGAACGGGACGACGTACTCGGTTGGCGAGTTCGGCGCTCCGGAGGACGCCACCGCGTTCGCCGAGTCCCTCGTCCAGATCGAAGAGGTTGCGGGCAGCGAGTGGCGCTTCGGTGGGGAGATCCAAGCGCCCGAGCTCGTGGCGCTCCGGCCCGATGGATCGGAGCAGATCCTCGAGTCCCTGGAAGGCTTTTGCGAGTGCGGATTCCAGCCCGTGTCGTGGGGACCGGATGACGAGGACGTCCTGGTCATCCAGGGGGCCGAGGGATTCACCGAGTTGGTCGAGTATCCGATCGGCGGTGGCGAACCGGAGACACTTGCCGAAGGCGACCTCGAGGGGATGATCCTGGACGCCGCCTACGGACCGGAGGGCGTGCTCCTGCTGCGGGCCGGGGAGCTTGGGCGGTCAGGCGCGGTCGAGACGCTCGAAGGGCAGATCGTTGCGGAGAACGTCCGGGCGTTCGATGTCGCCGGCTCCACCCTCGTGTACGCCACCAGCGGCGGCAAGGTGGTCGTGCGCAACCTTCTGAACGGACGCGAGCGAACCGTTGGCCGTGGCGCGGTCGACGTGAGCGTGAGCCCCGATGCCATCCCGACTCGCCCGTCCGACCAGCCCGCGGTGGAGCCTACGTCTGGAGCGACCTCACCCCTGCTATGGGTTGCCCTGGCGCTCATCGCGCTGGCGCTTCTCGGCGGCGGGTTGCTGCTGGGCGTGCGCCTTCGTTCCCGCTAGGAGCGCTTGCCAGGCCCCCCACCAGGGGGCTCCCGGAGCTCCCGGACCTCGTGGACGGGGTGCTGTCCGTTCCCGTTTACCAGGTGCGGCAGGCGGCGGTTCACCGCGTCGAGGATCGCCTTGGCCGCGCTGAGGTCCTCCTCGCCGGGGCGGCTGAGGACCGCGCCCACGAGGCGCTCCCCACGCGCCTGGACCACGGCCATGAGGAGCTCTGATTGGTCGTGGGTGAGCGCCGAATACAGCCCCTCCACCTCGATGTCGCCGTCGAGGAGGGGGGCGAGTGCATCGGCGGTCGCGTACGCGACAGAGTGGAACCGTCCTGCCGCCGAGGCCGAGGCGCTCCCGTGGCCCTCGAGGCGGTGGCCGTTCCATCGAAGGTGGACCTCCGCCATGCTCTCGGTGTCCACCTCGACTCGCACCTTCACCAGCCGTGGCCGGGGCTCTTCCTTGCCCAGCGGCTCGGGCTCCACCCAGTGAAGGGCAACCGCCGCTCCCGCCAGGGCCCCTTCCACCGCCGCATGGACCTCCGCGGAGTCGGCGTCCTCGGCGACGAGCACCCGCAACGTGGGCGGCTCGTCGGGTGTGTATTCCACCCAAGCGACCCCGGGGATCGCGCGGATCCGATTCTCGAGCTCCCGTCCGTCGGGAGCCTCTTGGAGAGCCCTGATTCCCTCGATGAGCCCCTGGGCGGAGCGGAGCGATTCGGCGGGATGCTCCGCCGCGGCTTCGTCGAACACGATGACGTTCGAGCCACCGCGGCCGCTCCACCGCGTCCCGGTCTCGTCGACCTGCGGACCTTCCTCCGGGTCCCAGTCGGCCAGGGCGTTCCGGGCCCGGCGGGCCAGGTCGAGGACGGACTGAGCGTCGAGCCCCCGAGGCTCGACCATGATCCGTTCGTCCCCGTCGTGCGTCACGTGGAGATAGGCGAGCGCCTCGGTGCCGAGCTCCTCGCGCAGCCATCGCAGGACGCCGCCAATGGCTTCGTCCTGGTGAGGGTCGATAGAGACGGGGCGACGGGGAGTCGGGTCGGGGTCGGGGTCGTCAGAAAGGCGGCGGGCCCCGGGCAGGCGCCCGGCTGAGGGCGGACCGCCCAAACGAGCAGAAGGCCCGGAAGGCCGGCCGGCCCCAGGCGCAGAAGTAGCCTCGGGAGTCAGGCGCTGATCATCCACGTGGAATAGCCCCTCACCGAGAAGATTCGAACGCGCCAGGTCCAGACTTTAGCGATTCCGACATGCCGCCGGGAAACGGGCGGCGGCGAGCGGAGCCGCTCAGTCGCCCCCGCGCTCGGCCCCGGCCCCCGTCCTGGAGAGAATGTCCAGGATGGCCTTGGCGTCCGTATCCTCGAGCGGCGCGGCCGGCCGCTGACGGGCCGCCTGGACCAACGAGCGGAGGTTGCCCTCGGTCATCTCGAGCCGGCGCCTGAGGGCGGTGACCTCGTCCTCCAGGGACCGTGCCCGCCGCCGGTCTTCGGCCGCCGCCCGGTTGACCTCAACGGCCTCCCGGCGGGCGGCTTCGGCCTCAGCGCGAGCCCGGTCCAAGGCCGCCCGCATCTCCGCGGCTTCCGCCGAAAGCTCGATCAGCCGCTCGATGACCACCCGCCCGACCTGCTCGTAGGTGGGAAGGGAATCTTCCTCGCCCGCCCTGGGCCGGCCCCGCTTGCGCCGCCGGACCGGGCGACGGACGGACGTCGGTTCCCCCTCGCCCAGCGGCCGGGCGTCGAGCAGACGGTACCCACGGCCGTCCTGTTCGATGCGTCCTCGGGCGATGAGGGCCCGGATCGCTCGAGCAGCGGCCAGCCGGCTGCCGAGCCCGGCCTCTTCGGCCAGCTCGGCGGGAGTCGCCTCGATCCGCTGACCAGGCTGCGACCGCGCCGCTGCCGCAGCTAGCATGGCGTTGCTCTCTCGAAGGCTCTGGACGTTCATCGAGCAATCTTTCTACTACGGAAGGACCTTCGTAGCGAGGGGCCGTTGGGAGCCGTCTTCATGATAGGTGGTCCGGCGGGGGTCAGCGGCGTCGACGTTGAGGTCGGTTCCGACGCTGAGGGCGACTCCGAGACCGCCGGGCACGGGGCAGCGTGGCGGGGTCCGGCAGGTCCACCCGGGCCTTCTCGACCGCCGCGACGACCTCGGAGGCCACCGTGTCATGCTCGGGTGGTGCCGAGATCATGAGCTGGAACAGAACGGTGCGCTCGAACTGCTCGATGGTTTCCACTACCGAGCGGCGCTCTGAGCCTGCCACCCTCCAGGTGGCCACGATCCGGCCCGAGGGGAGCACATCGACGCGAAGGGGCGTCTTACCGATGCTCCCTTCCCAAACCGTGCGTGCAGACTGCTCATCCATTCGACCTCCAGGGGTACGTCGGGGGCGCGTGGCCGCAGCCACTGTAGCACGGGGGTCCTCTGCGCCCCTCGACAGGGGATGACCTGCGCCGAAGGAAAAAGAGTGACAAATGCTCCACGGAGGGTTGCATGCCGGCGGGGGAGTGGTCTATAAATCGCTTTGGAACCGCTGGAGTCTTCGGACTCCGGCGGTTCCGTTTTAGCTGCCTTCTCCCATGTGCCGCCCGAACCAGTTCCCGGCCAGCCGGGCCACCTCCTCGAGGGTCCCGGGTTCCTCGAACAGGTGGCCAGCCCCCGGGATCACCGCCAGCTCTCTCTCGCACGTCATCAGGGAGAGAGCTTCCCGGTTCATCTCCAGGACCACGGGGTCCTCCCCACCAACGATGAGCAGCGTTGGGGCCCGCACCTCGACCAGCCGGTCGGCGGCCAGGTCGGGGCGGCCGCCTCGGGACACTATCGCGGCCGTCTCCGGGCGCTGGGCAGCGGCGAGCAGCGCGGCAGCAGCCCCGGTACTGGCACCGAAGTAGCCGACCGGGAGCCCCGCGGTGTACCCGCGGCGACCGAGATCTGAAGTGGCATCCAGTAGCCGGCCGGCGAGGAGGTCAACGTCGAACACGTTGGCCCGGTCGAGCTCCTCCTCGGGAGTGAGCAGGTCCATCAGGAGCGTGGCCAGCCCACGATCCCTCAGCGCCCGGGCGACCGCCTGGTTGCGCGGGCTCAGCCGGCCGCTGCCCGTCCCATGGGCGAAGACGACCACTCCCTGCTGGTGCTCGACGAGCCCCAACGACCCTTTCACCGTCCGATCCCCGGCGGGGATCTCGATCTCGAGGGCGGCTTCTTCGCTCACCCGAGGGGAGATCTCGCTTCCCGGGCGGCGGAGGACGGGGCGCTCACCGTCGCTCCATTTCCTCGGCCAGCGCGATGCGCTCGGCTGGGGCGGGGTGCGTGAAGAGGAGCCGGTACGTGAGAGGGTTCGGGTCGAGGTCCGCGAGATTGCGGAGGGCCAGGCCCCGTTCAGTTCGGACGTATGCTTCCTCGTCCCCCGTGAGCTCGAGGGCAAAGCTGTCCGCCGAGCGCTCGAGGCGGCGTGAGAGCCAGTTGCTCGGCGGAAGAGTCAGCAGATTCAGGGCGGCAACCGTGAAGATGACGAACGGAACGATCCGGGGGTCACCGGGCGCCGCCACGCGGCCCGCGCGTAATACCGTTTCGGACCTGAGCAAGAGCCACAGGAACAGGACCCCGGCCGCGGTCGCTGCTGCCGCGATCGCGGTTCCCCACTCCACGTGGTGTTCTCGTCGATGCCCCAACTCATGGGCAACCACGAGTTCGATCTCGTCGCTGTCGGCCTTTCGAAGCAGCGTGTCGTATACGACGAGCCGGCGGGTAGTTCCGAACCCCGAGACGTATGCGTTCTCCTTCGTCGTGCGCCGGCTGGCGTCCGCTACAAGCACCTCCCGCACCGGCACTCCAGCCCGCTCGGCCAGCCCCATGAGCTCCGCGGCCAGCTCCCGGTCATCGAGGGGCTGGAACCGGTTGAAGAGTGGCTCGAATACCACTGGCGCCAGGTAGGTGAGGAGCACGACGACCGCTGCCCCGGCCACAGCAGCGACCGCGGGCCATGTTCGCGGCAGGAATCGGATGAGCGCCACGAGACCGGCCAGGACGAGAGCGCTGATGACGACGGAGATCCCCAGAGCCTTCCCCCAGTCACCGAACCACCCAGCAACGGACTGCGTCGAGAATCCCCACTCACGCTCGTGGAGGTATCCCCGCCAGAAGGAGACCGGCAGCCGGACGAGGGCTACGGCGACCGTGGTGAAGACGACCGCGCCGGCGGCCGCCAGCGGCCACGGCCACGAGCGAACGGGGCGTAGCAGCAGGTCCCCCGCCGGCGTGAACGCCAGCACCGCCAGGACGGCCAGCCCGAGGATGGTCCCGATCGCGTACGCCGCGTACCTGGGCCCCTGGTAGTCGTGGGCCCTCGCGATCTCCTGTTCGCTAAAGAACCGACGAGGATCCGCGGGCAGGCGCCCGAGCCCAGAGGCCCACCAGACCGCGACGATGACGATCATCAGCGCCCAGAAGATGAGACGGCGGGCGTTCATGCTCGCCTCAGCGGTGCCGATACACGATCCGGCCGCGCGTCAGGTCGTACGGCGAGAGCTCCACGGTGACCCGGTCTCCCGGAAGGATCCGGATGTAGTGCTTGCGCATCCGTCCGGAGATGTGACCGAGGATGCGGTGGCCGTTGTCGAGATCGATGCGAAACATGGTGTTGGGGAGGGACTCCGCCACCGTCCCCTCCACCTGCAGGGCGGCTTCTTTCTGCGGGCCCGCGCGCTCCAGGCGCTTCGCCCGCTCCTCCGCGGTCTGGGGTGGACGCGAGGGACGCGCCCGCGGTCGTGCTCCTCTTCGACGTGCCACCGAACCTCCGTATCCCGCACCGTGGCGGCCTGCGTCACGAGCGACGCGGCCGCGTGCGAAACGATAACAGGTCTCGCTGGTCAGCCCGCCTTCGGGCGGGACATTGCCCGCTCAGCCGATCCCCAGGCCCGTCGTCAGCGCCCGCAGCGTCAGGCCGGAGGCGATGAAGGACGCCACGGCGAACGGCGCCCAGGGACGCTCCGGCATCACCTCCCGGGCGACCCAATGCGCGCCCATCAGGACGAACACCGGAAAGACGACCCCGTACGCGTAGTGGAGGATCGGACGTCGGCCTCCTAGGAGCAGGAGGATCACCCCTGCGACGAGCTGGGCGATGAGCGCTACCTGCACCGCGGCGACCAGCCACCAGAACGCCCGGCCCGGACCGCGCCTGAGGATCCAGGTGGTCAGACCCCACAGCCAGAGGACCCCGAACCCCCCCACGATGAACAGCCCCATCGCAAGATGAGCGGTCCGCACGGTCAGCACCTCCCCGCTGCTGGCACAGCGAACATCATGACGGCCGGCGCACCTCCCGGCACCGACGGATGGCCGCCCGCCTGCCCTCTGGACCGCTGACCACGACGAGCATCGGTTCGAGCTCCGTCGACAAGAACCGGCGGATGTCGTCGTCGTAGAACGTGATGCCGCTCGTTCCCAGGCACTGCGCATACGCCCCGAGATAGATCCGACCGGCCACGATGGCCGCTTCGACCTGAGCCGCGGCGTACCCGCGGTCTCCCAGCGCTCCGAGGGCCCGGTTGAGGTCGGCGAGAAGAAAGGTCACCGCCGCCGCGTCGGCGCCCAGCCGCTGCTCCAAGCAGAGGTATCCCGCCTCGCCCCGGAACGTCCCCTCCCGGAGAAGCGCGAATCGGCCGCCCGGCCAGTAGTCGTGGATCCCGGCCGCCAGTCCCTCCAGCGCGGCCACCATGACCACGGCGCGCGTGGTCCCGCCTCCCCGGAGCCAGTCGCCGGGCACCCCGACAAAGGCCCGGTCGAGGATCGCCGCGAATTCGGAGGCAGGCATCGACTCCCGCGCGAGCGCGCGGCTGGAGCCGCGCCTGCGGACTACACGTTCGAGGGGATCCTTGGAGAGCTCTTCTGGCGGCAGCGGGGTAACCGGAGGGAACAGCTGCTCGTCCTGGCGCGCCTGCGCCTCGAGCGCGCCCTCTCGGAACGCTCGAACGTCGTCACCCGACGCCAGCACCATCGCCCGGTGCGCTTCCTCGATCCGGGGGTCTCGCCCGGGTCGAGGGGACACCGGCTCGACCTCGCGGTCGAGGTCAGCGACGTCGGGGGCGCCGGCGGCCTCTCCCCTCCCAATCGCCACCACACACAATGCGAACTCGGTGTGGCCGTCCACCGCGACCACGTCGTTGGCGGCACGGTCAACGAAACCCAGGTGGATTCGGGCCTGCACACCGAGGGCCGCGGCCGAGGCCAGGAGGTTGGCCAGCATCATCCCAACATCCCAATAGAGGTGGCGGAATCCCCTCGACGCGTACTTCCACGCAGTCCGCCACGGGATCCCGGTGAGGACCAAGGTGGCCGCGCCGGGTTGCGCACCGCCCAGGCCGAGGCTCCCTCGGAAATCCCCGTCGCGCAGAAGGGTCAGGCCGTGCTCGAGCGGGGCGTAGTGGTAGACGCCGGTCGCGAGCCCCTGCACCTCGCCTGCGACGACGTAGACCTCCACGGGATACAGGGCCCCTGCACACGCGTACGTTCGGAAGTGGAACTCGCCGACTTCCGATCGGAACGTTCGAGAGATCCCCGCGGAATGGAACAGCAGGTGGGACAGGGCCTCGAGGCCCACACGGGCGTCCCCATCGGGGCCACCCGAACCCGCTATGGCTTCCAGCGCGGGCACGCCGGTCGGAACGAAGGGCGGGAGCGGAGTGGGCTCCAGGCCGACGTAACGCTTGAGCTTCGACGGCTCGTTGCGCCAGTCCAGGAAGTGTTGGCTCTCGCGGACGCTTCTCGGAGTGTGCTTGGTCCCGTCATGGTAGGTTCGAAGCACCGCCCCCCTCATGGAGAGGGTGATGCTAGAGGTACTGGCCCGGCGGTCCCCCAGGCGACTCGGGCCGGTCCCGGGACGGCGTGGCGTGGCTCGGCAACCCGCGACGACGGATCTCCTCGAACTGGGCGCGGGCCATGGCCTGCTGGGCCCACAAGGCCGCCTGGATCCCGTGGAACAGTCCCTCGAGCCACCCCACCAACTGCGCCTGGGCCACCCGGAGCTCCGATTCGGACGGAGTGTCGCTGAAGGGGGCCGACAAGGCATCGAGCTCCTTCTGCAGATTCTCCGAGAGAACGTCCTTCAGCTCGTCCACGGACCGCTCGTACACGGTTAGGAGGCGTTTTCGCCCCCCCTCGTCGAGAGGAGCCTGACGGACCTCCTCGAGCAATTCGCGGATCATCGAGGCGATCCGCAGGAGCTTCGCGGGCTGCTCGATCGAGTCCCCTTGCGCCCCTTCGCCCTGAGGCTCCGCCTGGTCGGGCCGAGGCGGTTCTACTGGCCACCCCTCCGGATTCGCCACGACGACGCGCTCCTGCGACTGTCCCTCTGACTCCGTCACGATCCCTCCCTGGGATAGCGTGTCTTCTTTCCCCCAGCATATCCGGGGGCGCGGGAAGCGAATCCGTCAGGCGCGGGGCCTGGCCACCCACGCGGCTCCAGCGGACGCGAGGGCGACGAGGATCGCTCCCGCTCCGACTCCGAGCATGGCCAGCAGTGCCATGTACTCGGCGAAGGCCGCCGTGAGGTTGGGGAGTCCCCACTCGAATCCCCACCCATACACCACGACGAAGGCGCCGACGAGGGCCCCCAGCACGAGCAGGATCCACGCGGCGAGACCAACGCCGTGGCTGAACCATCTCTCCGCGCGCCTGCGTCCGGCGATCAACCCGGTCACCAATCCGGCAACGACGCCGGCGATCACGGAATCCACCGTTCGCGCGAGCAGGAATCCTTCGATCTGAGCTTCCGTGTTGAAGAGCGAGAACGAGAGCGTGAGGCCGCGGCCGAAGAAGAGTCCCGCCCACACAGCCGCGAAGGCCAGGACTCCCCCGATCAAGGCGCCGCCGTGAAGACGCCGCGTAGCGAAGACAACGAGGATCGCCGCAGCGATGAGCGCCAGCACGGTGAGCGGGAACCGGACGAGCGCGGAACTGCGGGCCTTGGCATCCTGAACGCGCTCGAAGGATGCTGCGTCGTGGGCTTTCCCGCCGAGCACACTGGCCGCCCGCCCGAAGAACCTCTCCTCCACCTTCGCGTGAGCCTCGTGGATCCGCTCCCGCTCGGCTTCGCTCACGTCGAGGAGTCCATCCAGAACCGTGCCGGTCGCATGCGTCGGACGTGACAGGCCAAGCAGGGCGGCTACGGTAGGCGCCACGTCGGCTTGAGAGACCTCTCCGGTTGCACCGATCACTGTGCCTGGCCCGGCCACGACAAGTGGCGTCGTCGTCACGACGTCCTCTGCTCCGCCGTGGCCGCCGGCGTCGATATGACCGTGGTCGGAAGTCAGAACGACGGTCGCGTCCGTCCCGGCTTCCTCGAGAATGCGGGCGATGACGGCGTCGGCGCGCTCCGCTGCCTGCCGGTATTCAGGACCGACGCCAAACGCGTGTCCCGTGTTGTCCACGTCAGGCAGGTGGACGAGCAGGAGCTCGGGATGCAGCTGGCGGATGATCCGGATCGCCTGGCGGCCCACCTCCTCGTCACTGGCAGCGTCGTCCTTGCCCCCGAACCACGCTTCGGTTACCACATCGCCGTACAGCTGCTTCCACGCTGAATGGCCGACGATCGAGGTGGTGATACCGGCCCGATCCCCGGAGCTGAACAAACTGTCGACCCGCACGGGACCTTCGTACCAATTGGTGGTGACCCCGCTGATCTCTGGCGGTGCCCCGCTCGTAAGCAGGGTCCAGCCGGGCAGCGACAGTGAAGGCTGGGAGGTGCGGGCCGTGAGGAAGGAGCCGGCCTCGGCGACGCTCCGGAAGGTGGGCAGTGTTCGGGCAACATCGTTCCGAAGGCCGTCCACCACGACGATGACGACTTCGTCGGTGAGAGGTGGAGTCTCCGGGCCGGGGGAGATCTGGAACAGGTAAGGGGATTGATACCCGACAAACCGGTTCCACTGATACTCGGCGAAGACCCTGGCGCCGAGCCCAGCGGCGCCCAGCGCCAGGAGCGCCACGACGACGGCCAGCACCGACATCGTTCGGTCCGTGCCAGCGCGTCGGACAGGCTTCTGACCCTCTTGGGTCCGCTCTTTCACCCTCATCGCCGCCGAGAACCTATGCCAAAGGGAACCGGGGAGCAATGGAAGGGTCGGTCAGGGAAACGTGGCCGGTCACCTATGATGGCCGCGTGCTCCTCCTGGCGGCGATCCTTGGGATCGGCCTCCTCCTGGGATGGGGGTTCGGAGGCAGACTGCGGAACCTCGGAACGGTCCGTATCCATCTCTGGCCGCTGGCGCTGGTCGGACTCGTCCTCCAGGTGGTCCCGGTCCCTCGTCTGGCCGGAACCGCCCAGGCCCTCCTTCCGGTGGGCGTGGTGCTTCTCTCGTACGCGGTCCTCTTGTTCTTCGTCGCGGTCAACTGGTGGCTCAGGGGCTTTCTTGTCATCGGCGTCGGCTTGCTCTTAAACGCCGCCGTGATTGCAGCGAACCTGGGGATGCCGGTCTCGGAGTATGCCGTTCGCCAGTCGGGACAGGCAGAGTCGATCGATGAACTCACCTCCGCCGACGACCCCAAGCACCACCTGTCCGGCGAGGGGGATGTTCTCCTCCCGCTGGCGGACGTGATCCCGGTCGGCTCGCCATTCAACATCGTGGTGAGCGTCGGCGACGTTGTCTCGTACGTAGGAGCGGCTGTGTTTCTGGCCGCGGCTATGCTGGGGTCTGCGGACCGTCGGTCCCGGTCCCCTGGCCGTCCGGTACCTGGTAGAGCCAGGAAGTGGGGAACTCAGCAGTAACGATGGTTCCGCTCCCGGATGCGCTCTCGATGCGGAACGTGCCGCCGGCGACCTGAGCTCGTTCACGCATCATGGTCAGCCCGAAGTGGCCTTCGGGAGACCCTCGGTCCACGTCGAACCCGCTCCCGTTGTCCGCGACGGTGACTCGAGCTCCGTCCATGCTCCGCTCCAAACTCACGCGAACCTCGCTCGCGCCGGCGTGCTTGACCGCGTTGGTAACAGCCTCCCGGACGACCTGGTAACAGAGGAGCTGCACTGGCGGAGGCATGTCGACCTCCTGGAGCCGGGTTACGAACCTGGCGCCGGCAGCCTTCTCGGCGTCAGAGCAGAAGGAGGCGATCGCCTCTGCCAGGCCGGCCCGCCCGAGCGGCGATTGACGTAAGTCCTTGATGAGTGAGCGAATGAGCTCCATCGTGCGATCCCGAGACGAGCGCACGGAGGCCAGCTCCCGGGCCAGGTCCTCGAGGTTGCCCTTGTCCAGGTGCTTCTGCCCGATGTCGATGTGGAGGGACATACGGAAGAGGACCTGAGCCAGATCGTCGTGGAGATACCCGGCGATCTGCATCCGCTCGTCATGCCGCTCCTCCGCCATCCGGTTCGACAGAGCCTGAAGCAGCACCTCGCGATCACGCAGTTCTTTGGTCGCCTCCTCGAGCGCCCGAGTCCGGAAAAACATCTGCCTCGCCAACAAGAGCGGC